>JBGTLT010000148.1:0-6285 GCA_041743975.1 Zeaxanthinibacter sp.
CCTGGCCCTGGGGCTGGGTATCCCTTTTGCACTTTACGGGCTGTTCAGGAGCGATGCAATCTGGGATTTCTCGCTCCTGTTGGTAACCGGTGTATTTTTAACGCTTATTTTTACGGCCCTGGCTTTCAACATTGCCTTATCCAATGAAAACAAAATAAAAGGGTTTGGCTATGCGGTCTTGCTTTGGTTGTTCCTGGCCGTGATATATGATGGGCTGTTTTTGCTGTCCCTGGTTATTTTTGAAGCGTATCCATTGGATACCGCCTCCCTTATAGCCAGCATGTTCAATCCGATTGACCTGTCGCGGACACTGATCTTGCTCAAATTGGATATTTCCGCCCTTTTAGGGTATACCGGAGCCCTGTTCAAACAATTCTTCGGAACTGATTTTGGACTGTTTATTTCTCTTTTGGTACTTTCATTATGGACCATCCTTCCTGTATGGCGCCTGGCGTATCTATCAAAGAAAAAGGATTTTTAGATTTATGCTGATATTCATGATCGTAAAAAAATCGAAATTACCTCACCTTATCGCCTTCCTATTATTTTAACAACAGATCGATCTTTGCCAATAGTACGAGTTCAGCCTTGTTTGTACCTGCAAAAGCATGGGCAATAGCCCGGGAAGTACTTTTGATCCTATTTTTTAATTCCGTTGTAAAGAGGTTCGGGTGATCGTTGTAAAAATCCTTGAATTTCTGAAAACACTCCCCGCTATCCTTTTCATTTTCCACAAGCCACTCAAAAACAATTTCTATCTGGTAGGCGGCATCTGTTTGATAACGGTCAGTGACCTCGTCCAGGTCGAGCCAGGCTGTTGTCACAATTTCCTTAAATTTTACGATCTCCCCAGGGTGTACCCTGCCATCTGCAAAGGCAACAGCATAAAATAGCCTACCAAGATGTTGGTAAAGCGCTATGCCTTTTTTTTGTGAATGCTTCATTTTGGGTATTTATTTATACTGTGTAAAACTATAGAAAGGCAGGGATAGTTTCCATGACTGAAATCAGTTTAAAAACTATAACTTTGGGAAATGCATGTTTTCCCTAAAAATAGCAATATTTTCAATCTCCTCTCCGAAGGTGTTTCCGAAGGAATTATCGTCGTCAATACGCAACAGCTCATCGTTGCGACTAACTCCTCAACGGAGGAAATGTTTGGATATGAGGCAGATGAACTTCTTGGAAAACCCCTGGACACAATTATACCCCGCAGATATCATGGGAACCACGACAAGTATGTTGACAGTTTTATCAAAAAAAGCGAGAAACGTCAAATGGGTACCGGACGTGACTTACATGGCCTTCGCAAAGGGGGGGTTGAGTTCCCGGTTGAAGTGGGCCTGAACCCATTTGAAATATACGGCTCCAACTATATCATGGCGTTAGTCATCGATATTACAGAGCGAAAGATAAAGGAAAAGGAATTGAGCCACTGGGCGCGTATATTCGAAGAGTCCCTCAATGAAATATACGTTTTTGATATCACATCCCTGCGCTTTACCGATGTCAACAAGGAAGCCCTTCGAAACACGGGGTATTCCCATGCCGAATTCAAAGAAATGACCCCCTTGGATATCAATACGAAATTTGAAAAATCCGGATTTCAAAAACTGGTCGCCCCTTTGCTTGACAAGAAACAGGGCAAGGTAAAGTTTGAGTCCATACACCGAAGAAAAAATGGTACTACCTATCCGGTTGAAGTACAACTTCAATCGTCCATAATGGGCAATAGGCAGGTAATTGTAGCAATCGTAATCGATCTCACGGAACGGAAGTCCTATACGGAAAAACTGGAAAAAACAGTGGAGGAAAGGACCAAACGGCTCACCTCCGCACTGGTCAGGGAAAAAGAACTTAATGAATTGAAAACACGTTTTTTGTCATTGGTGTCCCACGAATTCAAAACTCCGTTAAGCAGTATCCTCACTTCCATTACCTTGCTGGGAAAATATACGCTGTCTGAGCAGCAGGACAAAAGGGACAAACACGTTGCCACAATTCGGAGCAAAGTTAAATACCTGGATAATATCCTGAATGACTTCCTTTCCGTTGAACGATTGGATTCCGGGAAATACCATTACAAAGTGGAAACTTTCCCTATCAGTAAAATTGTCAATGAAGTGGTGTATGATGCCAATATGTTGCTCAAAAACGGGCAAAAGATCCGGTATCCAGAGAATATTGACGACCTCGTGATACGGTTCGACGAAAAGACCCTCGAACTCGTTTTATCCAACCTCATTCACAATGCGATCAAATACTCCCCCGAGGATTCTACAATTGACCTTCAGGTTGCAAAAACAGGCAGTTCATGGGTGCTCCAGGTCGTCGACATGGGTATCGGAATTCCCAAAAACGACCAGAAACATATTTTTGACCGATATTTCAGGGCAGAGAACGCGCTTCTGACCCAGGGTACAGGCATAGGCCTTAACATTGCCCGGCAACACCTCGAAAACCTGGGTGCCATACTGGAATTTTCCAGTGAGGAAGGCAAGGGTTCCACTTTTACCGTGAAAATCCCCCAAAAACTGAATACCACATGCTTATGAAAACTATTTTACTGATAGAAGACGACAGGGCTTTACGGGAAAATACCAAGGAACTCCTGGAACTTACCGGCCATTCCGTGCTAACCGCCCCGGACGGAAAGGTGGGTATCGCTTTGGCCAAGGAAATTCTCCCGGATATCGTTATCTGCGATATCATGATGCCCGAATTGGACGGTTATGGGGTGTTGGAACAAATGTCTTCTGAGGAAAGCACCAAACACATCCCCTTTATTTTTTTGTCGGCGAAAACGGAACACAAAGAAATCCGAAAGGGCATGGACCTGGGTGCAGATGATTACCTCACCAAGCCGTTTGAAGAAGCTGACTTGATCAGCGCTGTTGAAAGCAGGTTGGCCAAGGCGGAATTGCTGGGGCGTATGCATGAGGAGAATTCATTGAAACGTCTGGCATCAGGAGCGGAATTACGCACCCTGAATGAATTGAAGAACTTTTTTGACGACAATGGGGAATTGTCCAGATTTACCCCGGGAAAAAACATTTACAAGGAAGGATCCCATTCCAATACCATCTACCTTATTCTGAAAGGGGTGGTCAAAGGCCATACCATGGATGCGGATGGTAAGGAATTGATCACATCCCTTTACCGGGCGGATGACTTTCTGGGCTTTACATCCTTTATGAACCACATCCCCTATCAGGAATCAGCCACTGCAATGGAAAAAGTGGAACTGGCCGGGATATCGAAAGAGAAATTAAAAACCATACTGGAAAAAAGCCATACTATTTCCCTGGAATTAATGGAGCTCCTTACCGAAAATATTACGGAAATCAAGGCACAACTGCTACAGATGGCCTACAGTTCAGTTCGTAAAAAGACGGCACAAACCCTGCTCCAGTTTGCCGGGATCATGAACAATAAATCTGAGGATCCCATTAAAATATCGAGAAATGACCTGGCAAGTGTTGCGGGTATCGCCACGGAGAGCCTTATACGGACGCTTTCGGGGTTTAAAAAAGAAGGTCTGATCGCTATAGAAGGCAGGAATATCCGGATCATGGAACTGAAAGCCCTGCAATACGTGAACTAGCCTTTCAATCCTGTTTTGGCCTGTACTGATGAAAATCATATTTCAGTACCCTGTATGTACATACTTTTGCCCCCAGTATGTATTTTAAATGAACAATTTTTTAATCCCTACCGATTTTTCACCCAATTCCTGGAATGCAGTTGAATATGCGGTAAGCCTATTCGATAGCAGGCCTTGTAATTTCTATATTCTCCATGTGGGGGATGGCAGGCAATCTTCCATTCCGGGTAATTCGTTCCCCCTGTCCGATGAATTGTGTTTTCCCTCTATCAAAACAAATCTTAAAAGCTTCTTCAAGCGTACAGAGACGCTTGCCACACAAAAAAGGCACAATTTTATTGCCCTGCTGGAGCACGGGAAATTTATCGATATCATCCGAAAGACTGTGGCTGACAAAAAGATAGACCTCATCATTATGGGTACCCTGGGTGCCTCGGGGATCAAAAAGCGCATACTTGGAAGTAATACCGGGGAGGTTATTGTCAGGGTTTCCTGTAATACTCTGGTGGTACCCAAAAATGCAAAGTTTACAAGGCCGGGGATAATTGCGTTCCCAACAGATTACAATATTTTCTACTCCCACCAGATCCTGGAAGCTCTATCCGAAATGATATCCAATTGTGATGCCCAGCTCCAAATCCTGAATATCCTTAAGAGCAATGGCATACTCAGTCCCACCCAGGAATTCAATAAGGCGTATCTGGAGGATTATCTCAAGGAGCTTTATGCAGGCTCATTTGATTTCCGGACCATATCCGATAGCCTGGTTTTAACTGCCATCGAAAACACAACAGCCGTGGGAAAAATAGACATGATCGTTATGGCGGCCAAAAACCTTAATTTTCTGCAACAGCTATTCTTTGATTCTAAGATCATAAAGCTAAGTTTCCACCATACGGTCCCCTTGATGGTGCTGCATTAGTAAGCCGCTGCCACAAATCCGGTCCCTTATATATCGGACTCCTTCCTGAAATATTTTGGAAATTCCATTGCCCAGCCTGGATACCGGGTTACCAGAACCCTGGTTTTACACCGGCTTGCCTTTGTGCCCCCTGATGGCTGCCTTTCGGATGAGGCAGGAACTTGGTTATTCCCCTACCCCATGTTTGGAATGACAAATATCATAGTTTTTACGTAGGGTGACCAATACATTTGGGTAGTGAGGTAAAATAAAATACTATGATCAATGTATTGATTCCTACCGATTTTTCCACTAACGCTCTAAGCGCGATAAACTATGCATTAAACCTTTATAAATGCGAACGCACTAATTTTTACCTTCTGCACGCCTTTGCGGATGAGCTGTATCATTCCGTGATCAAAAAGGATGCTGAATCATTTGAAAGGCAAAAAGAAAATTTACATCAAAATACGGATCGGTTACTACAGGATAGGATCCGGGAAATCATGGATCGGGAGTGCAACCCAATACATAAATTTGAAGCCCTTTCCGCAAATGAATCCCTGGTGGATGCCGTAAACGATTATGTTAACCAGCTTAATATAGACATGGTAATAATGGGTACCCAGGGGAAAACAGCTGACAAAAAAATCACTTTTGGCAGCCACACAGTCCAGGTATTCAAATATGTCCAATGCCCCGTACTGGCAATCCCCGCGAACTATGATTACCAGCCTCCCAAAAAAGTCCTGTTCCCAACTGACTATTTAATACCCTATAAACGTCGTGAGCTGAAATTGCTGAATACGCTGGCAGCAGAGTTCAAGTCGGAAGTCCATTGCCTGTATATTTCCGATTTTAAGGACCTGAGCCACAGGCAACTGGACAATAAGCGATTCCTGATGGAATCTCTGCCTGACGCATACGTGTCTTTTGAACGGACTTCTGTCCGGAATAAGGCCGAAGCAATCCTGGATTACATTTTTAAAAATGATATCCAACTGCTGGTTATGGTCAACTCACGCCATTCTTTTCTGGAAGACATATTATACCGGTCTACGGTAGATGAAATAGGCCTGCATTTAAAACTCCCGTTTTTGGTAATGCAAAACTTGTCGAGATAAATTCCTGAGCTATGAAAAAGATATTGCTCCCCACTGATTTCTCAGACAATGCGTGGAATTCCATCGAATATGCACTGAATTTTTTCAGGAATGAAAGGTGCACATTTTACATCTTACATACCTATACCCCTACATTCTACCGATTGGACTATATGCTTGGGGGGCCGGCATTTAGTGCGATACCCGATACAGGTGTGGAGCGCGCGCAGGCGGGTCTGGAAAAAACGCTTTCAGATATCGCCAGGCTATACAGTAATCCGAAACACCAATTTCAGGGTCTTTCCGCCTTTAATACCTTAACGGATGAGATCCGGGAAGTTACCAACAGGGAAAATATCGAACTGGTAGTGATGGGCACACAGGGGGCCACCGGCGCCAAAGAGATCTTTATAGGTACCCATACGGTTTTCGTCATCAGGAAGTCCCATATACCGGTTTTGGCAGTCCCGAATGGGTATTCCTTCCGGAATATCAGTACAATCCTGTTACCCACAGATTATGGGCTCCCCCTGAAGAAACCGGAAGTGGGATATCTGATCTATGTCACCAGGCTGCACACGGCCAAACTACGGATATTGAATGTAAATAATGCCTTTGAACTGTCTAAGGTCCAAAAGCAAAACCAGGAAAGATTAATGGCATGCTTCAAATCAATT
>JBGTLT010000149.1:0-41093 GCA_041743975.1 Zeaxanthinibacter sp.
GTGCCAAAAGGGGAAATCCTACCGGGGGACCAAAGGATGTTAAGCCCCCCGAACTCATCGGGGCGGAACCACCAGACCTTACAACGGAATTCAAGGCAAAGAAAATACGCCTTTATTTTGATGAATATATAAAATTGGAGGATATACAAAACCAACTAATTGTATCGCCCCCCTTAAAATATGCCCCCCAGATAAGCCCGCAGGGTGGGGCGAGCAAAGTAGTGGAAATCATTTTAAAGGATACCCTGAGGGAAAACACCACCTACACCATCAATTTTGGGCAAAGTATTTTAGATAACAATGAGGGGAACCCAAATAGTTTTCTCTCCTATGTATTTTCCACGGGTACTTATATAGATTCCCTGACCGTTGCAGGGGTTGTAAAGGATGCATTTAATAAAGAGACTGATGATTTTCTTACTGTTATGCTCTATGAGATCGATACGGCATTCACCGATTCTACCATTTACAAAAGCCTCCCTAACTATATCACCAATACCCAGGATAGCACCAATATATTCAGGCTGCAGCATCTGAAGCCAGGCCAGTATGCGATGGTGGCTATGAAAGATGAAGCAAAAAACAATGTATTTGACCAGAAAACGGACAAGATAGGATTTATACAGGATACCGTTACGCTACCGACAGATACGGTATTCCTGTTGAAACTGTTCAGGGAAATACCAAATTACAGTGTACTGCCACCGGGTTTTGCGGCTGCGAACAGGATTATGTTCGGTTATACGGGGAAGAACATACAACCATCAATTGAGTTGCTGACCCCCATCCCGGATAGTATCCGAACCCTGATTGCCAAAGAGCCGTTAAAGGATACGCTGAATTTCTGGTTTACCCCTTTTAAAATGGATTCCCTGGTCTTTAAAATATATAATGAGACCCAGGTACAAAACGACACTTTTTCAGTGAAATCCAGAAAATTGGAGGCAGATTCCCTGGTACTGAATCCCAGCCACAGGGGTACGCTGAATTTTGAGGAGGATTTTTATCTTTCGGCCACTATTCCCATTATAAAACTGGACACTTCCAGGATATCCCTGCTCAATAGCGATTCACTCCCTATGCCGGTCAACCTGAGGTTGGACAGCCTGGAAAACCGACTGTTGTTCGACTTTGAAAAAGGGGCCAACGAGAATTATACCATTGAGATGTTGCCCGGTGCCCTGGTCGATTTTTTTGAAGACACCAATGACACACTTTCCATCAGGCTCGGAACCAGCAGCTATGCGGACCTCGGGAACCTCCGCCTGAACCTGGGCGGCGCTATCCGGTTTCCTGTTATCGTGCAACTTACAGATGAAAAGGGGAAAATGGTCCGTGAAGTTTATGCAACGGAGCAGCGCATCATAGAATTCAACAATATTGATCCCGCCAAATACTGGGTCCGGGTACTATTTGATGATAATAAAAATGGCAAATGGGACACTGGTAACTACCTGAAAAAAATACAGCCCGAGGAGGTTATCTATTTCCTTAAGCTATTGGAGGTAAGGGCTAACTGGGAATTAGAGGAAAATTTTAGTGTTGGAGGGTGAAATGGTCCTGGTCATCCAGAAAGCGTAATTTTTCCCGGGTCTCCATTAAGTGAGATTTATGTAGTGTGCTTAGGATGATCTCCTCTTTATCTGAAAAGGTGAGACGTTTACCCAAACTGTCATATACTGCTGAATGGCCGGGATATTCATGTCCATTCGGATCGTGCCCAATACGGTTGACGCCAACGCAGTAGGATTGGTTTTCTATCGCCCTGGCACATAATAGAACATCCCAGGCCAGAATCCTGGGTTTTGGCCAGTTAGCTACAAAGATCAATATATCATACCGATTAGTGTTTCTAGCCCAAACCGGGAAACGAAGGTCGTAGCATATCAACGGGCAGATCCTAAAACCCTTATAATCAAGAACTAATTTTTTAGACCCCGAGGCATACACCTTATCTTCCCCGGCCAGGGAAAACGTATGGCGCTTATCATAATATTCATAGTCGCCGGAAGGGTAAACAAAAAACAACCTATTGGTATAAATATTCTTTTCCTTATAGGCAATACTGCCCATAATGGCCATTTTGTAATGCCTGGCGCGTTGCTGCATCCATTCTAAAGTGACGGGGCCTTCATGCGCTCCTATTTCATTTGGTGACATTGTAAACCCCGTACTGAACATCTCTGGTAATACAATGAGATCGCAGGATCCTGCTGCCTTGAGGATCAGGCTTTCCAAATGGAGACGATTCTGTGCCGGTTCCTGCCAAATTAAGGAAGCCTGTACCAGTGCAAGTTTAAGAGTTATATCTTCTGCCATCCGGGACCCTTTAACTGGTTACTGTTTTCCAATAGGCTGGTAAGGGATGTTAACCCCTGCATCCTGGCATGGTCCAATGCCGTATTTCCGCGATCGTCCTTTGCATGCATATCCGCGCCATGAGCCAGGAGCAGCTTTACGATGTATTCCCGGTTAAAGGTTGTGGCAAATATCAGGCAACTGGCACCCATGGCATTTCTCGCATTTACATTGGCACCGGACGTTATCAATAGTTTGGCGAGGTCGTTATATCCTTTAAAACATACTCCCATAAGCGCAGTATTCCCGGAGGCATCCTTTTCATCTACCGTCGCCCCGTTTTCCAGTAGAAAGCCGGAAATTTCAACATGGTTGTAATAGGTTGCAAGTATGAGGGGGGAAGACCCCCTTTGGTCACTGGAATGTATCAACCGGGGATTTTTCCTGCTGCACTCCTGAACAACTGCAAGGTCGCCATCCCGTATCGCATTAAAATACTGATTAACTTCTTTTTCCATCCTCTTAAAAGTATAAAAAAACTGCCATAGTATATCGGGTATATATGGCAGTCAGTTTAATTAAAATCAATCGGGGGTATCCAATAAGGATTACCTGAAGAGATCAGGCTCCCACTTCATCCGGGACCACATTGGTATTGGGGTCAACGGTGGCATAGTCTGATGGCCGTAACGCTTTTTCAACTCCTTCCCCGTAGGCCTGGTCTGCCGCATAAAAGTGCTTCAATTGCCTTTGGATTATTTCCGGGGAAACACCTTCCATTGTTTCAACTATATTGTTGAACAACCGGTTGCGTTGTTCTTCATTAAACAACCGGAACAAATCCCCCGGCTGCCTGTATTCCCCAAAGGTATCCTGTTCCTCATACCTCCTTATATCCCCGCTGATCTTCATCGGTGGTTCTTCCACGCTAGGGTCTTCCACGGCTCCGCCTTTGGTGTTCGGTTCGTAATAGGCATCCGGGTTTCCATTGTCATTGTTAAAAAACCGCATGGCTCCATCTTTGTGGTACGTATTGACCTCGGTTATGGGTGCATTGGCAGGAAGTGCTTCATAATGTGTACCCAGACGGTACCTGTGCGCATCCGCATACGAGAAAATACGCGCCTGCAAGACCTTATCTGGTGAAAATCCGATACCCGGAACTATATTGGATGGCGAATACGCCGCATTTTCAATGTATTGCCAATAATTTTCGGGATTCCGGTTCAGTTCCAGTTCTCCTACTTCAATCAAGGGATAATCGCCATGAGGCCAAACCTTGGTCAGGTCGAACGGGTTGTAAGGCGTTTTTTCAGCATCCGCTTCAGGCATGATTTGCACCTTCATCGTCCATTTAGGGAAGTTCCCTTTTTCAATTGCCCCAAATAATTCTTCCTGGTACTTCTCCCGGGTTTTTCCGATCACCTCTGCCGCTTCGGAATTGGTATAGTGCTGGTGGCCCTGTTGTGTCTTCATATGGAATTTTACCCAAAACCGCTCCCCGCCATTATTCCAGAAGGAAAACGTATGCGATCCATAGCCGTTCATGTGCATAGGAGTTTTAGGGATACCGCGATCCGACATCAGGATGGTCACCTGGTGTAAACTTTCCGGAGAAAGCGACCAGTAGTCCCACATAGCTTCCGGGGAACGTAAATTGGTCTTTGGATGTCTTTTCTGGGTATGGATAAAGTCCGGAAACTTATAACCATCCCTTAAAAAAAACACAGGCGTATTGTTACCCACAAGGTCCCAATTGCCTTCGTCCGTATAAAATTTCAGAGAAAAGCCCCGTACATCACGTTCGGTATCAGCCGCACCCAATTCCCCGGCAACGGTGCTAAAACGTGCCAGTAAGTCGGTTTTCTTTCCAATGGTATCAAATATCCTGGCCCGGGTATATTGTGTGATGTCATGGGTTACGGTAAAAGTCCCCATAGCGCCCCATCCTTTGGCATGCACTACTCGTTCCGGGATACGTTCCCGGTTTTGGTGTGCCAGTTTTTCCAAAAGCTTATAATCCTGCATCAGCACCGGTCCGGGCTTCCCGGCGGTCTGTGAACGCTGGTTATTGGATACCGGGGCTCCTGCGGAGGTTGTCAATCTTTTTTTCATGGTCTCTCTGTTTTTTTATTTAGTTTCTGCTAATAGGGTAATTCTGTTAAAAATAAGCAATTATCGGGGCCTCCCTCTGAACGGGTTATATTTATATATTATCAAAATATAGGCAACCTCTATTACTCCCAATTGCCTCCACCTTGCTGTTGCCTTTAAATTCTTACTAAGCTAACCTATATAAGGGATGCAGGTAATTACTTACAATAATTAAGGGAATTATCCGTTCAAGTGAATGCAGGCTTCACGGCTTTGCAGGGCAATCCGTTCCGATCGGTATTACCCAGGAATAATCGTGAACCAGCAGCAGCATCAAGACAAACCAACTAGAAATTGATTTCGCATTTTATCACGAACCCGGTTTACGTTTCATAGGAAAGCTAAACCCCAAATTATCGAAAATAGACTAAAATATGAATAAGATTTCAAGTGTGTGTATCATTGACGATGATCCAATTATTATATATGGCTCCAGGCGGCTGATGAAGGAGCTTGGTGTCACTTCAGATATCCTTGTTTTCAACAATGGCAAGGAAGCCATGGATGGCTTTTCAATGATGATGCAGGAAGGCAGGAAGTTCCCTGAGATCATTTTCCTCGACATCAATATGCCGGTGATGAATGGCTGGGATTTTCTCGAAAATTTCATAAAGTTGCCGTGTGAGATTATCGGTCAGGTTGCGGTTTATATTATCAGTTCTTCTATTGACCCTATGGACCTTGAGCGGGTCAAAGATTATTCCGTGGTGAATGATTACATACTAAAACCAATTAGATCCAGAGATCTGCAGTCTGTCCTGGATAGTATTATAATAAATTGAAAAAACCATAGAACAGGGATTTCAATGGTTTGGTACAAAGTGAAAATGGATGAATGCCCCAATATACCTGGTGGAATCCATATAACATATTATTCGGGTAGCAGCCAGGCCATCACATTTAAAAGACTATGAGTGAATACTGTAAATGACCATAACATCCTCTCCCGGCCCAATGTGATCTGGATAATTGTGGCGGCTGTTACAATGGTCATCCTCTTTGTGATCAACCTGTATGCACCCATGAGTGTAGCCATTGGTTCGGTCTATTGTGTTGTTATTCTATACAGCTGGTTCATGCCCTGGAAGCATCTGGAAATATATGTGGCATCTGTCTGTTCGGTCCTGGCCATCACGGCCTTCGTATTCACTGAGGAAGCTCCCCAAACCCTGTTATCAGGTATCAATGTGTTGATGGGATTGATTGCTTTCTGGGTCAGCACCTCCCTCGTAACGATTGCTAAACGCGGATACCGTGCATTGGACTATGAGAAACTTTTCCATGAGCAACAACTTAAAATCCATACCCTGGAATTAAACGAAAAACGCAGTACCCATGATTTCCGGCAGAACATCATGGAAAAAGGTAACTCAAGATTTCAGGCTTTACTTGAAAGTGCCCCCGACTCCATGGTGATCGTAACCGACCAGGGCAAGATCCAATTCATCAATGCGCAGGCAGAGACCATTTTCGGTTATTCCCGGGAAGAACTCATAGGCCGGGGGATTAATCTGTTATTCCCAGATGGCTTCAGTGACTTCAGGTCTGTCATATCAACTGAATATGGCGGCCATACCAACCTGAACAACCGCTCCGTAATGGAATATGAGGGGTTGCGTAAAAACGGGCAAGTCTTTCCCACAGAGCTGTCCTTATGCCCACTTATCACAGAAGAGGACATATTGTATAGTTTGGCCATCCGCAATATTTCGGAACGTAAAGAAGCCGAAACCAATTACCACAGGATTTCTGAACGGCTATCAATTGCCACCAATGCCGGGAAGATTGGGATATGGGAATACAATTTCGAATCCAAATCAATTTACTGGGATGCCATAACATACCAACATTTTGGCCTGGTTGAAGGCCAGGGCGATGACCTGGATACCTATTGCAAATCCGTAGTGCACCCCGAGGATCTGTTTCATGTCTTCCGTGAAATGAAACTTGCCATTAAGGAAGCCAGGGATGCCCGCTTTGAGGTGAGGCTCATTTTACCGGATCAACCCATACGGTTCCTGATGATCACCGGTATCTTTGAACGCAATGGCACCAACCGTGCCGTACGGATGACCGGGACCTGCCTGGACATTACGGAGTTGAAAATCGCCCAGATGGGGCTGCAACGGCGTGAAGAGTCCTTTATGGGTGCCTTTGCAAATTCTGCCATAGGGATGGCATTGGTAGACCTGAACGGCCAGTTTATGAAGGTAAATAACAGCATGTGTGAAAGCCTTGGATATACTTCAGCGGAACTGATAGGCCTTACTTTTCAGGAGATTACCTACCCGGATGACCTGAACAAGGACTTGAAATTACTGGATGAGACCCTGCGGAACCAACGGGATTCCTATCAGATAGACAAACGGTATTTCCATAAGAACGGGAACGTGGTAGCCGTTATACTTACCGTTACGGCGGTAAAGGATATCTACGGGGAACTGTCCCATTTTATTTCCCAGATCATAGATATCACCCCGCGAATAGAAGCTGATAAAAAGATGGTGTTGCTGGTAGAAGTGACAAAGGGGCAGAACGAAAGCCTTATGAATTTTGCCCATATTGTTTCCCACAACCTCAGGTCGCATACCACCAACCTTTCCATGCTTACCAATTTCCTTCAGAAGGAGGAGGATGTAGCGGAACGTGAACATATTACCAATATGCTCCTCAACGCATCCGAAAGCCTTAGTGAAACCGTGCAGCACCTGAATGATGTAGTACAGGTGAAATTCAACATTTTGGAGGAGCAAAAAAGCGTTAATCTGCTTTTAACGATGAATATGGTAGAACGCAATATCAATGCCTTTTTGAATGAAAATAAAGTGGAATACAGGATGGATATTCCAGAATCGCACCATGTAAGTGTGGTACCGGCCTATCTTGATAGCATCCTGCTGAATTTATATACGAATGCCATAAAATATAAATCCCCATACAGGGATCTGATCCTGGATATATGCTCACAGGAATCAAATGAAGAAATCATCCTCAAATTCAGGGATAATGGCCAGGGTATTGATCTTAACCGGCACCGGGGAAGCATTTTCGGCATGTACAAGACATTCCATAAACAAGAGCATGCCAAAGGAATAGGCTTGTATATTACCAAAAACCAGATCGAAGCCATGCAGGGGAGCATCGATGTGATCAGTGAAGTGAATGTGGGATCCACCTTTATTTTAAAATTTAAAAACAGCAACCACCCAAATAATATAATCCATGAACCGAAAGATTCCCACCAGTTGTATCATAGATAATGATCCGATATTCATTTACGGCACCAGGCGGATGATGAAGGAGTCCTTCCTGTGCGAAACCATTTTGGAGTATCACAACGGACAGGAAGCCATTGACGATCTGATCAGGCGACAGGATAATGGCGAAGAAATGCCTTCCGTAATCTTTCTTGACCTGGATATGCCAATCATGAATGGATGGGATTTCCTGGATCAATTTATGAAATATGAACAGCTGATGCGGCTAAATATTTTTATATATATCACAAGCTCCTCCATTGACCCCCGGGAGCTGGAAAAAGTGAACTCTTACAAAGCAGTATCCAAGTATATCTTAAAACCGGTGACACCACAGGACCTCGAGTTGATACTTGAAGCACTCAATATGGTCTAGGTTACCGGATACCTGGGGTAAAATCTCCAGGAGCATTCTGTGGTTGATTAATGGTCCCTCCTGCCCCCGTATCATTAAAGATCAACCATTCGGAAAAAGTAAATTCCGGATTGGATTTTAGTGTCCCGGGTATCCGCTGTGCGCGCCCGTCTTCAAATTCATGACTGGTCCCGGAACCATCCTCCCCGATAACGCCAAAGGTATCAATGACCACTCCCATGCCGTCTACCAGTTCAAGATTATCATCCCCATTGGAATCTGCAGGGCTATTGGCCCCCGCACCTATATTGGGCGGAAATCCATAAACTGCTTCAAAGACTTGCGGGTCGGCGGCAATGACTAAAGCCGACCCGGCTTCAATACCGATACCTGGCAGGTCCAAAACGGAGCCAATTTCCGTATTGCCGTTGGTATACCTTCTTAGCGTCCATCCGCCCAAATCTATTGCCGCCTCCCCGGCATTGTATAACTCCACGAACCTTGCACCACTTTCATTGTCCGGATCTGCCAACTCTGAAATAAAAATAGCGTCGGACGTACCTCCGCTGCTGGTTTCTGTGCATCTTTTTCCGGACAGGTCCATATCCCCGGGGTCCCGGATAATCAATTGATAGGTATTGTTTTCCTGATAAAGTACCGCAGTCACAGTGCCCTTTCCTTCCGGGAGCATTAGGGAATGAAAGTCGGAATAGCCGCTGTTAAGAAGTGATACCTGTTGCCCGTTACAATCCTGCAATGTCCTCTCCAGGACTTCGCCTGCAAGCGCAAAGGGAAATCCCAATTCTTCAGGTACCACCTCAACATCTGCTAATTGTATCAGGGTATTGACTGCATGGTCTTGAAGTGTGCTGATGGTTGCCTGTCCTGGTATCAGCGTTTCGGGGGGTTCGCAGGCAGGGAAGAGGTGCTGCCCCACCAAGTTGGCCGGTAAGCGCCCCACACCCAGATTCCCGAAGGAGGGGAAAGCACCGCCAAGCTTATAAACCCCTTTGCTTTTACCAAGGTATAGCCCCTTGAGCCGGATGAAGATTTTCCTCCCTGTTTCGTAAAACAAATGGGAATCGCTGATTTCCAGGTCTATTTGCAAGCCATAGGCTGGAGATACCGGACTATCCTGAAAATGAAGGCTGGAGAAAAAATTTCCAGCCTTGTCAGAGGAAATTACATATCCTTCCAATATCCAATCCTCCTGGAGCAGCGTGGTTTCGCCACTATGAAATGCAACGATTTCCGAAAGTGTCATATTGGCTTCATACTCGCTGGTACAAAGTGGATCCGCGGGATCAAATTTTTCGTCTTTGACACATCCGGCCATACAGACCAGACAAAACAGGAATCTTATTTCGTAGCTTACAATCCGGATAGTTTTTTCCATTTTTATGATTATTAAAAACTGAAAGCCAGGTTCAGAAAAAAAGTACGACCCGTCCCGTACCAATATTTTGGCCCAAAAGAGGGGCTCCCCCCCTGGTTGTCCGTAACAAACTGGCCGTAATTTCCGTTGCGGCTTTGCTCGTATCCCCCTGTCCGGTAAACAGCATCAAATAGGTTATTAATACTTGCAAACAGGCTGATATAGGTTTTTTTATTCAGCCAGGATTTGCCGCCAACTACATTCAGGAAGTAACTCTTATCCAGCGGATACTGCATCAATACGCGGTCCACATTTTCGGGCGTAGCTTCGGGGAAGGGCATTCCGGTTTCCGGATTGAGGATGAAACTCCGTGTCCTTGCGATAGTGGCAATGGAGGCATAGTTTGCGGTAAGGTAATTAGCCGTCACCCCCGCCCACCAATATTCCGGATCGCGGTAGCTTATCCCGAGAGAATATGCCTGCTGGGGTCCCTGGGCCAACCTGTAATCCTTGATCCGTGCAGTGCCAAGGGGCAGGCTTCCCCCAACGGATTGAAGCCCCGTACCGGGATCGATGCCGGGTACAAAATTTAGGGTGACTTCAGGGTCGCTGGCGTATAGATGCTTTCCAATGGCAGCAACAACCGATACCTTTACCGAGGCAGAAGCATCATATTCCAGCCCCAGTTCCACACCCATATGCAACCGGTCAAGCCCGGTAAGGACTTCCTGCACAAATTCTGCCCCCAGTCCGGATTCCACATAAAAGAAATTGACATCGGTTGTATGCTGAAAACGGGTATAGAAACCGGATAACCGCCCGGTCAGGTACGGCAGCCTTACATTGTAGTTCAGGTCCGCAGTGGAGATGTGTTCCCTTTGAAGTTCGGGCACAAGCCCGTTATGTTCCCTGGGATTGATGAAAATGTCCTGCAATACAGGGGTCTTATTCAGCAATGCGCCATGGAGACTAATCCAGTGCCTCCCCGATATTTTATACGTCAATCCCGCTTTTCCGCCCGGGTTACTAAATGACACCCGCGGGCTCCTGCCTGCGGAATGCTCCGGAAACCGCTCATTCAGGAATAAGCCTTCCCGGAAATAGGTTGTGCTGTTGTAATTACCGGATAGAAAGGCGTTCCACTTTTCCCTGTTGATCGTGAATTGGGCAAAAACATCCAATACCTGGCCCTGCAGGGTATAATCATAGTTAAAAATACTGCCAACCCCTTTTCTCAGATCCCCTTTCTGATCATTCCGTGTATCGGTGAAGGGATCCAAATCTTCATGGAAGTCGGCCCCCAACAGGTCCTTGATCCTGGCAAAATTATGGGAAGCCATTTTTTGAAAGCCTGCCCCCCATGTTATGGCCAGATCCTTCGAGGTTTGGAAATTGGTTATGTTCTGAATGGTGAATACCTTATCCTGATTGGTATCCGAATAGAGCAGATATGCCGCCTTCCCACCTTCAGAGCTGTTGGTGTTTGCCTGGTAAAGCTTCTGCCAGTTGAGCTGGGGATCCCGTAGAAAACCTTCCCTCGCCATGGAAGCACCGATAAAATTTGCGCCAATCGGACTATTGATATAGTAGCCCGGAAGGTATCTGTAATATGTTGGATCCGGGTTGGGAGCACTGAAATATCCCAGCCTGGATCTGCCCTGGCTGCCAAACTGGTAAGCGATGGCTGTATTGAGTTGAAGCCTGCCGGAGTCGTAGGAATGGTTCAGCATCAGAACAGGTTCCCGGATAAGCCGTTCCCTTGAATTCCTGATTTCACCCCCATGCCATCCCCAGTATGGGTTATAGCGACCGCCACCCAACTGATGAACCTCCTGAGTAACCGCGGCCGATAAACCCCGGCGTGTTGTTGAAAATATTCCCGTTAGCATGAGGGTTGCTTTCGGGGCGTACCTATATTCCAGTGCTCCATATAAGGAATACGCATCGTAAATTGAACCTTTCATATAGCCTTCCTTCGCCCATCTTCTGGAGGCAGAGAACGCATATGAAAGGCCCTTTTCAGTTGTGCCGGAATTCAGGGTGGCCATAATCCTGCCCGCATAGGTCCTGTTGGAAAAAGAACCGGAGACCCGGGTTCCAGGCCGTTGGGCGGAAGGGCTTGAATCTATTTGGGTACTGCCAAGGATTCCCCCAAAATTATTGGGGGAGGCCTGCAAACCATAAGAGAACTCCTGGTTGCGGGTAATATCATTGAGCCCCCCCCAATTGTTCCATTGGGGCCGGCCATCGGTCAATTTGTTCATGGGAATCCCATTCAGCAACACCGTTCCATATTTGGAGTCATAACCCCTCACTTTAAAAAAGGCCTGCCCAAAATCAAATGCGGCCCGGTTCAGGAATATATCACGAGTAGCCTGCAAAAGTTCTGCACTACCGATGATCTCCGCTTCGCCGGATAACTCATCGGAAGTCAGGGTGATATAATAATCAGACTTTTCACTGACTGCCTCCCGTTGCAAATAGATAATACCCAAATCAAGTACCCCGTCTCCAAGGGTAACGGGTAACCTTTTCAATTCATAATCCTGGGCTTCAATCCGGATTATATGGTCACCCTTCAGGCCGCACAGTAACTCAAACCGTCCTTCTGTGTTTGCCGAGGCGGAGGCTTCAACACCCTCCAGTTGTACCACAACATGGGACAGACGCTCCCCGCTTCCCTGTGCCCTGATTTCCCCAACTACACGGCTGCCTTGTGCCATTGCACATTGAGTTGCCAACAAGAATCCGATATGTCGTAATCTGAATCGCATTACAAATTGCAGTTGTATTGAACCGTATCAATCATGCTCCGTCAGGAGGTTCAGGAGGTCCAAAATACCGAGGGTTTCTGCAAGTTCCTTGCGGAACCGGTCGGTATCTTCCTGTCATAACTAAACCCCGTTCTGTAATGATACCATTGCATGTATACCTGACTCAAATAGGTCTTATTTGCTGGATGAGCATCCTGAGCTGTTCTGCAATGTCACAGGACAACCGGCAGTATAAAATCAGGACAGTGGCCTTCTATAATGTAGAAAATCTGTTCGATACCGTACGTGATACCCTTGTCTTTGACGCGGACCGTACGCCTGAAGGTAAAGACCATTGGACACCGGAGCGTTATGCTCAAAAAATCGCGGCGGTTTCAAAAACAATGTCACAAATAGGTGCCGGAATAACGGGAAGTTCCCCGGACCTGATCGGGTTGTGCGAAGTAGAAAATAACAGGGTACTGGAAGATCTGGCACGCCATCCTAATCTTCGCTCCGGGAATTATGGGATCATCCATTTTGATTCCCCTGACGAACGGGGTATAGATGTGGCCCTGCTATATAAAAAAGCGTCCTTTTTACCCGTTTCCTTTGCAAGCCGGAGATTGTTGTTGTGGACAGAGGATAACGAGAGGGATTATACCCGTGACCAACTGGTAGTGCAGGGGTTATTGGATTCCGATGAAATTTTTGTGATCGTCAACCACTGGCCCTCCCGTAGCGGCGGGGAAATGAGGAGCAGGCCATTCCGGATTGCCGCAGCCAGGTTGAACCGCAAAATTATAGATTCCATCACACGGTCCCACCCTTCCCCGAAGCTTATCATCATGGGGGATTTCAATGATAACCCTACAAATGCCAGCCTCAGGAAAGTGCTGGATCTAAGAGGATCGAGGGACAGCTTATCAGGGAACGACCTCTATAATCCCATGGAAATATTGTATAAACGAGGGGTGGGCTCCCTGGCATACCGGGATCAATGGAGTTTATTTGACCAGATCTTTTTTACTGCGAATTTTCTGGACAAACGGGAGAGTGGGTACAGGTTCTGGAAAGCCGGGGTATTCCGGCCATCCTATTTGACAACCCGTTCGGGCAAGTATAGGGGATATCCTTTCCGAACCTATGCAAACGGCAATTACGCTGCGGGTTATAGCGATCATTTCCCAGTGTATGCTTTTTTCCTGAAAGCAGGGCCTCTTACCGAGGGAACTCCCGGGCAGCGTGATCAACAGACAGACTCCTGCCAACGGTAACCCGCGGAACCATT
This sequence comes from Zeaxanthinibacter sp., assembly GCA_041743975.1. Taxonomy (GTDB): domain Bacteria; phylum Bacteroidota; class Bacteroidia; order Flavobacteriales; family Flavobacteriaceae; genus JTS-RE37. Next base: position 13,484 of record JBGTLT010000149.1, read on the forward strand.
TGACCAGTTTTTCAATTCGGGAGTTAATCCTGTTTATTGTGGAAGGACCAATTTGATATTACGCCATTTAACTTTAATGCCGCCGCCATCATGGATCTGCAGTGCTATGGAACCTTCGCCTGCCCCGATTTTCTCATCGGAGATGGAAACCATTTCAACCCCATTGAGCCAGGATGTCAACTGGTCGCCACTTACCCGTATCTTCAGGGTATTCCACTCGCCTTCCTTCAGTGCTTTTTCCTTTTCAGCTTCGGGTTGTATCAACCAGCCCCGACCATAGGATTCGTAAACGCCCCCGGTATGCATACCCATTGGAGCAACCTCAACCTGCCATCCGCTCACTTTGGTGCCATCAATGGTAGACCTGATAAATACCCCACTATTCCCATCAGCCTCCTGAAAAAATTCGAGGGAAAGTTCAAAATCCTTATAATGCTCATCAGTTGCGAGGTAGCCATATTGTTTTTCGGGGCCGCTTTCAGAAATCAGTTCTCCATTTTCAACATACCATTTTTCGGTGCCATAGATAGTCCACCCGCTCAGGTCCTCCCCATTGAACAGGGAGATTTCCTGTGCAGAAATCGCAGCTGTCATTAGCAGGAATGCACATATTAGTAAGTTCTTCATTATCTGTAGTTTCAATTAATGTTACAATTTTTAGGTCTGTACCCGTGTTGAAAACTTCCGCTTCGCAGAAATCACATGCTTAATCAAACCATTGTCCCCATGGAATGCGGCTCATGATAAGCAGTAATCCCAGGCCATAAAATATAGCAATGGATTTAAATTTCTTTTTGGCCTCCATGAATTTTTTATGCCGGGACCATCCTATGGTAATGAGTACCACAGCGGCTATATTGATAAAGGGATGCTCAACAGCAAGCAGGCGGGTGGCAGCATCCAGGCCTCCCATGCCGTATTCGCCCACTGCCTGAAATCCCATAGGAGAAACAAAGTAAAGCAAAAGGCCCACCACCAGTTGTATATGGCTCAGGATCAGTGTAAAAAGGCTGATCCTAAAATCTTTCTGCAAGGTGAATAAATTGTTGGAGACGATCCCCATGATCGCATTGGCAACGGACACAAACAATATTGCCAGTACGATATAGGCAAGATAAGAGTGCAAAATGAGGGCATATTGGTATATCACTTCCGGCATGATGGCTGTTTAATTTTTTAAATGTAAGACTTTTTAGCAAAAAAAACCCATGATATTGCTATCATAGGTTCCCGGGAAAAAAAATATCCCTAAAAATTATAGCGTATACTCGCATTCCAGGTCCTTCCAAAACCGAAGAAAACCTTATTGCTCACGTCAATGCCATTGTATGTTGGGTTAGACCCATCTGCAAAGGTATTTGACAGGGATTCCGCGATATATTCTGTATCAAAAACATTATTTACATTGACCGCAAGGTTAATGGTATTGTTGCCTCCAAACTTGAATTTATAGTAAGCCCCTGCATCAAAAAGGTTATAGGTAGGAAGCCGCAAAGAACCATCATTATCCGGACTGTCAAAATCTTCCACCTGGAGGAAGGCATACAGCCTGGATGCTGTAAACCAGTTCGCACTTAATTTGAGATTCTCAACAGGACGCACCACCATTTCCACATTGGAAGTAAACTGAGCCGCATCCCCAACCTTCACATCGTCCAGGAACAGCGTAACGTCCCGTATAAAGTTCTGGCTGTCATCAAAAGCCCTCCCGGTCACATTGCCGGCATACTCCCAATCTCCCAGCGAAAGCATCCCCCGAAAACTAACGAAATCTGAAGCCCTGTAATCAGTTTCAATTTCAATTCCTTTGTGGATTTGCTCCACCCCATTGATATTGGCCACACCGTTATCCTCAATACTTACATTGATGAACCGGTCTTTCCATGAAGTCCGGTATACATTTAGTTTGGTCCTGAAATCTCCAAGGTTCAAACCATACCCAGCTTCAAATCCCAATATTTTTTCATTGGCAAGATCCGGGTTCAATTCATTTACGAAATTAATGTATACCGCATCAAACAAAGGTTGCTTGGAATAGTAGCCTGCATTCACAAAAACGTTGTTGGCCTCATTGATATTCACATTGAGCCCCCCTTTGATATTTCCCCCCAGGATATTTTCCCAATCGGTTTCCCGTTGCGGATCCGAATTCAGATATGTGAAATAATCCACTCTTTTAAATCCTTGCTGTGAAACACCGCCTTGCAGAAAGGCGGAGAAAACATCATTGGTATATTCCAGCTGCCCAAACGCACCAAACCAGCGTACCAGGCCATCATTGTAATAATCTATTTTTTCATCCTCGTCTATGCTTCGGAAAACATTCCAAAGCCGGCTTATATCTGAAGGGTTTTCCTGGGTGACCACATTGAGAGGATTATTGATATCATCATTGTCACGATACCCATCAGCCCCCAGTAAATCATCAATCCTCCTGTAGTGGATGCCCTTATAGCTTCTCAGGTCTATTCCAAAGTCATAACTGAAATTTTCATTGGCATCGGTATGAAAGTTGGCAATGGCGCCAAACCAGTTGTGGGAATTCACGGAAGCCCTTCTGACAATACCGTTCCTCCTGGCTACCCCGGGTAAATTGTTGGGGTCGCTGGGGTCTCCAAAATCCCCGAGGCTGTCATCATTCACAATATAGGAATTGGTGACAGGATCCAGCGAATTCCCATACGAAAAACCATTAAAATCTGTAAACGTACCTGAATTCGAAGCAGCTATAGCATCATATAACACCTGGCCATTGTCATTGCGAAAACCGCTATCACTGAAAAACTTGCCATCGAGCCTGCCTATATCACCGGTACCGCCACCCCTGCCGTAGGAAGCGTAGAGGGAGGAAGACAGGGTTGATTTTTCACTTATTTCCCATTCCCAGTTCAGGGAAGCAACAGGTTTGTGATAGAAATTTCGTTGCATCACGAATTCACTCCCATCGAGGGTTCCGTAATTGTAATTGTATTGCGTCCCTCGTTCCAGGTAGTCCTGAAGCGTGGCGGTATTGAAAAAACTGGAGGTGCGCTGGTTATGCACCTGTGGTGCTCCTGTAAGCATAAACTGGAAATTATGCCGGTCATTTGGTTCATAGCCTAACCCGATGAAATAATTGTATCCTTCAAATTCAGTTCCAGATATATAACCGTCGCCAGAAGTCCGTCCCAATAAGATGGAAGCGGCAAAGCCATTCTCCAATTTACCGGTATTGTAGGCAAAATTGGTTTTCAGGTAGCCGTCGTTACCGCCTGTAAAGGTTAGTGTTCCACCCTCTTCCAATTCCGTTGATTTGGTAATGATGTTGATGGTGCCCCCTACAGAGGAGATAGCCAGTTTGGAGGATCCGAGTCCCCTTTGTACCTGCATGGCAGTGGTAACATCGCTGAGGCCTGCCCAGTTGCTCCAATATACCTGCCCGTTCTCCATATCGTTCACAGGAATCCCGTTGATCATAACGGCCGTATTTTGGGAGTCAAATCCCCGGATATTGATCCTTCCGTCTCCAAAACCCCCACCTGTTTTTGTAGCATATACTGAAGGTGTTGTCCTCAGGATCTCAGGAAATTCCTGGGAACCCAGTTTTTCCTGTATTTCTGATGCCCTGATGGTGGACACCGCCACCGGGGTTTGCCGGTCCTTTGCGATATCGAGGATCCCGGTTACAATGACACCTTCGAGTTCCTGCATATCAGGCTCCAATGTAATATTCCCCAGATCGCTGGCAGCCGTAAAATTTATCCTTCTGGTAATATATCCTATGTACGAAACAACAAGGGTTCCGGTATTCTGGGTTACCTCGATGAAAAAATTCCCGTCAAAATCACTGGATACCCCGTTGGTAGTCCCCTGTACCACGATACTGGCCCCGGGAAGTGGTCCACCTTGTTCACCATCCATAATGATCCCTGTAATGGTCCCCTGCGAGTATGCCGTAGCTGCAAATAGAAATACAAGGAGCTGAAAGTAGATTTTTTTCATACGTAAGTGTTATTTAGTTTTCCTGATGCAAAAATGCTATTATTCAGGTACTTGAACATTAAGGCATTGTTAAATTAGTCAGCGCAAAATTAACAATTTATTGGCCTGCCTATTAACCGGTAAAAAAAAGTTTTCTAAGGTTATTAAGAATCGGGGCTGCGGTTGACTGTATCCTTGAAATAATTCAGCAATTGAAGGGTGGAAGCATCATGTGCGGAAATGCCAGGCCCCTGGATATCCTGCAGCGTGGTCCCGGCGAGTTCCTTCCCGAGCTCCACACCCCATTGATCATAACTGAAGATATTCCAGATGATTCCCTGAACAAAGATCTTATGTTCATATAGCGCTAAAAGCGCTCCCAGGCTTTTGGGGGTTAGCTTTTCAATAAGTATGGTATTGGTAGGTTTATTGCCCTGGAATACCTTAAAGGGCAATAAAACCTTGATCTCCTTTTCCGATAGCCCTTTATCCCGAAGTTCCTTCTCCACAGATGCACGGGATTTTCCTTGCATCAGGGCCTCGGTCTGGGCAAAAAAATTGGCCATGAGTTTCTGGTGGTGATCCAAATTCCCATAAAGCGATCGTTTAAACCCGATAAAATCGGCGGGGATTAGTTTGGTACCCTGGTGGATCAATTGAAAAAAGGCGTGTTGTGAATTGGTTCCCGGTTCCCCCCAGATAATCGTTCCGGTCTCATAGGAGACACTTTTGCCGTTACGGCCCACACTCTTTCCGTTGCTTTCCATGATCCCCTGCTGCAAATAAGCGGAAAACCGGCTTAAATATTGGCTATAGGGGATAATCGCTTCAGTCTCTGCCTCGAAGAAATTGTTGTACCAAATGCTTATAAGGGCCAGGATTACCGGTATATTCTCCTTAAAATCGGCTGTTTGGAAGTGGGTGTCCATATCATGGGCGCCTTCCAGGAGGGCATTGAAATTTTCATACCCAACAGCCAGCGCAATGGACAGGCCTACCGCACTCCACAATGAAAAACGGCCGCCAACCCAATCCCACATGGGGAATACATTTTGTTCGGCAATCCCGAATTCTGCAATTTTGGCAGTGTTGGTTGACACAGCCGCAAAATGCAGCGCAACGTCTTGTTGTGTGGCATGTTTTAAAAACCATTTTTTAATGGTGGTGGCATTGCTCAGGGTTTCCTGGGTGGTAAAGGTTTTGGATACCACGATGAAGAGGGTGGTTTCAGGATCCAGCTTTTTCAGGACTTCATGTACATGGTCCCCGTCTACATTGCTTACAAAATGGAGGTTGAGATGGTTTTTATAGTATTTCAGGGCTTCTGTGACCATAGCCGGACCCAGGTCTGAACCCCCAATACCGATGTTGACCACATCGGTAATAGGTTTCCCGGTAAAGCCATTCTTATCCCCTGAAATGACTGCTTCTGTAAATGTCTTTATCTGCTTCTTAACTTCAAATACCTCCTGAATTACATTCTCGCCGTCTACGATTACAGTTTCCGATTCCCCGGCCCTCAAGGCCGTATGCAATACCGCCCTATTTTCTGTCTGATTGATCAGGTCGCCACCAAAATACTTTTTGATGGCCTCCTTCAGGCTCATTTCATCCGCCAGGTCCAGCAAGAGGTCCAGGGTTGTATCTGTAATCCTGTTTTTGGAATAATCCACCAAAAAATCCTTCCATTGCAAGGTGAACCTGCCGGCCCTTTCCGGGTCCTTTTTAAAAAGGTCCTTTAATTGCAGCGAATGCGATTCCCTGTAATGGTCTTTCAGGGATTTCCAGGATGTGGTGATAGTGGGATCCGTGTTCTCTAAGGGCATGCTATCAGTTGAGTGTTACTATTTCTTCTTCCGGATGTACAAGGTATTCAATGCAATCCAGCTGCGCTTTTTTGGGATTTATAAATTCATAGTAGGCCGGCCTAAGTGGTTCAGGCAATGGTTCGGCCTCTGGCAGCTTTTCCCGCAACGGGTCTACCTGCCTTTCATTCCTCCAGAAACGGTAACATACATGGGGGCCACCGGTATTCCCAGTCATGCCTATCCAGCCGATGATATCTCCCTGCCTGACAAATTCCCCCCTTTTGACATTCTGCTGCCGCATATGGAGGTATTGAGTGCTGTAGGTGCCATTGTGCCTGATCTTAACGTATTTCCCATTGCCCCCCTTCCGTGTGGATTCCGTAACGACACCATCGGCCGTCGCCATAATCGGGGTTCCTATTGGCGCGGCGTAATCCGTGCCCTTATGGGGCCTTACCTTATAACCGTAGTAACGGATCTTCCTTTTGAGGTTATATTTGGAAGATATCCTGCTGAATTTAACAGGGGCTCTTAAAAAGGTACGCCGGAGGTTATTGGCTTCATTATCAAAGTAGTCAATGACGTTTCTGAGGGAATCATTTTCATAGGCAAACGCGTATAAGGGGGTCCCATTGTGCTCAAAATAAGCGGCTTCGATATGTCCTGACCCTGCATAAACAGAATCGTTAATATACTTTTCCTTGTAGATCACCTTAAATTTATCCCCTTTTTGAAGCCGGAAAAAATCAATGGTCCACGCATATATTTCAGACAATTCATGGGTCACATAATAATCGATATTCTGAGCAAGGATGGCATCTGACAAGGTTGACTCGATGACACCGGATGCTTCCCGCTCCACATATTTCACTTGTTTTTGCTCCCGGTAAGCCACCACCGTATCCCGAAAATCAATTACGGTATAATTTATGGCATCATTTTCATAGATGAAAATTTGTGTTGTGGCTATGGAATCCTTGGATTTTAAGATAAGGTATGGCTTTCCAACCCGGATCTTCCGAACGTCAAATGTATCCCTGAAAACTTCGGTAACCTTAGCGATCTTGGGATAGTCCACTTTATTATACAACATCAGTTCCCCAAAACTATCACCATTTCTAATGGTATCCTGAACAACGTTGAAATCCGCGAGGTCAAAACCATACAGCCTGGTCCGTGGAAGCTCTTCGATGACCTGGATATCAGCTACTTCCCGCTCTGACTGTAGGGGTATTTCCTCCTTGCAGGAGGCTAAGAGGATGATTGCCAACAGGGCGCCCCAATATTTTTGCATGTTCAGTCCTTGATTTTTTCCGGGTTAAAGATATGGTCTACCCATTGTTTTCCCCAATTATTTAACGCTTCATTTGTATGTATATTCGGATAGAAAACCACTTTTTGGAAACTTGGGGGCAAATAATCCTTCCAGTTTGTTCCCCCGGTAGCCTCAATGGGTGCATTTTCCTTGTTCAGGTACCGGTGGGCAGAGCCCATATGCATTAAAGGCCAGTTGACATTGGCATTGATATCCATTCTCATTAACGCATCTATAAGTGCTTTATTATGTTTGCCTTTTTCCGGAAGTTGCTGGTATTTGTGGTATATGGTCTGCCCTTGTACCTGTTTGGCCAGTCGGATAAACCTGGGGGTATAGCGGTATTCAAATTGTTTTAAGGTAAGTGTCTTCTCGCCTGTACTGAGATCGGTTGCTCCTTTTTTCCAGTATATTTGCTCGTATAATTCTTCAATAGGGTCCCTGGCGGAAAATAGGGCCCGCTCACTGGGATGTACCAGGTGTTCCAGCGGGGTGGCATAGATCTCGATCATCCTGTATTGTGCGGACTGAAAGCCGCTTGCCGGCAGTAAGGCCATGCGGTATTGCAGGAACTGTTCCCGTTCCATCCCCCGTATCATAATGCTGAAGGAAGAAATAAGTGCCTTGTAGTAATTATTGATCCGCACGAGTTTCTCTGTGAAAAACGCTACATTCTGCGACTTGTCATCTACTATCTGTTGTTGCTCATGTAAGATGAGCTTAAAGTAAAGCTCGGTGATCTGATGATACATGATAAAGATCTGTTCGTCCGGAAAATGGGTCCTCGGTACCTGAAGGCTCAGGAGGGTATCCAAATGGATATAATCCCAGTAAGTAAGGTATCGCTGGTGGAGGAGGCCGTCTAAATAAGAGCTGAGGTCCTGGCCGGAATCCTTATATTTTTCAGCTAACCTCAGGATCTGATCTTCAATCTGCTCTTTATTTTTCATCAGTATTTAATCCATTATGATCCTGAACTGATTTTTTAATCCATTATAACCATCCAGATCCGCCTTGAGCGACCCAACAGTGAGGTCTGCCTTGATGCGTATGGGGATCTTGTTCAAATCATTCGATACCCATAAGGACAGGCTTTCCTGTTCCTTAAAGATCCTTCCGGATTGAACATACGGCCTGAATTTCAGGCATTCCACTTTGCCGTATTTGGTCCTTAAGACCTCCTTGCCCACGTATTTCAGTTTAAAAACAAAGATGCCATCGTCATCATACAACATTTTCAGTTCTATAGCTTCCCCTTTCACCAGATCTTCTGATTTGTAATTATTCCTCAAAAAATAAAAGGCCGAAAGAAGGTCCTGAATACTGTCCTGAAGTGTAAATTTAAACCTTTTATTGTTTTTCTTGTCATTTAGGACGGCCACATCCTTCTTATGGTCAAAGTTGATTTCTATATCCTTCGTATACCCCCCTTCATCTATTTTGCGAATAAATTTATAAGGTTTACCGTCTTCCTTGCCAAAATAGCTCTCATAGGTATCATCGACCTTAAAAAAAATACTGGCGATGCCCGTGGTTTTACCTTTTCCCACCACATGGTAAACAGGTATCCCGTCTATTTTGGAGGAATGTACCTGAAGCGTGGCGTAACTCGCATTCAAAAGCCCGTAATGCAATCGAAACCTCAGCCATTCCCCGGCTTCAAAAGCAGAATCAGGGTAGCCCGGATTCATGGCCTTTTGTGCAAAGAGGGAACCATTCAGAAGGATAAAAAACAATACAGCAATCTTTCTCATCGCTTTACATTTTCAATTCAAAAATATCAAAACATTAGGTAATACTCTGGTAATACCATTACACATACCTAAACAATTTTTGTTCCAAAGTATTGTATGCGGTGCTTCCTGACAATCCAGATTAGGCATATTGACGCTGAAGGTGGTGGTTCACAGATTGAAAAAGGATTTACAATCGAGGCAAGCAGAGATCCATTCCCATAAAAAAAGCCCTGGACAAATGCCAGGGCTTTTCCTAAATAACCAACCAAACTTTAAATTATGAAAAACCAATACTTAAAGTAATAAGGGAACCACCCCTTATTTGATACAAATTTACTATACCAACCAGCTTGGTCAATCTCTTTTAACGTACTTTAACGTGGGTCTTAACAATACTTTATACTTCCTGCTCCGATTTTTACAATTCGTTAAGAAAAGACCTATAAAGTACCCCTGGATTCCTGCTCCCGTTCTATGGCTTCGAAGAGGGCTTTAAAATTTCCTTTACCAAATGACCTGGCCCCTTTTCGCTGTATGATCTCAATAAACATGGTAGGCCTGTCCAGGATCGGTTTGGTAAAGATCTGCAGCAGATATCCCTCCTCATCCCGGTCAATCAGAATCCCTAACTCACTCAATGGTGCCAGCTCCTCATCTATTTGTCCAACCCTGTCCAGCACATCCTCATAATAGGATGCCGGAACTTTCAAAAATTCAACCCCACGGTTCCGCAATGCCGTAACTGTCTCAATGATATTGTCTGTGGCAAGTGCCATATGCTGTACTCCTGCCCCATTATAAAATTCAATATATTCTTCAATCTGTGACTTTTTCCGGCCGTCCGCTGGTTCATTTATCGGGAATTTGATGCGCCCGTTTCCATTGCTCATCACCTTGCTCATAAGGGCGGTGTACTCGGTGGATATATCCTTGTCATCAAAGGACACCAATTGGGCAAATCCCATTACCTTTGCATAGAAATCACACCATTTGTTCATTTCATTCCACCCCACATTCCCCACCATGTGATCGATATATTTTAAGCCAATCGCGGAAGGCCTGTAAAAGGGTTCCCATTTCCGAAATCCCGGCATAAAGAGGCCTGTATAGTTCCTGCGTTCCACAAAAACATGGACCGTTTCGCCATAGGTGCGGATACCCGAAAGGACCACTTCGCCCGCTCCTTCGCTGTCGGTAAGGGTCCTTGGTTCGAAATAGCTTTCCGCCCCCCTTTTCGTGGTTTCCTCATAACTTTTGGTGGCGTCGTCTACCCATAATGCAATAGCCTTAACCCCGTCGCCATGTGATTCTATGTGCCTGTTGATTTCCCCGCCGGCCCGTAAAGGGGAGGTCAGCACCAACCGTATCTTGTCCTGTTGCAACACATAGGACACCCGGTCCTTTAATCCGGTTTCCAGGCCGGCATAGGCCAGGGGTTGAAAGCCCCAGGCTGCCATATAATAATATGCCGATTGTTTGGCATTGCCCACATAAAGTTCTACATGGTCCGTACCGAGCAGGGGGAGGAAATCCTCTGCTTCCTGGTTTTCTTTTGGTAATTGAAGTGATGATTTATCCGTAAGTGACATGATATGTTATGGAATTGAATGGATTAACTACCGGAATAAGGACCTTACGTCCATGCCACCCTGCCCTGGGATAGGCTGTAATGAGAATCCGGTTCTGTAATACAGTGTGAATTCTTCCTGCAAATATCGGAAAAAACCGGCATACTTTTTAGTATATCCCTCGGTTTTCGCGGGCAAACAATCGCAAAAAAGGCTGTCTCCCATGAAGAATTCAGGTGCTCTTTCTTATCTAAAACCAGTACCCCAGGCTAACAAAAACAATGCCTTCCCTCAATTCCGGGGACCAGGAATACATGATCTCCACCGGGCCAAAGAAAGAATCCCAACCATAGCCCAGACCATAGCCCGAATAATCAGGGGCTGTAAACCATTCCCCGGTCCGGAAAAGGTCGTCTTCCGCATTGCTGAAATTGGCAGCAAACATGAGGTGGTTTTTGGCCGCGAATTCATAGTCGATTTCTGCCAATGCCTTCACATAGCTATTCCCTGGTATGCTCAGGAAATCGTATCCCAGAAAGGGAACAAAGTTATTGATGAGGTTATTGCCATACCCTCCCAGGATAAAATCGAGTGCCGCCACCCCGGAGATGCCCAATTTAAAACCCCCCTCGGTCTCCACATTCATCGATACCTTGTCAATAAGGGGGAATGCAGCGCCCATCCTGGCTTTTGCGATTGAGAATTGCCTGAAATTATCATTAAAGTCGGATGACATGAGATAGAAATGAAAATCACCACTGAAGAAGAGGCCTTTGCTCGGGAAATATTTATCATCATAGGTATCGAGGAGCACTTGCCCATAGGTGCTGACATAATCGCTTTTTTCAAAAATGGTTCGGGGGGCGGCGGGTGCCATATTGGTAACTTCGTTCAGGGTAGTGGTACTGTATTTTAAGGATTTGTGTTCCAGGCCCAGCAGGATTGAAAATTCCTCCTTCAAAACGGTTTGCAGGTAGACCTGGCTGGTAAAATCGGAAACCTCCAGATTTATCTTGTTGACATTGATATTGGATGGCACGTCGAAATTGGATTGGATAACGCTGTAATCGATAGCAGCATTAAATTCATTATGCCTGGAGCTGAGTCCGAAACTCCAGTAGAAACCTTTATCCACATAATATTCAAAATTATACCGAAGGTTATCGCCAAGGATAAAATCAAAAGAGGCCACATCATCTTTGATCAGGAAATTTTTATGGGTGAGGTTGATCAGCGCGGCACTTTTATAGAGGTCGTCATAATGGGCCCCCATCCTTATAAATGTTTTGCTGGGATTCTCAGACAGGCTGAGGAGCAAATCTTCCCCCAGGCCGTTGGAGATCAATTTATATCGGATGGTCTGGAAATTTCCGGTTGCTGCCAGGTTGCTGATCCCCTGCTGCAATTTGTTAAAACTTATTTCCTCTGCCAGGTTAAACCGCAATTTGCCCTTGACATAGCCACGGGTGTAATTGTTATTGCCGGATACTACGAGCCTGTTTACCACGATGTTCTCCTGGGGTTTTATATGTACAGGCTTGCGAGAAACCACCCCCTGCCTTACTGCCAATGCTTTCAGCGCCTCGAGATGCTCCCTTGCCGCATCCTCCCCATTCTGTATTATTTTCTCCTTCAGGTTGAAATCGATCACTGAAAAGGAATCCATGCTTGGCTTTATATAAATATCGGTCAGCTTGCTCTTTGTTCTCATCATTCCAACCGTTCTGAAATTGTTGATCTGCAATAATACTTCAGTGGCAGATAACAGGGATTCCCGGTCCCGAAGACCGTGTTGTACGTCTACCCCGATGATAAAATCAGTGCCCATTTCAATGACCTCCTCTACAGGGTAGTTGTTGAGGACACCCCCGTCTATCAATATCTTCCCGTTTACCTCAGCCGGCTCAAACAACGATGGGAAGGTACCGCTGGCCAAAATGGCTTCCGGCAGATACCCCTTATTCAGAAGGACCTCCGTCCCGGTTTCCACATCTGTAGCTATACAGAAAAACGGGATAGGCAATTTATTGAAATCGCGGATATCCTTTACATGGTACAAAAGACGGACCAACTCGTTATAGATGTTCTGGCCACCGGAAAAGGCAGGAGGGAAGGAAATCCGGAAATTATTGAATGGCAATGTCAGCGCGTACCGTTCAGAATCCTCCTTTTCGTAGAATGTTTTGGCGTTCCTGGGGAGGTTATCCTGGATAAGGCTTGTAAAATCAGTGGTCCGGAAAATAGAATCGAGTTCCTGGGCGGAATATCCTGCAGCGTACAATGCCCCCACGATGGCACCCATACTGGTGCCACCGATATAATCTATATGAACCCCCGCCTCCTCAATGACCTTAAGGGCCCCGATATGGGCCAGGCCCTTGGCACCGCCACCGCTCAGGACCAACCCTACCTTTACAGGTGGTGATTGGTTCTGGCCCCGTACCATGCAGCTTAAAGAGGAAGCAATGAATAAGAGAATCAAAACTGATTTTTGCATTGGTATAAGATACTAGTTTAATGGAAGTTTTTATAGATTTTCGCTGCTTTTGTCTTCCCAACAATGCGTTCCAGCTCACTTACAGAGGCTTCTTTTATGCGTTTAACGGATTTAAAATTTTTCAGCAACAGCTCAGCTGTCTTTTCCCCAATGCCTTCCATTCCTACAAGCTCTGAACTGATAGCAGCCTTGCTCCTTTTATTCCGGTGAAACGCTATTCCAAACCGGTGGGCTTCATTCCGCAGTTGTTGTATAATCTTCAGGGATTCCGATTTCTTATCCAGGTAGAGGGGAATGGCATCATCAGGAAAATAGATCTCCTCCAACCTTTTGGCAATTCCAATAATGGCAATTTCCCCCCTAAGGCCTAATAATTCAAGGCTTTTTAATGCTGCTGATAACTGCCCTTTGCCCCCGTCAATGACTACCAGTTGCGGCAAATCCTCCCCATCGTTCAACAGTCGTTTATAGCGCCTGAATACCACTTCTTCCATCGATGCAAAATCATCAGGGCCAGACACGGTCTTTATATTGAATTTCCTGTATTCCTTCTTGGACGGTTTCCCATTCCTGAAAACCACGCAGGCGGCTACCGGGTTGGTACCCTGGATATTGGAATTATCAAAACATTCAATATGGACCGGTTCTGCAGAGAGTCGAAGGTCTTTTTGCATCTGACCCATGATCCTCCTGGCATGGCGATCCGGGTCTAAAACCTTGATCTGCTTGAAGCGTTCCTGTCTGAAGAATTTCGCGTTTCGCTCTGATAGCTCCAGAATTTTCTTCTTATCACCCAGTTTGGGAACCGTCACTTTTATCGTTGGGTTGACCATCACCTGAAAGGGGACATACAATTCGCCCGACTGGGAGTTGAACCGTTCCCGGATATCGATTATGGCCAGTTGCAGCAGGTCCCGGTCATCCTCATCCAGCATCTTTTTGATCTCCATCGTGTGGGACCGGACAATGGAACCATGGGAGAGCTGGAGAAAGTTTACATAGGCAAACCCCTGGTCCGAAACGATGCTGAAAACATCCACATTGTTGATCCTGGGGTTAACTATGGTGGACTTGGCCTGGTAATTTTCCAGCACCTCAATTTTATCCTTGATGCGCTGGGCCTCCTCAAATTTCAAATCTGTTGCCAGCCGTTTCATCTGGGACCTGAAATACTGAAGGCTCGATTTGAAATTGCCTTTCAGTATTTCCCGGATATCGTCGATCTGCCGGTGGTATTCATCTGCGCCCTGCAAGCCCTCGCAGGGTCCTTTGCAGTTACCAAGGTGGTATTCCAGGCATAGCTTGTATTTCCCTGTATGTATCTTTTCCTCGGACAGCTCATAATTACAGGTACGCAGCGGGTAGACGCTCCTGATAAGGTCCAGCAGTGTTTTAACCGTCCGCATGCTGGTATAGGGCCCGAAATATTCAGACCCGTCCCGGATAAGCTTCCGGGTGGGGAAAATCCTGGGGAAACGTTCCTTTTTGATGCAGATCCAGGGATAGGACTTATCATCCTTCATCAAAACATTGTACCTGGGCTGGTACATCTTTATCAGGTTGTTTTCCAGGAGGAGCGCATCAGATTCTGTGGGGACCACAATGTGCCGTATGGCGCTTACCTTTTTGACCAACACCCTTGTCTTCCCGTGGTCGTGAATCTTTACAAAATAAGATCCTACCCTTTTTTTAAGGTTCTTTGCTTTTCCTACATACAGGATCTTCCCGTCTGAATCGTAAAACTGATACACCCCTGGGGTATCCGGCAATGCGCCTAGTTGTATTTTAATTGGTAAATTGGGCATGGAACTCAATGGAGCAATTATATTTAAGGCACAAATATAGAATACCCTATGCGTATTTTTGTTACGGAAATATTTTTAAAGGCCTTACACCGGTTGTACCACCCTCCAATCCACCTTTAATAAATGGTAAAAGGCAGCAATATTACTTCCTTTTTTAGCGTATCGGGCAGCAATTTTATGTTTTTTAAAATTAAATGTGTTTTATTTACATTTTTTTTAGCACTGTTAATATTTTTTTTCAATTTGAACATTTCTTTAAACTTCTTCATAAACAGGGCTATAATTAATTGATTATCATCTAGATAAATTTTCAATACTTAGGCGCCAAGCGTATTTTCTTACAAAAGTTCTTAACATGTAAGACGAATATTTGCATTTCATCGATGAATTGAAGCACTTAATAGGGGGAATTACTAATTTTTTATTTACATTTAGAAAAGTCAAAACCAGGCATTCACATGGACAACTATTTCATTACAATTGGTATGTACCTTATCTTGATGCTGTTTTTCAAAATTTACTTTGCTGTCGCAAAGGATTAGTTTTGTCGGATGGTTCCCCATTCCTACGAATCGACAACTATGTTGAAACAAAAGTTGCGGTTTAATTATTTATTGCGCAGATCCAAGGTCACTCCGGAACAACTGCAGCAGTCGAGTTTAGCGATTGCCAATAACCTGCTTCCATTGCCCATTTGGGGTTTCCGGTATTACCATATTTTTTTGTCAATAACCGAAAAAAACGAGGTGGATACCGGCTATATACTTTCCATTCTGCAGGGGAAGGACAAGCAGGTTGTGATCCCAAAAACGGTTGCTGGATCCAACCTGGTCAATTATCTGCTTACCGATGGCACCCGTTTTGAAAAAAACCGGTGGAACATACCGGAACCCGTTGAGGGGATTGAAGTACCCCATGAAAAGATAGACCTTGCCTTTATGCCGCTACTGGCCTTTGACCGGAATGGGAATAGGGTAGGTTATGGAAAGGGTTTTTATGATAACTTTATTGCAGGGTGCCGGCCAGATATCATTAAAGTGGGGCTTTCCCTTTTTGAAGCAGGCCCGGATATAACAGATATCAGATGTGAGGATGTCGCTTTAAACTATTGTGTGACACCCCTGAAGGTCTATGAATTCTGAAATTCCTCTTTGCCGAAAGCCCTTTTATTAAATACGATGAGGATGCCAACGCCTGTGCTGATGGCCGTATCTGCGATATTGAATACCGGTTCAAAAAAACGGAAATTGTTACCCCCTACAAGGGGTACCCACTGCGGCCAGGTTGTATCGATTATCGGGAAATAGAGCATATCCACCACCTTACCATGAAACAAGCTGCCATAGGGCTCTTCGGAGAACAAGGTGGCCACCTGATGGATGCTGTCATTGAATATAAGCCCATAAAAAACAGAATCGATTATATTGCCCATGGCTCCCGCGAAAATAAGGGATACAGCAACGATTAGGGTCCTTGAAGACTTTTTACGCAGGATATCATATAACCAATACCCGATACCTACGATCGCAAAGAGCCTGAAAATTGTTAATATAAGCTTCCCTGCCTCCTCTGAAACGGGTATCAGGTCACTCAGCTTGGTGCCCCACGCCGCTCCTTCATTCTCAATAAAAAGAATTTTAAACCAGCTGAAAACTTCCAGCGGTTCCCCTAGTACAAAATGGGTTTTTATATAGATCTTGCTCAGTTGATCCACCAGTAAAATAATAAGGATGAGCAGGAGGGGTTTCTTAAAATGCATTATTTTGTAAATAGATTGCGCAAAAATAGGGATAAATAACCAATGCAATCCAAGAATCCGGTACCAGGGGCCATAATTGCCATTAATCGGATTTTCTGAGCTCAATATCGCCAGTCACCGTTTCCAATGTATAAAATGAGCCCCCCTCCGGAAAGGGTTCCCTGAAGACTTTTCCATATTTACTCCGTGCCGTGACACTCCCCCTGGCGTGCCTCAGGATGATGTCACCGCTGCGGGTATGGACTGTTATTTTTTCTCCCACTGCGTTCAGCAGACAGCGTCCATCATTCAGGATCACTTGCAGATCAGAATAGGAACCGCTGATGCTAACATCCGAACCAGTGCCGCTGACCAGGACCCGATGTTGCGCCGGCAGGCTTATCACAAGGGATATGGAAACCAGCTTGTGAGCACTCAGCTTATCATTGGGAGCAACAAAATTGGGTTGAAAACCGGCACTAACCCGGGCCGTCGAGCCCTCTTCTTCTACCCGGACCAGGAGATCCTTACCATATTCACCATCCAGGACCGCCTGTACCCTGAGTTCCTGGGTATCCGAAGTAGTGATTTCTACCCGATAACAATTTTCGGTGTCAATTTCAAAAAAGGAAATACCAGGGTTGATTACAGCTTTGCGGATCACCTTCTGGGAATGGACTCCCTGTGAGGCAAGCAAGACGAGGAAGAGTAGGCAGGTCTGCTTCATGGTGTATACAAAAAAGCGCCCCGGGGGGCGCCTGCTTTATTTTTGCATATTCTTAGCCTCTATGCTTAGTGTAGCATGCGGCACAAGTTTAAGGCGTTCCTTATTGATGAGCTTACCGGTAACCCTGCAAATTCCAAAGGTTTTATTTTCTATTCGCATCAAAGCGTTCTTAAGGTCCCGGATAAATTTCTCCTGCCGGATGGCAAGTTGGGTGTTGGCCTCCTTGCTCATTGTTTCAGAACCTTCTTCAAAGGCTTTAAAAGTAGGGGAGGTGTCATCCGTACCGTTATTCCCGTCATTCATATACGAACTGCGCAACAATTCGAGATGGCTCTTCGCTTTTACTATCTTCTCTTCGATCAGCACACGGAATTCCTCAAGCTCCTTATCCGAGTACCTTACTTTTAATTCTTCTCCCATAGTTTTAATGTTTTTGTATTTGCAATTTTGTATTGACCTCATCAAAGGAAATAATGGTTCCTTCTTCCATCTTTTCTTCAAAATCCAAATCTGCGGTTAATGTTTCCGTTTTAATATATTTCATATTACGGGCAACCGCCTTTTCTACAAAACCGTCTTTTAAAATTTTTACATCTATTTTATCGGTAACCTCAAAACCCGATTCTTTTCTAAGATTTTGGATCCTGTTGACCAGTTCCCTGGCAATCCCCTCTTGTCTCAGGTCTTCATTGATAGTGATATCCAATGCCACGGTAAGCCCTCCTGATGTTGCCACTAACCAGCCTTCAATATCCTGGGAAGTTATCTCCACATCCTGTAACTGTAAGATAATACTTTTATTATCTAAATCAAGTGATATTTCGCCATCCTGTTCGATTTTTTGGATATCAGCCTGTTGTAATTTACCGATTGCCAGGGAAATTTGTTTCATATCCTTCCCGTAAACAGGGCCCAGTACTTTGAAGTTAGGTTTGATCTGCTTTACCAAAACACCGGAGGCATCGTCGAGCAACTCTATCTCCTTTACATTAACCTCTGATTTGATCAATTCCGCAACCGCCTCAATTTCCCGTCGTTGCTGTTCATCAAGGACCGGGATCATGATCTTCTTCAAAGGCTGGCGCACTTTTATTTTTTCCTTTTGGCGAATGGACAACACCAAAGAGGCGATGGTTTGCGCCTTCTGCATTTTGCTTTCAAGCGCCTCATCCACCATGGCCGAATCATAGGCAGGAAAGGTCGCTAAATGGACACTTTCAAATGCCTCCCTTCCGGTGGGAGTCGTCAGGTCACGGTAAAGCTGATCCATATAAAATGGAGCAACCGGGGCCGCTAATTTGGCAATGGTCTCCAGGCAGGTATATAAGGTCTGATAGGCTGCTATCTTATCGTGTTGGTAATCCCCCTTCCAGAAACGCCTCCTGCACAACCTGACATACCAATTGCTCAGGTTCTCCTGTACAAAATCGGCGATAGCCCGCGTGGCCCTGGTAGGTTCATAGTCCGCATAGGCCTCGTCCACCTGTAGGATCAGGGTATGTAATTCCGAGAGGATCCATTGATCTATTTCGGGGCGATCCTGTTTGGGGATATCCGCTTCGGCATAGGTAAAATTATCTATGTTTGCATAGAGTGCGAAAAAGGAATAGGTGTTGTAAAGGGTGCCAAAAAATTTACGCTTTACTTCCACGATCCCTTCCATGTCAAATTTAAGGTTATCCCATGGATTCGCATTGGAAATCAGGTACCAGCGGGTGGCATCCGCACCATGCAGGTCCATGGTCTCAAAGGGATCCACAGCATTGCCGAGCCGCTTCGACATTTTTTTGCCGTCCTTATCGAGGACCAGGCCGTTGGAAAGCACATTCTTAAAGGCGACGGAATCAAAGACCATCGTAGCAATTGCATGGAGGGTATAGAACCACCCCCTGGTCTGATCTACCCCTTCCGCTATAAAATCAGCAGGGAACGGGATGTTCTGGACCCCTCCGGCATCCCCTTCAAATGGATAGTGCCACTGGGCATAGGGCATGGATCCGCTGTCAAACCAGACATCGATCAGGTCACTTTCCCGATACATGGGTTTTCCGGAAGGGGAAACCAATAAAATCTTGTCCACCACATTCTTATGAAGGTCAATCGTATCATAATTCTCTTCACTCATGTCCCCTGCCACAAAATCCGGGAATATATCCTTCTCCAGTACCCCCGCCTCCATTGCCTTCATCATTTCGGATTTCAGCTGCGCTACGGAACCGATGAGAATTTCTTCCCTGCCATCCGCGGTACGCCAAATTGGTAAGGGTATCCCCCAGTAGCGGGACCTTGAAAGGTTCCAGTCATTGGCATTGGCCAGCCAGTTCCCAAACCTGCCATCCCCGGTGGCCCTGGGTTTCCAGTTGATGGTTTGGTTCAGTTCGAACATCCTGTCCCGGACTTCGGTAACCTTTATAAACCAGGAATCCATGGGATAGTAGAGGATAGGTTTATCCGTACGCCAGCAATTGGGGTAGCTGTGCGTATATTTTTCTACCCTGAAAGCCTTGTTCTCTTCCTTGAGCTTTATAGCAATCTCCACATCTACAGACCTTTCTGGAGCTTCGCCATCCTCATAGTATTCATTCTTCACATATTTCCCGGCAAGTTCCCGCATTTCCGGCCGGAATTTTCCCTGCAGGTCCACCAGTGGCACCGGGTTGTGGTTGTCATCCAATACCAACATTGGCGGTACGGGAGGCTCTGCCTTCCGGGCTACCTGCATATCATCGGCCCCGAAGGTGGGTGCTGTATGAACAATACCGGTACCATCTTCCGTAGTCACAAAATCCCCTGCGATGACCCGGAAGGCATTTTCAGGGTTTTCAAAAGGCAGGGCATAGTCCAGCAATTGTTCATAGGATAGTCCCACCAGGTTCTTACCCTTTGTCTCTCCCACTACCCGGTAGGGGATCTTCTTGCTTTCTGAGGTGTAGGTACTGAAATCTGTATCGGAGTCCGACTCATAAAATTTTCCGCCAAATTGCGCGCCCACGAGCTTATTCGCAAGAACCACATATCCATGAGTATGGGTGTACTGGTTGAAGGTTTCCACTAGCGCATACTGAATGCCGGGGCCTACGGTCAGTGCTGTATTGGACGGTAAGGTCCAGGGGGTAGTGGTCCATGCCAGGAAATAAACTTCCGCGGGAACGCCAGCAGGTTGGGCCAGGCGAAAAGCCTCCCAAACCGAATTGCCGTATGAGCCGGAGGGCTGGATACTGAACTGTGCCACCACTGTGGTATCTGTAACGTCCTGGTATGTGCCGGGTTGGTTCAGTTCATGGGAACTGAGGCCCGTACCTGCTTTGGGGGAATAGGGTTGAATGGTATAGCCTTTATAGATAAGGCCCTTGTCGTAGATCTGCTTCAACAACCACCAGACAGATTCCATGTATTTGGACTTGTAGGTTATATAGGCATTGTCCATATCTACCCAATACCCAACCTTTTCGGTCATGCTGTTCCAGACGTCCGTATACCGCATGACGGCTTTCTTGCAGGCTTCGTTATATTCTTCAATGGATATTTTTGTGCCGATATCCTCCTTGGTGATCCCCAGTTCCTTCTCCACCCCCAATTCTATAGGCAAACCGTGTGTATCCCATCCGGCCTTCCGTTTTACCTGGTAGCCTTTCATGGTCTTATACCTGGGGAAAATATCCTTTATGGTTCGGGCCATCACATGATGGATCCCCGGCATGCCATTGGCAGATGGTGGCCCCTCATAGAATACAAAGGGCTTCCCGCCTTCGCGGCTGGTAATACTCTTCTCAAAAATATGACCCCTCTCCCAAAATTCCAGGATGTCTTTTGCAACTCCCGGCAGATCGAGGCCCTTGTATTCTTCAAACTTCATTGTACCGAATTCAGGCGCTTTAATTTAAGACCGCAAAACTAATCAATTTAAACCAAAAAATTGCCTGGGCCAAGCCCAAAAAAAGTCCCTGCCGCAAGTAGTCGGCAGCGGCTATCCCGAAATGAGTAGTCGGGATTTTTATTTTGTGCCGGCAATCATAACATGGGCACTGTTTTTAAAGGATCAACGTACGGCAACAACACTTTGATCCAACCAGGTGGCAGGCTCTGCTCCGGGCAGGGAATTAAAATAAAAGGCATACCCATCCCGGGCAGTTCATACTCCCCTGCTTCCGGGAAGTAAAGACTATAGGATCCGGTTGTGGCATCTCCTTTGGTACTGGTTACCGCATGGGCAATAACAAGATCGCTTTCCCCCTTGCCATTCAATGGTTAAATACCGGAATAAAAATTTACCTTCCTGAAATATTGGTAAAAATGTTGTCTTTCCGACGAACTGTAACCCTACTTCTACAAGCCCTGCTGATTATCAAAGAAGTAGCGAACCGGAGATAGCATCCAACCGTTGTCTTTATCCGTATGTACTTCAAAACATAGTCAAAATGAAGAAAGCATACCTGTTTATTATTGCCCTTTTCCTTTTAAATTTTTCCCTGATATCCTGTGATGGTTGTGCCGAGAATGCGGAAAGGGCAGGACAGAAGATGGAAGAAGTGGGTGATGATATTGAAGAAGCCGCAGATGAAACCACCGAGGATATTGAAGAGGCTGTTGATGATGTGAAAGAAGAAATCCATGAAGCCACGGAGGACGATGGCCCGGACACCGGGGCAATTGATAAGAGATAAGGCCGGCTATGGGGCCACCTGTTAACCCTGCACCCTTCCCTGTTTATAAAGCCTCTTGTTCAGAAGGAATAGCCCAGTCCCAGTATGAGGTTGGTACCGGCCGACACAATACCCGAAGAGTAGGAGCGGTAGCGCTGGTCCGTAATATTTTCAACAGCCATTGTGGCCCTGAAGGCATTGCTAAAAAGGTATTGTGACCTCAAATTGAGGGTGTACCATGCCGGGGTAAAAGGATTCCCATTGGCATCAACTGCGTATATGTAGTCCTTACTCCTTTCAGAGAGTGTAAGGTCCTCAAAAGCGATTTCCCCGTTGTAATTCAGAAAAACATCAGCTTTCCATTTCTGGTCGGTCCAGATCACATGGAAGTCTCCAAAATTGGGAGCGGCGTGTCTTGCCGGGGTATCAACACCACCGTCATCTTCTTCGGTCCCTTTGGTGAAGGTTAGGTTGGTAACCAGGGACAGCTGATCCGTAATGTATGCCTCCGCCCCTAATTCAAGTCCATATACATATGCCCGCGCTGCATTTTGTATCGCCTGCACCCTGCTCAGTTCGCCGTTATAGAGGATCTCACTTTGCCCGTTAAACTCGTAATCTCGGCGCACCAGGGCATCAACAAGGTAGGTATAAAATGCGGCGCTTTTGAGGACCAGTTTATCATTGAAATTCTTTTTTAACCCTGCCTCCGCGTTGTATGCATACTCGGGGAGCAGGTTGGGGTTGGGCACTACAACCGCCCCCGGTTCGGATTCAAAAACCTTCCCCACGTCATCCATGTTGGGGGACCTGAAACCAGTTGAACCATTGATCGTTACATTCAGGTCTGCCTTTGGGAACCAGCTGATTCCCAAACTTCCTGTCAGGGCGCCATTGCTAAGATTGGCTGTGTCAAAAGGGAATGGATAGAATGTTTTATCGAAGTCCGCATCCAGCCATACATGACTGTAGCGCATGCCAGACAGGAAGGTGACATTGGGCCTGGCCTTGTACTCTGCACTGAGATATCCGGCAAGGGTCTGCCAGGTAGACCCATCCGGGTACCTGGAAGGGGCAGCGGCCGATGTGCCTGTCTGCACATTTTGTTGGCTCCCCCGGGAACCTACCCTGTTAAAAATATATTCTGCACCATAATACAACCGGAGATCCCCTATTTTTTTATTTTCCAGGTCAATATTAGCTGATAAGGCATCTACCTTTTCCATGGTGGAAAAGCGTACCGGTTCCTGAAAATCGCGATCATTCCTGCTTTCTTCAAAATATTGATAGGCGGTGGTGAGCTTAACCCCGTCATAGAATTTTCCCCTGCCCTTTTTGGTCACAACGAAATTCCCCATAAACCACTTTTGCGGGCCGTAATACCATTCGGCGGAGCGGAGGCCATCTCCCGAATTGTTGGGCCTTATCAGCCTGTCATACCGTGAATAATCCGATGTCTCCGAATAATACAACCCCAGGTCATACTGCAGGTTGTTGGTGGGTTTATGGCTAATCTTTTGCAGCAGGCTTAACTGGTCATAGCCTGTGGGTACCTGTTTGCGGGGTGCTGTATTTTCCACCAGCATATCCTCCCCGTCCCGGGTAATGACATAGGAGTTCCGCAGGTAGGAATCCGGTCCGTGCTTTCCCATTTTCAGGTCGCCAAAATTGTTATAGGAAACGCTGGATAAAAACGCCCATCGCCTTTTCCCGAAATTGAAATCGAGATGCCCCGTGTTTTCAGAATTAGCGGTCGCATACCTGTAATTGGAATGTCCCGAAAAGGCAAGGCTGTCATGGTCTGCGAACCGCGCCTCATCAGTCAGGAAATTCATCACCCCCCCGATGGCATCACTACCGTAAATAACCGAACCGGGACCAAAGATCACTTCGGTCCTCTTGATGGTAAAAGGGTCAATGGAGATCACATTCTGCAGGTTCCCACCCCGGAATATTGCGTTGTTCATCCGAACCCCATCTACGGAAAGCAAAAGCCTGTTGGTGGCAAAACCCCGGATCATCGGGCTTCCACCCCCCAACTGGCTTTTTTGGACAAATACCTGTCCACTGCCCTGAAGCATGTCAGCGGCGGTCTGGGGATTGGTGAATTCGATATCCCTGGCGGTGATGGCGGTGATCTTTTGCGGGATATTCCGTTTCTGCTGTTCCCATTTCGAAATGGACAGCACCACTTCATCGAGTTGCTCTGGAGCAGCCAACAAAAAAACCAGGTTGCCCCTTCTCAGGAAATGGAACTTGGCCCCTCGTCTGGTTTGATACCCGATGTGTTTAAAGGTGAGGCGTTCATCCCGGTCAAATTCGGAGAGGTCTGCCGTCCCGTCCAAATCCGATAGGACGGTTTTGGACCTGTCATTGTTATATATGGCAACGTTGGGTACAGGGATCCGTGTTTCAAATTCATATACGGTGACTTCCTGGGCAGTTACAGGCAGCAGGCAGTATAGCAGTAAGAAGCAAAATGCATCTCGGAACATATCAATTGAAAACTTCATTTAAAATGGCAAGGGATCGGGGTTTTCTAAATCCGTGCAAATGTACTTCAAAATAAAAAATAAGGTTTTGCACTAGTTCCAGGCGGTCTTTTTTTCCCAGTTTGATTGTGTGAATAGCATCAAAATTTATACCAAAGAAGGCCCGGAAGTCGTCTAGTTTTTTACCGGACAAGCTTGGGTGTGCAGCAGGCTGTGTGGTGAATGCGCCTTCGACCAGGTCAAAATACGGCGCATCGCTATGGTTTGTATCCGGGTAAAACCCCAAATATTTAGTCAATTCAAGCAAAAATAGCAGGTGGAAATTGGCGATCCTCTCATGGGTGTCCAGCCACTGCAGGGCTGATTCCAGAAAATTAAAAAGGGAGGCATTCCGTTCCTCTTCCCGGATACAATTCCCCAGCATTTCTGCCAGGAACATCGTCAGGGCATTTTTGGAGATGTCTGTATGCACACTGCTATAGGGGAAATTGATCCGGGCCTCTGAGATGCGTTCCAAAGTCCCCTTATTGCGGTGCGTGGCCACAAGTTCAAGTTGCATCAGGGGCTGGAAATAGGCCGTCTTCAGCCTTCCTTTCCGGGAGGCAAGCACCCCCTTAAGCAGGTATGTTTTTAAGCCGTCGGATTCCGTAAATGCTTTTACGATCAGGCTTGAGTCCCCGTATTTTAAACAGGATAGGACAATAGCCCGGGTGGTGATCTGCATAATTGGCCGAATTGATGCTGCAAAGATAAACCGATTTTCGGGCGATTCGGGGACAACCAAAATATGCCGGGGAACACTACACCCGGATATAAAATAGCCGGGAAACCGCGGGGATGACCCCGGACAACTTCCCGGCTACCTTTTTGATGTTCCGTATTAGATGACGCCTTGTGCAAGCATGGCATCGGCAACCTTCACGAAGCCGGCGATATTGGCCCCTTTTACATAGTTGCAATACCCGTCTTTTTCCCTGCCATATTCAATACAGGAATCGTGGATATCTTCCATGATACCCTTCAGCCTTTCATCCACTTCTTCCCGTGTCCAGCTGATCCTTAATGAATTCTGGGACATTTCCAGGCCGGAAGTGGCAACACCCCCTGCATTGGATGCCTTCCCAGGCGCAAATAATATCCTTGCATTATGGAACTCATGGATAGCATCCGGGGTCGAAGGCATATTGGCGCCTTCAGCTACACAAATGCAGCCATTATTGATAAGCGTTTTGGCACTTTCGCCGTCCAGTTCATTTTGGGTTGCACAGGGCAGTGCAATCTGGCACTTCACCTCCCAGGGGGACCTCCCATTATGGAATCTGGCGCTCTTGTATTTTTCGGTGTATTCTGAAATTCGCTCCCTTTTATGGTTTTTGAGCTCCATGACATATTCCAGTTTGTTGGCGTCAATCCCGTCGGGATCATGGATATAACCGGAGGAGTCGGATAGTGTCAGTACTTTGCCCCCCAGATGGATCACCTTTTCAGCGGCAAACTGGGCAACGTTGCCCGAGCCTGAAATGACCACGTCCTTCCCGTTGATATCTTCCCCCCGGGTTTTCAACATGCTCTGTGCGAAATAGACTGTGCCGTATCCTGTAGCTTCCGGCCGGATCTTGGATCCACCCCAGGAAAGCCCTTTCCCGGTTAGCACCCCGGTGAATTCATTCCGAATCTTTTTATACATCCCGAACAGGAATCCGATCTCCCGTGCCCCTACACCGATATCCCCGGCGGGAACATCCGTATTGGGCCCTATATGCCGGCAAAGTTCGGTCATAAAGGAATGGCAAAACCGCATCACCTCATCATCCGATTTACCTTTGGGGTCAAAATCAGATCCCCCTTTTCCCCCGCCCATTGGCAAGGTGGTCAGGCTGTTTTTGAATACCTGTTCAAAGGCCAGGAATTTCAGGATACTGGCATTCACGGTTGGGTGAAAACGCAGCCCGCCTTTGTATGGGCCAATTGCCGAATTCATCTGTATACGGTACCCCCGGTTAACATGGATCTCCCCATCGTCATCCACCCAGGCCACCCTGAAGGAGATAAGTCGCTCTGGTTCCACCATGCGCAACAGGATATTCTTGCCATTATAAATTTTATGTTGGGCAATGTATGGTATAACGGTTTCCGCTACTTCCTGCACCGCCTGGATAAACTCAGGTTCATGTCCATTCCTGGACTTTACAACATCCATAAATGAATTGATCTTTTCCTCCATATGATCTACTTGATTACGGTATTATTTTATCGATTTAAAAATACAAGCCCAAAATTATGCTATTTCTGTAATTTACACCTACTTTTTTTAAAAATATGACAATTGGGATCGCCATAATCAGGGTTTTGGGATGATACAGATGAAGGCAGGCATCCTTACTGCCATTTTGCAACAACAGATCACCCAATTGCCTGCTCCAGGTCGGCTATAAGGTCTGCCACGTCCTCAATGCCCACACTGAGCCGGATCAGGGAATCCACAACCCCGCTCTTTTCACGTTCCGCTCTCGGGATACTGGCATGGGTCATGCTCGCCGGGTGGCCCGCCAGGCTTTCCACCCCACCCAGGGATTCGGCCAGTGTGAACAGTTGCAAACGCTCCACAATTTTAATAGCAGCCTCATAATTGCCTCCTTTGGGTACAAATGAGATCATCCCCCCAAAATCGCGCATCTGCCTTTTCGCTATGGCGTGGTTGGGATGAGCCTCAAAACCTGGCCAGTATACTTTATCTATTTTGGGGTGCGATGCCAGGTATTGAGCGATCACCGCCCCGTTTTCACAATGCCTTTGCATCCTGACATGCAGGGTCTTGATGCCCCTCAGCACCAAGAAACTATCCATAGGCCCGCAGACAGCACCGCTGGCATTCTGGATAAAATACAGTTTTTCAGCCAGCGATTTATCCTTTACAACCAAAGCCCCCACCACCACATCGCTATGGCCACCCAGGTATTTTGTGGCGGAGTGCATTACGATATCGGCCCCCAGGTCAAGTGGCAGTTGCAGGTAGGGGGTGGCGAAGGTATTGTCAACAGCCATCAGCACTTTGTGTTTTTTGGCCAATTCGGATACCCCTTTCAGGTCTATGATATTCATCATGGGGTTGGTTGGTGTCTCCACCCAGATCAGCCTGGTCTTATCTGTGATAAGTCCGGCGATGGCATTGAGGTCCTGCATCCCCACAAAATGGAATTTGATGCCGAACTTCTCAAACACCTGTTTGAAAAGCCGGTAGCTCCCCCCATACAGGTCGTTGGTGGAAACTACCTCATCCCATGGTTCCAAGAGTTTGATAACGGCATCCATGGCAGCGAG
>JBGTLT010000150.1:0-3967 GCA_041743975.1 Zeaxanthinibacter sp.
CGATGATGTGGGATTTTCGAAAAAACCCCCCAATCGTTGGAATGTGAATATGGTTGATAATAGCTTTTCGTTTAAAGAATATATATCAGCCCTGTTGTTTCCGAATCCCGGATATTTCCGGGTGTTCGTATTTATCGTGACGGATATAGGCTTTATCCCGGATAAAAGGAAGAAGGTAAACCGGAGAATAGCAATGTCTTGGCTAGATACCGGGGCTATCGGATTTCCAGAGAAACTAAGAAATGTCATGTTTACAGAAGACCATAAAGTTATTGCGCTGGTTTATGAATATGAGTTAAAGGAAAATGAAGAAGAGGCTAATCTGAAGAAACCAAGCAAACACACCGGGCAGGATCATTTGATAAAATCCAATCTGTGGAGTGTGTTAAACAAGCAATAAATGAAAACTATTCGACAGTTACGCAAGCGCTTGTTGAGCATTTTTTTAACTGGTTTTATTGTCTTGTTCCTTGTACTGATTTTACAAACCTACAGCGGTAAATACCGCGGACTTGTTTATATTCCATGGCTCTGGTTTATCCTATTGTATATTGGCCCTATTTTAGTGTTGTATCAAATAAAGGAAAGGACTAAAAAGATTAACGCTCCTGAGATCGTTATCCTTTCCGGGTTGTTCGTATTGGGTACGTTGCTTGTTATTGTATTACAACCCTTTGCAGCGTCGGGTCAAAATAGACCAACCTACCTGGCATATGGCAATATCCTGAAAACATCAGCACTCTTTCTTATCCCGTTGGAGTTGCTTCTGGTCTACCTGTACCATAAAAAGTTGTATAGGAAGCAAGCGCCTGGAGTAAATGTTCCATTTATTGATCAGGACGCTAGGATCTTTATATCTTATAACCATAATGACCGCGAGGTGGCATTCCGAATAAAAGAGGCCCTTGAGAAGGAGGATATCGATGTTATCATTGATGAGGTTGATATGATAGCTGGAACAGCGATAAAGGAGTTCATTGAGAATTCAATAAGTGAAGCCACTGTTACTGTATCCTTGGTATCAAATAAAAGCTTACGATCGGCCTGGGTGGCCATGGAAACTATTGATACATTTTTCCTTGAAAAATATCGAACAAACAAAAAATTTATTGCCTGTTATCTTGATGACGATTTCTTTCAGTCTGATTTTACATTAAAAACAATTACTGAAATTGATAAACAAATCGAAGCGAACCAGAAACTGATCCGGGGATATCAAAAAAAGAAGCTTGATACAAGGGACTTAAATAACCAGAACACCCGATTATTGGCTCTTCGAAATAACCTAGATGCAATTGTTGGAAGGCTAAAGGACAGCAAATGCCTTGATGTAAGGGAAGAATCGTTTGGCCAAAGTATACAGAAGCTAATTGATGCGATATATGATGATTCCTGAATCCGGGTGACCGAAATTCCTGGAAAAAGTCCATTTCCTGATAAAACCATCTAGATTTCAATGCATATTTGAGTGGGGGTTCCATGCTTGTTGGTTAAGAAGATAGGGCATGTAAATCTCAACATTAAACCCATACTATTAGCACCGGACGGATCGGTCCTGCTAGGCAGGGATGTTAGATAAATAAATAAAGTTGCATTAGTTGCATCCTGTAAAGGATATGCCTTACCGATCCGTTAAGCCTTTACCCACCAGGATCCGTTTCAGGCTTTTCTCGATCCGGGATACCTGGGTTGGGGTTTGTTTGGCGGCGGAGAAATAAAGGTTGTAGGCCCGCTGTCTTCCCGGGGTCAATGCCTCAAATGCGGTTTTCAGGGCCGGGTTTTCATGAAGCTTGGTTTGGAATTCCGGAGGGAATACAAGTGCCGATTTCTCTTTAAAATCCACCTTTAAATTGGCTTTTTCCACGGCTATGGCTTCATTGACGTAAGCCTTCAGAATGGCTTCCATCTCCGTTATTTCCTGTACACTGCTGAAACGTACCATTCGCGCCGCCTGAGTATTTTCCCCGGGTTTTTTCAGGATTCCCGCGGTATCCTGTAACAGGGCACCTTTAAAAAAACCCAGCACGCAATACGCTTTTAATTCCCCCAGTATGGCCACGTTCTTGTTATCAAGGGTATAACAAGGGGCACGCCACTTGAAAGTTTCGGTCAGTTGGCTGCCGAGGAGGATCCTTCTTAATTCCGCCAGTTCGGCCTGCCACTTTGTGGCACTCCGTATGTATTCATCAACCTGTGGAATCATGCTGTTCTTTTCATTTAAAAGTAAAATTACAAAACGAATTTAAAAAGGATAACAGCCTTCTACTGTAATTTTTTCAGCTGTAAAAATACTATGCATGAAGTACCCGACCCTTTTTGGATGGGCTGTCCGTTAGTTCCTTTCCTGTGAAAACCTTCTCCTTTCCAATGCGAATTTGAGGGCTGGCTTCCCTGCCTTTGGCTTACCTTTAGGATGCAACTAAATAGCAAATCATGAATCGCGATACCGAAAAGAAACTGGCGGCGGCTGAATCCGTCAAATTGATAAAAAACGGAATGGTTGCAGGCCTGGGTTCCGGGTCCACCGCGGCCTGTATGATCCGGAAACTGGGGGCCGAAGTTAGCAAAGGGCTTGATATCCGGGGGGTGCCATCCTCCGAAGCTACGGCCAAACTCGCGGTAGAATGCGGCATCCCGCTGCTTTCACTGGAAGAGGCCGGGATCCTGGACATCAACATAGACGGGGCCGATGAATTTGATCCCCGGCTCCGGCTGATCAAAGGTGGTGGGGGTGCCCTGTTGCGGGAAAAAGTCCTGGCACACAATTCAAAATTCAATGTGATCATTGCCGACTCTGCAAAGTCGGTCGAGCGGTTGGGCACCTTCAGGCTCCCCATCGAGACCATTCCTTTTGCAACCAAAAACATCATAGCTGAATTGCATAAACTGGGACTGTCACCCCAACTCCGGATGGTTGACGGAACACCCTATAAGACCGATGAAAATAACTGTATCGCAGACCTCGATATCTCCCAATGGGAAGACCTGCCCGCCCTGGAGGTCCTTTTGCAGCACATCCCGGGAATTGTGGAAACCGGGCTCTTCCTGGGTACTACGGATCAAATAATTGTCGCGAGGGGGGCCATGGTTGATGTACTCGTTAAATGAATCCTGGTTGGTTGTGGCAATACATTTCGACTACGCTATTAGATTAGCATTCTTGTCATGCTGAGCGCACGCGAAGCACATTTCGACTACTCAATGTGACAGCCGCTTTTCAGGCTGAGCATGACCATAGCGAAGCACGAAGCAATTGTCATCCTGAGCATAGCGAAGGATTGTCATGCTGAGCGCCCGCCCATACCTGATGGCATGTTCGGGCAAGCAGCGAAGCACATTTCCACATCCCTATTGGCGTCCAATTTATTCCAATACTTCATAGAGGGTAATAGGTTTTGCTTTGTTCTTTAATGAAATACTTCCAATTTTTTTACACCGGAAGGCCTCCTTCACCTGTTGATAACATGTCTCGCAGATGATGATCTGGTTTTCACCCGCTGCATTCTCCAGGCGGGAAGCTGTATTGACCGTATCGCCAATGACCGTATAATCCAATCTTTTCAGGCTGGAAGACCCGATGTTCCCTGAAATCATTTCCCCGCTTTTAATGCCAATGGATACTTTTGGTTTAAAATGGTTTCCTTCCACAACAGGAAGTTGATTTATCCGATCCCGAACTGCCAGAGCCGTATCTATGGCCCGGTCTAAATGGAACTTTTCGCGAAACACGGCCATAATGGCGTCTCCGATAAATTTGTCCACATACCCTTGCTGAGCGATGATCTCCTTTACCATCACATCAAAATAAGTGTTCAGCATATTCACTACCACATCGGGCTGGGTGTTTTCGGCAATGGCCGTAAAACCACAGACATCAATAAACATGACAGTGGCCTCAATATTTTCAGTGGCCATGATTGAAGATTCATACTCCTTACGGCCCATGAAGTTCAGGACGTTTTCGTCC
>JBGTLT010000151.1:0-26322 GCA_041743975.1 Zeaxanthinibacter sp.
TGAAAACAAAAACCCCACCCACCTGGTTCAATTCCAGGGAATTGAGTTCCCGGCTGTTGGTGCTGTTAGAAAAAACAGCATCCGAAGTGCTATTGTAATTGGACCCAGATACAGTGAACAGGCTGTTAGTGAAAACCGCAGATCCTGCCGGGTTCACATTCAGGGCACTCAGGTCTCCGCCTAAAGCCCCGAAAGCCCCACTCATTGCCTGGAAGCGTGCGGTACCCTGAAGGTTTTCCGTACTATACCGAACGACATCATTGATATTCTGGGCGCTGCCTGCAGCGCATACCATTGCCATTATGAAAATATAATATCTTTTCATTGCTTCTGATTTTAAGTAAGACTGATTAAACAGTTGATAGAATTAATTAGAGCGACCGCTTCGTCCCCCGGAGGACCTGGAACCTCCACCGGAGCTCCTTACACTCCCTGAAGACCTGGAACTGCCACCGGAACTCCTTACACTCCCCGAAGACCTTGAACTGCCACCGGAACTCCTCACGCTTCCGGAGGAACTCCTGGGGGAACTGCTGCCTGAACTCCTGTAAGTGCCTGAACTCCTGGAAGTGCTTCCTGAACTACGGTAATCTGACGTGCGCGGGTTACTACTGCTTCCGGAACTCCTGTAATTGCCGGAACTCCTTGGTGTGGTGCTTCTGTAAACCCCGTTCCCGGACCTGTCAGCCGATGAATTCCCCCTGCTGTAGGTGCTGCTGCGTGGCTGTGTACCACGGTATGTCTGATAGGAGCGAGAATTGCTGCTGTAACTGGGTGCGGACCGCGTACTCCTGCTGGTGCGGTATTCCCTGTTTCGGGCTATTGCATCCGCACTGACTGTTCGCCTGGAGGTTGTGCCACTACGATAAGCGGCTGAATTCCTGGAAGCGATACCATTCCGACTGTTTACGGAACTTCGGTCAGAGACACCATTTCTGTTGCTGATATTTGACCTGCCGCTATTTGTTCTGTACCGGTCTGCATCCCCGCCGGAACGGGTTCCGATATTGGACCTTCCCCTGAGGGAATTGGAAGCAAGGGAATTCCTGTTGTAGTAGCCCCTCCTGCTCCTGTTATACGCGTAGTTGTTATTGGAATATATACCGTTGGAATAATAAAAAGGTGGACAGTAGTAGGCATTATAAAAACCTCCCCAGCCGTTTCCGTAGAAACCTCCCCAGCCATTACCGTAAAAGCCTCCCCAGCCATTACCGTAAAAGCCGGCATAACCCCATCCAAAGTTTCCGCCCCACCACGGGTTGTTATAACCGAATCTCCAGGGGTTGTTGAATCCCCAGCCATATCCATAGAAACCCGAATACAACCAGGGATTGGCCCAGCCGTAATCGTAAAATCCGAACCCCATGCCATCATAAATGTTGATGTTCACACTGGTTGCGTTATCACCCCAGCCGGCATAGCCTTCATAATCGTTATTTGAGTTGAAATAGGAATCCTCTTCAATAGTATCCTGCCCCTCCTGGTCACTGTCGCTGTAATAACCGTCTACATCCGTAAAAACTTCATCCTCCATAATCTCGCCGATCTCCCCGGCCTTTCTCCCAAAGTAATCCCCGTAGATGCCATCATTATCTTTAACCCGCGTATCAGGCCGATGCTCCGATGTCCTGTTTACTGTAACCCTCTCAGTACCTTCTGTATAGATCCCATCATTGTCATAATAGGAAGCCTGCTGGTAGGAGCCGCAGGATACCAACAGCACCGCCATTAATAATACCAGGGGCGCTATCACGGTTTTGGGTGAAATATGGGAATGTATCATCGTTGTAGATTTATATTGTTGAACATACTAAAAATAGTTAGTTTTACCGAACTATTTTTGTTAATTAAGACACAAGTTTTGTGCCAAAGTACGGTAGATGGGTAAAAATTTGACGAAACGAAGCGAGGATTATTCCAAATGGTATAACGAACTCGTTGTAAAAGCAGACCTGGCGGAAAACAGCGCGGTGAGGGGTTGTATGGTAATCAAACCATATGGTTATGCAATTTGGGAGAAAATGCAGGCTGCACTGGATGGGATGTTCAAGGAAACGGGCCATGAAAATGCCTATTTCCCCTTATTTATCCCCAAATCCTTCTTTAGCAAGGAGGCAAGCCATGTAGAGGGGTTTGCAAAGGAATGCGCGGTGGTAACCCATTACAGGCTGAAAAATGCCGAAGATGGCAGCGGCATAGTGGTGGATGAAGACGCCAGGCTGGAGGAAGAGCTGATTGTCAGGCCTACCTCCGAAACCATTATCTGGGATACCTACAGAAGGTGGATTCAATCGTACCGGGACTTGCCCCTTCTGATCAATCAATGGGCCAATGTAGTGCGTTGGGAGATGCGTACCCGCCTGTTCCTGCGAACCGCTGAGTTTCTATGGCAGGAAGGCCACACGGCCCATGCAACGCAACAGGAGGCTATAGAGGAGGCAGAATTGATCCTGAAAATCTATGCAGATTTTGCGGAAAACCATATGGCTGTTCCGGTGGTACAGGGTATTAAGACAGCCAGTGAGCGTTTTGCAGGTGCAGTTGAAACCTATTGCATTGAAGCCTTAATGCAGGATGGAAAATCCTTGCAGGCGGGAACCTCCCACTTTTTGGGCCAAAATTTCGCTAAGGCGTTCGACGTAAAATTCACCACCCGTGAAGGGAAACAGGAACTTGTCTGGGCAACCTCCTGGGGTGCATCAACCCGACTGATGGGGGCTCTTGTGATGACACACAGCGATGACAATGGATTGGTCCTGCCCCCTAAACTGGCCCCTATACAGGTGGTAATAATTCCTATTTATAAAGGCCTTGAAGAATTGGATGCGATTTCCGATAAAGTGGGACCGTTGATTATAGCATTACGCTCCAGGGGAATATCCGTAAAATATGATAAACGGGATACGCATAAACCGGGTTTCAAATTCAATGAGTACGAATTGAAAGGAGTTCCTGTAAGAATTGCGATAGGGCCTCGGGATCTTGAAAATAACACCTATGAATTGGCCCGCCGGGATACGTTGCAAAAAGAGACAGTTGCTGCCGATGGGGTTGTTGACCGCATAGAAGCCCTTATGTCAGACATACAGGAGACAATTTTTAATAGAGCACTGGCCTACAAGGAATCCCATATTACGCCGGTGGATACCTATGCAGAATTTAAGGA
Source organism: Zeaxanthinibacter sp. (assembly GCA_041743975.1). GTDB lineage: Bacteria > Bacteroidota > Bacteroidia > Flavobacteriales > Flavobacteriaceae > JTS-RE37. The sequence goes on from JBGTLT010000151.1 coordinate 3,167, forward strand.
AGTACTCGAGGAAAAAGGCGGATTTATTGCAGCACATTGGGATGGTACTTCCGAAACTGAAGATCGTATCAAGAATGAAACCAAGGCCACAATACGCTGCATCCCATTTGATATGGATACTACCCCCGGAAAGTGTATGGTTAGTGGCCTTCCTTCCGCACAAAGAGTTTTATTTGCAAAGGCATACTAGAACCGGACAAAAAATAGGATAATGGTGTTGTGATAGTTAAAAATAATTGTATTTTTGCATCCGCATTTATACAAAGCACGGCCCGTTCGTCTAGGGGTTAGGACGCCAGGTTTTCATCCTGGTAACAGGGGTTCGATTCCCCTACGGGCTACAAAAGTAGTAGGATCAGGATTGCAGGGATGATGCGGGCAGGTCTCCGGTAAATAGCTAAGGGACATGACATTCACGTTTAATTGGGCCCGTTCGTCTAGGGGTTAGGACGCCAGGTTTTCATCCTGGTAACAGGGGTTCGATTCCCCTACGGGCTACAACACCTTGTTGGGTTTTAAAAAATAATTAAAGCAGTTTTCGAAAGATATAATTCAGATAAAATGGCAAATCACAAGTCGGCATTAAAGAGAATCAGAAGGAACGAGGAAGTACGCCTTCGCAACAGGTACCAGCACAAGACTACCCGTAATGCAATCAAAAAATTGCGTGAGGAAACCAGCCAGGAAAAGGCTGAAGCCCTGTTACCTACCATTGTGGGCATGATAGACAAGTTGGCCAAGCGAAATATTATCCATGATAATAAAGCTGCGAACTTAAAAAGTAAATTGATGAAGCAGGTTGCAACCCTGCAGAAATAATAACTTCCCGTCTATATAAATCAGCTGGCCCTGGACCCTGGTCCGGGCTTTTTTTTTGTTATTCATAGATTCTGATAACCTCCCCATTCCCTTTTCCTTCCACACTCCGGATATAACCGCGGATCATTTTTTCCATCGGGATGGGATGGTGCCCCGGGAAGTAATCCAGGTATTTTGCGACTGCATCTTCCACCAATCCGGAAGACACTACATTGAGGCGAATGCCATGTTCCAGTTCAAGGGCCACCGCTTTTACAAAACTATGGATAGCGCCGTTTACCATGGCAGCACTGGCAGTCTGGGGTACAGGGTCATCTGCGAGTATTCCTGTGGTTAGTGTAATGGACCCGCCCCTGTTGAGGTAAGCGACCCCTATTCGCACTACGTTCACTTGTCCCATCAGCTTACTTCTGATACCGATATAATAATCCTCCTCCCCCAACTCATTGAAAGGTGCCCATTTTGCTTCCCCAGCCGTGCATATAATGGCATCAAGCTTCCCTGTTTTTTTAAAAAGCGCTTCGAGCGATTCACAGCTGCCGATATCTGCCTGCTCAGCCCCGCTGTTGCGCCCGGCCACGATAACTTCGTTTTTTGGTGAAAAATAAGCCGTTACGCTCCGGCCTATGGTCCCGTCACCTCCTATAACCAGTATTTTCATAAGGTACTTTTATTTAAAGGTTCATACATACTCAATTTAAATCCTAGGAGTACTTTCTTTTCCGCGTAAAGAAAAATCCGACGATAAAACAGCCGTACATAATGAGGATCAGTATCAAATGAATCTTTCGAATGTAGAGGGCCTCATTTGCCCCGGTAATGCTATTGTAGTACCGGATGACCTTTATAGGCAGATAGCAGAGATAAAAGATTAACATCCCGGTACCGATCCAAAATAGGAGGTCGCGCTTTGGGAATATGTTGGTATAGACCTCCCTTAATTCCTCATAGTAAAAAAGGATAGCGCAAATCAATACCAGAGTCCCGGCTATATAGGTATAGAATTGGGATTCTAACATAAAATTTTGAATAATCGGGTTAAAAATTGCAGTGAGGAGGAATACGCTGGTACCGCCTAAGATGAAATTCCTGAATTTTTTATGTTTTAAACTGGAATGGAATACAAAGAAGAAATAGAGGAAGAAAATAACATTGTAAATATTGTAAATTACCACATTGTAGTCCGAGTACAGGTCGCTCCAGACAAAACTATATTGTTCGCTGTATTTAATCACATACCCCAGCACTTCATTTAAAAAGGTATACATGAGGAGGACTGGGAAATATTTCAGGGGCGTATCAAAATAACGGGGATACTGCCATAAGGCAAAACCAAGCGCCAATCCATAAAGGGGTATGAATGAGTTTTCCAGTATGGTATTTAGAAAATCTAAATCCATTCAGTAAAATAGTAAAAAAGAATTAACCTATTTAATTATTGTGATAGGGTGGCGGAACCATGTTTCCTTCATTCAAAATTAAACTTTTACCAGGTGCAAATGGAATGGCAGGGTTGAGGTAATCAGGTCCCGAAGGCAACGGCACAAAAGAGGCATACGCCTTCCCCTCCTTTCCATTTGCCGTACCTATACCCTGGGTATCGACGGGCTGAAGCTGGTCTCCCAATAAAGCTGGGTTCCAGACACCTTTTTCATTAGGCATGATATAAAATCCATATTCCCGGTCCCCCTTCTTAAGGGTGGGTATCATAAACAAGGAATTTTGCCTTGGATGTACTACCGGTTTCCCGCTTTCAAATTTCTCCTGGTCCGGGTAGTTTGAGAAATACAAGCGCAGGCTGGAGATTTCAACATTGGCACGTTTAGCTTCCTGTTCAATATACTGTATGTACTGTTTGATGGTCTTTAAATCGTAATAGGTAAACCGTGCCACATCAAACGCGGCAGATGCAGCTTCTCCGGGCGGGTTATCCTGCTGCGTTTTAATGTTTCCCCCGCTTCTATTGATAGAATCTTCATAGTGCTGGATCAGCGGGATTCTGCGTTCAGAATAGTTGGTATACATAGACCGTGCTTCTTCCACTGATACTATCTGGTCCGGGGCATCAATTTCTGTGGCTGGTCCGTCCCCATCCTGATCCCTGCTGTCCGGTTTACAATTGGAAAAGGCAAGGACCATTATGGCCATAGCAAGAAGAGATACAAATTGGTTTTTTGCGTAAAACATGTTCCATAATTTTAAAGGTTCTGCTAATAATAATCTATTCAAAATCAGTGGGGGGAACTGTTTTTCAGTAATTAAAAGTAGTATTTATTCTTAATAATTGTACAAAACGGTGAAGGTATTCGTCCTAATACAACCCCAAAAAAAAAATCCCAGTGGCTGTTGTCACTGGGATTTATCATTTGAAGGGTGCTTATTTACTGGCTCATCGTCAACAAGAATTCTTCATTATTCTTGGTCTGTTTTATTCGTTGTTCCATAAATTCCATAGCTTCAACCGGGTTCATATCCGCAAGATATTTTCGCATGATCCACATACGCTGTATGGTATTCTCGTCAAGTAACAGGTCATCCCTTCTGGTAGAGGAGGAAATAAGATCAATCGCAGGGAATATCCTCCGGTTGCTGATTCGCCTGTCCAGTTGCAGTTCCATATTACCGGTTCCTTTGAATTCCTCAAAGATCACTTCATCCATCTTAGAGCCTGTTTCGGTCAGGGCAGTGGCGATAATGGAAAGGGATCCGCCATTTTCAATATTCCGGGCTGCTCCAAAGAATCGTTTCGGCTTGTGTAGCGCATTGGCATCCACACCCCCGCTCAATACTTTTCCGGAGGCGGGTTGCACGGTATTATAGGCACGTGCCAAACGGGTGATGGAATCGAGGAGTATCACTACATCATGGCCACATTCAACAAGGCGTTTGGCCTTCTCCAGGACAATATTTGCTACCCGAACGTGTTCGGTTGCTTCTTTGTCAAAGGTTGATGCTACTACTTCCCCGCGAACATTGCGCTGCATATCGGTAACTTCTTCCGGGCGCTCGTCAATCAGCAATATGATCTGATATACCTCGGGATGGTTGGCGGCAATGGCATTGGCGATGTCTTTCAGCAACATCGTTTTACCTGTTTTCGGCTGGGAAACAATCATTCCCCTTTGTCCTTTGCCAATGGGGCAAAAGAGATCCATAATCCTGGTGGAAATATTGCTCTGCCGTTCAGCCAGTTTAAATTTTTCAGTTGGGAATAGGGGGGTAAGGTGCTCAAAAGAAACCCTGTCCCTGACCACCTGAGGATCTAAACCGTTGATCTTATTAACCTTGATTAGGGGGAAATATTTCTCCCCTTCTTTAGGGGGGCGAACATTTCCCAAAACGGTGTCCCCGGTCTTCAGTCCAAACAAACGGATCTGTGACTGGGATACATAGATATCATCCGGGGATGACAGGTAGTTGTAGTCGGAAGATCTTAAAAACCCATATCCGTCCTGCATGATGTCAAGCACCCCTTCGCTCTCAATAATACTGTCAAACTCAAATTCGGGTTGCTTGTACTTGTTTTTCAGGTCCTTGTCAAAATTATTATTGTTTTTTTCCTGGACATTCTTGTGGTGGGTTACTTTTTTTGGGTTGGGGTTTTTATGGGTATTGCTATTTTTCTGATGGTCTTTGGTAGTTACGGTGCTTTGCCTGGACTGCCCGTTCTCATTGGCTTTGGATTCAGTTAATTCCGGTTTGGATTCCATCTTATTGAAATCTTCCCCATCCTGGTTATCCGATTTTTTGTTAGGGGGCCTGCGCAGTACTCTTTCTTTTCTTGCATGACGGGGTTTTTCCTCCTTGTCGCTGCTTATTTCTACAGCAACCTTTTCCGTTTCCTTCACTGTACCCGGGTTACTTGCCTGAACGTCAAGTATCTGGTATACTAAATCAAGTTTTTTAAGGGTTTTATGCTTGGGTACATTTAAACCCTTTGCAATCTCCTGAAGCTCTGGAAGCTTCATGGCTTTTAAATCTGAAATCTCAAACATTAAGTATGGAATAAATTATACGTATTTCAAAAAATATGAAGTGTTCTGTTATGTGGGTATTACTCGGGAATGAAATCCCATTTGGTAAGTGCTATAACTAATAACCTAGCAATATTACGAATTAATTTCTACAAACGAAGGATAATTTTTAAAAAGACATGTATTTTTGGTGCCGTAAAGCAATCTTATACATGATTCAGAGAATTCAGACAATTTACCTGCTATTGGTCGCATTCCTTGCCGGGGTACTGCCTTTTTGGCTGAATTTATGGTCAGAAGCTGGTGGCGATGAAATATTTGCAAGGAATGATGTTATGATCTCCATGGCCTTTTATATATCTGCGGTGCTGGCCGTAATTGCGATACTCATGTATAAAAAAAGGAAAAATCAATTCATACTCAATAGGCTGAATATAGTATTACACCTCTTTTTACTGGGATTTTTCGTTTACCGATCGCTAAACTTATCCGGAGAGACCCAGGTCTCAGAGAAGGGTATTGGGATGCTGATTCCTGTATTTTCTATCGTTTTTCTGGCCTTGGCCAACAAGGCCATCAAGAAGGATGAAGATCTCGTAAAATCTGTGGATCGTTTGCGTTGAACCTAACATCTTAGTAGTATTAGTGCGAGAAGGCCCTGATGGAAACATCAGGGTTTTTTGCAGCATTAAAATCAGCGGTTTCCGAGTTCAATAATTTCCAGTTCCCTGATCTCTTCCCCGTCTATGCGGAAACGCAACATGGTCCTCACCTTGTGGAGACCGAATTTACCGCAGGCCCCGGGATTCATATGCAAGAGGTCCAATTTTTTATCCCACATTACCTTCAGGATATGTGAATGCCCGCATATGAACAATTTAGGGGGTTTGTCCGCCAGCTCCGCGCGGACCCGGGGATCATATTTATTGGGATATCCGCCGATATGGGTGATCCAGACATCCACGCCTTCACACAAAAAACGCTCATCTTTAGGATATTCCTGTCGTATCTGGGTATTGTCTATATTTCCATATACGGCCCGGAGGGGTTTTACGGCAGCCAGCGCCAATCCCACCTCCAGGGAGCCTATATCGCCCGCATGCCATATTTCATCTGCCTCCCCGGCATATTTTAAAACAGGTTCATCCAGGTAGCCGTGGGTGTCAGACAAAAGCAATATACGGGTCATGATACGTTCTCGGGGTCTTTTTGATTTATCTTAGCAGTTCCTGCAACAGCCGTCCGCATCCCCGGAGGAATCAAATCGCGGTACGGCAAAAACCTTGAACCTGCCATGGGTGATCCTGGTACTATTTCCACCATAACCAGTATCTTTGTGGACCACAAAACTACGGCAATCAATTGAGATATTTTGTTGAATTTTCATTCCTTGGAACGGCCTACCATGGTTGGCAGAGGCAGCCCAATGCGGTAAGTGTACAGGAAGTAATGGAAGCTGTTTTTACAACGCTATTCCGTCAAAAAATAGCTTTGGTCGCCGCCGGAAGGACGGATACCGGGGTGCATGCCCGGAAAATGGTTGCGCATTTTGACATCGATGTTTTGAAAGGAACTGCTGGGTTGGTACACCGACTCAACAGTTTCCTTCCCGGGGATATTGCCGTGCATAAAATTTTTGAAGTGCCGCCAGATATGCATGCAAGGTTTCATGCCACGGAACGCACCTATGAATATTGGATAGTCACCCGGAAAGATCCATTTTATAAGGATGCGGCATGGTACCTGAACAAGCCGCTCAACCTGGAAGCAATGAATGAAGCTGCGGCCCTGCTGTCTGAATTCGAGGACTTTGAAAGCTTTTCCAAATCCGGGAGCGATGTGAAGACTTATCATTGCCGGATTAAGGAAGCGTATTGGAACCTTGAAAGCCATAAAATAGTCTTTACAATTACTGCAGACCGGTTCCTGAGAAATATGGTACGCGCTATCGTCGGTACCCTGATCGAGGTTGGGCAGGAAAAAATTGCGGTGGAGGATGTTAAGACAATTATAAAAAGCAGGGATCGCGGGCAGGCGGGTGTATCCGTACCGGCAAAAGGGTTATATTTAACCCGTATTGAATACCCGGACAAATGGGTAAAATAGTGATGGAGCAAGAAAGCGGCAAAGCATTTGATCACAGGCTTTTCAGGAGGTTGATGGCACATACACGCCCTTATATGATCACTTTTATCGGGGTTGCCATTGCGGCCATTTTGCTTTCGGGATTTGCAGTATTAACCCCACTCATAGTCGGGAATATTGTGGATGAAGCCATCAAGAAAAGTGATGCGGAGAAATTGTTGATGCTTACCATTGCTATGGCCGGTGTGTTGATAGGGCAGGTAATCAGCCAATTGGGGTTCAATTACTATGCTAACTGGCTGGGGGAGTCAGTGATAAAGGATATCCGGATAAAATTATTCGGGCGGATGATCGGTTTCAGGATGCAGTATTTCAACAACTCATCCATCGGGGTCCTGGTGACCCGGGCAGTAGCAGACCTGCAACGCATCGGCGAGATTTTCAGCCAGGGTTTTTTCGTTATTGTGGCCGACCTTTTAAAGATGGTAGTGGTTGGGGTGGTGATGCTGGTCCTGAACTGGAAACTGGCCCTGATTGTTTTTGTGGTACTCCCCTTGATACTCTATGCGACAAGGGTTTTCCAAAAAGCCATGAAAAAGGCATTCATCGATGTCAGGGCGCAGGTGGCCAACCTCAATTCCTTCGTGCAGGAAAGGATTACAGGGATGAAAATCGTGCAGCTGTTCAACCGGGAAAAGATCGAAAGCGATAAGTTCCGGGTGATCAACGACAAGCATCAGAATGCCTGGTTAAAAACGGTATGGTACAATTCCTTCTTTTTCCCCATAGCGGATATTGTCTCCTCCATTACCGTGGGGTTGATCGTTTGGTATGGCGGGCTGCAAAACGTCACTGATATAGATGTGAATGAATACGGGACCATTTTTTCTTTTATCCTGCTGTCGGGCATGCTTTTTCAGCCCCTCAGGCAGATAGCCGATAAGTTCAATACACTCCAGATGGGCATGGTTGCGGCCAACAGGGTATTCAAAGTGCTGGATACCGACAGCCATATCCCCGACCTCGGCACGGTTGTCAGGGAAGATGTCCGCGGGGATATCCGCTTCCGGGACGTACACTTTGGCTACCTTAAAAATGAGGAGGTCCTCCATGGTGTTTCCTTTGAAGTAAAAGCCGGCCAGACCATTGCTATAGTGGGGGCAACAGGTGCCGGGAAATCAACGATCATCAATTTGCTCAACAGGTTTTATGAGATCAATTCCGGTGCTATATTTATCGATGATATAGAGATCAAGGACTACAAATTGGCAAGCCTGCGGAAAAAGATCGCAGTGGTGCTTCAGGATGTCTTCCTTTTTGCTGAAACCATAGCTAACAATATTTCACTGAAAAACCCTGGAATTACTATCGAAATTATAGAAGATGCTGCCAAACAGATCGGGGTACATGAATTTATCAGCAGCCTGCCCGGGGGATATCAATACAATGTGAAGGAAAGGGGCACAATGCTTTCAAGCGGGCAGCGGCAACTTATCGCTTTCCTAAGGGCCTATGTAAGCAATCCCAGTATCCTGGTCCTGGATGAGGCCACCTCGTCTGTGGATACCTATTCGGAACAATTGATACAGAAGGCAACAGAAAAGGTAACGGAAGGCCGCACCTCTATTATCATTGCACACCGACTTGCAACCATTAAAAAGGCCGATAAAATTTTGGTAATGGATTCAGGGAAGATCGTGGAAATGGGGACCCATAAGGAACTGCTTAAAAAAGGCGGATACTACAACAGCCTTTACGAAGCCCAATTTATGGCCGAAGAAGTAGCCTAGGCCAAACCAGGAATAAAATCGGGTAAGCCGGAAAGTATGGTCCGGGTTTAGGATCCGTTCTGCAATTTCTGTCCGGGGATGCTTCAAACTAAGCCGGTGGCGAATGACCTTTGCATGGCAGGTAGGACATTAATTGTAATTGGGGGGTTGAGGAGCTGTACTATTTTACAGTCCATTTCCTATAGCAGGTCTTCCTTGATAAGGCCGGCTAATTCGGCCAGGTCCTTGAAAAAGATGAATTCACCATTTTTGATATAGGAGATCTGCCCCGTTTCCTCACTTACCACCAATGCCACTGCGTCAGTCCGTTCAGTGATCCCCACTGCTGCCCTGTGCCGCAACCCAAAACGCTGGGGCATACTGCGGTCCTTGGAGACAGGGAGGATCACACGGGTGGCGACAATATGGTTTTCGGCAATAATGGCGGCACCATCATGCAGGGGGCTGTTCTTATAAAAGATACTTTCGATAATTGGCTTGTTTACCTTAATGTTCATCGGGTCGCCCGATGATTTAACAAAATCCAGGGAATTGTTTCTCTTTAATACAAGGATCGCCCCGGTCCTCGTCTTTCCCATCCGGTCACAGGCACCCAGGACGCTGTCAATATCAAGTTCCGAAACCAGCCCTTCCTGTTTTAAAAACTTAAAATGCTTCACAAATTTTCGCTTGTTGGCAAAATCGGTTGACCCGATCATCAACAGAAATTTCCGAATCTCCTGTTGAAAGACGATGATCAATGCAATAAGCCCTACCTGCATAAATCCGCCTACCATACTGCTGATCATCTTCATGTCCAGTAGCTGCGTCAGTTTCCAGAATCCCCATACGATCACAATGCCGATAAAAATATTGATTGCTACAGTACCCCTGACGAGTTTATAAATATAATAAAGGAGAATGGCGACCAGGACTATGTCAAGTACATCTGTAATCCCGAATTTCAAAAAGTCTAAAAAATCCAATCCTTGGCGTTTTTGTAAAATTATAAAAAATAGGTGAACAAAAAATCAGTCATTTTGCCCACCCAAATAACCTAGCAAGGTAATACATTCCATTGCCTCTTTAACGTCATGCACCCTTAAAATATTGGCACCCTTCTGTAATGCGTACATATGCAAGGCAGTAGTTCCGTTCAGGGCATTGGTTGAATCCGTCCCCAAAATTTTAGAGATCATCGACTTTCTGCTAAGTCCTACGAGTATTGGGAGGCCCAAGGTCCGGAAGCGATCCAGGTTCCGCAGCAGTTCATAGTTTAATATCCCGGTTTTGGCAAAACCGAAACCGGGGTCTATTAGCAGGTCATTGATACCCATGGCCCTGGCGCGTGCTACTTTTTCAGAAAAATAAAACAGCACTTCAGTTACCAGGTCGGTATAGGTGTTCTGTTGTGCCATGGTCTGCGGGGTTCCCCTGAGGTGCATCAGGCAATACGGTACTTTGAATTCTGCGATAGTCCCCATCATCGCCTGATCCAGTTCCCCTGCTGAAATATCATTGATAAGTGCAGCCCCGGATTCCAGGCATTGGCGGGCCACATCACTGCGAAAGGTATCAACCGATAACAGTATATCCGGAAATGCAACCAGTAAGGCTTTGATCAGGGGAAGGATCCGTTTCAATTCGGTTTCGGCAGGAATGTCTTCGGCCCCCGGCCGGGAGCTGTATGCGCCCACATCAATAAAGGTGGCACCATCTTTCAACATGATTTCAGTATGCCGCAGGAGGCTCACCTCGTCCTTAAACCTGCCCCCGTCATAAAAGGAATCGGGGGTAATATTCAAAATACCCATTACCTTTGGCGTGGTAAGGTCGATCAGATTTCCCTTGCAATTGATGGTCATACAGTCAGCGGTACGTATTGGGCCCGGAATAGAACGAGTGGGGTAAGTTTAAAGAGCAAACTTTGATGGTTACCGAATTTTAAGCGAAATTTACGCAAATTACAGCGATTTACATGCAGCATACTTCAGAACAATACGATGCCGTCATAGCGGGGTGTAAGGACTTATTCAAGAAAAAAATGAAAGATTACGGGAGCGCCTGGCGCATTTTGAGGCTTCCCTCGCTGACAGACCAAATCTACATTAAGGCACAAAGAATCAGGGGATTACAGGAAAATGATATCCAGAAAGTAGCAGAAGGGGAAGTGGCGGAATTTACAGGCATCATCAATTATGCGGTTATGGCGCTGATACAATTGGAGAAAGGTGTGGCAGAAGAACCCGATCTGGTACCGGAGGAAGCGGTCCGGCTTTACGACTACCACATCCAAACTACCAAGTCCCTGATGGAAGACAAAAACCATGATTATGGGGAAGCCTGGCGCGACATGCGCGTGAGTTCCCTCACCGATCTGATCATCCAGAAACTGTTACGTGTGAAACAAATTGAAAATAATAAGGGGAAGACCCTGGTAAGCGAAGGCATAGGGGCCAATTATCAGGATATGATCAATTATGCCGTATTTGCCATTATACACCTGCAACAGAGCGGAGAAGAAAAACATTCGAATGCCCGCGCATAGTTCGGTATTATATCCAGTTACAAGTAAGTAATGTAAAAGAGGGGACCCCGGAACTTTTTAGTATGTAAAATAATATGAGGTACTTAATCGGATTTGCAAGGATCATTGTTGGCATTTTGTTTATCATCAGTGGGTTGATCAAACTCAATGATCCGCTGGGTTTTTCCTTTAAGTTGGAGGAATATTTCAGCCAGGGTGTCCTGAACCTGCCTTTTTTGATGCCCTATGCACTGGTCATTGCAATTGGGATGGTCCTCTTCGAAGTGGTCCTCGGTTTCTTTTTATTGGTCGGATACCAAAGGAAGTTTACATTAGGGAGCCTGCTGTTGATGATCGTCTTTTTTACCTTCCTCACTTTTTACTCCGCATACTTTAATAAAGTTACGGACTGTGGCTGTTTTGGGGATGCCATCAAACTGACTCCCTGGGAGTCCTTCACCAAAGACCTGATCCTGTTGGTTTTGATTGTTCTCCTTTGTATGGGAAGGCACTATATAAAACCGGTCTTCGGACCGGCCGCCAGCCGGAGTATCCTTTTGGCAACCTTTTTGGCAAGTATCGGATATGTTTACTATGTGCTCAACCACCTCCCTGTTTTAGATTTCAGGCCCTATAAGATAGGGGTCAATATCCCTGATGGTATGCGGGTGCCCGCTAATGCCCCCAAAGCGATCTTTGAATATGCCTGGAAATTTGATGTAGCCGGGGAAGAAAAGGTCATAGTCACCAATGGGGAATATCCAACAGTAGATGGAGAGTTCATTGGGGTGGAAACAAAAGAAGTGCAGAAGGGTTACGAACCCCCCATACATGATTTGACCATTGAACAGGACGGGGAGGATATAGCCGCCACCCTGTTTCAGGAAAAGAAATTATTACTGATTATCGCGTATGACCTGGCCAAATCTTCATATAGTACCTTTCCTGCCATCAAGAAAGTTACTGATAAAGCCCTGAGCCAGGGTTATAAGGTAGCCGGCTTATCGGCTTCCAGTAGCGCAATATCCGCTCAAGTCATTGCGGATTATCAGCTGGATTTCAAATTCTATTTTACGGATGAAACAACTTTAAAGACCATTGTGCGCTCCAACCCGGGGATTCTTGTATTGGAAAAAGGAACGATCAGGCAGAAATTGCATTATAATGATCTGGATGATATCGAATGGGCAGAGATCAACCCAACACCCGAAATTAATTAAACCCCTTAAAAAAGGCCTGGACAGCATAAGGGTCCAGGATCAAAAATACCGAGGCGATTGTTCGGACCCGAATCTTAGTACAGGGTAATATCCAGGGGCGAGGTGGGAGAAATTTTAGAATAATTGAAATAAAATCCATTAATATGAGAAGTAAAATAGTAGCCGGTAATTGGAAGATGCATAAAAACAGGGAGGAAACCAAGAAACTCCTGTCGGAGTTGGCCTCCAGGATACCCAACACCTCGGCTGAGGTGATGGTAGCACCTGCCTTTGTCAACCTGGAAAGTGCGGTTGTGGAACTGGGTGATTCCAGGATTGAGGTGATCGCACAAAATATGCATTTTGAAGAAAGCGGGGCATATACCGGTGAAATTTCAGCAGGGATGCTCCTGGACATCGGCGTTTCCACTGTGATCCTTGGACATTCAGAAAGACGGGCCCTGTTTGGCGAAACTGATGAAATGCTCTATAAAAAAGTCAGGTCAGCCGTAGCCCATAATATGAGGGTGTTGTTTTGTTTTGGCGAGGAACTCGCTGACCGCAAGGCCGGCAATCACTTTAAAGTGGTGGAGGGGCAGCTGAGGAATGCCCTGTTCTCCTTACCTGCAGAAGCCTGGCGGAATTTAGTCCTGGCCTATGAACCCGTGTGGGCTATCGGGACAGGTGAGACGGCATCGCCCGAACAGGCCCAGGAGATGCATGAATTTATTCGCAAGATCATTGCTAAGGAATGTGACACCGCCATTGCAGATACCCTGTCCATACTCTATGGAGGGAGCGTTAAACCTGGCAATGCAGGGGAGATCTTTTCCAAACCCGATGTGGACGGTGGCCTTATTGGAGGGGCGTCCCTGGTGGCGGACGATTTTGCGGCCATCGTCAGTGCAATTGCATAGCTTATAAGCCTGAAACCTCCGGTCTTATTTCATTCCAATGTCCGATACCAGTTATATAGAGTATGATTTTACCATTCTGCCTTTGCAGCCCGGGAGTGATATCCTTATGGCGGAACTGGGGGAACTTGAATTTGAAAGCTTTGTTGAGGGGTACACTGGGGTCCTGGCTTATATAAAAAAGGAATGCTGGAACCCCGACATCCTGAAAAAAGTCCGTATCCTCCACAACCCTGAATTTCAGATCACCTTTTTGATCAAAGAAGTGGAGCCCCGGAATTGGAATGCCACATGGGAAAAGGATTTCACTCCTATACAAGTGGGGTCCCAATGTGTTGTACGGGCGCCTTTCCATCCACAAACCCAGGTAGAGTTCGATATTGTCATTGCCCCGAAAATGAGTTTTGGAACAGGGCATCATGAGACTACACAGATGATGATGCAACATCTACTCAACCAGGACGTAGCAGGAAGGTCGGTCCTGGATATGGGTTGTGGCACCGGTGTGCTGGCCATCCTTGCAGGCATGAAAGGTGCCTCCCCTATAGATGCCATCGATATTGATCCATGGTCTTACCTCAATGCCAAAGAAAATGTGAGTCGGAATGCCCAGGAACATATCCGGGTTTTTGAAGGCGATGCAACGCTGCTGAAAAACAAGTCCTATGATTTCATTCTGGCCAATATCAACAGGAATATCCTGCTCCAGGATATTCCGGTGTATGCCCGTCACCTGAAACCTGGTGGGATCCTCATTTTAAGTGGCTTCTACCGGGATGATTTGCACTTCATCAGTGAAAAATGCGCCAAAAATGGACTTTTTCTGGAGGAAGAACTTTCACAAAACAACTGGATTGCCGCGGTTTTTCAACTCGCCAAAATCAGTTTTTCAGATAAAGTATCAAGGGGCAGGCATCCCTAAGGTGTACCTTATACGTATATACCCCTGCACCCTTAAAACTTTTATATTTAACCTCATTAAATGAAACATGAAGAAAAAAGCATTCCCCACCCTCGCCATACTTATTATGATTGTCCTGATTTCCTGCCAGAAGGAATCACTGCCCGAAGAACAGGTTTCGGAAATCAACCAACCAGAAACGGCTGAAACATTGGAACCGCTCCAGGTTGATGACGACCTGATCCGGCTCCTTAAGACGAATTATTACAATGTCGGGGAGGTAACTCTTACCGATTTCCTCCTGCCAGACGGCAGTACGGAACAACGATACCAATTGGAAGGGGATATAACCTTTTCGAAGGAACATATCGAAAGCCTGAAGAAGCTGGATAATCCCACTTCTAAAAATTACCATACCAAGAATTTGGTCACCCCCCGAACCTTAACCATAGTGGGTAATACTGCAGGCAATACCGCCTTATCCAACAAGCAACGGAGCGCCCTGCAAATGGCGGTTGCCAATTACAACAATTTAAAACTCGGGATCCGTTTTACGTTGAATTTTGGCTCTAATTACCAGAATAAGGATATAGTGGTGTATAATAATTCCGGTATCTCCGGTAGCGGAGGCTCCGCCGGATTTCCCAGCAACGGAAACCCGAATAAATTTATACAGATTTACGGGCTTGGATCCTATTCCATGGATGTAAACGAACATGTCATCACCCATGAGATTGGTCACTCCGTCGGTTTAAGGCATTCGGATTGGTCCACACGGCAAAGTTGTGGGGGAAGGGAGAACGAAGGCAGCGGAACCTTAGGTGCCATCCCCATTCCCGGAACCCCCGCGGGCTACGACTCATCCTCCCTGATGCTGGCCTGTTTTAGCCCGGTTCAAAACGGGGAATTCAATGCCAATGACATCAAAGCGTTGAACTACCTGTATTGATAGATGCGGGCTCTCATTGTGACATCCTACCTGTCATGCTGAGCGAAACAAAGCATGAGCGCCCTCCTGGTCTTAATACGGTCATTCTTTAAACAGCAAACCTCACCCGAAACCGTTTAGGCGGTTTCGACCTCTCCAGAGGGGAGGTGCCCTGGGTCAAAAGCCCCAAGGAATTCTTTTGATTAAAGCACTTATTCCTACAATTTTTACACCGAAAATTGTAGGACACAAAAAGAATCAAAGAATAAAAATTAGTATATTAGTAAAAATTCAGTATCCATGAGTGCTAAAGGAAAAAATCTAGAAGAATTACTACAGAAAGAAGTTACCGTAAAACAACATGAAATTATATTGTTCAATGATGATGTAAACACATTCGACTTCGTGATTGAGACACTGATCAAGGTTTGCGACCATACAGCGCAACAAGCCGAACAATGTGCGGTCATTGTACATTACAATGGGAAATGTACAGTAAAAACCGGGGAATACACGGATTTGAAGCCCCGTTGCAGCAGCCTTCTGGGAGCAGGCCTGAATGCGGAAATCGTTTAAATTTCCAAATAAGTGATGCAGTAACTATCCTCTTTCGGGCGTGGATCTTCGCTCCCGTCAGCAGTTAAAATTGACTTCATTAGCAACACATACTTCAACTTCCCTATATCACTCAGATTAAAATGGAATGCCACCAGACTAGAAGCATATTGTCTATCCCGGCAATAGCGATTCTCTGTTTATATGAAAATGCGATCAGTGTGGCAGCCGATCCTTTAGGACGCCATAGAGGAACGTACCCATCAGGGCCGAAACAATGACGATCAGCATAGTGAAAACCCCGGTTCCCAGCAAAATATACATAGGCCCCGGGCAGGCACCGGCCAAAGCCCACCCCAAGCCAAAAATAATCCCGCCAAAAAGGTAGCGGTAAAAGCTGCGGTCCTTGTCCTGAAAATGGATTTCATGGCCATTAGCGGCTTTAACCCTATACCTCTTGAAAATCCGGATAAAAAGTATCCCGAGGAGTACAGCGGAAAAAATAATACCGTACATATGGAATGACTGGAATTTGAACATTTCAAAAATGCGGTACCAGGATACGGCCTCTGATTTAACCAGGACGATCCCGAAGACAATACCGACAAGCAGGAATTTTATAAACCTCACGAATCGTACTATTTAAAGATTAAGGGAAAAAGAAAATGGGTCATTACCAGGCCACCAATAAAAAAGCCAACCACGGCAATCAGGGAAGGTAGCTGCAGGTGGCTCAATCCCGTAATGGCATGGCCAGATGTACATCCGCCTGCATATCGGGTTCCGAAGCCTACCAGCAAGCCCGCAATTACCAGAATAAGCAGATTTTTAAAGGTCAGAATTGCTTCCCAACTATATAATTCAGGAGGGAGGATGGTTCGGCCGGCATCTGCGAACCCAAGGTCCTGAAGGTCCGTTACCGTTTCCGGGTTCAAATCCATCAGGGATCCGTCCGAAAGGAATGTCACCGTAATAAAGCCGCCGATAATGGCGCCCAATACTACCGTTAAATTCCACCGTTGCGACTTCCAGTCGAATTTAAAAAAGTCGGCATACCTACCTGCCCCCGCAATACTGCAGAGGGTGCGTAAATTGGAAGACATCCCGAAAGTTTTCCCGAAATAGATCAGGGTTAACATGATCAGGGCGATCAAAGGGCCGGAGACATACCAGGGCCATGGCTGTAGTATCATATCCATACAGAAGTGTTTGCGCAAAAATACTATAATTAATGTGCGGTCAGCGCGATAAATATTACATCAGGGTAACAGGAAAAGGGGTCGCAGGGCCGGCCAGGGATGTAAAGTTGCCCCGAGGCAGTTTATCATTTCTCGTAGATTTCGCTCCTGAAGCCCGGCAGGTCTTCTCCAACACTATTCGTCAGACGGTTTCCATTATACATAAAAAAGGTACTGGTGGTGCCCCTGAACAGCGTTAACTGATTATTCTGTAGTTGCCAGGTTCCTGAGTTGGTTTGTGGCGAAATCGGGCAGGAAATAAAAAATTGGCCTTCGGTAATAGTTGTAATATTTACCCCTGTGAATACCGAGTTCCAGGTTAAGTCCTCTCTTAAAATGAGGGTTCCTGACACACAATTGAGTTCATTGAGGATATTGGTGGTGGTATTTCCATCACCATCGATATCCTGTGGTGGGTTGATAACCAGTTCCACCAGGTCCCAGGTGCCCACTATGGGGTGAACCTGCGCAGTGTCTGCCGGGTCACTGTCGCCTGAACAGGACAGCAGGGCGCTGCAAAATATCAGGGATACGATTGGTATTCGAAAAATTTTCATTTCCCGCAATTTTTTTATCAATGATACTAAATTTGGTTCGAAATTAAAAAGTTTTTGGCTCCCAATCCTATTAGCCTCCTTTTCTGTATGCGGATTCCGGGGGATGTAATCTTAAAAAGGCATATTCAGGAGGTAGGAATCTTTTTGAAGGCATAAAGGGTGAATCAAGACGGGTTATCTCAGGGATAAGTTGTCGGTTTGCTCATCAGGGGTCTTGAGGTAGGAGCTGCCTTTCCGGCTTTCCATTCCGGCAAGTTGGGCTTCCCCAAACCGGGCTGCATTGCCGGTAAACCGGATTCGCCAAATTTTGCCTTTTTTGGAGTCGGATACATATAGGGAACCATCGGGTCCTTCTGATAAGCCCATGGGGCGATACCGGGCATCTTCTTTGGTGGTGATGAGGTCAACACCTGCAAAACCATCCGCAAATACTTCCCACTTATCTGTGGGCTTCCCTTCCTCAAAGGGAACGAACGCCACAATATATCCTGCCTGTGGATAGGGTGTGCGGTTGGTAGACCCATGGAAGGCAATAAAGGCCCCTTTTTTGTACCGTTCAGGGAACAGGCTGCCTTTGTAGAACAGCAGGTCGTTGGGCGCCCAGTGTGCGGGCAGACCCACAAGGGGGTCGGTATAGCCTGCTGCTTCTTTTTGGCCATCCCCTCCATATTCCGGCGCCAGCATCCTCTTATTTTTAAAGTGGTCGTAATAGGTATACGGCCAGCCATAGTTGTCCCCTTCCCGGATTTTCACAAATTCTTCAGCCGGCAATACTGCGTCGTGCCAGGGCCGGTAATATTTCGGGGCATGGTTGTACAAATAATCCCTTCCATGGATCAGGGCATACAGGCCATTGTCTTCCTCATTCCATGAAATGGCCACCACACTGCGAAGTCCGGTGGCAAACCGTTGGCCATCAAATTGGGACTGCCCGGGTTTATCTGCATCGAATTTCCAGATGCCCCCCAGGATATTCAACTGTGTACAGGGGTTCTCTCCCCGTACCATTGCATCGGGGTCGTTTTGGGTTGCCACCGCATCTTCACAGGCGTTGGTAGGCGCGCTGAAGGTCACATACATTCCTCCCTCATTGTCGAATGCCAGGGACTTGGCATTGTGCCACCTAATAGGGTAGGGGTCTGTCACCATAATTTCCGGTTTACCATCGGGGATCAATTTGCCGGGCGTTAGTTTTTGGCGGTATACTACGAGTTCCGAACTGAAATACAGATAGCCATTGCGGATTCGCATTTCTGTAGCAAAAGCCCCGTCATTAGGGTAGTCCCCGAAGCGTTCAAGAATATCGGCGCGCCCGTCACCTGTGGTATCGCGCAGGGCCATGTTGCCGGCTGTGCCCGTTGCAATGCTCAGTTTTGCATATATATCCCCATTGTCATTAACAGCAAGGTGGCGGGTTGGGCCAATGCTGTCGGCCACAACGAGGGCCTGGAACCCATCCGGTAAAAAAAGCCCGCCATTGGCCGGTTCATCCTTTGCGACCACCGCTGTTTCACCGGTTTTTTGTTCCTGGCAGCTGTTACATAAAATGAAAAGGAGAAAGAGTGGGAGGAAGTTGTGGCGCATTCAAGACTATTTGCGCGTAAAATACGAACAACTTTTAAATTGATAGTTATTATTTAGTGCACAGAGAGATATTAATAGATTTAAACTGGCTGATATGGAAAATGAAAATCCTTTAAGTATACCGATGATTTGCTATCTTAGGAGGAGAGAGATAGCTGGGGGGGTCTGAAGTTCTATGCTTCCCATCCCGGTGGGCTCATAACCCCTGAAAATACCGGGCCCGGATCCTGGCTTTTAAAATCATTTATTATGAAAAGAAAATTTTTTATCCAGACATCCTCCCTGGCCGTCGTTAGTGGCCTGGTAAGCCCTTATATGTCCTGTTCCCCAAAACAGGAGAAGCGTATCCCGACCTCCGCTGCACTTCGAAAAAACTGGGCAGGCAACTATACATACCATGCGGGGAATTTACATGAACCGGGTACTGTGTCAGCGGTACAGGAATTGATTAAAAATCCGGAAAAACTAAAAGCCCTGGGATCCCGGCATTGTTTCAACGATATTGCCGATAGTCCCGGGGATCAGATTTCCACCCGGAAATTAAACAAGATCGTCAGCCTCAACAAAGATACCAACACCCTGACCGTAGAGGCAGGTGCGCGATACGGAGATTTCTCCAGGGAGCTCCATGAAAAAGGGTATGCACTTCCCAACCTTGCATCCCTCCCGCATATTACGGTGGCGGGGGCCTGTGCCACTGCAACCCATGGTTCCGGGGTCCGGAATGGCAACCTGGCCACCCCCGTGCTTGCGGTGGAATTGGTCACCCCCAGTGGGGAACTGCTCCAGATCGATCGCAACCACCCTGATTTTTATGCGATAGTGGTAGGCCTTGGCGCATTTGGCATAATTACCAAAGTTACCCTGGAGTTGGAACCTGCTTTTGATGTCAGGCAGGATGTATTCCTGGAACTCCCATTGGCGACTTTGGAACAAAACTTTGAGGAGATCATGTCTGGTGGGTATAGCGTGAGTTTATTCACCAACTGGATGGATCAAAAGGTAAGCGAGGTCTGGATAAAACGACGTATGGATACGCAGGCTGTTGAGTTGGGGGCGGATTTTTATGGCGCCAGGGCAGCCACCAAAAATATACATCCCATTATTGAGCTTTCGGCTGAGAGTTGTTCGGAACAGATGGGTATCCCCGGTCCCTGGTATGAGAGGCTTCCCCATTTTAAAATGGACTTTACCCCCAGTGCCGGGGAGGAATTGCAATCCGAATATTTCGTCCCCCGGGAGCATGCAGTGGACGCCATTCTGGCGATTGAAAAAATGAAGGACCGGATCTATCCCCACCTGCTGATCTCCGAGATCCGGACCATTGCTGCCGATTCCTTTTGGATGAGCCCCTGTTATGGGCAGGACAGTGTATCCATCCACTTTACCTGGAAGCCAAAAACGAAGGAAGTTCTGAATGTATTGCCCCAGATAGAATCGGCCCTGGCGCCATATGGGGTTCGACCTCATTGGGGCAAATTGTTCAGGGTAACACCGGAAACCCTGCAGCAGCGGTATACGAAATTTGCTGATTTCAGGGCTTTGGCAAAGGCTTATGATCCAAAGGGGAAATTCAGAAACAACTACCTCGATATGAATATATATTAGGGGGGCAAGGAGGGGGTAGTGGACGGTTTATATTTTATGAATATTGACAAAATCCGTCTTAAAAAATCATCGCGGCAGATAACTTGGAAAACTGACAGGTAATTGTTTTAACCAATAAAAACTTCTTTAATTTCTTAAGCCAACGGGTTAACTTTTTTTTTGCAGGAAAATGATGCAAAACCCCTGTTAGCCAATATAGTATTCAGTGGTGTTATTATACACGTTTTAATCTAATTTTTTTGGAAATGCTTACTCCCGGATCAAAAAGAAATATATACCGAATTATTCCTTTTGGCCTGATTTGGTTGATTTTTAGCATAGTTTATTCTTTACTTGAAAAGGGACTACTTGGGGATTTGAAAATATACCCTTCAACAGGAAACCCTTACAATTTCAACAATAACATTTTAATTACTCCGGCGGTTGCAATGTTAACAGGACTAATGATAGGTTTGATTGAAATACGATGGCTGAATAAATTATTTGTTTTAAAAAGTTTTGCCAAAAAAGTTATTTTGAAAACGATCATTTATCTCACTTTCATTATATCTTTTCTTGTGGGGGTAACAATTATTTCCAATGTCGTAGAACTTGGGACAGGCATATTAAATAAGGAAGTCTGGGAGAATGTTCTGGAATTTTTTAGCAGTTTTTCGTTTTGGAGCGTGGAGATTTATATTACTTCCATCATTGTAGTGTCCCTGTTTTATATGGAAGTAAGCGAGTATCTTGGACAGGGAGTGCTTTCTAATTTTTTTACCGGGAAATATCATAAGCCAATTGAAGAAGAAAGAATCTTTATGTTTTCAGATATGAGATCATCTACCACAATCGCTGAAAGTCTTGGTCATGTAAGATACTTTGAGATGCTTAGGGAGTATTATTCCGATCTTTCAGACTCCATCATCAAACACTCCGGAGAAGTTTATCAATATGTAGGTGATGAGATCATTATTTCGTGGAAACTCAGAAATGGATTGGAAAATAACAATTGTATTCAATGTTTTTATTCTATGAAAGCGGCCCTCAATAAGGAAGCCAAAAAATACCATAAAAAATATGGGATTTTGCCTGATTTCAAAACAGGACTCCATTTAGGCAAAGTTACTACCGGCGAAATTGGCGTAATTAAAAGGGATATCACCTTCAGCGGCGACGTACTAAATACAACTGCCCGCATTCAGGGTCTTTGCAATTTTTACAATGTAGATATCATCATTTCAGAAACCCTGTTGAAAAAAATGTATCTGGAATCTCAGTTTAAAATTATAGAATTGGGGGAGAATGAGCTGAGGGGAAGGGAAGAAAAAATAAATATTTTCACTATTTACCAACTTTAAACCCCCACTTGGATGAAAAAGGAAAATGCTATTGGTCTACTGCTGATTGCGGGGGCAACAGGCGTATTTATCCCATACATCATCCTCACAATGACCTTTGAATACCCGCAAATCTTACGGTTGGATCCCGGTATCATCCTTACCAAATTTCATAATGGGGGCAGTTCACTTATCCTTACGTGGTGGGCGTTCGCAATATTGGGCCTACCATTAATAATTGCCTATATCCTCATTGGAGAAAAACTGGAAAATAAAATCGGCTTTATGAAATGGGTAACTATAATTGGTGTTATTTCCGGGATCCTGCAAATTGTTGCTTTACTGAGATGGGTTTTTGTTATCCCTGTAATTGCCAATAATTATGTATCAGCAAGTGACCTGGCCGCAAAAACAGCTTCTATCAGTTCCTTTCAAACAGTACATCAATTTGGGGGAGTATTATTGGGGGAACATTTAGGCCAGCTATTTACCGTTATCTGGACCGTTATGATATCATATGCATTTATCAAATCAGGTCTTTTTCAAAAATGGATTAGCTGGCTGGGAATAATTGCTTCCTTGATTTATTTGACAGCCCAGGCCGAACTCTTTGCAACTGTAATTCCTAATTTTCCAGTTTGGGACCTGGCTGGATTTATCGGCAGCACACTTTGGCTGATTTGGTTGATAATTGTTGGCATTAATTTTTTAAACCATAAAACAACAAGCACATAATTGTTCCTTGAAGTATAAAGATACCGAACCAATGAAATTGCACTAATCCGTATCACATGAAAGGCAAAATTCCATCAGGGGACATTGGTTTATTCGTGACCACGACAGGATGTAAACCTGCCTTCGCAATCCCCGTGTTTACAGGGTTTATAGGATGTCAGTTTATTAAGGTAGCTGTTTAGCTACCTTTTAAATTGTTTGAATTTCGTAGTGAATGACCTTTACAATCTTAAAAATAGGCAGAAAACAAAAACAAACAAAACAAACAAACAAAACAAACAAACAAAACAAATTTCCTAAATCATTAAAGGAAATTTTTTTGTGGGTTAGATAGGGGGAGTGTTCTTTCGGCAAGCGAAACACAGGCACTAAACTATTCAATTATTGCTTTGAATATGAATTAGGGAAATAATTGTTAAGTTCAATCATCGATATTTTAAGTTA
>JBGTLT010000152.1:0-17477 GCA_041743975.1 Zeaxanthinibacter sp.
ATGGATGTAAAACAGTCTACGAAATTTTCTCTGATAACGACCTTTCTTATTATTATGACCTGCAATCGGCAGCAGGGGCTAAATCGCAGGAAAATACCGGTAAGTTCCACTTTCTGGATGTTCCTTCCATTGTAGAAAAGCTAACGGAATTCAATGACGGCAAGCTGCAGATCGTCAATCTTTTTATTCCCCATATTCATTGCAGTTCGTGTATTTGGGTGTTGGAGAATCTGAGCAAAATAAATGCTGCCATTCACCATTCCCGGGTTGATTTTCCTTCCAAATCCGTCCGTATCACCTATTCTATCACGGATTTTACACTAAAGGAATTGGTTGTCCTGTTAGCTACTATCGGGTATGAACCCTACATTTCACTGGATGATTATGACAACAATAAAAAGTCAATAAACCGAAGTCTTATCTATCAATTGGGCGTTGCAGGCTTTGCCTTTGGCAATGTGATGTTCCTCTCATTCCCCGAATATTTGGATTTGCCTTCAAGTGAAGGATCGGGGGGCGAATTTTGGCTCAACCAATACGATACTGTATTCCGGTGGCTAATGTTCGCATTCTCCCTCCCGGTAGTATTCTATGCCGGGCGCGATTATTTCATTTCCGCATGGAAAGGATTGCGTGTAAAATTTTTAAATATGGACGTTCCCATCGCATTGGGAATTTCGGTCCTGTTCCTTCGGAGTACCACCGACATAATTTTTGATCGGGGGCCCGGGTTTTTCGATTCCCTGACGGGACTGGTTTTCTTCCTTTTGCTTGGAAAATTTTTTCAACAGAAAACGTATTCCTTCCTTTCATTTGAGCGGGACTATAAGTCGTACTTTCCAATCGCAGTTACCCGGATTGTATCCGGAGCAAAGGAGGAAACCGTCAAGGTTCATGACATCGGAGCAGGGGACCGTTTGTTGATACGCAACGGGGAATTGATACCGGTGGATGGCATTCTTATCACCGGACCGTCCCGCATCGATTACAGTTTCGTTACCGGGGAATCGGAACCTGTTCCTATCGGACCGGGAGATAAAGTTTTTGCCGGCGGGAGGCAATTGAACGGAGCAATTGAAATGGAAGCCGTTAAATCTGTATCCCAGAGTTATCTGACACAGCTCTGGGGAAATAGTGTTTTTCAGGAGGATAGATCCGGCAAATATCGTTCACTGATAGATGGTATTGGAAAAACGTTTACGATCACTGTGCTGGCCATCGCTTTTGCAGCCACTGCATATTGGCTTGCAGTTGACAGCAGCAAAGCCCTGAATGTATTTACCGCAGTCCTGATCATTGCCTGCCCTTGCGCCATCGCCCTTGCATCACCCTTTACTTTGGGAAATTTGCTCCGGATCTTCGGGCGGAGGAAATTTTACCTTAAAGATGCACAAACTATTGAAAAACTGGCACAGGCAGATACTGCCATTTTCGACAAAACCGGAACGATAACCACCACTACTGAAAGTTCTGCCGCTTACGAGGGATCACAGCTGACCTTAGCGGAAGAATCGATGTTAAAAAATACACTCCGTGCCTCTAACCATCCTTTAAGCAGAGTGTTGTATGATATGCTTGCAGAGCAGAATATCCTCACCCTGGACGATTTTGAAGAACATCCCGGAATGGGAATCGAAGGTATAAGCAGTAACAGTTCTATTAAAATAGGTTCTTCAGATTTCACAGGACGCAACGATCCCATGGGATCCGGCAAAACTTCGGTACATATCAGTGCCAACAATATTTATAAGGGTTATTACATGTTCCATAATGAATATCGGGATGGGGTTTTCGAGATGTTCAAGGCCCTGGCAGAGACCCTGCATTTGTCAATCCTTTCAGGAGACAATTCGGGGGAAAAGGAACGCCTCGAAGGATTGGTGCCTGAAGGAACCCTTCTTTGCTTCAACCAAAAACCGGAGGATAAGCTGGAATTCATCAAAAAGTTGCAAAAACAGGGCAAGAATGTACTTATGGTCGGGGACGGACTCAATGATGCCGGGGCCCTGGCCCAGAGTGATGTGGGTATTGCCATATCTGAAAATGTAAATGTTTTTTCGCCAGCCTGTGATGGTATTCTGGATGCTTCTGAATTCCAGGGGCTCTATCACTTTATCCGTGCAGCGAAAAGTTCCGTCAGGATCATTAAGCTGAGTTTTATCATATCCCTTTTATATAATGTGGTTGGTTTATATTTTGCCGTAACGGGCAGGCTTGAGCCCGTTATTGCTGCCATTTTGATGCCATTGAGTTCAATAAGCATAGTGGTGTTTACAACGGTGGCAACCAACATCATCGGGAGAAAATTACCCTGTTCCAAAAGCTGACCGAT
This sequence comes from Zeaxanthinibacter sp., assembly GCA_041743975.1. Lineage (GTDB taxonomy): Bacteria > Bacteroidota > Bacteroidia > Flavobacteriales > Flavobacteriaceae > JTS-RE37. The sequence goes on from JBGTLT010000152.1 coordinate 2,333, forward strand.
GTCATATTTTAAAAAAATTCTCACGGATGTTTTTACGCCACAATTCTGATAGGTATGAGTGTAATTTATGTATTGCTGACCATTAGCCTCTTTGTTGCAGTCATTTTCTTTATAGCTTTTATCGCTTCCGTCAAAAGCGGGCAATATGATGATACCTACACCCCGTCCGTACGCATGCTGTTCGAAGACGAACTGGTCAGGCCTGCCAATAGTGAAGTCGGGCCGGACTTCCCGAAAGACAAGGGAATAACTTCAGAAAATAAAGCGAAAAACGAAAAATCTGATCAAGGAAACCAATATGATGCCTTTCCAAAGGAAATAAAACGATAATTATGGAAGTACAGCAGTTCTATTACGATAATAAGATCGTAAAAAAGTTCCTTTATGCAACCATGCTTTGGGGAATTGTGGGAATGTCCGTCGGCCTGCTCCTGGCATTTATGTTCATGTTTCCAAACCTCACGGACGGGATTGCATGGCTGAGTTTTGGCCGGTTGCGTCCGTTGCATACAAACGCTGTAATATTCGCCTTTGTAGGCAATGCTATTTATGCAGGTGTTTATTACTCCACCCAACGATTGCTTAAAGCGCGGATGTACAGTGATTTTCTGAGCAATTTTAATTTTTGGGGGTGGCAGGCCATTATCGTCGCCGCTGCCATTACCCTCCCCCTGGGATACAGCACATCCAAGGAATATGCCGAACTGGAATGGCCTATCGATATTGCGATAGCCCTGGTGTGGGTCGCCTTCGGGGCCAATCTCATAGGCACGATGATTAAACGCCGGCAACGCCATTTATATGTGGCCATATGGTTCTATGTATCGACTTTTGTTACGGTCGCGGTGCTTCATATTTTCAATAGCCTGGAACTTCCGGTGAGCGGATTAAAAAGTTATTCGGTCTATGCCGGGGTTCAGGACGCCTTGGTACAATGGTGGTATGGACATAACGCGGTAGCATTTTTCCTGACTACCCCTTTTTTAGGGTTGATGTACTATTTTATTCCCAAAGCCGCTAACAGGCCTATTTATTCGTATCGTCTTTCCATCGTCCATTTCTGGTCCCTGATATTCATATACATCTGGGCCGGACCACACCATTTATTATATTCTTCCTTACCCGATTGGGCACAGAACCTGGGAGTTGCTTTCTCCATTATGCTGATCGCACCTTCCTGGGGCGGTATGATAAACGGACTACTGACCCTCCGGGGTGCCTGGGATAAGGTCCGTACCGACCCTACCCTTAAATTCATGGTGGTTGCCATTACCGGCTATGGGATGGCCACTTTTGAAGGGCCCATGCTGTCCCTTAAAAACGTAAATGCCATTGCGCATTTCAGCGATTGGATCATTGCCCATGTCCACGTTGGTGCCCTGGCATGGAATGGCTTTTTGACCTTTGGTATGATCTATTGGCTCGTCCCCAGAATGACCAAAACCCGGCTTTATTCGGTGGGCCTGGCCAACTTCCACTTTTGGATCGGAACGATGGGGATCATCCTGTATACCCTGCCTATGTATGTCGCCGGGTTTACCCAAGCCCTGATGTGGAAGGATTTCAATCCCGATGGTACCCTGGTTTATGGCAACTTCCTGGAAACGGTTATCCAGATCATGCCGATGTACTGGATGCGCGCCATTGGTGGCAGCATGTATATTATCGGTGCCTGTGTGATGATTTATAATGTTGTGGCAACCATTCGTTCAGGCAGCCAGGTGGAAGACGAACTGGCAGAAGCACCAGCCCTGACGCGGGTATCCAAAAAAAGAACTTCCGGCGAAACCTACCATACCTGGTTGGAGCGCAAACCCATTCAATTGACAATTTTTGCCACGGTCGCAATATTGATCGGGGGGATTATCCAAATAGTCCCGACCATTCTGGTCAAATCCAACATCCCAACATTAACCAGCGTAAAACCCTATACACCTTTGGAACTGGAAGGGCGTGACCTCTATATTCGAGAAGGATGTGTAGGGTGTCATTCCCAAATGATTCGTCCATTTCGAAGTGAGGTTGAACGCTATGGCGAATACTCCAAGGCCGGGGAATTCGTCTATGACCATCCCTTTCTATGGGGGAGTAAGCGTACCGGCCCTGATCTGGCACGGGTAGGGCGCAAGTATTCTGACAACTGGCATTTAAACCATATGTATGATCCGCAAACCACCTCCTCGGGTTCAATTATGCCATCCTATTCGTGGATGGTACGAAACGAACTTGACCGCAGTGATATACAAGGCAAGATGAAAGCCATGGTTTCATTGGGTGTGCCTTATACCGAAGAGGACATTGCCACAGCCTACGCTTCCATGGATGAACAGGCAACCCAAATCGAAAAAAATCTTTACTCGGATCCCGACTTTGCCAGGAGTTACGAAGCAGACAGATTATCGGCCAGGGAAAATAGCGAGCCCTTTATAGAAATGAAGAACCGGGAGATCGTTGCGCTCATCGCTTATCTGCAGCGTTTGGGTACCGATATTAAAATAAAGGAAACGAATGAATCAATCTCTCAAAATAAATAGATCATGCTGAAATTTGTAAAAGGTTATATGGAAAGCATAGATGGAGTCGCTATCTATCCCATGATATCCCTGCTCATTTTCTTTATCTTCTTTGCAGGGCTTTTCTGGTGGGTGTTCACTGCTTCCAAAGACCACATAAAGGAAGTGAGCGAACTACCCCTGGAAAAAGATAACCCGCAAAACCTTGAGATATGAAAAATGAATCGGCCTGGTGGATCAGGATTCCCGTAGGTTTCTTCCTTATTCTGGGATCGATGGAATATTTCGTGGATTCCAGTGGCAAACCGGCAATTATAGAATATCCCTGGGCACAGGCATTTATGGTGTTCGTATTGCTATTGTTGATTGCCATGGAGGTAATCCTTACCGCCATAGAAAACGTGATGTTCCAGACCCTAACGGAAGAGGCCAAAGAGCGATATTTGATATTAAAAAACAAGAAATGGGAGTGGCATTGGGGAAAAAGGATGTACAAAAAGCTTTTGGGCTCCAAACCAATTGAAGCAGAAGGGGAAATCATTCTCGATCACAACTATGACGGTATCCGTGAACTTGACAACAAACTGCCGCCGTGGTGGGTGTATATGTTTTATGCAACCATCATTTTTGCGGTTGTATATATGTTTCGATTCCATGTATTTGGCGGCTATGACCAAGACCTCGAATTTGAGCGAGAAATGGCAGCTGCACAAGCTGCGATAGTCGAATATAAAAAGACCGCCAAGGATTTGGTTGATGCTAATACGGTAGAACCATTAACAGAACCCTCAGATATTGCCGCGGGAAAGACAATCTTTGAGGCCAATTGTGTAGCATGCCATATGGCAGATGGCGGGGGGGGCATCGGACCTAATCTAACCGATGCTTACTGGATCCTGGGGGGAGGTATCAAAAACATATTTCATACCATTTCGGAAGGCGGACGGGACGGGAAGGGGATGATTGCGTGGAAACAGACGTTGAAGCCGGTTGAAATGGCCCAGGTCGCGAGCTATATCCTTACGGAGATAAATGGCAGCACCGCTGCCAATCCGAAAGCTGCCGAGGGTGAGATCTGGATAGACCCCGACAGCCCGGAAAAAGCGAATACAACAGACCCAATTCAGTAACAAGTTAAAGACTCCACCATCGGTGTGATCATCTAATTTGATCACTGCATCGAAGTAGCTGGACTTAAAAATGGCACAAGATCAGGAACATTTCAGGGATTATATCGGAACCATCAATGAGGAGGGAAAACGGGCATGGATATTCCCTAAAAAACCGAGTGGCAAATGGTACAAATATCGAAAATACGTAAGCTACTTTCTGTTGACCTTTTTGATTGCCGCGCCTTTTGTCAAAATCAATGGCAGCCAATTCATGATGTTCAATGTGCTGGAACGCCGTTTCAATATCTTTGGCTTCCCCTTCTGGCCACAGGATTTTCATTTATTCGTTATTGCCATGATTATCGGGGTTGTTTTCGTGGCCCTGTTTACAGTGGCATTCGGGCGAATTTTCTGCGGCTGGATGTGCCCCCAGACCATTTTTCTGGAAATGGTATTCAGGAGGATAGAATTCTGGATCGATGGAGACAGGGGTGCACAGATAAAGCTGGACAGACAACCCTGGAATGCGCAAAAAATAAGGAAACGGGTTACCAAATGGTTCATTTTTTTCATTATTTCCTTTTTGATTTCCAATGTATTCCTGGCCTATTTAATAGGACGTGACAGCTTGCTATCCTATATTACTGACGGCCCTTTGCTTCATATAAGTACCCTGATATCCCTGACTATATTTACCGGTGTATTCTATTTTATTTTTGTATGGTTCCGGGAGCAGGTATGTATCATCGCCTGTCCCTACGGAAGAATGCAGGGAGTTCTGCTGGATAATAAATCGATTGTGGTGGCCTATGACCACAAACGTGGGGAGGCAGAAAACGGCAGGAAAAAATTCCGAAAGGACGAAGACCGGAAGGCAGGGGGATTTGGAGATTGTATTGACTGTTTTCAATGCGTACACGTCTGCCCTACGGGTATTGACATCCGAAATGGAACGCAATTGGAATGTGTCAACTGCACAGCCTGTATTGACGAGTGTGATACCATCATGGAAAAGGTAAACCTGCCAAAGGGTTTGATCCGGTATGCCAGTGAAGACGAAATAGTTAAGAAAGAAAAATTCAAGTTCTCGCCCCGTTTAAAGGGATATACCGCGGTGCTTACCATACTTACTGGGGTGATGGTTGGCATGCTCTTTTTGCGCAATGACCTGGAAGCAAATATATTGAGGCTGCCCGGACAATTGTACCAGAATAAGGGAGAAAATGTCATCAGCAACGTGTATACCTATAAACTGGTCAATAAAACGACAAATGATATTCATGACGTCAGCTTTAAACTTCTATCACACAAAGGAACTATTGAACTGGTACGTCATGAAGCTTTTAAGGTTCCGGCCGAGGATTTGGCAGAAGGTACATTGTTTATAGAAATCGATAATTCGGCCATTAAAAGCGACAAGGAAAAAGTGAAGATCGGGGTCTATAGCGGCGATAATCTGATCGAAACCACTACAACAGCATTTTTAGGCCCGAGGCGGTACAAATGAGGTATGGGGGCAGCAGTAAGAATTATAAACAATACCCCTTTAAGGGGTGCTGGCAGTAAAACCAGAGTTAACCGGATAGATGTTGCCAGGGAACAAACTGATTAAACCCAAAACAAAGCCCGCCGTACTGCTTTAGCCCGGCAATGTCAAATAAACATCAAGCAGCTTACCGGCCACATGGTAATAGAAAATCAATCACATTAGTTATGAAAATAAACTGGGGAACAGGTATCATAATTGCATTTATAGGCTTTATAGGCTTCATCCTTTTTTTTGTCGTGAAAATGAGTTCCGACCAGGGTAGTCATGACCTTTTTATTGAGGATTACTACAGGGCAGAATTAGGCTACCAAAAGGAAATTGATGCCGAGAAAAATGCCGATAAGAATGCCAGAATAGCAATATCGAAAACACCGGAAGGCCTTGTCCTGGAGTTCCCGGCAACCATGGACTTTCAAAAGATAAAAGGAAGAGTATCCCTATACAGGCCATCCAACAAACAGTTGGACTTTGATTTGGAGTTACATCTGTCCAATACACATTTGCTGATACCTGACAAACGTTTGCTGGTTGGCCGCTGGGATATCAAAGTTTTTTGGGGTTTTGAAAATGAGGAATATTTACACAAGGAAAGTATACTGTATTAATGATTTTATCCGCCATCTTACTCGGTCTTTTAGGTAGCCTGCATTGCGTGGGTATGTGCGGCCCCATTGCCTTTATGCTTCCGGTGGATCACTCGAATAATGTCAAAAAGTTCTCGCAAATATGCGTCTATCATGTCGGGAGACTGTCGGCCTACGGTATACTGGGCCTTATATTCGGACTTATGGGAAAAGGGCTGTATGTTTTCGGAATACAGCAAAACCTATCCATCGTCATAGGGGTCCTGATGATAGCTGCCGTGTTGCTTCCCTATAAGGCTTTAGGCAAATACAATGTATCTAAACCAATTTATAAAATAATTTCAAAGGTAAAATCGGGATTGGGGAAGGAATTGAAAAAGAAAACTCCCGTTACCTTTATCACCATCGGTTTTTTGAACGGACTCCTGCCCTGTGGATTGGTCTATATGGCACTTTTTGGAGCCATTGCTATGGGCAATCCACGGGACGGGGCATTGTATATGCTGTTGTTCGGACTGGGCACCGTTCCCCTGATGACTTCGGCCATTTATTTCAGCGCCCTGTTAAAAAAGGCAACCAGGTACAAAATACAGCGATTGATTCCCGTTTTTATAATAGTAATCGGTGCGCTGTTCATCCTTCGGGGATTGGGGCTGGGCATTCCCTATGTATCGCCAAAACCGGTTATGGAGGTTGTTTCCGCAGCGATTGAATGCCATAATTGAACCCATAAATCAAATTTAGTGAATGTCTTCCCCAATGATATTGTGCTTCGTCCCCGGTTCAAAATGGAACTGTCCGGATCCAAAGAGGGTGTTCTCTTCAATTTTGAAAAATCGAAAAAAGAACCTTTTATGGTTAACCGTATCGATGACAATATTTTTATCAGGTTCAATAATACTGAGAACAACTACTGGTCGCCCCAACTGCATCTCGAAATTGAGGAATTGGATGATCAGAATAGCCGGCTCCATGGGGTGTTCGGACCCAACCCTACCATTTGGACCTTTTTCATGTTCCTCCATTTTGGTGTTGCAACTGTATTTGTCATCCTGGGGATATGGGCCTATTCAAGTGCTTCGCTCAACAGGCCGTACAGCCTTCAGACAGGGTTTATGCTGTTCACAATACTATTATGGTTCGTGCTGTATTTCGTGGGACGAATGGGAAAGAACAGGGGGAAACCCCAGATGCGGCAATTATACCAATTCATGATGGATACACTTTCCGTATAATCAACGAGGTTCAGTACCAGGTTCCGAAATTCCAAAACAATAAAGAATTTCCTGAAACCAACTTTCCCCAAGGCCCGCCCGGCTGAATGTCACAGTCTGACAGGCGCCGTTAAGGTACGGGCGGGCAAGCCATAGGGGTATTTCGCCTCACCCGAAACCGCTTTGGCGGTTTCGACCTCTCCAAAGGAGAGGTGCCCCGGGGCAAAAGCCCCGAGGAATTCATTTGATTAAATCGGCATTGACTCGTTCACTCTATTTTAGAATCCCCTTTCTACATTATAAAATGGTGTACTTTAAAATCGTCCATATCATCGTTAATGACCAGTACGGGTATATCAGAGGCTCGCACTAACCTTTCAGCTTTGGAACTTACGAAGATATCCTCGCCTAGAAGACCCATGACTGCCAGATCGGCCTTGTGCTTTTCGACTATTTCGTTCACTTCGGAAAATGATTTGAAGTCCATTACAATTGGGGTAACTTGTATCCCCTCCAGATCGGGCTGATTCAGAAATTCCGCCAGTCGCCTTTCCGCTTATTTTAGCAAAAATGCTGTTTCTTCATGATGAGAGCCCACCGAAGAAGAATAATAGATTGATTGAACTCCGGCATATGCAGGACAAATATTTCGGCTTTATGTGTCCTGGCAAAGTATGAGGTTACTTTAGGGCATACGCTGATTGTCCCGAGAAATCCGTGGGCACTATGATACTTTTCATTCGATGCTGACCAATTGGCTTTTATTTCGTTTCAGAAAGCTAAATGGTCAACGAAAATAGTTGTGTGCCGGGTGCGTTGCGTTGTAAACGCAAATCAAAGGCCATGCATATATTGCGTACAAATGGTCTTCCTTTTGCGGTGATATGCAGGCCATTGCCGGTCACAACAATCAATCCATCAGCCTCCATTTCCTGAAGTCTTTCCAGGGATCCTGAGATCCCCGGGAGAAAGTTCTGTTTTTCATCCCAAAATGTTTCAAATCGGCACATTAAATTCAGGATATGCCTTCTCACGGCCAGGTCTTCCTCAGATAACATGTGACCCCTGTAAATAGGAATGATATCCTGAGCCACCAGATGTTGATATTCTTCAACGTTCTTAACGTTTTGCGCAAAACCATACCAACTATCACTGATACTGGACGCCCCCAAACCTATCATCAATTGGGTCCTGGAGGAGGTATAGCCCATAAAATTACGGTGCAAAGTGCCTGATTCCATGGACAAGTACAAATTATCCGATGGTAAAGCATAGTGGTCCATACCTATTTCCCGATAGCCCGCTTCCGTCAATAACCGCTTGCCCATCTCATATTGGTTCCGTTTAGCTTCACCATTCGGCAGGTCGACATCTCTATATCCTCTCTGTCCGTTACCACTAAGCCAGGGTACATGTGCATAACTGTAGAATGCTAAACGGTCCGGCCTCAGTTCTATGGTCTTCAAAATAGTATATTCAACATGCTTCAGCTCCTGGTGAGGCAATCCGAAAATGATATCATGCCCTATGGAAGTGTAGCCAATTTCACGGGCCATGTCAGTAACTTTTTTGACATTGTCAAATGGTTGTATCCTGTGGATGGCTTTCTGAACCGCTTCGTTGTAATCCTGAACACCATAACTAACGCGTCTGAATTCGACATCATATAATGCCTGTAAATGTTCGCGGGTGGTGTTGTTCGGATGCCCTTCAAAACTGAATTCGAAATCCTCAGCCTTATCCGCATATCTGAAAATTCCGGCAATTAACCGTTTCAGGTTTACAGGAGAAAAGAAAGTAGGTGTCCCGCCACCCAGGTGTAACTCTTTGATCCTTGGTCGGTCAGGAAATAAATTACAGTACAGCTTCCACTCCCTTAGAAGGGAATCGATATAGGGCAATTCTTTCTCGTGCCGTTTTGTAATTCGCTTATGGCATCCGCAAAACGTACACATTTGCTCGCAAAAGGGCAGGTGGATATAGAGACTGATCCCTTCATGACTATTGCTTTCCCTAAAACTTTGTTTGATGGAAGTTTCCCATTTCTTTCCCGAAAAAGAATTAATATCCCAATAGGGAACCGTAGGATAACTGGTATATCTGGGACCTGGGACATTGTATTTTTGCACGAGACTGCACATAGGTTTTATCTGTTTATTCCGATCAAAATTACCATCCGGCTATCGATTATACTATGACATAGGTCATGTACCAGGGAGGACTGTTGCTGCTGATCCCGGCCATCTTTTCATATCATCCGGCTGAGTTCATATGCTCCATGAAAGGCTGCTATTCTCTTGAAGAATTCCGGATTCCAGCCGGAATAAAATTTATGGGTACTATTGTGTATCAGGTTTAACCGTGGAATTGTGCCTTATATCCACCTGGAAAGTGGTTTGTTTAATGATTTACCTGCAGGTCTGAAGCATTTGAGCCTTCGCAACCAAGCTGCTCGGTAGATTGGTTCAGGCGTGTTGGGAGGGTTAGTTGTTATTCAATCCCGCAATGTTGGGATGAACCTCCCCACAAGTTCCAATTTAAAAGTAAAATCAATTGCAAAGCTGATAAGTGTTATCATTAAAACCCAAGGCCTCCTTTGAGTGGCTACCCTTGACTTGTGCTATGCTAATTCCCAGATGGAATTCAATTTTTTCCAGGCAATATTTTCCTTAGAACACTCCATTTGATAGCTTCCTGGCGTCATTGCCATTAAAGATTCATTGATAATTATGCCTTATCAGCAGTTGTATTATTTTGAAAGCTCGTCTTTAATAATTTCGATAAAACCTGGATTTACAGAAATATCAACAAAATTTATATGCGTATAAATATCGGGCACACAATCATATGAAAATACAATGGGCATCATACGAATTAATTTTTCAACGGAACGTTTATAAGCCAGGTCAATTTCGTTCCTGCAATGGTTTTTACCATAATATTCCTCTGAAATAATAGGAATGAATATCCTGGAATCCACGATCGCCCACATGTATTTCGAGGTAAATGCTTCTCCTATACCAATGCTTTTTACATCAAAAAAGATACTGAGTTTTTCTCCATCTGGTTTCCTGAAAGCATTTAATGGTTCATAAACATTCTTCCTGACCCAGTCACTGTTTCCATGTGAATAACTAATAAAAACATCATATTTTTGAGAACCTTCGGCTATTCCGGTAACCAGAAATTTATAGGCGAATCGCCACGCCAACAAGGCGGCTATGGCCATGCCCATCAGCGTTAGTCCAATGGGAATAACCTCGTTATATACAAATATCAAAACCCCATAGATACCAAAGAACACAAGGCTTATCAGAAAGGATAGCAGTGTCAGCGTTTTTGGCTTGGTCTGCATGGGCTTCACATATTTGAACAGCAACGCAAAAACAAGTACGGTCAGCAAACTAAAAAATAAGGTCTGTCCGATGATAATGGCTAAATTATCTACGGGTTGTTTGGCTATTTTTTCTTCGACAATTTTCTCATTGAGCGCCCATGCCAGGAAATACGTTCTGGGGGTAGCTATATTCTTTTCGACATCGTTTTTGAGATCACCTATCAGGATAAATTTCTTATGCATATCCAATGGAGAATCAAAACTTCCTGCAGTTATTGAACTATCCTCCGGTTCCATGAAGGTATACGTTTGTTCTTCTATTGCCTCTATTGGTCCTATTGGGGTAACAATATTTTTAAATCCCGGGGTCGTTTTGTTTGAATGTATATTCAAGGCAACCCGTTTAACAAGAGATTCGATTTTTATCGTATCACCAAAGGAGATCCTCAAAAACAAATCGGAAGGATAATAGATGAACTTGTTGTCTGTCACAAAGGCTGCATGTAACCGCCCCCCTGTCAAAACGCTATCATACAGAACCCTGGCCTGATAGTAATCATTGCTTTGAAAAGTCGAATCCGTATTGTAATAGTGCCTAAGGCTATAAATGGCATAAACGTCTATTCGATTCGCTTTTACCTTTTCGATTGCATTTCTTAGTTCTTTGAGCTGAATGGTATCACTGGAAAACGAAATATCAAAAATAAGTGCGGCCGGCGTTTCTTTATTGGCGATTTGATGCGCTTCAACAGTCTTCAGAAAAGCGATCAGGCGTTTCCTGAATTGTCTTAAAGATTCATTTTTGCTGTCTAATAATGGCTTTTCAATATGGACGACAGCAATATGTTCGGAAAGCCTGGAAGCCGCGGAGCCCGTATCCATATATACACTCTTGTAGAGTGCGGTATCCATTTGCCTCCAAAAACTGGTTAGCAACAGCAAAAGTATCAACAGTATAAAATACGTGATCAGATAAATTGCCAGGCGTTTAATGGTAAGAAGCTTCATACTTACAACCTGCTTTCGTATTGGCTCGCCCAATGATAGTATTCCACGGCTTTAGGAATATCGTTCAACAATTCATAGGACCATCCCAAATATTCATTGATATCCACCAGATCAAAACATAAATCCCAGGCCCAATCCTCATCCTGATATTGTATGGCATAGTTATATTCATTGAGGTATTCATTTAACTCAGGAAGCAGGATGTTGATGATTTCAGCAAGCAATTCATTTCCCAGACTATTATAATCCGGGTCATCAGCCCTTAGCAGTGCTTCACAGTAATACAGGGATGTGTCTATTATATAAAGATCTTCCGGGTCTAAGGCTGAAAGATAGTCAACCGCTTTTTCCAATGGTTCAAGCGCGCGTTCAAATTGGCCGACAGACATGTACAATTCTCCAATTAATCCATAGTTTTCTGCCAGCTCTTCATCGTAGGCCGTCCCGTATTGTTCACTTTCGTAGGTAGCTTGTTCAAATGCAGCAATGGCGGCTTCATAGGTTGGATACACCAGGGGGTTGGTGCTTTGCCGGGTAATATACTGCTCCCCGGCCGTGTTCTCGGTTCTTACTGCAGTAGTTAACTTTGCGTCCCTGTTACCGCCTATGTTGGTTGTGGCAGATTGATTTATGGTAACCGGAACCTGATCAATGATAGTCACTTTGCCTTCAGAGGTGGCAATTTTTACATTCTTGCTTTGTCCGCCCACCTCAACCCGAAAATCAGTACCGTCGGCGTGGGCCCATGTAAAGCCATTACCTGCCTTATAGATGCCTACGCTTTGTTTTACATTTTTTAAAAAATGATCAACTATGCCTTTTACGGTTTGTGCTTTTACCCCTTGTTGTTCCTTTATAAATTTTAAGGCGGAATTGGTCCGTATAACCTGTATCTGACCCCTATATATAGTCGTTATCTCAGTCTGGTTGGTGGTAATTGTTGTACCAAACGGATATTCTTTTGCGGGATCGAATTGAATTGGGGGCCCGTATGGTTGTTTACCAGGCTCAATTATGGTTGCGTCTGCTTCATATGCCGTTTGCCCGTTTATTTGCATTCCTGCGATTTTAAATTGTGCAAATGAATTCATGGTAAACAGCAGGGCGCATAGGGAAGGAAGCAAACCAGGCAGCCAGCTTTTGGATATGTTAATTGCATTTAAGTCCATCTTATAAAAGTATTGGTTGGGTAATAAATGTAATGAATTAATTGAAGCGCCAGGTCTGATTTAACCATTAAATGGCAGGATTTCAAAGTGTTAGGTCACACAAAAGTTAGAGGTTGAAACCTGCTAAAATTGATAAGGTATATTCCTGTGGGGTTGATTACCGGGGAATCGATTTTGGCAATTTGGGTGAACCCTGATGCCGGGCCACAGTAGTTCACTTACTTATTGGAGGCATCGGGGAACCGCATCAATATTGATTTGTTGATTCCCCGAAACAATTTGACCTCAATAGCTGCCGGAATTCAGCGAGGTATTCCAGGAAAGGCGGGGTGGTTCGAAGATATCCAGCCCCAGTTAGGGTACAATACGCCACCAATGGGATACTAAACCTTGCCAACTGGGGTACTTAACTCTAGCCAATGGGGTACCCATCAAAAAACAGTTGGGGCACTAATGGGGCACTAAACCCCACCCAATTGGGGTACTCGTCCCCACCCCAGGTTTAAGGTACATCGACAGGGTGCAGAAATCAAGCATGTTCATATACATGATCCGGATCCAGTCCAAAATAAGTCCGGTACAGATGAGGGGTTTCATAAATCCGTCCCCCCCGGGTTCAAAGTATGGGCAGGTTTGCAAAGTGTTAGGCTACAGGATGGTTAGAAGCTATAACCTGATAAAATCGATAAGGTACATTCCGGAGGGGTGCATTACCGGGGGTATCGATTGTAGCAAAGTGGGGGAACCCTGATGCCGGGTCACAGTATTTCACTGAATCTTGGTGGCATCTGGGAACCGCGTCATTAATGCTTTATTGCTTGTCAATTTGACCTCTATAGCTGCCTGAATTCAGTTAGGTATTCCAGGGAAGGCGGGGTGGTCCGAAGATATCCAGCCCCAGTTAGGGTACAATATACCACCAATGGGATACTAAACCTTACCAACTGGGGTACTTAACTCTAGCCATTGGGGTACCAAACAAAAACCAATTGGGGCACTAATGGGGCACTAAACCTCACCCCGATTAGTAGTTAACCCCTCCCCTTATGGTACTAAACCCCAACTGGGAAACTATACCACATTCAATGGGGCCCTAAACCCCACCCCAAGTTTAAGGTACATCGACACGGTGCAGAAATCAAGCATGTTCATATACACGATCCGGATCCAGTCCAAAATAAGTCCGGTACAGATGAGGGGGTTCATAAATCCGCCAAGGGTTCAAAGTAAAGGGCAGGGGTGCAGAAACCATGTATATTATAAAGGAAATTTATACACTACCGCTGCCTGCTTTACAGTTTCATCCTTCAAAGGAGGATTGATACGGCAGGGGACCGCTGCATTACAAAAGCCAGACAAGGGTCCTTATATTTATCGTAATTTGACAAGTATTCAGCATAGTAAATCACTCTCAGTATAACAAGTATCTGTAAAGCAAAGACGCCGGATTCCCTACCTCTGCTTATTGCATTTGTGTGGACCACGGCGTACCTTAAATTGCCAGGACTAATTCTATTGTATGATATACTAAAAAACTTCGGTATACTCTAGAATTTCAGGTGACCTCTGTAGGGAAAATTTCCCGCTTCAATGTCGTCCTTAAAATCCATCCTACCTGTGACTCCCTCAAAGACTCCATCACCGCTGCCTTTTACAACTGGGTGCTGACAACGTCCAAAGATTTCAGCACCTAATGGGGACCCATCTTCGGCGCAACCTTCGAACTTCGACTCGAAATTGTAATTGGTCCAAAACGTACCGGCATCTCCTTTGTATGTACCCACGAAGTACTCTCTCCCTGATTCCCGGTAAGTTCCGCTGGGGGAGCAATCATACTCGTCAATAAATACATAAAGACATCCTTCAAGATCACCGGTCATTCGTACCGCATAGGCGGCACCCTGATCCGGGAAGTTGCATTCAGAAATTTCAGCATAAAAGCCAACCCCTGATATCTGCGTCGCCCCTGCCTTCCCCTGCAGGCCGGCCTTGCCCTTAAAAGATTCCTGATTACTCTGTGTCAAAGCGGGTGACACATTGTCTTCTTTGCTACAACCGAGAACAGTGAAGGCTAAGCAAACGATCAACTGAGTAAAAATTTTGTTGTTCATAATACCTTTCTTTAAATGGTGAATTAAAAAAACTGTTGTAAAATGAAATACCCTGGTATTGGTTCACCTCTAAGATAATAAAAATAAGCTAATTTGGAATGGTAGCATTTATAACACTTTTTACTGAATTGCCGAGGAGAAAAGGTAAAGGAATGGTAACCCCTATTGCTTGCTTTCCACACATCTTTGCAACTGGTCATCACATTGGGCCAGACAGGCTTCGCGAGAGTTGTTTAATTCTTCGCCATGATAATACCCGTATGGTCGATAACGCCGTCTATATGGACAAAGAAAACCAAATCACCGGGTTCACTTTGTCGCATCGCATAATGGGACGACAAAAACAGGAAAGTACAGGGGTTCATCACCAACCTTTATGAAACTTACAAGATTGCCGATATTTACAAGCATCGATAGCTAATAGTGACAATATTCAAGAGGCTTCAAAAAAATTCCCTTGGAATACTTTTTGGGAGACAATCAAAATGCCATAGAAATACAGATTTGGTGCGGGCCTATCGTGAAGCTGCTCATGCCTGTCGTACAGC
>JBGTLT010000153.1:0-4532 GCA_041743975.1 Zeaxanthinibacter sp.
GTAGAGGTGGAAACCAATTTAAGAAAGGCCCTGAATTGGTGCGATGTTGCCAATATTCTCCGCATACAGAATGAGCGGATGGATATCAGCTATTTCCCGACCACCAGGGAGTATACCCAACAATACGGGATCAACAAGGTACTCCTGGATAGCCTGGAAAAGGAAATTGTGATCATGCACCCGGGCCCCATCAATCGTGGGGTGGAAATAACCAGCGATGTGGCAGACTCCCGCCAATCCATCATTTTAAACCAGGTGGAAAATGGGGTGGCCATCCGCATGGCGGTGATTTACTTATTAGCTTCAAAAATTAAATAGCATACCATGATTTTTGATAAAGAAGACAATACAACAATCGTATTTCAGGAAAAAGCATCCTTACCGACTTTTTTGGCAAACCTGAAAGATGGGTATAGCAAAATCAAAAATGACCACATTATTGTCAACCTGTTTTCCTTTTCCCGGCTAACGGCGGGTGATGTGCTGGAGTTCCTGCCGCTTTCCAGGACACACCGGGGAGAAGGCAAGTCGTTTGTCCTCGTTACGGATAAGGTTGGATTCGAGGAAGTCCCCGAAGAAATTTGTGTGGTACCCACCATTCGGGAAGCAAAGGATATTATTGATATGGAGGAAATAGAGCGCGACCTTGAACTTTAATTTCCGGTTTCCGAGTAATAGGACAGGGGTGATTAGTTGGGGAAACCTTGTATTTCCCGAAATTCAAGGAATGCCAGGGAAGTAAAAGGCCACGATGGGTACAACTGTGGAATACCAGATAGCACAAGTTAATATCGCGAGGATGCTCGAACCACTGGACCATCCCGTCATGGCTGATTTTGTGGATAACCTGGACCGGATCAATGCCTTGGCAGAAGAAAGTGAGGGTTTTGTATGGCGTCTCGTAGAGGATGGCAATAATGCAACCACCCTGCAATTTTTTGATGACAGGTTTTTGATCATAAACATGTCTGTCTGGAATTCTATGGAATCCCTTTTTAATTTTACATATCAATCAGCCCATACTGAGGTTTTCAATCGACGGAAAGAATGGTTCTCAAAATTGGACAACTTTCATATGGCCTGCTGGTATGTACCTTTGGGAATTGTACCGGGACCGGAAGAAGCCAGGATACGGCTCGGATATCTTAATAAACACGGTGAAACACCCTATGCATTTACCTTTAAAAGCCGGTTTACAGTTGGAGACCTGTTACATTATACACCGATAACCTCCGATCCCTGATATGCAATTACATATACTCGGTTGTTATGCAGCCACCCCAAAGGTTACCTCAAATCCCACCTCCCAGGTCCTGAACTTTCGGGATAATTTGTTCCTAATTGACTGCGGGGAAGGCACACAGGTACAATTGCGGAAAGGTAAAATTAAGTTTTCCAGGATTAACCATATCTTTATTTCCCATTTGCACGGGGACCATTTTTTTGGCCTTCCAGGACTGCTTTCTACATTCAGGTTACTGGGAAGGGAAAAGGAAATGCATGTATACGGACCGACAGGGATACAGGAGGCTATAACGCTGCTCTTCAAACTGGGCAATTCATGGACAAATTTTCCATTGCTGTTCCATGAATTGAGATCTGATGTAACAGAAATCATATTTGAAGATGCAACGGTAAGTGTTCAGACGCTTCCGCTAGACCACCGTATCTACACGAACGGATTCCTTTTCCGTGAGAAACCCCGGGAGCGCAAACTCAATATTGAATCGGTGGCCAAATACAAAATAGGCAAGGCCCATTTTCAGAATATAAAAAATGGGAAGGACATAGAACTGGCGAATGGTGTGGTAGTTCCCAATGCGATGCTTACCCTGGATCCGCCCAAACCTCAGAGTTATGCCTATTGCAGCGATACCGCATATATGCCGGAATTGGTGTCCCAGATCCGTGATGTGGACGTATTATACCATGAAGCAACTTTTTTGGAAACAGAATCAGAGCTGGCCTCATCAACCCGGCACAGTACCGCAAAACAAGCAGCGGCGATTGCCAAAGCTGCCGGCGTTGGCACCCTGATCCTGGGCCATTTCTCCACCCGGTATCGTTCCATTGAACTATTCAGGCAGGAAGCGCTGGAGATATTTCCCAACGTTTCCCTGGCAGACGACGGCAAAGTTTTTGATTTCTGATCCCCGCTATAACTGCTGGGATATGGCCTTAACCTTGCATCCTTTTTTCCCAGATAGGTTGTACAAAAGCATTTTGTTGTGATTCTACTTCACTATCTTTTGCTGAACTTTGCTTATCTTGTTTTTTTATTGTAACCCATGCAGAAAGACCTTGGAAAATATAGGAAGTCCTATGAAAAAAGTGAATTGATGGAGGACCGGATTCCGGATGATCCGATAGCGTTATTCCAAAAATGGTTCACTGAAATTGAGGCAGAAGGGGGGGTAGATGAATCCAATGCCATGACTGTATCCACCATAGGACTAGATGGTTATCCGAAGGCAAGGGTGGTTCTGCTGAAACAATATAACCGGGAGGGCTTCATATTTTACACAAATTTTGAGAGTGAAAAAGGGAAAGCCATTGCGAAAGTTCCAAAAGTATGCCTTTCTTTTTTTTGGCCACAAATGGAACGGCAGGTAATCATCAAGGGCACGGCCGAAAGGGTTTCGGAAGCGCAGGCTGATGCTTACTTTGAAACCCGTCCTGAGGGCAGTAAATTGGGGGCAGTGGTTTCAGACCAGAGCCGTGTGATACCTTCCAGGGAGCTCCTGGATAAAAAATTGGAGGAACTCCGCGAGGTCTGCAGAAACAGGGAAATTACAAGACCTGCCCACTGGGGGGGCTACCTTGTCAGGCCGGTTTCCATTGAATTTTGGCAGGGAAGGGCCAATCGGCTTCATGACAGGATCCGATATTCCAGAGAAGCTGAGTTTGGGTGGAAAATAGAAAGATTAGCACCTTAAACCGATTTTATTTTCATGCCAACAGTCGCCAGCATGAACAACGGGATATAATTCTCCCGCTTTTTTTTGATATTTATGGAAAGCCATATGTGAACTTTAAATCGTTAAACAATGAAACAGTTAATATTAGTGCGACATGGAAAATCATCCTGGGATTATGGAGTCGGGGATAAGGACAGGCCCCTACAGGAGCGGGGAATCAAGGATGCAACTTTGGTAGCATCCCATTTTGGTGCGCTGGCCCCCCCTATTGACATGGTTTATTCAAGTCCGGCCATTCGCGCCTTGCATACCTGTACTATTTTTTTGAGATCGCTGGATTATCCCATGGGCAAACTCCGGCTTACCGAAGTGCTTTATGACTTTTCCGGTGAAAATGTAATAAAATTTGTGAAGGGATTGGATAATATCTATGAGACTGTAATGATTTTTGGCCACAACAATGCCTTTACCGAAGTGGCCAACCTCTGGGGCAATCAATCTATCGGAAATGTCCCCACTTCGGGCCTCGTTCACCTGAAATTCGGAACCAATGACTGGAATACGGTCGACAATGGAACTACTGAGCACACACTGTTTCCAAAACAACTCAAATAAATGATCAAAACAAAAAACAAATATGTTAACAGGGAGATCAGTTGGCTTCGGTTCAACGAACGGGTGCTCCAGGAATGCGCGGACAAGCAGGTCCCACTGATTGAGAGGCTCCGGTTTCTGGGTATTTTTTCCAATAACCTGGATGAATTTTTCAAAGTGCGGTATGCCACGGTCAAACGGATCGTACAGGCGGGAAAAAGCGGCAAAAGTGTCCTCGGGGGAGAAATTGCCAAAGACTTGCTGGATGAGATCACAAAGATCGTCATCAAACAACAATCAGACAGTCTTAAGGTACTCCATAATGTTGAAAAGGAACTGGAAGGGAAGAATATCTATATGGTCGATGAAACGGAGATTAGCGAATCGCAGGCGGAGTTTTTGAAAACCTATTTTGTACAAAAGGTCAGCCCGGTCCTGATGACTATTATTCTGAACGATATGGCAAAATTTCCGATGCTTAAGGATTCTGCCGCCTATCTGGCTGTTAAGATGGTCCTCCTCAACGGGAAGGTCGTTAGGCGGAAGACGGTCCGGGATGTCCGCTATGCGCTCATCGAGATCCCCAAGGGAATCGATCGCTTTATCGAACTGCCGAAGGAAGGGGATAAAAATTATATCATGCTCCTCGATGACCTCATCCGGTATTCCCTGAGGAGTATTTTCAATATGTTCCCCTTCGAGTCCATATCCGCACATATGATCAAGATTACCCGGGATGCGGAATTGGATATCGACAATGATTTGAGCAAAAGCTTTATTGAGAAAATATCATCCAGTGTGGAACATCGGAAGATCAGTGATCCGGTCCGGTTTGTATATGATATGAACATTGAAACAGACACCCTGAAATTTTTAAAGGACAAGATGAATATTACGGACACGGACAGTGTCATCCCGGGAGGACGCTACCACAACCGCCGGGATTATATGGGATTCCCCAGTATGGGCCGTACGGACCTCCTCTATGATAAGATAACACCCCTGCCAATCAATGGCCTG
>JBGTLT010000154.1:0-3179 GCA_041743975.1 Zeaxanthinibacter sp.
ACTTCCGAAATTAGATTTGCTCCCTGGTATAGTGCGCAGTCCGATATGGCTTTGCTGAATGTGATACGGGCTGATGAAATCCTGACCCTTGAATTGACCAACTATCATTTGGATGTTGCCGACGATGTGTTGTATAAAGCCTTAAGGAATCCAATGCGGGTAAATGTAGATTACAAAGTGACCACTTCAGATGGTGTAGAAAATATTAGCCTTTTCCAATTGCCTGTAAAGATTTGGTTCAAATCTGAAGAGGGCAGGGAGATCATAACCAAGGCAGACATTCATAAAATATTTCAGGATATCAATGAAACAGGGCCTTTTAGCCAGTACCTATATCAACTTAAAAAAGCGGATGAAGCTGTGGATATGGCTACAGAAACCCTTCATGCCCATAGAAACCTGGCGGAGGATTATTGTAAGATAACAACCGTTCCCATAGTGGATGTAGGGCTCTGTGCCGACATTGAAATGGCAGCTGACGCAGATATTGAAGCTGTGTTGGGCGAGGCATACTACATCATCATGGAATATCTGAATCCCGTGGTTAAGTTTTACACTTTGAGTGAATTGATTTCAAATGGAAAATACACCGAGGAGATATTCCATGGACCCAAACTGGATCACGGCTTTATCCTGGACGAGGAATTGGACGATTCAGATCTGCGAACAGCCTTATATACGTCTGATATCATCAATATTCTAATGGACGTGGAAGGTATTGTCGCGGTAAAAAATATTGCCCTTACCCGGTATGACGACGCTGGAAATTTGGTAGAGTCCCATCCCTGGGAATTAAAAATTGAATATGGGCATCAACCACGGCTTTATATCCATGCATCCAAGGTATTGGTTTTCAAGGACGATCTGCCTTTCTTGCCCCATCAAGACGAATTGCACGATACACTGCAGATGTGGCGGGGCATTCGTCAGCAAAACAAGGTGGTACAAACGGATAACGATTTAAAGGTGCCGGTGGGTGAATATATCGATTTTAATGGCCATTATCCTATGCAATATGGGTTACCGGAAACCTATGGGGTAGGTCCCCATGGCCTGAAGGTACCTTCCTCCGATGCTCAAAAGGCACAGGCCAAACAATTAAAGGCCTACCTCTTGTTATTTGAACATATACTGTCCGTGTTCCTAACACAGTTGGAACGATTTAAGGATATTTTGTCCATCAACCCCACCATTTCAAAAAGTTATTTTTCAGCCTTGTTTAGCGATGAAGAGTTGAAGGGTGTCTCAGAGTTCTATGTGGATATTGATGATACCACATTCCACGATCTATTGGAAAACAGGAGTCTGTTTCTGGACCGGAGAAATGGATTTTTGGATCATCTATTGGCAAGGTTCGCCGAATCGTTCAGCGATTATGCTTTAATGCTTTATCAGGCCTATGGTTCGGAGGAAAGAGCGGAGGAAGAGCTCATCTTTGACAAGATCAACTTTCTTGAAAAATTTCCCGTAGTCTCCGCCAACCGGGCAAAGGCCATTAATTATAAGAATGAAACCAAGATTTGTCATCCTGACAATGTTTCTGGACTTAGCGAACGTATCAAAGTGGTTTTGGGCTTAAACGGGGAACATTCATTTATCGTATACAAGGTGATAAAGAATGGCAATGGAAAGTGGGACGGGAACTGGTACCTCCATAATGACAAGGATGTGCCCATTTTGGAAGGTATTAGCCTGATCGATGTGGACCAGGAGTACGATCTTAGAAATCAGTTGAAAGAAGCAGTTGATCTGGCGGTTGCTCAGTTAGCATTAAAGACACATTTAAATGTTGTTTCCGAAGGCGCTGAGTTTGCGATACAGTTGGAGAATACTGAGGGGAATGTAATTGCCAGTGGCCCCGGTACGTTCCCATTGGAAACAGAGGCGGATGCCCAAAAGGACCTGATCGAAGCCTTCATAGATAAAATTGTTCTGAGCGAAAAGGTATTTGTAGTGGAACATATTTTGTTGCGACCCCGAAATCTTCCCTCGATCACCATCCCGGACGGTGACCCATTCCTGCCCATTTGTATTGAAAAGGATTGTCGGTTGTGTGGCGAGGAAGACCCGTACTCCTTCCGGATAACGGTGATTCTAAATGGCGAGGATGGTGTGTCCAGCAGTGGCATTGCCTTTAGAAGGTTCGCAGAAAAAACAATTCGCCTGGAGACCCCGGCGCACCTGGGCGTAAAAATTTGTTGGGTTTCCGGGGAACAATTGGGGGAATTTGAGACTGCCTATTGTAGTTGGTTGTCTGAATTAGCAAAAGCCGGGCCTGATAACCTCACCTTACACAACAGACTTAAGAATTTATTGGAAATATTTAAAAATTTAAAAAGTGTGTACCCTCAGGCCACCTTACATGATTGTGTAGACGGGGATGATGAAAACAGGGTTCGGTTAAATAACACCATCATTTAAAAATCAATATTATGGCACAACTCATTCAACATGATCGGTATCCAAAATTTGTAGCGGATCAAGTGCTTACAGAAAAAAGCCTCAATCAGATGTTTGGCTATTTGGAGGAGCAGCAGCGCCTCACCAGAACCACTTTAATTGGGATCGGCATCCTATGTGGTATGGAGGTTAGTGTAAATGCCGCCAGGACAGCACTGACCATAGCTGAGGGTGTTGGGGTAACTTCCAAAGGGTATCTCGTGCCGTTTCCTGAAACCACCTACACTTTTTACAATGACGAATTTTCGGCTGAGCAGGAGTTTCTATATCCACCTTTTATAGATCCTGTAACCCAGCAGCAAAAATTTCCATTGTACTTAATGCACAGCAATGGTGCGGCAGAGATAAAAAAACCTATTACTGCCGCCTTTTTGGAGGATAAGGCCGTCGTAATTTTTGTAGAACTGCTTAAAGTGGACAACAAAAATTGCGACCCGGATTCCTGTGATGATAAGGGCATTACGGTAGAAGTTACCCACAGACCTTTATTGGTGGAACTCGAAGACCTTGATGAACTGATCTTCAGCGACAATGAACAAGGGCTCTTTTTAAATGAACCCACTTGTATTGAATGGCCGGAGATACGCATGCCAAGATACAATGTCCCTGCTACATTCCTCCTAAGTTCGCAGACCGTATTAAAGAACTTTCTGGTTGTACTGACCAGCGATTTTATGCTCAACATAGAGAATACCCTGAGCGCCGCCTATAGTTCCTTT
>JBGTLT010000155.1:0-60191 GCA_041743975.1 Zeaxanthinibacter sp.
CTGGATCCATTCAATATGGTAAGCCAAGGTTACCATTCGGCGAAGCCTCTGAATATGTTTCATTATGGCATTATTACCAATTTTACCCTGATAATGTTTTGGTTGATATATTCTCAAAAAATTCTCAAAGCCCAGTACAAAGGTATAATCCAGGTCCTGAAGATGGATATCATCTTTTTTATATTCCTCTAGCACATATGCGAACAAATATTTCTGAGTGGTTTTATAATGACAAAGAGTCTTCAAACATAATTTTGATGCTTTTTTTTGATTATGATAGATACAAAGATCCCTTAGCGAATGAATTTTAATGTCCTCACCTAAAAATCTAGCTTTAATACGTTGTGGAGTTAGTATTTTGGATTCTCTTTTCAAATCACGATAGCATTGAACCAAATCTGATTTTACCCCATCTAAATAGAAGTTGATCTCCCTGGATTTATTGCTATTGCCTTTTACTTTTTGCCGTTTTACATCCCAAGAGTCAACATCTATTTTTTGTTTTAAACTTATATTGAGTCTTTTACCATTTAAGGTAATTCTGGCATAAATGTTCGTTTGCTTGTTTTTGGCACGGGTGCCATAAATCCAAAATAGGATTGAGAATGTTGAAGAAGTGCGCATAGTTGTCGTCTTAATTGTTAAACAATAATTTGAGACGAAAGTCAAATCAACTCTGCATGGGTAAGTCTAAAATTCAGATCACTTTATAAAAATGTTGACAGTTATGTTGACAGTTTTAAAAAATGTTGACGATCTGTGACCTTTTAAAACCAATTAATATCAAATCAAATGATTTCCCAAAAATCATAAAACCTTGCTAATCATATAATTAGCAAGGTTTTGTTAGTAGATAATTTCCTACTTAGTGACCTGGCTGGGATTCGAACCCAGGACCCTCTCCTTAAAAGGGAGATGCTCTACCAGCTGAGCTACCAAGTCGGTTTGACGGCTACAAAGGCCGGCCTTGTCAGCAAATACGCGGGTATTGCGCAAGAGGCTGCAAATATAATATCATTAATTTACTTTTCCAGCCCATTTGAGGATAAATTTACCTTTTCTTTGAAATCGCTTAATTTTCCTCCAATTTTACGCAAATTAAGATTATGAAAATCGTTCTGGTAGGGTATATGGGTAGTGGCAAATCTACCATTGGAAAACTTCTGGCAGCAGCCTGCCACTTACAATTTATCGACCTGGACGACCATATTGAACATAAATTACACTCGGCCATAGCCGATATCTTTTCTGAAAAAGGGGAACTCTTCTTTCGGAAAAGCGAACATGGGTTCCTGAAACAACTGTTGCATTCCGAAGCGGACATGGTACTGGCAACAGGAGGTGGCACCCCTTGCTACAGTGGCAATATGGAACTGATGCTGCAACAGGCAGACCACGTCATCTACCTGAAACTCTCCATCCCCGAACTGATACAGAGGCTATACAAGGAAAAGGAACACCGCCCGCTAATCAGCCACCTGAATGCCGGGGAAATGCCTGATTTTATAGGTAAACATTTGTTTGAAAGGAGCCACTGCTATTCCCGGGCAGACCACATTATTTCCTGTGATGGGAAGTCGGGCGAAACCATTGTTGCGGAGGTTAAAAAATTGATTTCCTAATTTAGGTAAACAGCGTCATTGCGGCCGGTTATTACCACCTTAATATGTTCATGAAGGGAGGTAGAGAGGGAAATCCCTTTGTAATCAGCTTTAACCGGGTATTTCTTATGATTCCGGTTCACCAGGACCGCTGTCTTTAATTGTTTCAACGGGGTTCGCAGAAAATGATGGACCCCATAAATCAGCGTGGTACCCGAATTCAATACATCATCCACCAGGACCACGGAACGGTTGGCGTAGTCTGCTTCCGGAATGGACGTGGTTACACCGCTTTTCAGAGGGTCCCCCTTATCCATCATAACCTTGCAAAGGATTACTTCAGCATTCGTTATTTTTTGCAGGACGGTTTGTATCTTCCGCGCAAATTTCAGTCCACCACCGTCAATCCCTGCTATCACAAGGTGTTTCTCCTCCACGTTGGCCTCATAGATCTGGTAGGCAATTCGCCTGATTTTGTGCTGGATTTGCTCATGTGTTAGGATTTGATGCTGCATTTTCGGTTGAATTACCCACCAAAGATAAAAAACAGTTTGCTACCTTTTTCCATCCAGGATAGATATACCGGTTATTCCTGCGACCCCTTTTCAACTTCCGGGCTTTCCTCCGGGTTCCCCAGGTAACCTTCAATTTCCCTTCGGTCTTTTTTGGTAGGCCTGCCGGTCCCTTTCTTTCGGTAATGCTCCCGGGTTAATTTGGATAATTGCTGTTGTTCCAATGCCTCAGCTGGGGTAGTGTCCTGCCTGTAAATGTCCACCAGTTTGGCACTCACCCGGCTGGGCGGTAAGTCCATGACTGTAAGTTCGTAATGGATCTGTTCCTTCCGGATCCGGAGTTTATCTGCCGGGTAGATCTCCCGGGAGGGCTTGGCTGCCTGCCCGTTGATATGTACATGTCCTTTCTTACAGGCGGTTGTTGCCTGGTTTCGTGTTTTGAAATACCGGGTTGCCCATAAATACTTGTCTACGCGCATCTGTTTTTAAAATACTTTGTTAAGGTCTTCCACAAAAATAGGGGAAAATTGTATCTTGCGGGCTTCTAAAGAAAAGCTATGCGAATGAATAAAGGGATTCTATTAACCGGATTGATAATCACCTTGTTAGCCTGCAAAAAAGATGATGATCCGGGCCCGACGGAGATCCCTCCCCGTACCCTTAGTGAGGTGGCAGCGGAAGATGCTGCCGAAATTAAGAATTACCTGGAAACACATTTCTACAATTACGAGGAATTCGCGAATCCGGCATCCGAATTTGACTATAAAATCAGGATCGATACCATAGCAGGTTCAAATGCCGATAAAATTCCACTCATAGATCAGGTGGAGACGCAATCCATTACCATAAATTCATCTTCCTACGGCCGCACTGACGGGGAGGAGATTCCGCATACACTCTACCATTTGGTGGCCAGGGAGGGCGTAGGCTCAAGTCCCACCATCGGGGATTATACGGTTCTGCAATATGAAGGTTCCCTCCTTAACGGCGATTTATTTGACGCAGCGAACACCCCGGTCAACCAATATCTTTCCAATACCGTCAGGGGATATGGCAACGGCGTCATAAAATTTAAGGTAGGGGAGGGCCCATTTGAAAATGGGGATGGCACGGTGCGTTTTGAGAATTATGGTATCGGTATGATCTTCATTCCCTCCGGACTTGGATATTTTGACAGGCCTCCTTCAGGCATTCCCGCCTATAGCCCCATTATCTTTAAGATAGATGTGCTGAGTTATAGGGAGAACACGGATTTTGACCTGGATGGGATCCCTTCCATCATGGAAGACCTGGATGGGGACGGGAATTTAAATAATGACAACACGGACGGAGATTTTTCACAATTAGGCCCCCTCTACAACCACCTGGACCCTGATGATGATAACGACGGAATTCCAACAATTGAGGAAATCATAATTGATTCCGAGGGCAACATTTCGTTTCCGGATAGTGATAAGGATGGAACTCCCGACTATCTCGACAATGACAGCGAATAATTAGTGATATGCTTCCCTTAGTGCTCAGCATTACAATCCTTCGCTGCGCTCAGGATAACAATTGCTTCGTGCTTAGCTATGCTCATGCTTCACCATGCTCAGCATGAAATGCCGCAGGCGTAAGAACCAGGTACGGAATACCGATTTAATATTCAAAGTTAAGTGCCTGAAATATAACGTAGTACTATTCAGGAATCCTTGAACCTTGAACTTTGCATAATTAATACTGCCTGATGAGACGGCTTACTTTAGGTGATAATCCGAATCATCGTGTCAAATAAAAAGCCCTGGAATTCCTCCAGGGCTTTTAAGTGTATTCAACAAATCAAGGTTACAATGCCAACGACAAGCTTAGAATAAGCTGGTCAGGTCGTGTATCGATCCTGCTATCCCCTGTGGTAGTGATGTTGGTATTGATAAAGCGTGCTTCGTTCTCACTGAATCCACGTTCGTACCGGATATCAACCCCGAGTTTTCCGAAATTCAACCCTGCGCCTATATTGAGGCCTACGGTAAAATCATTATCCACGCGTTCAATCGATATGCCATCAAAATCAGTGTTAAGGATATACTGGAATGCCGGCCCTGCGAAAACATTTACCGGACCAATGACATTGATCCCGACCAACAGGGGAAGATCGAGCTTGCTCATATCAAATTTGTCCCCGTCATAATCGGATTTTGTTTTGGTATAAACGAGTTCCGGCCTGAAGTAGATCTTATCCCCGAGTTTGCCAAAAATACCGAGATGGTATCCTGCATTCCTGTCGGGAGACCTGGCTGCTTCCCCGATTGATTCAAAATAGTCGCCGTTGGCGCTGTAATTCAAACCGCCTTTGATTCCGAACCCAGATCCGGATTGTGCAAATGTGGCCATACTAAGCATAGCAAAAGCCACCGTTATTAGTGTTCTCTTCATAATGTGTTCTTTTTAAGTTACCGAAGATAGGATAAGCGAATTTCAAAAATGATCCGCTATGCCTTTCTTTTTAACACATATAAAACAGCCTTTTCTATTGCTTTATTGTCTAACCCGTATTTTTCCATGAGAAGTTCCGGGATACCACTTTCCCCGAATGTGTCCTGGGTAGCGACAAATTCCTGAGGCGTAGGATGGTGCATAGCAAGGGTTCTGGCGATACTTTCGCCCAATCCCCCTAAAAAATTATGCTCCTCCGCAGAGACAATACAGCCTGTTTTTTTAACAGACTTTAACACGGCAGCTTCATCCAGGGGCTTGATAGTATGTATATTGATGACCTCTACGGAAATTCCCTGATTTTCCAGGTTTTCAGCAGCAAGAAGGGATTCCCATACCAAATGGCCGGTAGCGACTATGGTCACATCCGTACCTTCACTCAGCAATACGGCTTTGCCGATTTCAAATTTCTGGTCCACCGGGGTAAAATTCGCCACCTTGGGCCTTCCAAACCGCAGGTATACAGGACCTATGTAATCCGCAATCGCCAGGGTAGCCGCTTTGGTCTGGTTATAATCGCACGGATTGATCACCGTCATCCCGGGAAGCATCTTCATCATTCCGATATCTTCCAGTATCTGGTGCGTGGCCCCATCTTCACCCAAGGTGACCCCGGCATGGGAGGCACATATTTTTACGTTTTTGTCCGAATAGGCAATGGATTGCCGTATCTGGTCGTAGACCCTCCCGGTGGAGAAATTGGCAAAAGTACCCGTAAAAGGGATATACCCGCCAATGGTGAGTCCGGCTGCTATCCCCATCATATTGGCCTCAGCAATCCCTATCTGGAAAAACCGTTCCGGGTTTTCATCGATAAAATCCTGAATTTTCAGCGAACCTACCAGATCGGCACATAGTGCCACTACCCTGGGGTGGGTCCTCCCTAATTCGGTCATTGCGTCTCCGTATCCACTCCGGGTGTCATTTTTGCCCTGATCTACATATTTTTTCATACGTCCGTATTAAAACTCCCTTTCTGGGAGATGCATGTTCAACTTATTGCAATACTATGGTTCTTCTTTTGGCTTATTATACTTTGATATTAATAATCCCCGAGGGTTTCGGGGTTCTGTGCCAGTGCTGTCTTCAATTGCTCATCATTGGGTGCTTTTCCATGCCATGCATGGGAATACATCATAAAATCCACACCATGGCCCATTTCGGTATCCATTACCATGCATACCGGCCTGCCTTTTCCAGTCCTCGATTTGGCTTCCCTGAGACCATTGAGCACCGCTTTCAGGTCGTTGCCTTCCTTCAGGTCAAAGACATCCCACCCAAAGGCTTCAAATTTTTTATGCACGTCCCCCAATGGCAGGACATCTTCAGTGGCACCATCTATCTGTTGTCCATTCCGGTCTATGGTGGAAATGAGGTTATCAACATTATTGCCGGCTGCAAACATGATCGCCTCCCAATTCTGCCCTTCCTGTAATTCCCCATCACCATGGAGGCTGTATACCAGATGGTCATCCTTATTTAATTTTTTTGCCAGCGCCGCCCCGATAGCAACAGACATCCCCTGTCCCAGGGAGCCCGAAGATACCCGGATACCCGGCAGGCCCTCATGGGTAGCAGGGTGGCCCTGCAACCTGGAGTTGATCAACCGAAATGTATTAAGCTCTTCCACTGGAAAATAGCCCTTCCTCGCCAGTACACTGTAGAAAACCGGAGAAATGTGGCCGTTGGATAAAAAGAAAATATCTTCCCCTATTCCATCCATATCAAAACCCTCCTTTAAGTCCATTATCTCGTTGTAGAGCGCTACAAAGAATTCGGTACACCCAAGAGATCCCCCGGGGTGGCCCGAATTTACATTATGAACCATCCTTAGGATGTCGCGCCTCACCTGTACGACTAAATCCTGCAATTCTTCCAATTGTGGCATGATATATCTTTTAATGAGGCTAAAAATAGTGGCATTCTTCTGGCTATACAAGTCTATTTATGATATTTTATTAACTTATTCAAACAGGCATAATCCCGATCTAAACAGCCGGATCACTGTTTCGGACCACAAGCCTCCGGGGATCTGTAAAAATTTCCTGCAGAAAGCTTAAACTGATGTATGGACAACGGTGTTGTTACGGGGTTTCTGGCCACTTTGGCTGTCCGTTATTTTAGTTGCGGCAGAGGGTAACTTTATTTTTTCGTTAAGGGTTAAATGCTTCCCGGTTGCCTATATTTGCCACTTGAACACTTGGCTTGACATTTAACCTCATACATACAGATCCCCAGACCAAAGCACGCGCCGGGGAAATCCTGACGGACCACGGAAAAATTGAAACCCCGATTTTTATGCCTGTAGGCACCGTTGCTTCTGTGAAAGGGGTTCATCAAAGGGAGTTAAAGGAAGATATTGATCCGGACATTATCCTGGGGAATACCTATCACTTATACCTGAGGCCCACCACAGCCATACTGGAACAAGCCGGGGGCCTCCATAAATTCATGGGCTGGGACCGGAATATTTTGACGGACAGTGGCGGTTACCAGGTGTATTCCCTCTCTGCCAACCGTAAGATCAAAGAGGAAGGGGTTAAGTTCAAATCCCATATAGATGGATCCAGGCATGTTTTCACCCCTGAAATTGTTATGGAATTGCAACGCGCGATCGGGGCGGATATCATTATAGCTTTTGATGAATGTAACCCTTATCCCTGCGATTATGATTATGCCAGGCGATCCATGCATATGACGCATCGGTGGCTGGACAGGTGCCTTTCGCATTTGAAGAAAGTACCCTTTAAATACGATTTTTCTCAGGCTTTTTTCCCCATTGTCCAGGGTTCCACCTACAGGGATCTCAGGACGCAGTCCGCCGAATATATAGCCAATAGTGGTGCTGAAGGCAATGCCATAGGAGGACTTTCCGTTGGGGAACCTGCAGAAGAAATGTATGCTATGGCAGAAGTTGTATGTTCCATCCTCCCCGAAGACAAGCCACGGTACCTGATGGGAGTGGGCACCCCGATCAATATCCTGGAAAATATAGCATTGGGCATCGATATGTTTGATTGTGTTATGCCAACCCGAAACGGAAGGAATGGGATGTTGTTTACAACCGACGGTACCATCAACATTAAAAATAAAAAATGGGAAGCGGATTTTTCACTGCTTGATGCAAACGGGAATACCTTTGTGGATAGGGAATACAGCAAGGCATACCTCCGGCATTTATTTGCGGCCAACGAATATCTGGGCAAACAGATAGCCACTATCCACAACCTGGGATTTTACATGTGGTTGGTCAGGGAAGCCAGGAAGCGTATTTTAGCAGGGGACTTCAGGGAATGGAAGCATAAGATGGTGCAACAAATGGATAAAAGGTTATAGGGTGACTATCATAGACTGGTATATATTGAAGCGTTATCTGGCCACCTTCGGGATGATGCTTTTGCTTTTTATCCCAATCGGGATCATGCTGAACCTTTCTGAACAGATCGGCAAGATGATTGACAATGAGGCCCCCCTGGATGAAATCCTGGTTTATTACCTGTATTTTACAATCTATATCGGAAGCCTGCTATTCCCCATTTTCCTGTTCCTGTCCATCATCTTTTTCACCTCCAAACTATCCAACAATACCGAAATTATAGCTATCCTGAGTTCGGGTGTCTCTTTTGGCCGATTTTTGAAGCCCTATTGGGTGGGGGCTACCATCATAGCACTTTTGATGTTTTTTATGGGGATGTTTATCGTTCCCAATGCCAGCAAAGGATATAATGAATTCAATTTTAAATATCTCAAAAAAGGGAAACAAGACCGGGTGACCAGCAATATTTTTACCCAGTTAAATGAAAACGACTTCATATATGTGAGTAGTTTTGATCCGGCACGGCAGATTGGGTACAACTTTACCTTTGAGCATTTTAATGCGGAGGATCAGCTGGATTATAAGATCCAGGCAGCCAACATTCGATGGATCCCGAAAGACAGCCTGTATCGTTTAACCTCCTATACCAAGCGAAAAGTTGGGAAGGAAAATGAAGTACTGGAAACCAAACGAAGGCTCGATACCGTTTTTTCTTTTCAGATCGATGACCTTACCCCGGTCTCCTATATTGCGGAGACTAAAAACTTGTTTGAACTCAACGCCTTTATCGATACACAGAAAAAAAAAGGTGCCTCCAATATCAATACCTATATCCTGACAAAATATAAAAGGTGGGCGCTCCCCGTCACAGCTTTTATCCTGACGATCATTGGTGTGGCGGTTTCTTCCATCAAACGAAGGGGCGGAATGGGTATCAACCTTGCTTTTGGGATGGGGGTTGCCTTTATCTATATCTTTTTCGATAAGGTATTCGGCACCCTTGCAGAACAATCGGGTTTCTCCCCGCTGCTGGCTGTATTAATCCCCAATATTCTCTTCGGTATCCTGGGCATCTATCTGCTTCAAAATGCCAGGCGCTAACATAAAGAATTACCTGCACCTTCACTTTATCGTTTTTATTTGGGGGTTTACCGCAGTATTGGGGAAACTGATAACTATTGATGCCCTGCCGTTGGTTTGGTTCCGGATGGGCATGGCCATAGTGCTTATAGTGGGTTTTTTAGCCTTTAAAGGATACGCACTCAAGGTACCGCCGAGGGCTTTGGTAATTATGCTTTTGGCGGGATGTGTCGTGGCCCTGCATTGGGTTACCTTTTTTAAGGCCATAAAAGTTTCCAATATATCCATAGCCCTGGCCTGTATGTCTACAGGCGCTTTTTTTACAGCCCTGCTCGAACCCATTTGGTACCGCAGGAAAATAATCTGGTACGAACTTGTCTTTGGGCTTCTTGTCATTGGGGGGCTTTACCTGATTTTCAGGGTCGAAACGGCCTATATAGCAGGGATCATGCTGGCGTTGGTATCCGCTTTACTGGCTGCTGTCTTCACGCTGATGAACGGCAGGTTGATCCAAATCCACAGGCCTTCGGTAATTGCATGCTACGAACTGGGGGCTGGGGTTGTGTTATTGTCCATTTACCTCCTGGTCAGCGGGGAGATAAAACCTGGTTTCTTTGCAATATCCGCCACCGATTGGATATTCCTTTTTTTGCTGGCGTCCGTTTGTACTGCCTATGCTTTTATTGCCTCTGTAAAAGTGATGAAACATCTCACCCCATATACGGTGATGCTTACCGTAAACCTGGAGCCTGTCTATGGGATACTGCTGGCCTATACCATCCTTGGGGGAAGCGAAAAAATGAGCCCAATTTTCTACGTCGGTGCGTCGGTAATCCTGATCCCCGTTATCTCCAATGGTATTTTAAAACACCGGGAGAATATAAAAACCCGACACGGCCCACGAGGTTCATAATAATAATTTATCTTTGCATGTTAACATACTAACGCCATTTTCCGGTGGCATAAACCAAAAATTTTCATGGAATACCTTGATTTCGAACTTCCTATTAAGGAACTGCAGGAGCAACTGGAAAAGTGTCAGGTTATTGGGGAAGAGAGTGAGGTGGATGTAACGGAGACCTGTAAGCAAATTGAATCCAAATTACATGAAACACGGAAGGAAATTTATAAAAACCTGACGGCCTGGCAACGAGTGCAGCTTTCGAGGCATCCCAACAGACCCTATACGCTCGATTATATCCGGGCTATTTGTGGCGAAACCTTCCTGGAACTCCACGGAGACCGGAATGTAAAGGATGATAAGGCCATGATCGGGGGACTGGGAAAAATCGGGGACCAGAGTTATATGTTCATCGGGCAGCAAAAAGGATATAACACAAAGACCCGGCAATTCCGGAATTTCGGGATGGCAAATCCGGAAGGATACCGGAAAGCGCTCCGACTGATGAAATCTGCGGAAAAATTCAATATCCCGGTTGTGTCCCTTATAGATACCCCGGGGGCCCATCCCGGTATTGAGGCCGAAGAAAGGGGGCAGGGGGAAGCCATTGCCCGTAACATCCTGGAAATGACTCGTTTGAAAGTTCCTATTATCGTGGTTATCATTGGAGAAGGGGCCTCAGGAGGCGCTTTGGGTATTGGTGTAGGGGATAGGGTATTGATGCTCGAAAATACCTGGTACTCCGTGATCTCTCCCGAATCCTGCTCGTCTATCCTCTGGAGAAGCTGGGAATATAAGGAACAGGCTGCAGATGCTCTTAAGCTAACAGCAACCGACATGAAAAAATTGAAATTGATCGATGAAATTGTAAAGGAACCTGTTGGGGGTGCCCATACCCATCGGGAAAAAACATTTGAAACCGTGAAGAACAGGATTTCTAAAAATTATGATGACCTTAAAAAGTTATCACCAAAGGATCTTGTTAAACTCAGGATGCAGAAATATGCGGAAATGGGAGTATTTAACGGCTGATTGGGGAAATTGTTCCCTTTATAGAAATCCACCGTCTTTTCACCGTCTCTTTTTTTGGTTATGAACACTTTTCACTAACTTATCAACACCCAATTTGTTAATCAATGGTTGATATCGCACCACTGGCTTAAAGGGGGTACTCACGCTTAATTGTATACTTTTACCATCATGGAAAAACCAAGCCCTTTCATTGGTCACAAAATTGGCAAGTCGGAAGTTATCAGCCTCGAGAAGGGGAAAATTCCACCACAAGCTGTTGATTTAGAGGAGGTTGTGCTTGGCGCAATGATGATCGATAAGAAAGGTGTTGATGAAGTAATAGATATCCTACATCCTGATGTTTTCTACAAGGACGCGCACCGTTTCATTTACGAGGCCATCTTCAAATTGTTCGAAACTTCCGAACCGGTAGATTTATTAACCGTTTCTTCCCAATTAAAGAAAGATGAACGGTTGGAAGCTGCAGGAGGGGATTTTTACCTGATCAAACTAACCCAAAAAGTTGCTTCATCAGCCCATATTGAGTTCCATGCCAGGATTATCCTTCAGAAATATATTCAGCGGAGCCTTATTAAGATCTCCAATGAGATCATTGAGGATGCCTACAACGATGCTACAGACGTATTTGATCTTTTAGACAATGCGGAAGCGAAACTCTATGATGTTACCCAGGGCAACCTGAAGCGTTCTGCTGAGACAGCCCAGAACCTGGTTATTCAGGCAAAGAAAAAAATAGAAGAAATTTCTAACAAGGATGGCCTTAGCGGTATTCCCTCAGGGTTTGATAAGGTGGATAAACTAACTTCCGGATGGCAACCCAGTGACCTTATCATTATTGCCGCCCGTCCTGGGATGGGGAAAACAGCGCTCACCCTGTCCATGGCCAGGAATATAGCCGTAAACCACAATATCCCTGTTGCATTTTTTTCCCTGGAAATGTCATCCGTTCAACTGATCACCCGTTTGATCTCATCCGAAACCGGTCTCTCATCTGAAAAACTGCGGACAGGGCGCCTGGAAAAACATGAATGGGAACAATTGAACGTGAAGGTGAAGGCACTGGAAAAGGCCCCGTTGTTCATAGATGATACGCCCTCACTTTCCATTTTTGACCTCAGGGCCAAGGCGAGGAGGTTGGCGTCCCAGCATAAAATTCAGTTGGTGGTACTGGATTACCTCCAATTGATGACGGCCGGGGGCAGCCAGAAAGGGGGCAACCGGGAGCAGGAAATTTCCACAATTTCGAGGAACCTCAAGGCGCTCGCCAAGGAACTGAGCGTTCCTGTAATTGCCTTATCACAATTATCAAGGGCTGTGGAAACCCGTGGTGGCAGCAAACGGCCCATCCTTTCCGACCTACGGGAATCCGGGGCTATTGAACAGGACGCGGATATTGTTTCTTTTATTTACAGGCCGGAATATTACAAAATTGATGAGTGGGATGACGAAGAACGAACACCCACCCAGGGGCAGGCCGAATTCATTGTAGCCAAACACCGGAACGGGGGATTGGATAATATTAGGTTAAAGTTCATTGCCCAACTGGGTAAATTCGATAACTTGGATGACTTTGATTCTCCATTTGAGTTTCAATCAAAAATGAATGCCGATGGGGATAACCCATTCCTCACCAAAAAGCTGCCCGATGCGGAAACGGCTTTTGGCAGCAGGATGAACGACCATCCCGATCCTGACCCGGATGATACTAATGAGGTGCCCTTCTGATACAAAAATTATCTTGCCAATTACAGATTCCCAATTTTGTTATACCATCGTACAGTATATCACAGACGCGGTGAAAATCCCTTCCAAAATGCTATTTTTACGACAACTATCTTGTATTTGGCGTCTAAAGGCCCCAATCCTCCTTGTGGCATGCTTCCTTTTTTATTCTCTCCCCCTTACAGCCTCGGCCATCCTGATTCCAATGGATGCCGAGAGCCAGCAAAATCACCTGAAAGCCTACGGGATCACTTATTGGGTCCTTAGCAAACAACAGAAAGTTCAGTGGCTTCTCAATTATCGCGGGGGCTCTTTTTTACTCCCTGATGGCGAGAATATCAGGAAGGAATGCCAGATCCGGGGAGTTTCCTTTGAAATACTAACCGATGCCCAGGCGGAATCCATCCTGGATGAAATCAGCAGCCCGGCACGCAATCAGGAAGCCGTGATACTGGAAAAAGCCCCACAAATTGCGGTCTACTCCCCCAAGGATAACCAACCATGGGACGATGCCGTGACCATGGTACTGACCTATGCCGAGATCCCGTATGTTACGGTGTATGACGAAGAGGTATTGCAAAACAAGCTGGCCCTCTATGATTGGTTGCATTTGCACCATGAGGATTTCACAGGGCAATATGGCAAGTTTTATGGTGCCTACCGGGCAGCTCCCTGGTATATCGAAGGAAAGAAAAATGCAGAGGACTTGGCTACGAAACTTGGATTTGCCAGTGTGGCAGAAGAGAAATCAGCCGTGGCCCAGAAAATCCGTAACTATGTCATTGGGGGCGGGTTTATGTTTGCAATGTGTTCAGCCACGGATAGTTTTGATATAGCTCTTGCTGCCGAAGGTGTGGATATCTGTGAACCCATGTTTGACGGGAATCCGTCCGATGCCAACTACCAAAGCAGGCTTGATTTCTCCAAAACACTTGCTTTTACCAATTTTGTCCTGGAACGCAATCCGATGCGGTATGAATTTTCTTCTATAGATATGACCAACCGGCGAAACAATGTCCCGAAAGAGTCGGATTATTTTACACTGATGGATTTTTCCGCGAAATGGGATGCGGTGCCTACCATGCTCTGCCAGAACCATACCGCACTTGTAAAGGGTTTTATGGGGCAGACCACAGCTTTTACAAGGGATGAGATCAAACCTACTGTATTGGTGCTAGGGGAAAACAAACTCAATGGGGAAGCCCGCTACCTGCACGGGATCAAAGGAAAGGGATTTTTTACATTTTACGGAGGCCATGATCCAGAGGATTATCAGCACAGGGTAGGGGATCCCAAAACCGAATTGGAACTGCATCCCAATTCTCCCGGATACCGCCTAATATTAAACAATGTGCTTTTCCCTGCCGCCCAGAAGAAAAAACAGAAGACCTAAGAGAATGATCCCAGTAATTTTTCCAGGATGCGTTCCACCCCGTAGTCATCGTTGCTGGCAGTACGGTATCTGGCTTGTTTAAGCACATTGGGATGCGCATTGGCCATAGCAAAACTGTATTTGCCCAATGCCAGCATTTCCAGGTCATTGTTATAATCCCCAAAGACCAGTGTTTCTTCCTTACGGATACCGTATTGCTCCTGGATCATCTGAAGCGGATATCCCTTATGGGCATTTTTATGGGAAAGGTCCACCCAGTGCTCCCCTGAAACCTTCACTTTCAGCGACCCCTCAAATTGCTTTACAGCCGGGTAAATAAACTCCTCCGAATTTTCAAAATGATAGACAGCGATTTTCATTACTTCCCCCTTGTAAGAACTGAGGTCTTCCAGGATCTCAAACCGGGTATAATACTCCTTCAGTTTTTTCAGGAACCTGGGTGAACTGCCAAGGACATAAGCGTTATCCTTTGCACAGAGCACAGGATGTGTATTTTCTATACCATTCAAGACACTCAGGATACTGCTTTTTTGGTCCCTACCCAACGGTGTTGATACAATTTCCCGCTCGTTTTGCATGGCAAATCCCCCATTCTCAGCGATGATTATGATATCGTCCTTTATGGAATGCAATTTATCCAGGATATTGTTATACTGCCTGCCGCTGGCCGCAACAAACAGGATACCCCTTTCCCGCAATTGGCTGAACAGCTCGAAAAACAGGGGGCTAACCTCATGGTTCGAATTCAATAAAGTGCCATCCATATCCGTGACCACCAATTTTATCCCGGTTAGATCCATATGTCCTGAATTTGTTTTATCCAAAGGTATTTTTTATGTTCAATTATCGTTGTAATTTCAACCGGCTACCACTAATTTTTCAAAAGATGAAGTTCTGTCAAAAGGTTTTACGGTTAAGGCCCTATCACAGGGGGTTTCATTTGATCACCGATACCGTCCTTCGCGAAATTCCGGAGCTTTCTCAATTTCAGAAAGGAATGCTTCAGGTTTTTATCACGCATACGTCAGCCAGTTTGACCCTAAACGAAAATGCCGACCCAATGGTCCGGACTGATTTTGAAAGCCATATGAACAGGCTTGTGCCGGAAAACGAACCCTATTATCTGCATACCAGCGAAGGTCCTGATGACATGCCGGCGCATATAAAGGCTTCCCTTATGGGAGCTTCGGTACAGATTCCGATAACCAATGGCAAATTGAATATGGGGACCTGGCAGGGTATCTATTTGTGTGAACACAGGAATAAGGCACTTGGCCGTTCCCTGGTCCTTACCGCTTTTGGCGAGTAAATACGAATTCCTGACCCTCCCTGAGTGGATTCGGGTTAAAATAAAAATCCCGATCTACAGACCGGGATTATACTTTCCTATACAATCATTGATTACCGGACCTTGTCCGCAATAGCCTTAAAAGCATCCGGGTGGTTCATGGCGAGGTCGGCCAAAACCTTCCGGTTGAGTTCAATGTTATTGGCTTTGATCCTGCCCATAAATTGCGAGTAAGACATACCGTGTAGCCTGGCTCCTGCATTGATACGGGTTATCCAGAGTGAACGGAAGGTCCTTTTCTTGTTTCTACGGTCCCGGTAGGCATAGACCATAGCCTTTTCAACAGCGTTTTTGGCAACAGTCCAGACATTTTTACGCCTTCCGAAGTAACCTTTGGCTTGTTTTAATACTTTTTTTCTTCTGGCTCTTGAAGCCACTGCATTTACTGATCTTGGCATTTTTCTTGATTTTTTGTAGCAGGCGTTTTTTAAATTAGGATTGCGTTTGGTTCCGTCGCAGCACATATGTACACCGCAAACTGGAATTCCAGGACCACTCCTATAAATTAAAACACTTAAACTTGCCCGTCTCCATGGTTAAAATAGTATACCCAATAACAATTACTTTAATCGCAATTGTCCTTTAATATTATCAATATCGGCATCGTGTACCAATGTTGAATGCGTTAATCTTAGCTTTCGCTTTTTGGATTTTTTAGTCAGGATGTGACTTTTAAAAGCGTGCTTCCTTTTGATTTTGCCGGTACCGGTAAGCTTAAATCGCTTTTTGGCACTGGACTTAGTCTTCATTTTAGGCATTTTCTTCCTCTTTATTTGTATTCAATTCAACTAACCCATCGCAAGAAGTATTCTTACTTACGGGTTTTGGGGGCCAGGAACATGGTCATTCGTTTGCCTTCCAATTTCGGCATTTGCTCAACTTTTCCGAAATCTTCCAACTCCTGGGCCAGTTTCAACAATAATATCTCCCCCTTGTCCTTGTAAACGATAGAGCGGCCCTTGAAAAAGACATAGGCCTTAAGCTTGGCACCTTCCTTCAGAAATTTCTCTGCGTGTTTCTTTTTAAAATCATAATCGTGGTCGTCTGTATTGGGACCGAACCTGATTTCCTTTATGATCACTTTGGTGGCTTTGGCCTTCATGACCTTTTCCCGCTTCTTTTGCTCGTAAAGGAACTTCTTATAGTCAATTACCTTGCAAACCGGTGGCTCTGCATTTGGCGATATTTCAACAAGATCCAGGGCAAATTCCTCCGCTTTGGCTAAAGCTTTCTCTATTGAATATACCCCTATTTCAATATTATCACCTACCAATCGCACTTCCTTGGCGGTAATTTTTTCATTGATATTATGAGGGTTCTTATTTTCCCTCCTGGGTTGGGGCCTAAATCTTCTACGTATTGCTATGACTACTAAATTTTAATTAAATTCTGATTTTTTTAAAACGACTTTAAAGTACTACTTATTTCTTTTTCGACCAAGTCTCTAAAATCCGCGATGGAAACCGTGCCTAAATCTTCTCCTCCGTGCCTCCGTACCGATATGGAGCCTTGTTCCTCTTCATTTTCCCCTACAATAAGCATATACGGTATCTTATTCATTTCCGCTTCGCGGATTTTCTTGCCAACCGTTTCGTTCCGCTTATCTACAAGGGCGCGAATTTCGTGATTTTCCAGTGAAATTAAAACTTTTTCAGCATATTTTTCATGCTTCTCGCTTACCGGCAATACAATTACCTGTTCCGGCGTGAGCCAGAGGGGGAAATTTCCTCCTGTATGTTCCAGTAACAAGGCTATGAATCGTTCCATACTCCCGAAGGGTGCCCGATGGATCATAACCGGACGGTGCAATTCATTGTCGCTGCCCTTATACGTAAGGTCGAAGCGCTCGGGAAGGTTATAATCAACCTGAATAGTACCCAATTGCCAGTTCCTTCCGATGGCATCCTTCACCATGAAGTCGAGTTTTGGCCCATAAAATGCCGCTTCCCCTTTTTCAATGACGAACTCGAGCCCCTTTTCGGTAGCCGCGGTGATGATGGCATTTTCTGCTTTATCCCAGTTTTCCACAGAACCGATATATTTTTCCGGCTGATCAGGATCCCTTACAGATACCTGGGCACTGAAATTATCGAGTCCAAGTGAACTCAGTACATAGAGTGAAAGGTCTATGACATCTTTGAACTCCTGGTCGAGCTGCTCCGGTGTACAGAAGATATGTGCATCGTCCTGGGTGAATCCCCTCACCCGGGTAAGGCCATGCAGTTCCCCGCTTTGCTCATACCTGTAAACGGTACCGAATTCCGCATACCGTTTGGGCAGTTCTTTATAACTGAAAGGTTTGGTATTGTATATTTCACAATGGTGCGGGCAATTCATGGGTTTCAGAAAGAACTCTTCGTCCGGTTTGGGCGTTCGGATGGGTTGGAAACTATCGGCCCCATATTTGTCGTAATGGCCCGATGTAACATACAGGTCCTTTAATCCTATGTGGGGGGATACCACCATTTCATACCCCGCTTTTTTCTGGGCCTTTTTAAGGAATTGTTCCAGTCTTTCTCGGAGGGCAGCCCCTTTAGGAAGCCATAGCGGAAGTCCCTGGCCTACTTTTCTGGAAAAAGTGAATAATTCCAGCTCCTTTCCAAGTTTGCGGTGATCCCTTTTTTTGGCTTCTTCCAGCAATTCGAGGTATTCGGTAAGCTCTTTTTGCTTGGGAAAGGAAATCCCGTAAACCCGTGTCAGCTGCGGTTTGTTTTCATCGCCCCGCCAGTAAGCACCTGCCACATTAAGGATCTTGACTGCCTTTATAATTCCGGTATTCGGGATATGCCCACCCCGGCATAGGTCGGTAAACGTATCATGGTCACAGAAGGTGATGCTGCCATCTTCAAGGTTCTCAATGAGCTCCGTCTTGTATTGGTTCCCTTGCTTTTTATAATAGGAAAGGGCATCCTGCTTGGATACTTCCCGCATCTTAAACTGGTGTTTACCGCGGGCAATTGCCATGGCTTTGGCTTCCAGGTCCGGAAAGTCCTTTTCCGAAATGGTGTGTTCTCCAAAATCAACATCGTAGTAAAAACCATTCTCAATAGCCGGACCTATGGTTAGTTTGATACCGGGAAATTGCTGTTCCAGTGTCTGGGCCAAAACATGTGAAGAAGAATGCCAGAATGCCTTTTTACCTTCTTTATCATTCCAGGTATAGAGTATAAGCTTTCCGTCTTCTGTGAGCGGGGAGGCAGTTTCCACAACCCGGCCGTTGAAACTGGCAGAAATTACATTCCTGGCCAGTCCTTCGCTGATTTCCATTGCCACATCCAGAGGGGTGACCCCTGATGGGTGCTGCTTCACCGTACCGTCTGGTAATGTAATGTTGATCATGCCGTCTGCGCATTCTGTAAGTCCGCAAAGATAACACCTTGCTTTGAGGCGGGCAATATATAAATCGCTGATTTTTCGGAAGGTCGCTGAACTGATTTACCGTATTGGATAAGCGGCAAACCATTCAATTTTTATGCTTGCTGAAAAATGCATCCATTACTACTTTTACACTGTAAAAACCCATGCCAATAGCGGCTATTCCCAGGATGATCCCTAAGACCACCACCGGCCAGAAGTACGGATGCCCTTCATTCCTGAAAGCCTGATACAGGATCAATGGTGCCGTAAACATAAGCCCCACCGTTATAAGGAAGAATTTTATGCCTTTCAGCAGCAGTGATTTATCGGTGTGCATGGTCTGCATTTATGTGGATTGTAAAAGTAGCATTTTAATGGTATTTTAGTGCAACTTCCGGGTCACTTCCTGGTGCCGGCAATAGCCTGGTCAAAAAAAAGTATCAGATCATTTTAAGGACTTGCCTAATTTGTTGTGAAGGAAGTTTTGTTATTTCACATGGGTTCAGACAACCCTCCTATTTTTATTAATAATGAACCTATGAACGTATTGCTTATTCCGGATAAATTTAAAGGGTCCTTATCGGCGGAAGAAGTAATAACCGCCATCCGATCCGGCATACTGGGTGTTCAACCGGATGCTACTGTCCATGCTGTATTGGCATCTGATGGGGGGGATGGTTTTTTAGAGGCCGTGGCGCGGTATAAGGCTGTGGTTTTTCATGATGTGGCAACGGCCGATCCCCTGGGGCGTGACATTTCAGCATTGTATGGAATGAGCCCTGATTCCGGGGAAGCATATGTGGAATTGGCCCGGGCTTCCGGTCTCGTTTTACTGGAAAAAGGGGAGAGGGATCCGGGAAATACGAGCACCTACGGTACTGGTATACAAATCAGGGATGCTATTCGGCATGGGGCCAGGAAGCTTTATATCGGCCTGGGTGGCAGCGCTACCAATGACGGGGGGACAGGAATAGCCAGCGTCCTGGGTTACAAGTTCCTGGATGCCGGGGGTAATCCGCTGAAGCCTGTGGGGGGGAATCTGCAGAAAATAGCACAAATTATAGACATCTATGCAAAGGAACTATTGCAGGGGATTGCAATAATTGCCGTTAGTGACGTCACCAATCCGCTGCTCGGGCCCGAAGGTGCGGCTCATGTTTACGGGGAACAGAAAGGGGGATCCCGGGGAGGTATTGAGCAGCTTGAGGCCGGGCTGGCGCATTTGGATATTATTGTACAGCAACAACTGGGTAAACACTTTGCTTCCGTTGCAGGAGCGGGGGCTGCCGGGGGAACCGCTTATGGTTTGATGACATTTGCCAACGCAACCATAGTACCGGGTATCCAATATATTATGGACCTCGCTGGTATCTCTGAATTACTGAAATCCCAGAAGGTAGATTATATCATTACCGGGGAGGGGAAACTGGATGGACAGACCCTGAACGGGAAGCTTATCCACGGAGTCCTACAGTTGGGGAAACGCCATAATATTCCCGTAGTTGCCGTATGTGGCCGCTTAGAGCTGGAAAAAAAAGAAGTGCTTGATATGGGCCTGAAGGAAGTATTGGAAATCAGGGATCCAAACAAATCATTAGCCTATAATATGGAACATGCATCCCGATTAACGGAAAAGGCAATCCGCAGATTTTTTGCAGCGGGGGGTTAAGGATCATTCAATGGTTATGGATTGTTTATATTCCTGAACCACAGCAAAATAACCCAGGGCAAATTTATCCGGACGATCCACATTGTCCAGTATTTCTTCATTGTCCAGTCCGGTCACATCAAAAACATTCCCCCTCACCGTGGCAGCCGGGGTCGCAAAGGGCCCCATGAGGTCACCGCTTTGTTGAATGAGCTGGTTCATATAATTATAGAAACCCTGGTCCGCACCCATAATTCTGACGGTAACAGATTTACCGGGTGGTACCTTATTGTTATAAAAATAGGAGAACTGGAATTCCTGCCCCTGATAGAATTCATCTTCCGTAACGAGATATTCATCGAAATCAAAATCGAAAACATAAAAATCATCGCGTTCCTGGTCATCCTTAAATGTAACGATGACTTCGGTCTCATCCCCTGCAATAAAGGTTCCCTGGCCTTGTTCAAGGGAAGTTATCGGAACTGTTGGGACATACCGGGTACGGGCAAAATAGAGCCTATCCATATGGGTAAGCTGCAGGATAAGCTCCCCTTCCCTGAAAAAGTCAGGGCTGGTTAATTCTTCATATATACCTGTCCCGGCTTCCTTTTCCGTCAGGATAAGCAGGCCTCCGCTTTCAAGGTTAATGATGGTGATTTGCTCCAGTTCGGTTACCGGTACCGTTTGGAAGAAGGAGGAGGTCAGGCTCACTTTAACAGCCACCCGTATCAGTTCCCCGGTGTCATCTATCCTTACTAGTGCATCCACAATTAACCTTGGTTCCCCAGTGGGCACCTCAACCTGTATGGTATCTTCGCAGGCCAGGATGCTGACCATCAGAAAGATGGAAGAAAATGCAATGGCCCTATTGATCATTGAATTAGTATTTGGGAACTATAGCTCTGAACCACAGCAAAATAACCCAGGGCAAATTTATCCGGACGATCCACATTGTCCAGTATTTCTTCATTGTCAAGTCCGGTCACATCAAAAACATTCCCCCTCACCGTGGCAGCCGGGGTCGCAAAGGGCCCCATGAGGTCCCCGCTTTGTTGAATGAGTTGGTTCATATAATTATAGAAACCCTCGTCTGCACCCATTAGGCTGATGGAAACAGACTTCCCGGGTTGTAACTCATTGTTATAAAAATAGGAGAACTGGAATTCCTGCCCCTGGTAGAATTCATCTTCAGTAACGAGATATTCTTCGAAATCAAAATCGAAAATATAGAAATCTTCCCTGTCCTCGGCATCTTTGAAGGTTACCATGACCTCCGTTTCATCTCCTTCAAACAGGTTTCCATCACCCTGCACAAGGGTGTCTATTGGTACCGTTGGCACATAGTTGGTGCGTGCAAAATAAGACCGGTCCTGGTGGGTAATCTGCAAAATCAGATTTCCGTCAGTAAAAAAACCGGTATTTTTGGTAGTCTCATAAACGCCGGGTT
This sequence comes from Zeaxanthinibacter sp., assembly GCA_041743975.1. Classification (GTDB taxonomy): domain Bacteria; phylum Bacteroidota; class Bacteroidia; order Flavobacteriales; family Flavobacteriaceae; genus JTS-RE37. The sequence goes on from JBGTLT010000155.1 coordinate 21,833, forward strand.
CCTGCTCCAGAAGCACAATTGTATTGGGGTTTTCAAAAGTAGATTCCATGTCGATGTTAGTGATGGTAACCTGCTCCAGTTCCGTTACCGGGACCTCCCCAAAGTAATTGCCTGTAAGTCCAACGGATATGCTGGCTGTTTGTGCAGGCTGGCTGATATCAATTTTTATAAGGGCATCCACTATAAGCCTGGGTTCAGCGGTTGGGGTGTTAACGTCCACCACATCTTCGCAATTGCAAAAAAGGACCAGCAGGATGAAAAAGACGATCGATCTCATTTGTTAAAATTTAAAATTATAGGTGACCGCCGGGACAATACCAAAGATAGATGTGCGGATGGCTTCATTGACCCCGGTATCCTGGTTGCGCCGAAAGTTGATGGAAGCCGCATTCCGTCGGTTATAAACATTGTAGATACTGAAAACCCATTCTGACTGCAATCGCTTCCCTTCCTTTTTCCGGGGGGTCAGGGTGGCTCCGATATCGATTCGATGATAATCCGGCAGGCGCTCTATATTTCGAAGGCCGTAGTAGGGGACGATAAGTCCCTGGAAGTTGAACTGGCCAACAGGGTAGTTCGTTGGCTGCCCCGTCTGGAATACAAAGTTGGCATTGAAACTCCATTTGGGATTGAGTTCAAAACTACCGAAAATGGCTATGTCGTGGGTTTTATCATAGGGGGTATTGTACCAGTTACCGAAATTGATCCCGGTTTCCTTGTTCGATCTGCCATTGTCAGATCTGGGTATGCGGCCCGGCGTACGCTGTTCGGAACGGGAAAGCGTATAGGCTACCCAGCCTTGCAGCTGTCCTTCGTTCTTTCTGAGAAGCAATTCCAGGCCGTATGCCCTGGCTTCACCATTAAGGATGACCTGTTCTATCGAATTATTGGCTATCAGGTTGGCGCCGTCTATATAATCGATCCGGTTCTGGATATCCTTATAATAAACCTCTGTTTCCAGGGAATAATCACCATCCAGGATATTCCTGAAATATCCGAAGGCATACTGGTCCAGGAGTTGCGGTTTAATAAAAGGCCCGCTGGGGGCCCATACATCGAGGGGAGTGGGGGAACTGGTGTTGGAAATCAGGTGCAGGTATTGTGAAAGCCTGGTATAACTTGCTTTTATAGAATTTGTAGTATTGATACTGTAGGCCATGGATAATCGTGGCTCCAGGTTGGTAAATGTTGCCAGGCTCCCGCCACGGCCGGGGCGCAGGGTAGCTATAGGCCTGGCCTCCTGGTAAACGAGCAGAAAGGGGTCGAAAATAACAGGTTCATCATTGGCATATACATTGAGTTCGTCCTGCCCCAGCCTTATAAAATGGCTTACCCTCAAGCCATACTCTATGCTCAGCGAATTGGTAAGGTTCTGTTCCACGTCTATATAGATTGCGGATTCATTAGCATATTTCTGGATCAGCTGTTCCGCGAGAATACCCGAATCCGGCCCGTTAGGTTCTATCTTCCCGGGATTGAAGCGGTAATAGATATTATTGATCCCATAGTTCACCTGGAGGTCATCATTGATATAATGCTTCAGGTCGTATTTTGTGTTGAAGTTCTGGATACCGGAATTCCAGCGGAACCCAACAAAATCAAGGTCGAGTCCATAATAATAATCAGAATAAATAAGGGAGAGGTTGGTAAACAATTTGTCCGAAAAAAGATGGTTCCACCTGAAGTTGATAACGCTGTTCCCGTAGGTATTCTTAAAACTTTCGGCGATCCCAAACACATCCCTCCCGAAATACCCTGAGAAGTAAATATTGTTATTTTGGTTAATCTTGTAATTGAGCTTGGTGTTGAGGTCAAAGAAATAAGCGGTATTGTCTGTATTGAAAAGTGGTAGGAAAAGGTGGGCATAGGAGGCCCGTCCTCCGATAAGGAAGGCGGCCTTGTCTTTAATAATGGGGCCTTCTGCCAGAAGCCTGCTCGCCACTGCACCGATTCCCCCGTTCATCTTGAATTCCTTGCTGTTCCCTTCCTTTTGAAATATTTCAAGGACAGATGACACCCGGCCGCCGTATCGGGATGGAATACCACCTTTGAACAATTTCACATCTTTGATCGCGTCCGGGTTGAAAACCGAGAAAAACCCAAAGAGGTGGGAGGAATTAAAGATGGTAGCCTCGTCCAACAATATGAGGTTCTGGTCAACCGAGCCACCCCGGACATTGAAGCCGGAAGACCCTTCGCCTGCACTGGTTATACCGGGGAGGAGTATCAGCGACTTAATGACATCTGCTTCCCCCAATACTACGGGTATCTTTTTAATGGTTTGAATATCCATGGTGCTGACGCTCATCTGCGGTTTGCGGATGCTCATTTTCTCCGCTTCTTCGGTTAAGATCACTTCTTCCAGTTGTTCGGCTTCCTCGGCAAGCCCGAAGTTGATCTGTTGGTTCTCCGTAAATGAAACGGTGCTGATGATGTTCTGAAAGCCCAGATAACTCACATGCACCTCATAAACCCCTTCGGGCAGGGTAAGTGAATAAAAGCCGTATTCATTGGTGGTTACCCCGGTACGCAATTGCGGGACCGCAATGGTTACTCCAATCAGTGTTTCATTGCTGGATGCTTCCGTGACATTTCCGCTGAGGGTATATTTCTGTTGAGCGATGAGGGGTACGCAAAATAGTAGGAGGATTGCGGTCAACCGACAGCGGAGGGCATAGCTCATTAAACGAATTTTTTTAAAAACAGGCAGAAATAATAAAATCGGTGGGAATATAAGGCATATTATTCGATTCATAAACAGATACTCCCGACTTTTAGACTCCCGGGAAATCTGGCTACCAGGCGGTATGAGTTACAGCAGCCCGGAGAAATCGTTTTTGAAATTCTTGCGTTCGTAAGGGACATGTGATGTGATGGCGGCTACCATCGTTATTGGGCTTATGGAATCTGATCCAGGATACCATTGAAGGTTTTACTTGGGCGCATGGCAGACCGTATCATATCAGGATCAGGTTTATAGTATCCTCCTATATCCTGGGTTTTTCCCTGGGCTGCCAGTAATTCCCCGGTTATTTGCGACTCCTTGGCCTGCAGTTTTCCGGAAACCTCCGTGAAAATATCTTTCAGGCTGACATCTTTCTGTTGGGCTGCAAGCGCCTTTGCCCAATAACTGGCCAGGTAAAAGTGACTGCCCCGTGTATCGATTTCCCCCACTTGACGGGAGGGAGACCTATCCTTATCCAGGAATTCCTCAGTTGCTTCATCCAGTGTCTCTGCCAGAATCATCGCCTTGGTATTCTGGTTCTTTTCCCCATAAAAGGCAAGGGAAACGCTCAGTGCCAGGAATTCCCCAAGGGAATCCCACCTTAAATGTCCTTCTTCCAAAAATTGTTCCACATGTTTGGGTGCAGAGCCCCCGGCCCCGGTTTCAAAAAGGCCACCACCATTCATCAAAGGGACGATGGACAGCATTTTGGCACTTGTACCTACTTCGAGTATCGGGAAAAGATCGGTCAGGTAGTCGCGCAGAACGTTCCCGGAAACGGAGATAGTATCCTTGCCTTCCTTCAATCTTTTAAGGGTAAACAGGGTAGCTTCTTCAGGGGACAGAAGGCGTATATCCAATCCATCCGTATCGTTCTCTGGTAAATAGGCGTTCACTTTTTTAATGAGTTCGGCATCATGTGCCCGGTTTGCGTCGAGCCAGAAAACCGTAGGGGTCATTGTTGCTTTTGCCCTGGTCGCGGCGAGTTTTACCCAGTCCCGGATAGCTGCATCCTTAACCTGGCACATCCTCCAGATATCACCAACATCCACGGTGTGGGAGATGAGGACATCCCTGGTGGCAGCATTCAACACCAGTACGCTTCCTTTTTGTTTTATTTCAAAGGTTTTATCATGGGATCCATATTCTTCCGCCTTTTGAGCCATCAGGCCAATATTGGGGACGGTTCCCATGGTGGCAGGGTCAAAAGCGCCATTTGCCTTGCAAAAATCTATAGTTGCCTGATAGATACCGGCATAACTGCTATCCGGAATAATGGCTTTGGTATCCTGTGCTTTTCCGTGTGCATTCCACATTTGTCCTGAGTTCCGTATCATGGCCGGCATAGAAGCATCAATGATCACATCACTTGGCATGTGCAGGTTGGTGATGCCTTTTTCGGAATTGACCATCGCCAGTGCGGGGCCCGTCTCCAGGGACTCCGAAATATCCTTTTCTATAGCAGACCGTTCCGCTTCCGGCAATTGTTTCAATTTCTGCAAAAGGTTTTCAAGGCCATCGCTGGCATTGATGCCCAGCGTGTCAAAAGTGGCGGCATGTTTTTGAAAAACAGCTGCAAAGAAGGTTTTTATAACGTGGCCAAAAATAATGGGGTCGGACACCTTCATCATGGTGGCCTTAAGATGAACGGAGAACAGCACGTCCTTTTCCCTGGAATCCCTGAATTGTTCCAGCAAAAAATCCAGTAAAGCTGTCCGGCTCATCACGGTGGCATCGATGATCTCCCCGGAAAGCACGGGAATGTCCCCTTTGAGTACCGTCTGTTTCCCAGCCTGATCCTGGTGTACGATTGTAACATGGATGGCTTCCCGGAGGGTTACTGATTTCTCATTGGACTTAAAATCCCCCTGGTCCATCGTTGCCACATGTGTTTTGGAATCGCTACTCCAGGCCCCCATACTATGCGGGTGTTTCCTGGCGAAATTTTTTATGGGTTTCGGGGCCCTTCGATCTGAATTGCCTTCGCGCAGTATAGGATTGACGGCACTGCCTTTTATTTTGTCATACCTCGATTTGAATTCTTTTTCTTCCGGGGTTTTGGGCTCATCAGGATAATCCGGAATAGCATAACCTTTTGTTTGCAGCTCCTTTATCGCTTCCTTTAACTGGGGTTCGGAAGCACTGATATTGGGAAGTTTAATAATATTGGCCTCCGGGTCACGGGCCAATTCACCCAATTTAACAAGGTCATTTGAAAGGCGTTGCGAAGGCTGGAGCTGCTCCGGGAAAACCGCGATAATCCTGGCGGCCAGGGAAATATCTTTCGTCACAATGGAAATACCGGTTGTCCTGGTGAAGGCCTCTATAATGGGCAATAATGATTGGGTGGCCAAAGCCGGGGCTTCATCGGTTTTGGTATAGAAAATATGTGGCATAAAAAAGTCGGATTTCTATTTAGGCGGAGCAAATATACAATTTTAAACGAGCTAAAACGGATGCCGGCGGGCGAAACTTGGCATATTTGAGTATGATGCCGGCACAACAGAATAGCAGGAATATGATTGCAAAAACAAAAGCCATATCATTGTAACGAGTACATTGATATGGCTTTCTAGAAACAATTCACAGACTTTTTGCCTTGCACCGAAGTACAACACCGCAACCATTGATTGCATCTGTATCCTAGTTTCAACGTTTGAAATACGTTTCGTCCCTGATTTTTCAACCAAAACCTAATCCCTATTTCTTCTTGTTGTTTAGTACTCCTATCTTACATAAAAAACCGAAGTTTAACATGTAACGTAACAGTGCCCACTTTAAACCAGGAACAACAGCTCCTGACCCTTAGCTCACCTTTCTACTACTGCCCTGTAATAAATTACCTGGCATTTGTATCAAAGGCTAGACAACAATATAAAGAACGTCAACTTTATAATGGCTATTCAACATCCCTTGGACCGGGATATCTTCAAAACCATGTAATAAAAATAAACCATAGTAACGACATATCCTAATATTTTAAGGAAGTAAAAATCAACAACCTATCAACGAAAGTTATGAACAAATGTTTATAAATCAAGCTGCATCCAAACGCAACTTCCCCATTAGCCGAACCTATAAAAGGCAGGGCCCCCATTGGGGCCCCTTAAATTATATGATTTAATTATACCTGATATCAGGGTGCAGCTTCCTCAATGCCTGTTTTCGCTTTTTTCAATTGTTTCTGGATTTTTTTAATGGCAGATTCTATCGATTTTTCAGGTTCTATGATATTGTATTCCCCCCAAAAATCAGGATCGGAAAACCCGAGTGCCGCATCGGTTAGGATAATGTTCGACCGGATCCTGTCTTTAGCTTTGGGCAGCTGGTCCGTCGCATTCTTTTCCCAGTCCGTAACCGCCATTTCACAGGTCATGCTGTAAACGGAATTAAAAAGCCGCTTATCCCAGTTGATCTTGAATTCGAGCAATACATTGCTGTATCCATAATACCACCTGCCATTCTTTTCCCGATAATCTACGCGGTAGGCCACCTCAGTGGGATATACCTCGGCATTTCTTGGCTTCTTCCTGACAAACAGAGCACTTGCCTTATTCCGATCCGTAATATTCAGGGAATAAATGGCGCTTGTGAGGATCTTTTTCTCTGCGTCAATATATAATTTACCCTCATACAGGGGATCAATAATCTCGGACCTTTGTTGAAAGGAAACCACGTAGATCAGCTTGTCATTGATCATGGTGGACCGTTCAAATTTGAAATTGTAATCTAGAATAGATTCTTCCGTAAAGATATATTCCGGATATTTCATGATGTCTACATACAACGCATTGAAAGGCCCACCCTGCAACTTAAGGGCAACCGTATCCAGTTTGTCATAATCTGTGCTCTTCCGCGCCTTAAACAACTGTACTGCATCCCTCCGGGTACTGGTATATGGGGCTTTATAGATATTCACGACAGCCTCTGAAAGGGATACATTTGTTTTCCTCTTTCTGATTGTTTCCCTGTAAAAAGCAGTCATCAGGGCCGAATCATCAAAATAATTCTCACCCTTGCTTCTTAACGTTTCCTTTACGAGTGTCATCGCATCCTTGGGTATGGTAATATTCACCTCAGACAATTCGGTCACCGAGATATCAAGTTCTATCCGGTTATTGTTTTCACTTAATTGCGATAAAGGTATTACCCTGGTCTTATAACCTAAAAAAGAAACCAGGATTGTACCCTCTGAGGTGCCAGCAGGAACCTTTAATAAAAATTTCCCCTCCGTATTGGTCACGGTGCTTATATTGGTTCCTTCCAGGGTGAGGGAGGCAAATACCAGCGGATCCTTGTCCTGTACATCAACTACTTCACCTTTATACTGAATAAAAGCCTGGGTCTCCTGCAAAACTGCATCCTGCATAGCCTGCAGGGAACTCAGATTCGGAGTCAAACCAACCGTAAAGCATAACAAAAAAAACAATTTTGCCAGCCTCCTGTATCCAATCATTTTTAATTTTTTCATGTCATTTTTATTACTGTTGTCATTCCGTTCAATAGCCTCTCTAAGTTAATGATTTTTAGTGTTATGGATATGTTAAACTATGCAACCCGGATGTCCCGTTAGGATATGCGGTTTTCCCAAGAGTAAATCATGGTAAATAAGGTTCCGGCTATGGTGTAATATGAATCTTCAGCAGGCTGCTGCCGGAAGGAAATGAGAGATAAGGCTTTAAACAGCTACCAAAATAAAGGCCCGTTGCCGAGGTATTTTTCTGCAATTGGCTGATAGTAGTCCTTAATCGCCTCAAGTTCGTAAAGTTTATTGCTTTTTGTATAAAGGTCATACTTGTTAAAGTCCCGTATCCAGTCCAAATATTGCTGGTCTTTTTCATTCAGCAAAGGGCGATAACTCCCCCCGGTATGCCAGGGATAAAAGCTATGGTACCGGATCATAGCCATCCCTGCTTCGGGCAGGGTATTGGTACTATGATTTTTCAAAACGCGGAACAGGTACTCATCATGTCCCCATGCCAGTGTTAGCTGGTCCAGGCCACAACCTTCTTCGTAAATTCCCGTGGGCGTATTATACCGCGGATCCTTCATATCCGGATTTAAACTATTGAATTCAGGGTAAACACAGCTATCCGGTAAAGCGCACCCCAGTACAAAGACATCACCTACCATCCCCCATTGTTCTGCCTGGCTGGTCCCATCCTCATCACATCCCCATAGGAACATCACCTTTCCCAGGTCATGTATCAGCCCTACCAGTTGCATCCAGTCCGGCCGGTTGTCCGCGCGAATCGCCTCGGCACTTTGAATCAGGTGCTGAACATTGGGAAGGTCGAGATCGGGATCACTGACATCTATGAGGTCATTGAGGTGCAGCATGGCTTCCCACACGCCCAGAGGCTTATCAAAAGTCAGGTATTTCTGTTGCATGTGCAGTCCATATTCAAGCGTCTGATTCCTGCGCATTTTACGGTAATGCTCGCGTACTGCAGCATTGACGTCTAACTGATCGTAATTTCTAAAAACTTTTTCCATACTAAACATTTCCAAGGAAAAGATACAAAATTATGGTGAAAACAACGAGGAAAATACTAAAGGGTTTTGCAAATTTCCAGGGTTTTAGATCCAGTATTCCCGCATCGCGCATTACAAATCTGGCGTCTTTAGGGAGAATACTGGATGCCAGGTGCATAATGGCGATATTCAGCACAAATTCGATGCCCCAGATATGAACAAAATGCAGGTTCAGTTCCAGGATATAATAGGTCAGGATGTAAAATATCAACCCAAAGGCAAGCCCGATTTTGGCGCCTGCCGCTGAAACTCTGGGAAACAAAAATCCGGCAATGATCACACTGGCAATCGGGATAAAAAAGATACCATTAAGTTGTTGCAGCAATTGGTAAAGGCCCTCCGGGGCATTGGCGACAAAGGGGGCAATACCAATTGCAAAAATCGCCAGCAAGGTGGAGGTCCACCGGCCAATCCAAACCAGTTTCCGTTCAGGTGCATCCCTTTGTATATAGCGTTTGAATATATCCAGGCTGAAGACCGTGGCAGCACTGTTGAGGGCACTGTTGAAGGTAGTAAGGATGGCGCCCATCATAACGGCCACAAAAAAGCCGGTAAGCCAGGCGGGCAGGATCATTTTCACAAGTTTGGGATACACCGTGTCCGGGTTGTCGTAGAGGCTATCCCCAAAATAATAAAATCCGATCAGCCCTGGCAAAACAATTACCAGGGGGACAAGAATTTTCAGCAATCCGGTATACAATAAGCCTTTTTGTGCTTCCTTCAGGCTCACTGCACCCAGAACCCGTTGGATGATTGACTGATGCATTGCCCAGAAATAGACCTGGTTCACCATAAGGCCGGTAAACAATACCTCGAATGGCAGGATCGCAGACCGGGCGCCGGTACCAATACCCGATTCCCTGCTAACAATATTAAACTTCTCGGGATTGTTCTCAAATACCATGGAAAGGCCTTCAAACATATTACCTTCACCAATACTCAGCAGTGCCAGTATGGGTACCATCAAACCTGCCACCATAAGCCCGAACCCATTGATGGTATCGGTATAGGCAACCATTTTAAGGCCTCCGAAAATAGCATAAACCGCCCCGATTATTCCAACAATGAGGATGGTTATCCAGATTCCTTCACGCTGGGTGACTTCCAGCAGGGTGGAAATCTCAAATATGGCTTCAATGTTAAGGGCTCCTGTATACAGGACTATGGGCAACAGTGTCGCCACAAAGGATATGATGAGCAACAAAGCAACCAGGGTACGGGTGAGGCCGTCGAATCTTTTTTCCAAAAATTCCGGAATAGTCGTCAACCCCATTTTAAGATAGCGTGGGGCAAAATACAGGGCAGCTATCACAAGGGCCAGTGCAGATGTAACTTCCCAGGCCACGATAATGGCACCGTTTTTATAGGAAGAACCATTCATCCCAACCAGATGTTCCGTAGATATATTGGTTAGTAAAAGGGACCCGGCAATAATAATCCCGGTAAGCGACCTGCCTCCAAGGAAGTATCCGTCACTGGTATTGAGTTTGTCTTTTCGCAGTTTCCAGGTTGCGTAAAAAGCTACGAAACCTGTGAACAAGATAAAAGTGATAAATGTCATCAGCCAAATTTAGGAAATCGGTCCCAAAAAATAACCTTTTATCCCGCCGCGGATAAAAGGTTGTCCAAAGCCTCCAATAAAAATTATTTCGGGGCTACTGTTCTGGAAAATCCGGATTGTCCATTACTTCTTCCATTTGCCGAACATGTCTTTCCGTATGTCCAGCCATGAATAGTAAGATCTGGTAGGCATCTATGGTCCCGAAAGGCAATTGCCCGTAATGGTTCCGCAGGTCGTCTTCCGTATTCTTTACATAGTCAATTTGCTCATCCCTTTTGGTTGTAAAGGCGTCCAGGGTTTCGGCATTGGACCCAAATTTACCGGAAGGTTCAAATGCCTCGGAGGTCTTAATTTTGCTGTCCCTACTGACGATCATGGACACCAGGTCCTTGTCTTCCATTTTAACCTCAGCCCTCTTTGAAGGATCTGCCGGGGATTGCAAAGCACCCTGAAGCATTTCGTCGAAACTGGATTCCGTGAGAGCCAGATGTTCAACACATTCTCCTACAGACCAGGATTCCGGGCTGCTTTTGAAATTGAGCTGCTCTTCGCTCAATCCATTGACCACATTTAACAAATGCTCCTTCGTTTTTGTTAATTCTGTAACGGCCGCTTCCCTTTCCGCGTCCGTTAATTTACTGTCCGAGATGTTGAAACTGACAAGGCCCATCATCAATACAGTTAAAAGCGCTTTTTTCATTTTTCAATAATTTTAAATGGTTCTTACTTTAAGGTTTTTGGTATCATTCGAATTGTCTGCAATTTATTGAACCAAAATGTACCAAAAAGATAGTTTAAATATTCTGAAAAAATAGCCTGTAAGTGCCTTTTTTGCACCAAAACAAGATTCCCATCCTGCTTCCTGCCTTCAATGCTTACCCTATGGTACCAGTCAGTGCGGTCAGCCTTTAAGTACCGGAAATCAAAACCGGCACATTGCCGGTTGTCCCGGGTCCCGGGTCCAAACCAGCGGAATCCGGAAAATCGGGTAGTTGGGACTCTTGCCAAGGTCATCCTGCTGTTTTTAATCTGTTTTTACAAATGTAAACGTGGCAGCGGGCGGATCAACCGTAGTGCCATTACCCAAGGGTGCGGCGGTTATCCGGGATATGGCTGCCGCCGGATCCGTGTACTCGTCCGCTGAATCATAGGTAGCCCCGTTGTCCGATCCGGCATCGTAGGCAATGGCATCTACTGTAAGATTGTCTGTGAAAGTTCCATTTATAAACAATTCTACATTCTCAACAGCTACAAACCAATCCGGGCTGGGTGCGATCATACTGACCAAGGTGACCAAAGGGAATTGATTTGTTACTGATATTTCAAAAGTAACCTCCGAGAACCCTGAGATAAGGCCCGGGCCTTCCAGATAGCCCAGAGTGGACCCGGATGCCACAAGGGCATCCACTTCCACTTTCAGGGCGGTATTAACGCCTGTTTCAGCCATTGCTGCTATTCCCGCGGTGGCCACCTCACTTTTCTCTAATAGGGTGGTCCCTGGTTTATGTGCCATACCGGCGACCATGGAGAAATGATCACCTGCCGGAAAATCTGTGGGGTAGGTGGCGGAACTCCAGTTCCCGATAAATGTTACGTTATAGAGGCCGTGGTTTGCTCCGCGGCTTCTGTCACGGTAATATAATTGGCACGGGTAAAGGTGTTATCCCCTGAGTTGTTCACAGCGGTTAAGCTTACGGAAAATGTCCCGGGGCATCATAGGTTACGTTCGGTTTCTCCTCTGTGCTGTTCAAGGGATCCCCCCCGTTAAATATCCAGGAGTAGCTTGTGGCGTCCCGGGATGTATTTTCGAAAGTGATCGTTGTGCCTGCCTCAATGGTAGTTATAGGCGTGGCAAAGAAAGCGACGGGCTCGGTGGGATTATCAAAACACTGCGTATCGCTGCTACAGGAAACCACCAGCATTCCAGTCAATATAATATAGGATATCTATTTCATAGCTTTTTAAGATTAAGTATATTTCAGGGCCATTGCTTACCTGATAAGTCAGTTTTGGTGGAACCCGTCTGAAACGAACGCCAGTACCATCGGCAAGGATTCCCGCCAGTAGGTCCAACTATGACCCCCCTCGCGTACCCGGTACTCGTGTGGTACCTCTTTTTTCTTCAGGGCGATGTGCACCAGGCTGTTGCCTTCATATAAAAAATCATCATCCCCGCAATCAATAAACCAGCGAATGCCACTGAGGGCTTCCTTGGACATATTGTTGATCAGGCTGAGCGCATTATGACTTTTAAAATAGGCCTCGAGGGTTGAATCGGTATAGGACTCCTTATTGCCGTCCATCCGATCTTTGAGTTCCTCCAGGGTAAGTGGGCCAATGTAGGCACTTAAGGGGCAGGCTGCGGAAAAGAGTTCCGGCTTGTGCAAAGCATACATGAAGGTGCCGCCGCCCCCCATGGACAGGCCTGCCACCGCCCGATAGCGTTTATCTGCCCTTATCCGGTATTCCTTTTCCACATAGGGCATCAATTCCTCAAAAAAGAAATCTTCATATCTCCATGCACCATCCGGTGTATTGAAATAGCCCCTGCGCCCGGTATTGGCATCGGGCATCACAATAATCATCGGGGTTGCTGTACCTTTCAGAATGGCGTCATCAGTAATCCTCCGAACCTCCCCGAATTGTACCCACCCGGTCTGGTCATCCCCTGCACCATGTAATAAATACAACACAGGGTAACTCCGTTTGGAGGTTTCATAATCCGGAGGCAGGTAGATCGCAAATTTACGTTCACCGTCGAGGATGGTGCTGGTAATGCTGAGGGCATCGTAGATGGTTCCGGATTGGGAATAGGCGGTTCCCTGCAAAAAAATGCCAAAGACCATGATTAGTATGGTTGATTTCATAAAGTGTTGTATTTAGGACTGCTCAATTTAGATGTTAGTGTTGTCTTTGCGGATCCCGAACAGGGCTGGCAGCAATAAAAATAATGATTTTACAGACAGGATTACAACGATATACCACTGAATTACAGGGCGCATTATCAAGATAAAACTACGGAATGTTACCTCAATATTTTTTCAAAACACAGGCTGTTGGCTACTTCAGCATATTGCCCATAGTTGGGGATCCGGTTGTATCCGCTTTTCTCATATAGGCGTATTGCTTCATGCTGCCGTTTCCCGGTTTCCAAAACAGTCCTTTTATAATTCAATTCGCAAGCCCATTCCTCCAGTTCTTGCAGTATCCTGGAAGCAAGCCCGCACCCCCTCCTGGCAGGCAGGACAAACATGCGTTTAATTTCCATAGAATCGGGGTCAAATTCCTTCAGGGCGCCGCACCCCTGTGCTATGCCTTCTTCCAGGAGGACAACCGAATATTTGATCCCCCTGATCTTGTTGAACTGGTCATAAAAGGCATGGTCCGCACCGTCCCGCTCGGCAAGTTCCCGATCCAGTTGTTCAACAAGTTGAATGAACTCATTGTGTTCAGAGTTTGTCCGTAATATTGACAGCATGCCTGCAGGGTTGAATTATCAAAATGGGTATTGGGGTCCTGTTTACGTTATACCTTGTAGCTTAGGAAAGTATAAACATCTTTATCGCAGGGGTTATCCCATTTTATTCAATATGGATGCCGGTAGCTGAAAATATTTTTAGGATCAGATCAATTTCCTTTTCATGAACCTTGCCATCTGCATTGGCCATCTCCTCCAGCATGATGGCGAGTGCCTTTTTTTTATTTGCAGGCATCTCTGCCAGAATGGCAAGACCTTCTTTGGCATCTGTATTGCGTGCCTCTTTTATGAGGCTCCGGTCGCATTTTAGAATGTCCACAATGAGGTTTAAGAGGGACATTTCCCCATAATTTACATGCCCATCGGCCATGATTACTTCATCTACTGCTTTGATGATTGCTAATTGTTCGGCTAAATTAAATACCATGCCATATACTTTTTTAATTCTCTTCTGTAATTTTAATAATACCCTGGAGTTGTCACCTATAGACATCCCGTCCGGGGCTTCGAGCACAGGCAGATTCCAATGTTACGTGAATCGCCGGTGCGCCCTATAGCCTGGAATTACATATAGTTTTCTGCGCAGTCACATCACTGTACCTGATTTGTTAGCTGAAGGGAGTGACCCCTTTAGGGTACTTACAAAGTAAATAAAATTCTCCAAGGGTTTATCATTTTCAAATGCTTTTAATGCTTTCGGTCAATTTTAGATGGACTGCAATGCCTTCCCGCACAATAATATTGATAATCTCCCTGATATCCTTCTCGGAAGTCCTGAAATTTACAATGCAGCTCCTCAGACAGTATTTTTCCTTCACGATTGCGTTGGATAAAAAGACTTCCCCCCCCTGTTGTAATACGTCCAATAAGGCCTTGTTCAACAGGTTTAAATATTCATCCCTTTCTGGTGTGGATGCCACCGGAATTCCCTGTGGGACGAATCTCAGGGTAGTGATACTGAGGTTTGTGGTAACCGCTTCCAGATCCGGATGGTTTTCTGCAAGTTCAAAAAACAAACGGGCGAGGGCTATATCCTCCCGGATCATCTTTATATACCCGTTCCTGCCCACCTGCCTCAGGGCAAGCCAGACTTTTAAGGCCCGGAAACCACGGGAGTTCTGCAGCCCGAATTCATAATAGTTTTGTGTAAATCCGTCACCGTTTTTATCGAAGTTATAATATACCGGATGCGAACTATAGGTATCGATCAGGTGCTGGGGGTTTTTTACCAGGGTGCAGCCGGCTTCCAAAGGGCTGTACAGCCACTTATGGGGGTCCATGGCAATGGAATCTGCTTCTGTTATCCCCGCGAACATCGGTGATAGTTCCGGTACTACTGCCGCTGGAATACCATAGGCCCCATCCACATGAAACCACAGGCCGTGTTTTTTGCAGATCGCAGCAATCCCCGACAGGTCGTCCACTGCACCTGTACTGACGTCGCCTGCCGTTCCCACAACCATATTTGGATAGCACCCTTTTTTCTGATCTTCCAGGAGGGTTTGCTCCAGCTCTTCCAGGTTCATTTTATTCTCCTGGTCTGTTTCGATCCAGCGAAGGGAATTGGCACCCAGGCCAAACAACCCGGCCGCTTTCTCGATCCAGGTATGGGTGGTTTTGGAACAATAGACCAAAGGGATTCCCATATTCTTACTACCCCCGTTATGTTCTACTACGGCTTTACGCTTTCTTGCGGCCAGAAAGCCGGTAAAATTTGCCATATTGCCGCCGCTTACCAAAATTCCCCCATACTCCGGGGAAACTCCAATGAACTCCGCCAGCCATCTTATGGTCTGCTTTTCAATCTCCGTTGCAACAGGGCTCAGGATTTGCGCCCCAACATTGGGATTGACCACTGCAGCCAGCAAATCGCCCAAAGCTCCGATTGGGGCTGCGGAGGAGGTGATATACCCCATAAATTTGGGATGGCCGTTCAGTAGGGAGTGGTTGAATAACAACTCGGTGGTTTCGGTGAGCAATGCCCCTATGGGCATGCCATTTTCCGGTAGGGACGAACTGCCCAGCAGCGCTTGTAATTGCTTTGGTGACTCGCCAGGGGTTACGGGCCTTTCCGATATTTGTCCTAAAAAGTCGGCTATCCTATCAATGAGTTCGTAGCCCGCCTTTTGGAACAATTCCCGATTGATTTCAATAGGGCTTTCCCGTTGGTGGTGCATACCTGGAATTTTAAAATCGTGCATTACGAAACAAATCAATACATGTGGCAACCTACCGGTCAGGGGATTTGGATTCAATTATTGAATGGCCTTACCGGCATGACGTCCCCGAAATAATACTTTAAATTTAATGAAATTCCGATTAGATTGCCCATGGTAATAAGGGTTATTTTGATGATACGATAGGATATGGCCAATCAAAGTTGGATTTCCCGAAGAATAGGTGACCGCCAGGGCAAACAGTCAGGGACCGATTAATTTTAAAAAGGGCTCTTTAAATGATGCCCCGATCGGGATGCTGGCATTTGCCTGAAATGAAGTGTCTATACCAATACCTTATATTTTGCGGAAACTGGCCCTGATAGTCCTATGTGTATTAAGGAGGCCTCCAAAAAGGTGCATTGCCTCCTCTACCGAGCCCCAATCCACTATCTTACGGCCACCAAGGGGGAAAGAAATACAGTTGGCTTCTTTTTATGGATAGTCTATTTCACGCGGACCTACCCGGGATATCCTGGTGCCGGTATTTCAACTACAATTTCACGAAGCGGCATTCCCTTCCCGCCGGCCATTACCCCTGTGATAGATTCTCCCACAGTGGCCAGGTCGACCAGGATCAGGCTTGGGGAAGGTACCGCCATAAAATGCCCCTGTTCTATCAAAAACCTCCTCTGTTTTACCTTTAGGATCCGGTGCAAATAACAGGCTAGTGGCCCGGCCGCCATACCGGTGCCCGATTCCTCGTAGATCTGATACCGTGGTGCGAACATCCTGCTGCTTGCATCCCTTCCCGGAATGGCAGTATCGCGTGAGAAAACATAGAAACCGATCAGGTCAAAGTCTTCACTAAGCGTACTGATATGCTCATGGTGCGGGATAATGCTCTTTAAGATCCCGGAATTTTTTACAGGAATAAGCAAAAAGGAATTACCGGTATTGACGATCATAGGCAAAGCCCCCGGTAGCAGGTCGTCCGGAATCAAACCCAGGGAGTTCAAAACCAGATCCATATGATGGGTCAACTCCACGAACCGGGGCGGGGACTGCTCCATGAAGGCCAGGTTGCCTTGCAATTTAATAGCCCGGACACCATCAATGGTTTCTTTGGAGGATTCCCCCGTTTTAATGATTCCGAGGTGTTTCAGATATGAAAATGTGGCAATCGTAGCATGCCCGCAATGTGGAATTTGTTTATTGGGGGTATAAAAATCCAGCTTATAGGCCGCTACTTTGGAGGCCGATACAAAGGCCGTCTCGGATAATCCGACTTTCCCTGCAATGGCCAATTTCTGATTATGCGTAAGTTGATCGGCATCCAGTACAACACCAGCAGGATTACCTCCTTTGCCGCCATCTGTAAAGGCGGTGAGTATCTTTACCGAGATTTTAGTAGTTGAATCCATAAGAAAAATAACTTGGAATGGAGTATCCGGACTTCAAAATTCTCAGTTCAGGATGCCGGGCTGTACATTGATAGGCTAAACCCTTTACATCAAGGGCAATTACATCCTGAAACAGAGCGCCCGTCCTTATCAGAAAACCAATCATAACTTCTTTCAGGGTTTCATGTTTTGATTTACGGATTCTGGACGGCCCTTTTCACCCGGGAGGGTTTGAACTGGATTTTATCTTCCATATAAGGACAATTTTACGAGTGGTTACACTAAATAAGGACATGCAATCCCCGGAGGAAGAGGGGGTAGCAACCTTCGTGCAAATCCTGATTCAAAGCATTTTATTTACTGCTTCTATCTTCTGTTGCATGCAGCCTAATAAAAATACCCAGGCCAAGTATGGAAGGCACCCAAAGCCCTACGAAGATGGAAGTCAGGTCTTCCGGGTACAGGATCCACATGATGATAGAAAACAGCATAGACATAAAAGAAGCAATCAGGATTACTTTTTCAAAGGAACTGAATTTCATTTTATCTTAATTGGCTTACCTAAGATAATACATAAAATTTCGAGAGCGAAATTCTTTGGATCCTCATTGATCACAATTTAAAGACAAGTAAGACTATTTATGGACAATGGTAGTGATCCGTGCTGTAAATTCTCCCGGTTTTTCTGCGTCCATTAAGGCAACGCTTAGCAGGTGTTATCATCAATCAGGTATATGCCGGTATCAAAATCATTCCCGCTTATTTTAGTATAATGGATTCCGTTAAGTTTTTTCAGGGGTTACTTTCAGGATATGCCATTGTTTCGGGAGGTTATCCGTCCCAATATTGCCAGGGCTCCCGGTACCCGGGCCTTAAAAAGGTATCTGCCCCTGTTGCATTTTTAAAGGTCCCTGCTTCTTCATCCCATTCCAGTTTTTTCCCTGTCCGGTAGGCAATATTCCCGAGATGTGCCACCATGGCGGCATGCCGGCCCATTTCGATGGTACAATTAGGGTCCTTCCGGCTGTGGATACAATCGTAAAAATTTTTGGTGTGTGCATCTAATCCGTTGGCCGAGCTTCGCCTCCGGGGCAGGGCTTCAATGAGGAATTTTCCATCTTCCTGCTGGGGAAGGACCATCCAGCTGTTCCTGTTGATCGCGAGAATACCGTTCTCACCTATAAATGCAACGCCAGGCTCACCCGATTCTTCCAAATAGGGGGAGGTTCCCATGGCCATAAATTGTTCCCAGATAAAGCTGAAAGAGCCGAAATCATACACCGTGGTCAACGTATCAGGTGTTTCTGCAGCGTCATTCGGAAAAGCCAGTTTCCCCCCGATAGCCATCACCGAAAGGGGAACCGTAACCTGCATCCCTGCCAGTACCATATCGATCATATGGACGCCCCAATCAGTCATCAAGCCCCCTGCATAATCCCAAAAATAGCGGAACGTACCATGAAAACGATGCTTGTTAAAAGGCCGTTCGGGTGCCGGACCAAGCCACCTGTTATAATCCACCCCCTGTGGCGGGTCCGAATCCGGAACAGGATCAAATCCACGGCCATAGTTTACATCGGCCCACGCCTTTACCTGCCTTATCCTGCCAAGTACCCCGGATTTAAGATAATCCAGGGCATCCCTCCAATGGGGGTCGCTGCGTTGCCATTGTCCCACTTGTACCACCCTGTTGTATTTACGGGTGGCAGATACCATCAGGCCGGCCTCGTAAATACTATTGGCCACCGGTTTTTCCACATACACATCTTTCCCGGCGGCGCAGGCATCCGTGAATTGTATGCAATGCCAATGGTCCGGGGTGCCGATGATCACGGCATCCAATCCTTTGATCTTTAAAAACTCCCTATGGTCCCGGAAGGTTTCAGGCGTTGTACCAGATAGGGTACGTAGTTCGTTTGCCCGGCTCCGTAGCAGGTCGGCATCCACATCACAGAGTCCGACACAGGTTGTTCCCGGATTTTTCAGAAAGGAAATCAAGTCAGCCCAACCCATCCCATGGACCCCTATGAGGCCTACGTTCGTGTTTGAAGCCTTCATCTCCGGAACGGTGGCAAGGCTACCCAACGGGATAGCGGAAGCCACGGAAGCCGCCCCAATATCTTTTAAGAATTTTCTCCGGTTTCCCATTACAGTAGATTTTCACCATGAAAATAACCTTTTTCCCGGGAATTGTGACAGGGGTGTTCCAATAAAAATGAAGGGGCCGGAGAGGGGCGCAGGGTAGGGGGCAACCCTTCCCGTATCACTATCCCCATCTGCCGCCACCGGAGGTGCAGTGGTTTACCTTTCAAAGGGAAAATCACTTTAAAGCTGGATCAAAAAAGAACTTTTAGGCGGCCGGGTAATACCTTTGCCCTTAGCCATCCGGAGAATCTGTTCAATTGCCTTGACAAGGTCTGTAAAAGATGCCGGTTTACTGATGTAATAGTTGGCACCGCAATCATAGAGAATTTGGGCCATGTCCGGATTATAGGATGTTGAAAAAATAATTACAGCCAGGGTTTGGAGCTTGGCCGACTCTTTGATTTCCACCAGGCATTCATACCCCGTCCTCTTCGGCATGTTGAGGTCCAGAAAGAGAAGGTCCGGCATGTTTTCCTTTTTTGAAAGCAGTTCCATGAGGGCCACCCCGTCATTGACTACGGTCAATTCAGTACCAATAGCTATCTCGGATAGCGCTTCATTGAAGAAATTACAATCGTCCAGATCGTCATCTGCCAACAGGATGTGTAATCTATCCTTATTCATAACGACACATTAAAATTTATTTGATAGGATACTCTTTTTTTGGAAATAGCTTTCCAATCCATGTCCTTTCCCAAAAAGGATGTTATGCACCAAAAAGTGACACCATGCCATCCGTTGCAGCTTACCGCGCCTTTTGTTGAGCATACATCCATTCAAAATTATACCTCTTCCAATCCAACTCTGGTAGTCAAATTTAACAGGTTCCGGGATTTTATTTTGACTATAAAATAAATTTACTTGTCACGAATGCTATTTTAAAGCCTGTTTCCCAGGATGGGGGAATCGGGTTGGAGGCTACTTTTGTCCGATAGGCACTATTAAACGATTCATATAGTCCCGTCCGGGGCGCCATTCCGGGCTCTTACCATTTCACTTTTTGTCTTTCCAGTTCCACCATTTCAATAATTCAGGATCCCGGTTTTCGGCCGCTGTATCTGCATAATAGACCGCACATCGGAATACATATAACAGGCATCGGTCCTGTTTGGTGTCAGCAACTGCATTCGAATGTTTATATAACATCTCCGGATCCTTGCCCTTCAAATCCTCCACAGCGTATATCCTGATATGGATCAGGTCGGCTGCGATCGACTTACCAATCCCCGGGATCTGTGTAAGGTCTTTAAGTGCAGTTTTCCTGTCGAATGCGCGGCTACCGGAAATAACTCCTGTTTTTTGATGGCTCATGTCTGTTGTTTTAGTGCTAACCCCAGTTGCTCCCTTTATGAGGAGGACTTTTAGATATGGGGTTCAATATGTATCAGAACATTCCCCAAATCCGGGATTTCATCCTGTAAATAATCTTTTAGTTTATGTGCGATGTGATGTCCTTCCTTAACTGAAATCTCCCCGTTTACGATGACATGCAGGTCAACATGGTATGTCATCCCGGCTTTTCGTATAAGGCATTTTTCAGTGCCAAGGACACCCGGGACCTTCATTGATTTCCCCCTGATTTCTGTAATCAGGTTGTCATAGAGATGTTCATCCATAATTTCGCCCAATGCCGGCATGAAGATCAGGTAGCTATTGTATAATATAAAGGCGGAGGCCACTAACGCTGCCCAGTCATCTGCCGTTTCATAACCTTTGCCAAAGATGACGGCAATGGAAATTCCTATAAAAGCCATAACGGAGGTTACCGCATCACTGCGGTGGTGCCATGCATCTGCTTTTAAGGAGGAACTATTGGTTTCCTTGCTTTTACGGATCACGAACTGATAGGATAGCTCCTTCCAGATTATGATACAACCGAGAATGTAGAGCGTCCAGCTTTTCGGTGTTTTATGGGGTGTTTGGATGTGTTGGATACTTTCATATGCTATGATGGTTGCTGAAGTGACCAGGAAGGCAACGACCACAAATGTTATGAGTGGTTCAATCTTCCCGTGGCCGTAGGGATGGTTTTTGTCAGCCGGTTTATTGGAGTAAGTAAGACCAAATAACACCAGAACGGAAGCTAAAATATCGGTAGTGGACTCAATCGCATCCGCAATCAGGGCATAGGAGTTTCCAAAGAATCCGGCCAGTCCTTTAATAAGCGCTAAGGCGGTATTCCCGATAATGCTAAAGTAAATGGTCCTGATCGCCGTTTTTTCCTTATTCATTTGTTTGGTATGTTGCCAATACCGGGCCCCAAATTGGCGGTTTCAATATAATGGTCAAAACCAATGGAGTGGGAAATCAACAGTTATTTCTAATTCGGATCTCTTTGTCATGGGTTGATGGTATTAAACAGGAATTCTGCCTATTGTTTTTTCAGAAATTTTTCAAGGTTTTGTTGGGGCCTAAAGTACTAAAATATCATCTTCAGAGACCTAGACGAGCCAGATCCCGGATGAGGATTTCCATCTTGCTCCTGTAAATTCCACTCTTTACCTCTGACTTTTTTATGCAACGGAAACAAAGCGGTTGCTATGTTATTGGCCCCCTGATCTTCACCAATTGCAACGATTACATTGTCAGTGTCCTGATAGGGTAATCGTTGCAATTAGTGTGTGATATCTTTTCCTTGTAGCGGGCCACTATTTCCATCCGTATGGTTGGAGGTATCATTTATGATTGTTCAGAAATCATTTTCTTTTTTTTAGTGCAGCCACCAATAAGGGGATGAGTGTTATAATGATGAGGCCAATAAAAATTAAGCCATAATTATTCTTTACCCAGGGTATTTGTCCAACGAAAAATCCTGTCAGTAGAAAAAAGTTTATCCAAAAAATTGCCCCCAAAACTGTATTCTTCAGAAATAAGGCCCTTTCCATTTTAACGATCCCGGCAACAAATGGTAAATAGGTCCTGATAACCGGAAAAAACCTTCCCAGGATTATTGCCCTTCCCCCGTAATTATCATAGAACTGCTGTGCCTGTGGTAAATGGTTCATCAGGTGATTCTTTATAAAGGTGTTTTTACTTCTTTTAAGTTTAGCGCCAATGGAAGTGCCTATGGCATAATTCATAACATTGCCAAGCACAGCCGCGACAGTAAGAATGACCAGCAAGACCCAAACATTTAAATCTGTGGTTGAGGCCACTACACCTGCAGAAAATAACAGCCCATCCCCTGGCAGGAATGGAAAGAGTATGAGCCCGGTTTCCAGCATGATAATCAGAAAAAGGATAAAATAGGCTTTATAGATATTTTCGGCTACCAGCGCTATCAGGGCATCATCTGTATGAAGAATTATTTCTAATAATTTATCCATTGTTCCATATTGGTTACAACCACTAAACTTTAAATATATAAACCCTCCAATACCTGCAACAGATGCCTGCAGAATACGGTCAGGGCTTAAAACCATCTGTTGTGTCCGGCACTTTAATGTGTACGCCCGGGACGACTTTTGGGATGTCAGGGCAACAAACAGGGGTTTTTCCACCGTCATTTGCCATACTAAAAGTAATTAATATTTGGATGCGGCGGGGGTGGCCTATTTATTTATTACCGGTAACGACCTGTTTCCATTCAAGTTCAATTCAGTGCCCGTTAGGGTGGTTCCAGGAGTGTTACTATAAGGTGCCTCCACTAAGTTATATAAGGAAAAAATCCTTAAAAAGCGGTTTAAATTTCCTTCCGACGAGGTGGTACCATCCGTTATTCGGAGATGCTCCACTCCACATAAATTTCCGGCATTGTTAGGGAATTCTTCTCAGGGAAGGCGTTATCATTACTTCCAGTAAAGGCACTCTGGTTAGTTTATTTTATCCGTTTTCCCTGGGTTGTAAATGAAAGTCCCTGTGATCCGGAAGTGGAGATCATTACGCTTTCAAATAACGGCTCGGCGGATGAGGGCAGCGTCCTCCATTCGAATAGTAAATTGCCACCAGTCCCTCCTTCCTGGTCCAGTTCATCTATTACGATTTCCACGGTCTCCATAGGGGAGATGAAGATGGTTTGGTCAAAATACATGCGTATTGATTTTCCCGCTGTATCGAAGTACTCCGCCTTATCGATATAAATGGTATCTGTCAAATTCGTATTCCTCAAGCTGATGGTGGCTGTCAGATCATGGGTTTTATGTTCGGTCTGACTATATATCTGTGAGTATACTGATAAATACGTGGAGCCCTGGAACATTGAATCGGCAATGACATAGGGAACCATCCTGGACTCCCAGTTTACCCGGTCAACGGAACTGTTTTCCTTCTTCTTGTCGCAGGAATAGCTGATCAGCAACAAAACGGAAATCGCGATTATTTTTTCCATACTCCAATTTCAATAGTTATGCAGTGTGAATTATGCAGGACCGCCCTTTACGCCCTTATTTTATAATTTAAGGGTTATGCGGTCTTTTTACGGCACCTTGCTATTTTCCTAAACAGGGCGATTCCTTCAGGATCTCAGGATTTTGAAACCCATTTTAACCCGATGATGGATGCGATCAAGGTGGTGATAAAAAACATCCTCCAGAACGTTGCAGGCTCCCGGAATACGAATATCCCAACAAGCACAGTTCCAATTGCCCCGATGCCCGTCCAAACGGCATAAGCCGTTCCAATGGGTAGTTCCCGGGTTACTTTTACAAGCAGGGTCATGCTTATTGCCAAACATACCAAAAATCCGACATACCAGAATTTCGCATCCTGGCCAGTCGATTCTTTTGCCTTTCCGAGGCAGGTTGCAAACGCAACTTCAAACAAACCTGCCAGTATCAGCAATATCCAATTCATATTTCATTCTTATCCGGAACCGTTCATTCTCTGCTGCCCGGAATGGACAGATTTTCCTTGTTCAGCGGATTTCCGATTCCTCAAAAATAGTCGAATGCCGTGTCTTTGACCCTGTTGTGTTGATATTATTTGAATGGTAAAATATACAAAGCGGGCTGCAAACTAATTCCTATTGCAGGGTTCTGACCTTTATTACCTTTTGCACCAGGTCCTGTATAACACCATTGGAAGCCATTACACCCTATCAATCGGGTACCCCGGGAGTAAAATTCATCAACATAAATGGCCACATCTAGGATATAATTAGCTTTATATCGATGATCAAAATGCAGTCTGTTACCACTCCGGGTTTGGTCCAGGCTCGCATTGATTTCAGTTCTGAATGTTTAGTAATATCTACCGGGGTTTCCCGCTAAAAATAGTACACCTATTCTGATTTGAAATATCTGTAGCCATTTTCGATTGTCCAATTGAACTGGCAAAATGGAAATTTACAGAGGGATTTACCGCAAAATGACTAAATTATGTCATTCGCAAATAACCTATAAACCAAAACAGAATGGAAAATCAAAGCGTGAAAGTCCCAAAGTGGTTTTGGGTAGTAGCCATTATCTCTTTGCTATGGAATTTGATGGGTGTCACCACATTTTTTCAGTACCTCTTTATGAGTGATGAAGCGTTGAGTGCGTTATCCGTAGCCGAACAGGACCTCTTCAACAGTTATCCCATCTGGATAGAAATTGCCTTTGCAATCGCCGTTTTTGGCGGAACAATTGGTTCCATTGGGTTGCTTATAAGGAAAAAATGGGCAAAACCTGCATTTGTAGTTTCGCTGATTGGCATCATACCACAGATGACACATAATCTTTTTATGACGAACGCATGGGAGGTCCAAGGCCCAGGCTCCGCTGTTATGCCCGTTTTGGTGGTGATTATTGGTGTTTTTCTTTTTTGGTTTACGGCATTTGCCGGCAGGAAAAACTGGTTGCAGTAATGGTCGTAACCAGCATTATTCGTGGCAAATATAGCACCAGGGCCTGGTTGTACAAGGTTGAATTACTGGTCTGCCACTAAACAGACCGGCTTGTGCTGCACTGTAAAGTTTACCGAGCGGGCGATAAAACATAGTTCGTTGGCTTTTTTATGCAATGCTGTTGCCCTGGGGGACATTGCAGTTTCCGCTACTGTTACTATGGGGTGTAAGCTAACCTCCGTAAAACGTAAGCCACCGTCAGGCGTTTCCTGCATTGTCCCGGTGGCCTGGTCAGTGTAGGCAGTAACGATAATTCCTGCCTCGGAACACAGATGCAAATACCACAGCATGTGGCAGGAGGACAGGGCGGCCACCAGCAGTTCTTCCGGATTGTGTTTTGTTTTATCCCCACGGAAAGCAGGATCTGAGGAACCTGATATAGTTGGTTTATCAACAATGCTGATCGTATGGTTACGATCATATCCGGTATAGGTGGAAGTACCCGTTCCTGTGTTCCCGGTCCATTGGATTGAAACGGAATACGTATGTTGTCCCTTCATTTTTACGGCTATTATTTGTTTAAACCGGCATTTTTGCGCCAGGTAAAATGGAATTCAAACCCTTTATTCCAGCTTGTTATGCCCACAAAACCGGCACTGCCATAACCGGTATTTTAGATTTGTACGCATGTTTACCAATTTGCCTCCTGAAGCTTATCGGCGATGTGCTTTCATAGCAGCATAACGGGATGGCGGGCATTTGTTCTGCTTGCTGTTCGTTATTACCAGTCCGTAGTTGATATTCGATTTTTATATCATTTCAACCAGCTGGATGAGGTTACCACATGTATCCTTGACCACGGCTAGTTTGACATTCCCCATAACAGTGGGTCGCATACTGAATTCAACCCCTGAATTTGTTAATCTGTCGTATTCTTCATCCAGGTTATCCACACTGAATTGAGTACACGGGATACCGGCTTCAAATAAGGCTATCTGGTAAACCTTTGCGGGATGAAAATGGTTGGGGGAGGGCTCCAATAAAAGTTCCGGTCCATCCGGTTCTTCCTTTGCGACGACTGTCAACCACCGGTTGCCTTTCCCCAGGGGGATGTCATGCTTTTTAACAAATCCCAGTTTCCCCGTGTAAAACTGCAATGCTGCTTCCTGGTCCCCGACGGGGATACTTACCACGCTGATTTTCATTGTATGCCTGTTTTGATTTAAAGACAGAAGTTACAATTACGGTCACAATTTGACACTGTTTTTTCTGTCAAGTTGTTATTTGCTACGTTCTGTATCCAACAAATGGAGGATGGTATCCGATGATTCCAGTAAGTCGTTATAAAAGCCTTTGAGATAGGTACTTTGAAAGTATCGCGAAGTGATTAATGCCTCCATCCGTTTATCGGATAAGAACGCTTTTACATTCATGGAGATCAGTGGGCGGGGATCGTCCTGGTAATAATCCTTCACAAAAGCCCATTCATTGTTCTTTTGAAATACGATTGGATACTGAGAATTGATAAATACTTCATATTTGCTTTGGATCTGGGTGTTTGATATATTTTCCCGCTCTTTTACACGCTCAATCAGGGCATAATAATCAAGGATGGCGGTTTGCAGCCTGGGTTTCAGGAAGGGTATCTCATTGGATTGCGAAATGGTTTCGATTGCATTTTCATTGGGCCTGAACTGATATTCCAACAATAATTTCCCAAGGTACTTGGTAGTCTTGTTGTCTACCGGTATCAGTGTTTTCATTTGCTTCATCAACGAATCCGCATAATGCACATTGTCAGTCATGGTTTGTTGCAGTTGTCGCAGATGGGTTTGATCTTCCTGCAGGTTGTTTTGAAGAATTGCCAAATGTTTGGTTATCGATTTGTCCACCTTGCTGTCTTCATTCCAATTGTTGATCTGTAACGCTATCAGGATCCCGATGACCAGCAACAGAATTTCACCAGTTGCGTTTTTGAAATAACGTGTATATTTTCCATCGGAAATCAGGTTTTGACGAAGGCGGCTGAAGAATTTACTCATTTTAATGTGCCATTTCTGTATTGATCACCTTAATCAGTTCCTGTGACATTCTTTTCATTTCACGCATTTGCGCATTCATGGTATTAAATTCCACTATAGTCACTACAAATCCGTTTTTGAGCATGGTGTTATTCAGATAGCTTTTAAAATATTTCCCGGTCAAGGTTATATCCTTCCCCGCTTTTCCCCCACTCAGGTGGTATTCAAAATTATTGACCATGGGCTTGAGGTCCATCATACGGTAGAGTGGTTCGTAAATCAGTACTTCGGTATCAAAACGGTAATGGTCCTCTTCACTTTTCAATTTTTTATAAAGTGATTCAATGTCGAGCAGCATATTCTTAATGGAATCATTGGTTATCAAGGCAAGGTTTCCGGAATTGATGAGTTCCTGGAAAGTATTGTTATTCTGATAGAATTTTTGCCAGTTATAAATGTTTACACCCAGGCTATTGAACGCGTCATAACCTGCGATGGGTTTCCCTTCAAAATGTTCCAGGATGGTATGCGCGGCATCAATTACATTGGGTTCTGATCTCAAGGTAGCGATCCATCTCGCGCATATTGACCTGAAGGTCTGTTTTTAAGTTTGCCAGATAATGCAATTCCTTCATGCGTATTTTTTGGAGGTCGTTGGAATTGTTTATCTGCAGCGAGATCAAAATCCCGATCACCACCAGGACTACTTCCCCTAAAGCATAGATTAGGTACTTGGTTAACTTATTTTGTGAAAGCAAACGCTTACGGATTCGCCGGAAGAATTTTATCATCGCAAGGTTGGTTAGGTCTTCTAAATATAGGATAATTAATTAAAAAATATCGAAATTTCAATGTGCCGATTTACCAACTAATGTAAGGAATCAACCAGCTTACAAGTATAGTTTGTGTAAAGTCAATCTTATGCAGAAAAGTTGTCTTTATTGAAATTGAAACAGTTGTATCGTATACTCCAACAACGCCGGTCCGCCATAGTTCCCATGGCCCGGGATAATAATTTCCGCTTGGGGAAATTTTTGCCAGAGCTTTTTTACCGTTTCCGACCATTGCCTGGTATTGGCATCTGTAAGATTTCCTTTACCCGCCCCTAAAGCCTTTATAAGACAGCCCCCAAACAGGGCATTCTCCCTGGGGTAAAACCCGATTATGTTATCGGTCGTATGTCCTTCCCCGAAATATCCGGCTATAACTTTATGATCTCCAATGGGCAAAGTCAATTCCTTGTCGAACCCATTTATGGGTGTGGAAAGTTTTATGGCTTTCGTTTTGAATTGGGCAAGCGTTCTGTTGGATGCATATACAGGGATGGCATGGTCATTGAATACTTCCAGGCCTGCAACACAATCCTCATGGAAATGGGTGGGGATCACAGCCGTTATATGGAATCCGAGTTGCCCGGTTACGTATGCTATCAATTCAGCAGAACCATCCATGCTTGCCGGAGTGTCAAATATGATGGCTTCCCCGCCGTCCGCAACGATCATTCCATTGCATGATACCTTTCCAAAATCGCTTGTATTTAAAAAGGATATATGTTGATAAACGTGAGGTGATAGTCTTTCAATAATTAAATTGGCCGTTTTAAAGACAATTGTGCTATCCATTATAGAACGGACCCCTGATGGGGCAGTGGTTGTCTCCCCAATCGTATCCGGATTGATGGATGCCGATAAGTATGAAATGAACAGGAATCCTGTCACTAAGGTTGATTTTACCATCTATGCGAATGCGTTATAAGGCTATTGAAATACTATTACAATTTAATTTTCACTCCCCCGTTTACGACAAACCCATCAACCGGGGCATAAATGTCCCTGAATGAGGGGTCCGTAAGAGTTCCTGTATAGATTGTATCAAACCTGGTTTGCCGCGTATTCCCAAAATTTTCGAAATTTATAAATACAGAAAACTGTTCCCATATTTTTTCAACCATAAACCCGAACAACCAGTAGGATCTCCCGGTCTCCCCGTCATTTAATTGCTGGGTTGAAAAATAGTAGGCTTCCAGCCCCATTTTTAAGGATTCTTCAATTTCGTACATCAGCACATTGTTCAACCGGTGTTTAGCCACCAATGGAAATATGGTTGTATTGCCATTGTAATGCTCTTTGACATCCGCCATGGTGTGTCCGACGAAAAGTTTTAAGTCCTTATAGGTAAACTTGATATTGGTTTCAATTCCCCTGGTATCAATATATCCTTCAGGCTGCAAAAATTCAAAGGTATTGGATGCAACAGGGGTAAGGATCAACGGGTCCTGTACCTGGGTATAAAATAGCAACGTATTTAAACTGAAGGTCAGTACATCCGAAAGAGGTGTCTTAAAATTGATATCGAAATTACCCCCGACGGATTCCTCGGCCTTTATTCTGAAGACATCAAGGGGCAGTACATTCCTGAATTGAATTCGTTCGGCGTCTTCCGTAAACACAGTTGGGGTTTTATACCCCAGGCCACCACCCAGGCGCAAGGCCAGTTTGGGGTTTACTTTTAGAAGGGCGGATAACCGTGGCAGGGCAAAAAAACCATAATCATTTTGATAATCTGTCCGCAATCCGGTTTCTATAATTAATTTTTCGGTTGCATTCCAGGTGTTCTGCACAAAGGCGCCCACGGTTGTGTAGTTATAATCCACAACCGCTGCAGTATCGACTTTATTTTGATCGAACTTGTCCGTCCAGAGGTTGAAACCTGTAATCCATTCAGATCTCTCCCCTTTTTTGCTATAGGTCGCTTCACTGAAGGTTGATAACTGATCACCTGAAAACCTGAAAGTGGGGATCTCAATCGTTCGGTCATAGAAACTGATGCTGTTTTTAAAGGATAGTTTTGCATGCTCCCCAGGGGAATGATCCAGCCCCAATTGGGTGCTGAGTCGGTTTGTATTGTTTTTTTCAAAATAGGTATGTTCCGCATCAGGCCCGTCTTTTATATAGCGTATATCACCCCCGGTCCGTTCCTCAATTGTGGTATTGAAGCCGGCGAAACCGGTTGTTTTATCATTGAAATAAACAAATAATTTTGGGTTGACCGTATAGCGTATAAATTTCGGGATGGCTGTAAATCCGGTATCGGAAGGATCGTAGGGTGTCCCAACATTGTAGGAAGCAAATAGTGTGGTGCCCACCCTCCTGAATTTTTGGGCATAAAACACACTGGCATCCAGGCCCAGGGCCGAGGTCCCATTCAGCAGAAGGCTGATTTCCCTTTCTTCCTCAGGCATTTTTGATATGAGGTTTACCAAACCGGCAATGGCACCACCGCCATAGAGGGTAGAGGAAGCGCCTTTGACCACTTCAACCTGTTTCAGGTCGAGCGGGGCAATCTGTAATAAACTCAAACCGCCTGAAAACCCGGAATATAATGGAAACCCATCCCGTAAAATTTGGGTGTATTTACCGTCGAGCCCCTGGATCCGGATTCCCGAATTATAACTGGTCGCGGATGTCTGTTGTGTTTGGATCCCCGTGCTCTCGTTCAGCATCATGCGGATATCCCCCGGTTTCATATTGCCTTTTTCTTCCAGTTCTTCCCCGGAAATGGCTTCTATCCGGGTGGGAATATTGGAAATGGTCCGGCTGGAACGGGTTGAGGAGAGGATGACTTCATCCAGTTCCTCCCCTTCTGCAGGGGTAAGGAGGATCTCAACCGGTTCGGTTTGGGAGAGGGGAAACGAATAGGTGACGGTGAAGTCCACATAACCGATATAGCTAAACGTTATTGCTTGTTTTCCGGCGGGTACGTCAGGAATGGCCAACATTCCGGTTTCGTCCGCACTCCCACCTAAAACAGTGCCCTGAATTATGGCACTTGCGCCCGTCAGTGGTTCTTTCGTCTGACTATCTTTTACGGTGGCCCGGAAGGCATCCTGCCCAAAACTCAGGGCACTTAATAACAAGGCCGGGAGGTACACCCAATACTTTGGAAAACTACGAGGGATCATGTCTGGATTCAGAATTTCCGGATGTTTTTAAGACGTCCTCAACTCCCGGTTAAGGTAACCGAGGCGGTCATTAAAATTGAGCCTGAAAAATACAAAGAATGTTTGGAAATTGTAAGGAGGCGAGGTTTATTTCAGAATCAAATTATGCTACTCCAAAACGGGCTAATGATAATCCGGCACGGCATTTTTCCGTTCAGCATCCAAAACATAATCCGCATTCCGGTAAATCAATCAAAAGAATTCCCTGTGGGTTTTGCCCCGGGGCACCACTCCTCTTGAGAGGTATTTCGGTTTTTGACCTTCAGGTCAAATTGAAACCAGGGCGTTCACGTCAAATGTATCAGCAACCACCTGCCTTTAAACGTGCTGGTCTATTAAAATGGTATTCCCATCCGGGTCCAGCAAAACTATACTCCCAGGGCCCGTAGATTGTTCATCCGCCTCGGTCGCCAGGTGTAGGTTTTTGGATTTCAGATCGGCCTGTATCGTACGTACATCATCAAAAGATTCCAGGATTTTTGCATTCTCGTCCCACCCCGGGTTAAACGTCAGGATGTTGCTCTCAAACATCCCCTGGAACAACCCCACCAGGGCGTTTCCGTTCTTCATGATGAGGTAATTCATTTTAAGGCCCCCGGCAAATACAATGAAACCCAGTTTCTCGTAGAACTCTTTGGATACGGTAAGGTCTTTTACCGCCAGACTTATTGAAAATGCTCCCAGTTTCATACTTACTTATTTTGGATGGTTAACAATTAATTCCGGTGGGGGTTTGGGTGGATCAACTTACAGTTAGGGTTTTTTGAGGATC
The DNA here is from genome assembly GCA_041743975.1 of Zeaxanthinibacter sp. GTDB lineage: Bacteria > Bacteroidota > Bacteroidia > Flavobacteriales > Flavobacteriaceae > JTS-RE37. Next base: position 53,393 of record JBGTLT010000155.1, read on the forward strand.
CTACTCCTGGTTTTTAACAACTTTTCCCCCTATCATCACAAATTTTACGCGTTGTAATTCTGTAATATCCTTTAAGGGGTCTCCCATTACCGCAATAATGTCTGCCAGTTTCCCCTCTGCAATACTGCCTATATCATTTTCTTTTCCCAAGATTTCCGAATTCACTCTGGTGGCGCACAATATTGCCTGCATGGGGGTCATGCCAATCTTTAGATACTCTTCAAATTCCCCTGCGGAGTATCTCGGAGGCCAGCCGATATCATCGGTTCCCAACCCGAATTTTACACCTTTTTTGACCGCTAAGCGCATGTTATTATAGAAATTTTCTTTGGTTTTTCTATTGATATCAACTGCTTTCTGAAGTGCTGCCTCCGCAGTAGGCAGTTCCTCAAAATATATATGGATCATTAAAGTCGGAATCAAATAGGTTCCCTGTCTGACCATCAGGTCCATGGCTTCTTCATCTATAAAGGAACCATGTTCTATGGTACGGACCCCTGCCTTTACAGCCATTTTAATTCCTTCTGCGGCATGTGCATGGGCCATAACAGGCACGTCCCTCCTGCTGGCTTCTTCCACTGCAGCGGTTAGTTCCCCCGGACTGAAATGTACATTTTCGGGGTTGTCGCCCGCGGTCATGAAAGCACCGGTGACCATTAGTTTAATCCAGTCGCTGCCATACTTTATCTCCTTACGGACTGCTTTTCGTATTTCATCAGGTCCATCCGCGATCAGTCCATCAGGAACCACTTGCTGCTCATGCGACAGGAAGTTGATATCCCCGCCTCCCCCGGTCACTGAAATATAATGTCCGGCACCATATATATGAGGCCCCACAAACATCCCTTTGTTGATCGCATCCCGGATTTCCATATTGGCATATCCCACATCACCATCACCTGCAACACGGAGCGTCGTCCATCCTTCTGCCAGCAGGTCCTGCACATTTTTTAATCCCATGAGTGCCTTGGAAGCGGAGGAAGCCTTGAGGAAATCTACCTGGTAATCACCCGTGGTGAGATTCGGGTGCACATGCATATCGATCAGCCCGGGGAGCAATGTATATCCTCCCAGATCAATAATTACAGCATCTTTCGGGATGTTCGGTTTGGTGGTTACCTGTACAATTCTATCACCTTCAATAATAATCACAGGCTCGGCAATGACCTTGCCTGTCCCGTCAATCAAGTTTTTGGCAAGTATGGCCGTTTGCTGCCCAAAGCAAGTTATTTGAATAAGAAGCAGGAAAGCAATGGCAAGTAATTTTTTCATTTCTGGTGGTTGGTCCTAGGGGAGTACAGGTTGTTGCGCTATTAAATTTATGAAAATTCGACGGAATACAACAGGGATATACAGAATTATCCGGATGATGCGATACCCCACCAGTATCCAATTCATTACCCTGTCATTCCCCTCCCATGGTTCCGGAATCAGGTTGGTGGTTTCATTAAAGGATTCTTTTCCTTTTTTTGGATACGTACTATATGGCAATTAATTAGAGGGCTTCCTGCCGAACCCATGTCGTACCCCCTGCAATCCCCGGGCGGCCCATGGGACATCGCCGTCACAGGGCCATTGAGCAACAAGTCAAAACGGGTCAAATATGCGGCCCGGCAAGAATTTTTGACTGCATTCACGACAGTCGTTTCTCCCGGGATTTTCACGGCGTGTTCCAGGATGATATTCTTTAACCCAGGATCACCCGATTTACAGGTCCCAGGTTGACAATCCATTATTTTGTTTTCGACCAGGTTATTGTGGTTCGAACAGGAGGACACTGCAATGAGCACGCATAGCAGTTGGCGGTTTCCTTTCAAATGGGGTAACCTGCTTACTAAAAGGCCATTTCCAGTGTTTCCTGAAATTAACGAAAGCGCATTACATTCCGGTAGGGTAAACTGAGAAATCTGAAATACAGCCTTAGCCGGGAGTTACTTTTCCAAAATACCCTGGATGATGCTTGCGAACATGGTTATGCCAGTTTCAATTATTTCATCGGGAAAATCATAATCAGCATGGTGCAAAGCTGGGGAATTCACCCCGGCACCCACGCCAAACATGGCGGTTTTAAAATTCCTGGAAAACCACCCGAAGTCTTCACCAAATTTAAAAGGGTACTGTCTTTCTAAAACCTCCAACTGGTTTGTAGAAATGGCCTGGGAGATATATGTGGTGCAGTCAGGGTCATTGATGGTTGCCGGAAAATGCTCAAACCAGGTTATCTTATAATCCAGTTTATACGAATTACATATCCTTTTTAAGCAACCCGTAATTTCTTTCTTCAGGGAATTCATCGCATCCTCATCCCAAGTGCGGATCGTATAATGCATTTCCCCTTTTCCCGGGGATATCCCATAGGCCTTTTCTCCCATATGTATATGTATCGCCGTTAAGATGGCAAAGTCACTTCTTTCAGGCTCCGGAACGTTCAGGCCCGATAGAGCTTTTATGATCTCAGAGATTCCAGGGGAAGGGTTGATCCCCTGCTCCGGTTCGGCTGCATGGGATTCTTTTCCCGTGAGGGTAATTGAAAAACTTTCGACTTCAGCAGAAAACCCTGTTTTGGTTGTGATTATAGTATGTAAGGGTTCCCCAGGGATATTGTGCAGGGCGTATATATAATCGGGATGAAGGTTTATAAACCTTTCATCCTGAAGCACCTTGAAGGCACCTTCACCCGATTCTTCTGCAGGCTGAAACAGCAAAACAATTTTGCCCGAACTAAAATTTTGTGCTCTTATCCAAAACACCAGTCCGGCTACGATTGCCATATGTCCATCATGGCCGCATTTATGGGAGATACCCCCGACTGTTGATCGGTGAGCAAAGTTGTTTTCCTCTGCTATTGGCAGGGAATCCATTTCACAGCGAATGACTATAGTAGGTCCTGGATTGGCAAATTCATACACCGCCATCAGCCCTTGGCCACTCACCTTTTCAATGATCCGGGTTGGGTGATGGGTACCTATAAAATCCCTGATCAGACGGGCCGTATTATATTCATCCCCGGATAGCTCCGGGTTTTGATGGAGTTCCTTCCTTAATTTTAAAATTTTGGCATAATTCATTTAAAATGTATTATAAAATAGCAGGATTAGATGCCCCCATGTATTCACAACCTTAAGCAACTAGGACAGCATATTGGTAAGCTCCTTCAATTGGTATAACCCGGCATACGAAAGCAGCAATCTTTTTAGTTGGGGTAAAGGAATAAAATCGGCAACATATTTCGAACTATAATGGTATACTTCTTCGTTCTTAGTGCAGATACTATGTATCAGGACACGGAACTGAAAATCGGGAAAATCCCTGAACAGTATCCATTGGGTAAGCCATTCCCACAATTCCTTCCATTGCCTTTTAATAATGAGGACATCGCAGGCATCTAAAAAATCGGTATAGGTTTGCCTCATCTCTTCGGGAAGCTTAAAATTCACGGGGTAAAATAAATCATCCAGGGGGGAGAAGTTGTGAATATCCAGGGTCAGGTCAATTACCTTGTCTTTTGTAAAATAATCAGTTAAGCCCCCTTCCTCCACAAGCAGGGGCACCAGGATCTGGCGTCCCTGGTTGACCAGGGCGACTGCCTGTTGGTATTCGTCAAAGATCCAACTGGTCTTATGCTTTCGGGCGGTAATAAAATTGGCGGTTTTCTCCGTAAGGATGAGTGCATAATACTGGCAGTCTGCAACATGTGCGATATAGGAAGGAACGTGCGTGAATCCGTCTGCGTCATCAGGGAGTTCATTTCTGTCAAAATAAACCCTGTATCCTTTGTCGACAAGGTAATCATGTATTTGGGCCACATAATCGCGGGATTGGGGTCCATTCCATTTATAGGATAGGAATATGGAGGGAGGGCAACCAATCCAATGAGGGTTGTAGATCCTCTTTTCGCATGCCAGGCCCAATAAAGCAATTTTTACCATAAGGGGCGAATGTTCACGTGCAATGGGAATGATGGCGGCGGGGTCATTTTCCTTTCCCCGCAGTAATTCCATAATTTCAATTGTGGTAGCCATTGAGTTTGTTTGCTATAGGTTTGCTGTTGCTTTTTTCAAATCGGCGTTAGCCAGGCGTAACGTCCTGTCCGCGGCAGGCAGGCTTCATGATTTTAAAGTTGTGATACAATTTTCTTTTCCAATTTCAGGACGGTGTTCCAATTACGGGTGGTGATATCCTTCCCAAAATTTCGCTCTAAGACATCCATTGTTTTTGAGGTCTTTGCTATCGTCAGGTCCAGGACGCTTAGTATGGTTTTATCACTTTTGCCGATGATCCTGAAGGAATTATCATCACTGGTCCATGGGTACTGTAATCCGGTTTCAACGTCTATGGGCAAAAAGGTAACATATAACCTGATATCCTTTGTAAGGGGGACGTTGCGGAACGGATCCTGTTCCGCAAGCCGTGAAATGGACCCTGCTGTCCTTAGGATCGTTGGAATGGGGAAACCAAAAACCTTTTCCAGATGCTGGGAAATAGTTTTTCCGAGCATCAATATATCTTCAGAATTTGCATCGAACAGGATGTTGCCCGAATTTAAAAGGGTTTCGATATTTTCCAGACCCAATTTTTCCAGTTCTGTGTGAAGGTCAGCCATGGGCACCTTATGGTGCCCGCCTACATTGATCCCCCTTAGGAAGGCTACATATTTTGATTTTTTTGTTGTAGGGTTCATTGCCTTTATTTAGTATGGGATAACCGCTGTGTATTTCCGGAACATCGTCACGCCTTTGGTGGTCAGTTTGCATTCCAATACATCATCACCATAATAGTTGTTCTCGAAATAACACTACACGTTATCTAAATCACGGGATTTGGGGTTTACCCCCACATGGTCACTTCCTTTTTTACCGGGAAAATATTATTGTACCGGGGGAATTGGCCTGAAGGGTGCTGCCGGCTATCTTTCAGGTTACATATTCCGCACTGGAATTGGTGGCACTCGATTCCGGGATTTTCATTGACATTTCAACATTTGTGCCGGGGCTGGTTGCTACTTCTGCAACATAGGGAGCAGCACTTTTTATGGAAAAACCGTTGATAAGTATAATTGCCATCAGGGAGGTTTTATAATTGATTTTCATGACCTTGTGTGTTTAAATGTTGGGGACTTATAAATGTAATTTAATTAATATTTGGGAGAATTAAAAAGGAGCGTCAATTAGGGGAAGGGGGTTTGGGGTTGGCCAAATGTCAGTAAATTATTATCCGGGTCGAGAACGGAAAATTCCTTTTGGCCCCAGGGCTTCACTTCTAAAGGGCCGGCCGGGTGAATGGGTATTTTATTTTCCATAAAGGATTGATAGAGGGTATCGATAGCGTTCGTACGGATATAGACCTGCCCGTAATTTTTTTTGGGATCCAGTCCTTTATATTCAAAAAAATGGATCTGTATGTTGTCTTTCTGTACCATTAAATAGCCTGAGTAATCTACAGTCCCGAATACCCGGAAGCCCAGCTTCCCTGTATAGTAGGCCCGGGTAACGCTTTTATCGCGCATGGGAAGTTTGGGGTTGATGTCTGTCAGCATTTATATTTCTTTAGTGTTCCTCCAATGTACCTATTTTCTAATCAATCTCCGTGAGAAAGCAATGGGGGCATTGCCGGGCTCTGGATATGAATGTGGCCAATGGCCCGGGGAGTCATGTATACATTGTCGGAACGTATTAAAGGGATGTCCATAAGAGCTCAAAAAATAAAAAAAAGAGGACCATGACCACAGCCATTGCCACGATTGACTTTTTAATGGAACGTTTTCCGATCGTAAAACCTGCGATGGCAAAGGATAATGCCGGAAGCCAGACCCAGGACAGTTTTATCATCGCGGTTTCACTGAGGTCAGCCTGGCTCCAAAAATAGATAACAATTATTTGGACAATGGAATAAATGAAGGCTACCAGATAAAAACCCCGCAATTGTTTTCTTTGAAGGCTGGCCGCACCACTCTGGGATGCTGCGATATAATTTTGCTGCAAGCTGTCTAATGGGGGAACTGTGTTCGATCCTTGCTGAACGAATGATTGGGCTTCTTCCAAATCCTTTCCATACAGGTGATAACTGGCATCATTTTTTTTATTGGCCCATTCAAGGGCCCTTACCAATAACCGTGTATGGAACTTTACCCAATCCAGGTCCTTATTGATGGTATCCATCAGTTTATCAAAGGAATCGCTGAAGTCATCTGTCTCGCGAAAAAGCAACCAATTTATTTTTGAGATACTATTGCTGGTATTCAACCCGGGATCAAATTCCCGATGCAGGACCGGGATAATCCTTTTGTTGCGTTTTTCAGCCAAGATCAATTCTTCGATGCACGTTTTGGAGGCAAAAAAATCCGGCGACAACACACATATAAATGCATTTGTTCCTTCAACGGCCCCTGTAATCTCATCCCACCACGTGGCGGAATACGGAATGTCCTCCCAATCTACCCAAACATTCTTTTCTACCTTGGTCAACGCTGTATTCAAGGAATCAACAAATTTTGAGTCCTTACGGGAATACGATATGAAAACGTCTGTTAAAACCATATCCAATCATTTATATAGCAATGGGGCATCTTTACACTATCCTCAGAACAAAACCTGCCACACTTTCTAAGTGTTAATAACTTACCAAAATATCGTCTTGTACAAAAACTATATAATATATTTTGAATGTCCGTAATTACTAATAATTGATATAATCTGCTTAAATTTACCGAAAAGAAAGATATGAATATTTTCAGTTTTACGGCCCATTTCGATAGCGAGGAAGCTTGTCGCAACCACTTCAAGTCCGAGCGTGACAAGAT
>JBGTLT010000156.1:0-2338 GCA_041743975.1 Zeaxanthinibacter sp.
CCCCCGTGACCCGGATGCCCGTATATCTGTAAAGCCGGGCAAGGCCAGAAAGCTTAACTACCATTGCAGTATGGCGGTGGATACCGCGGAAGGGGTCATCTCCCATATTCAGGCGGACTTTGCCGACGGCAGGGACAGCCAGTACCTGACCGATATCGGCCTAAAGGTCCAGAACCGTTTAAGGAAGAACGAGCTTATAATGACGGATTTCCTCGCGGACGCAGGTTATTCCAATGGCTCCAACTACGATTTTCTCGAACAAAGGAAGGTTACCGGATGGATACCCGTTTTCGGGAAGTACAAGCCTGAGATAAAAGGTTTCCCCTACAATAAGGAAAAGGACGAATATAGTTGTCCGATGAACAGGCCCCTGCCCTTCAAGGGATTCTATACCAACCGTGATGGTTCCGTCCTAAAAAACTACTGGGCCGCACCGAGGGACTGCAAGGCCTGCCCCATGAAATCCCAGTGTGCGCCAAAGACCAAAAGCAAAAAAATCGCCAGAACGGTCTATGACGAACAATATCTGAGGGCCTACGCCCGACAGCACAGTGATAGGGGCAAGCGGATGAAAAAGCTTAGACAAAGTACGGTGGAGCCCGTGTTCGGTAGTCCGGCCCAGTTCTACGGCCTGAGAAAAATAGGCGTACTCGGCAAGGCCGGTGCACATAAGGTCATGCTCATGGCCGCGATCGCCTTCAACCTGAAAAAGTACCTTAAGAAAGGGGGAAGGAAACCCTACATTGACATTTTCAAGACCCTTATGGATGCATTCCAAGGTTGCCTGACCATTATTTACCAGCAAATCCCATCAAGACCGGTTCTCCTAAAGGCTCCGTAAAAACAGCCTACTCGGGTCGATATGTTGCGCATAGACCCACTTCTGCAACAGCCACGTTCGTTTTATGGGACTTTTATTTACTACGGAATAATTCGTGTTTTTGATTGAGGGATGTACAAATCTAATTATCATACCCCGTTGCGCCATATTCAGTATAACATCTTCAATTGTGACAAATCTATTCACAGGGCCCATTTTTTGGTACGATCCTTACCAATTTTTCACGGCGGTAGACAAGGATTTTTGCTTTTTCACATTGACACTTAAGCCCTTGAAAACTAAATAGGTACATTCGGACAGTCAAAGCACATATTCGTCCTGTCGCACTTGTTTGCCTCCCTTTATTTGGATTACCTTTTATCCAGTTCCCGCCATCATGTAATATTCCCCCTTATTGTTAAAATTCACATGAATTTTTTTATAACCATTAAACTAAAAAGTATGAAAACAAAGCGTAGCAATGGCATCAAGGCAATTTTAAAATTGGCTTTGCTAACCACATTTATTTTATCGATGGTTTCCTGTTCAAAGGACAGCGAAGCGGATCTCACGCAGGAAAATTTAACAGCGACAAATGCCAAAGGCGGTAAACAAGTTACCCGGCCCGTTTCCATTAGTCTGGAAGCCTTAGGTAATTTTAATGGAATGCAAGCTGATTTTACGGGCAAAATGACCCATGCGGGCAAAATATCCGGCACGTCTTTCTATGAATCCTTTGTGGACCACGGGGACGGCACTGCCACGTATACCTCCGATTCGGACGTCGTGTATGCGGCCAATGGAGACGAAATACATTCCAAGTCTGTTTTTAACTATATCTTCTTTTCGGGAACCGAAGCCACCTATACCGGGACAAGTACTTTTATAGGCGGTACCGGTAGATTTGCAGGGGCCACCGGATCTATGGAAATAGATGGGACGTTTACTGTTATCGGTGTAGATACTTTTGGGGCAGGCCTTGGGATAAGTAAGCACACCGGCCACGGCACCATTACCTATTGAGCGTACCTTTGATCGTTATAAAAACAAGTGGACATCGCTGGTTTTTTTGTTGCCAATTTTAAGTAACCTTAAGGATATTTTTGCTGTATCCTTTCTTTTTCACGATAAGAGGTACATTGGTGCCAAAATTTAATATGTATCGAAAAATGTTGATTTAATGGACAACAAAATAATTGCAGCTTCAAATTAAGAACATCGACCGAGTCATCCATAATCTGTTAATTTGATTTGGAATTAAGTTATTTTATGCCTTTCGCATTTTGACATTATTCATATATAAAGATCCAGACCATGTCACTATCTTGACTTTTTTCCGATACAATATGACTGAAATTCTCCAAAGCGAGGGTTTCCTCATTTTCAGTAAGAATTAGGTGTTTCGGGCAAACATGCTGTTCGAAACTTTATAGCTTAAATTCAAAACGAAAACGGCATGTTTGGCGATATGGATTTTAAAATTGCCGTAAAATTAAACATTTGGAGACGTTTTTTATT
>JBGTLT010000157.1:0-46009 GCA_041743975.1 Zeaxanthinibacter sp.
AAAAACTTCAATCCCGCTCAGCTCGACATGGAAACACCCTATAGGGCCCCGAATGGGGAAATAGAGGAAATTGTGGCAAGTATATGGGAAGAAGTCCTGCATCTCAAACAGCTTGGATCTTTAGATAATTTTATAGATTTGGGAGGGCATTCGCTTGCGGCCATCCGTATCACGGCCAGGATCAATGAGGCGTTGGATATGCAATTGCCACTCACTAAGATTTTTGAATTTCCCACGATTGCGGGTTATTCAAAATTTATTGAAAATAAATTAATTGAACTGCTTAATTAATGTCCTGAAGATAATAGAAAGAGGAATTTTGTGATTGGTATAAAAATGGGGAAGCGATTAAAAGTTGTAAAGAATAGTATTATCCGACAGTTGTCGCTTTGGATATGCTTTTTTTATATCATAAATTTAATCCACCAACCTTTATCTGATGTATTACACAGCTTAACTCATAACGTTACGGCACCCTACTTTGTGGCAGGCCACCAAAGTAGTGATACCCATGAATATAAAATACACTCCCCACATGCGCACGAAGGTACGGATACCGTGCACAACCATTCTATACTCAATACCATTTCAACGATCTTCGAAGCATTCAATAACCATGATAACGAAACTGATTCCCTGATTGGCGCGTTGTTACTGGATAAGCATTTTCTTGCGGAAAAACTATCCTTTGTACTTTTAATCATACCGCTCAAAAGCAACCCGCTTGGCGGTTTTAAAATTGAATTGTTAAGGGGGCACTGGCTTACTTTTCTCAGGCCTCCCATTCCTATGCCTTCATAAGGATAACATTCTTTCGGAACAACTTCAACCCTTTTCATTGTTAGAGATCAGGAGCTCTTAAAGCTTTTGATTTTCGGAGGTATGCTGTACCACATCCTGAATGACCGGAAAAACCCGGTATCATTCTCTGTTTACATGCAACCATTGTTTAAATTTTAAATAAAATTATATGCTTAAGAAAATACTATTTCTGCTGCAGTTACTTATAACAGGCAGTATGTATGCCCATGAACTTAGCGGCATTGTTTCTGATGAACAGGGAAACCCTTTAGAGGGGATAGGTGTCTATAATAAAACAACCCGGGGATATACCTATACCAATATTTTCGGCTATTATGAATTAAATGATATTGCTACAGGCCATAGTATCTTTTTTTATGGATTGGGGTATAGCAGCAAAGAAATGGAAGTAACAAATGCACTCCTGGACGCTACCCTGAATGTGGTTTTGGAGGAATCGGCTTTTTCCTTGGACCAGGTTGTTTTAGTCGCTGATACGAAAGTATTGAGTACCATAGTCAATATTGATGTTATGGTCAATCCTATCAAATCCAGCCAGGAAATTTTGCGAAAGGTACCGGGATTGTTAATAGGCCAGCATGCAGGGGGTGGGAAAGCAGAACAAATCTTTTTACGTGGGTTTGACATTGACCATGGTACTGATATTACATTAAGTGTGGACGGCCTTCCCATAAACATGGTATCGCACGCCCATGGTCAGGGCTATGCCGATATGCATTTTATCATTCCGGAAACGATAGAAACCATCGATTTTGGCAAAGGTCCCTACTATGCCGATAAGGGAAATTTTAATACCGCAGGCTATGTGGAACTCAAAACAAAAAGGGTGTTAGATGAGGATCTATTCTCGATAGAGGCAGGCCAGTTCAATTCCCTTAGGGCGCTGGGTATGTTTAAAGTTCTGGAGAGCCCTGTATCCAATGCCTATATAGCATCTGAATTAATACTAGGCGATGGGCCGTTTGAGGCCCCTCAGAATTTTAATCGGTTAAACGTTTTGGGCAGGTATAATTACGATAATAAAACAGATGAAGAATTCAGTTTAACGTTGTCCCATTTTCAGAGTAAATGGGATGCCTCGGGCCAGATTCCCCAGAGGGCTGTAGATCAGGGTATCATTGGCAGGTTTGGGGCTATCGACAATACAGAAGGTGGTAATACCAGTCGATCCAATATCTGGGTAGACCATACCAAACAACTGGATGAACATTCAAAGTTTAAATCAATGGCCTATGTATCAGCATATGATTTTGAACTATTCTCCAATTTCACGTTTTTTTTAGAGGATGCTGTAAATGGAGACCAGATACAACAAAAGGAAAATCGCACCGTTATCGGTGCCCAGTCAAGGTATGAATATTCCTTTGATTTAGGTGATCACAACGCACAATTAAAATATAGTGCAGGGACAGGTTTTCGATATGATGATGTCAATGATGTCCAATTGTCAAAGACATTAAACAGAAAAACGGTACTTGAGCGTCTTACCTTTGGAAATGTTGACGAACTGAATCTATTCGGTTTTTTTGAGGCTGATTACAGGAAAAATAAATGGACAATTAACCCCGGTATACGAATAGACTATTTAAAGTTCGATTATATAAATCTACTAACGGAGACTTTTGATAATAAGAGTGAAAATAAACTCTTTTTCGGGCCTAAATTGAATGCCATTTATTCCCCTTCAACCAATTTGCAATTCTTCGTTAAAACTGGAATTGGGTTTCATTCCAATGATACCAGGGTAGTAACTGCCAATAATGGGGAAAAAATCTTACCGGCGGCGTTTGGGAGCGATGTGGGTGCCACTATAAAACCCACTGAAAAACTACTGATAAACGCTGCATTATGGAGTCTGTTTTTGCAGCAGGAATTTGTGTACGTAGGGGATGCCGGAATTGTAGAACCCAGTGGCAAAACCCAGCGGTTTGGTGTTGATGTTGGATTGCGGTATGAGATAACGGATTGGTTATACCTCAATGGCGATCTAAACTATACCTACGCCCGAAGCGTTGATGAAATGGATGGCGAGGATTATATACCCCTGTCCCCAGATTTAACCTCTTCCGGTGGGCTGTCATTCAGAAACCTTGGGAAATTCTCTGGAAACCTGAACTACAGGTACATCAAAGACAGGCCGGCAAATGAAAATAATTCCATTGTAGCCAAGGGTTATTTTATCAATGATTTTAATGTTAACTATACCGCTGATAGCTGGACTTTTGGCCTTGTAATAGAAAATTTATTCGATTCCGAGTGGAATGAGGCCCAATTCGCCACTGAAAGCCGGCTTTTTAATGAGGTCAGCCCTGTGGAAGAGATACATTTTACACCGGGCACGCCATTTTATATACGAGGCAAGGTGGCGGTCCGTTTTTGAAATCAGCTGCCTAATAATTTGGTTTTATCTTAGAATGCTAAATGTGACAGCCTCTGTGTCAGGCTGAGCGCCCGCCATCACAACACCGTACTGGTATATAAACGGATAAGCAAATACTTTTATTTTTTCAAAGCTCCCCTCTTTTTTTAAAGAGGGGAATGAATCTGCCAAAGGCAGAGAAAGGGGAGATTCCTCCTGTAAACGTGTTCCCTAATCCCTCCGACCCGATAAATCGGGCCACCTCCCTTAGGAAAAGGGAGGAGCTATTTATTCGTTTATATTTTCATTAAAATTCCCCTGCCCGCCCTCTTTTCAACATCATTATGATAGATAATATTTATGATACAAATCTAAAGGAACGTACCGTCCGGTACGGGCGGGGGAGTCGAAGCCGTGTGTCAGGCTAAGCACCCCCCTGCACGGACCGATTAGGAAGGCGAAGCAAGCTATCTGTAAAGCGTAAAATGTCCAACGTATTGTTGCTTGTCCTCATCATTGGCATTGACCACATACCAGTAATCCCCGGTTGGCAATTCATTGCTGTCATACCGCCCATCCCAGGATGTGACCTGGTCGAGAACCGCCACCACCCGGCCATATCGGTCATAGATCTTAACTTCAATGTTCGGGAAGAAATCCCGGTTCCTGGGAAACCAGACATCATTCATGTTGTCCCCGTCTGGCGTAAAGAAATTAGGGAGTTCCAGCATCCCTGTAAAATCGAAGGGAATGGTGACCGTTGCCACACAACCGTTCCGGTCTACTACCCTGACGGTTACAGTGGCATCTGCATTGGTATTATACACGTTTTCACTGCCATAGGCTACATCCTGAAAGTAATATTCATAGTCCCCGTAACCGCCAGTCGCGGTAGCAGTGATCTCGTTTGGTCCGCTTTTTACCGCAGTCAACGTTAGAGGATCATAGGCCTCTATGGAAAAGTCCACAGATGTGGTACAGCCATTGGAATGGTAAATATACACCGTATGGTTACCGGCCGGCAGGTCTCCCCAGGTTCTGTTAGTTTCAGCGGCTGCGGTTATGGGATCCGTTGGATCCATTGGGTCCAAAGCGAATAACAGCTCAGGATACTGTCCGGGATCCTGGACTGCTACTGTGGCCGTACTGTTGGGAAAAATTCCTTCGCAACCATATTCCACTATTGCTTCCGGTTGCAGGTCAACCCCGATACCCACACTGACCACCACATTGGTTTCACATCCCCTTGCATCCCTTATAAAGATGACATAGGTATCGCCCCCGGTAAGGTTATCCCAAAATTGGGATGGATTTGGGGCAAAATCGGCCATATCTGAGGAATTTAACGCAAACTCATAAGGAGCCGTGCCTCCGTTGACATCAATTGAAACGGTTCCATCTGCATCCCCAAGGCAGTATTCCGGGGTGGAACCCGCAACTGCTGCTATTAGTTCCATAGGTTCTGCTATGGCAATGGTCTGGGTAATGGTACACCCCAGTTCGTCCTGTATGATAACTTCGTAACTTCCGGGGGCCAGGTCCGTGAATATTTTTTGATTAGGGAACAAAGGGTCATCCGGTTCAAAAAATTCACTCAGTTGCGGCGTCATTGAATACCGTATGATACCGGTACCGCCACTGGCTTCTATAATGATTTGTCCGTCCATGTCGCCAAAACAACTCACCGGTACGGCCTCTATAGATTCCAGCACCAGGAGCGGTGGGTCTATAATGGTTATGGGGGTGGAAATCGCCGTACAAGCCCCACTTCGTGCAAATACCCAATAGGTACCCGGTCCCAGGTCCCGGAATATGCCGGAAGACTGCGCACTCCGTTCCACATTGCCAGCTGCCGGACTAGGCGGGATGTCTGAATTCAGTAAGGTATATACATAATTACCGATTCCCCCAAAGGCTTCTGAACGGATGATCCCTGTTGCTTCCCCGGCGCAGTTAATGGCTGCATTGGCAAGATCCAATGCAATGACCAACGGGGCCGCAGGATCCAGTGAGATCTGGTTCGATTTCTCAAAAGGACAACCGTTCGAGTTTTGTACTTCGTACTGGAAAGGCCCGGGATCTATTGTAATGTTTTCACTGATTAACACAAAGTCAGCCAATGGATTGAGGTTATCCAGGGGGAGGAATGGATCGGCCGTCCCCGCCCGCCTGTAAAAATAACTCACCCCCGGTTCCGGGTTGGTCACGGTCAGTTGCATGATGCCTAAATCCCCGCAGCCGGGGGGTTGCAATTCCACCAGTTCTGCCACCACTACTTCCGGATCCACAATAACTATTGGAACGGTGGTATAACTGCATTCCCACCCATCAAATACGCTTATGGTATAGGTTCCTGAAGATAAATTGGCAAAGACAGGGGTGGTCTGCAGCCCGCTGCTGCTGCCATCCGCCAACCTGTTAAGCTGGTACAGGTAGTTGCCAGGTCCCTCGCCCCCGCTTATAGCATAGGCTTCAATGGAACCATCATTGTCTTTATTGCATTGCAACTGGTTTACCACCCGTATATCGGCATATATTGGTGCCGGCAAGGCGAGGTTGAGGGTATTGGTCGCAATACAGCCTTCCAGGTCCCTGATACTTACTGTATAGGTGCCAGCAGACAAATCTGAGAAGCCCGTATTGGTACTTGGAAAATCCTGGATAACCGTAATGCCATCCGGCGCTATCAGCTGATATTCGTACGTTCCCCATCCCCCATCGCCAACGGCAAATAATTCGCCTATACCAGGTATGGAACAGGTTACTTCAGCAGTCTGTTGGAGCGTAATGGTCAATGCCCTGTTGGGCTGCCGTACGGTAGCCACATTGCTTTCCGTATCGCAGAATGGTGCCGCCATAGCCTCCAGGTGGACCACTAAGTTACCTGCCGGCAGCCCTCCAATAATCCCCGGGTTCTGCCCTGGAACAGTAGTATTGAGGCTTCCTATAACACCCGTCGAAGTCTCTACCCCGGCATTGTCCCTGCTGAACACTTCGTAATTGTAAGGTCCGGTGTAATTGGTGACCTGAATGCTGATCTCCCCGTCCGAACCGTTGAAACAGGTAACCGGTTTGGTTTCTGCAATGAGCGCTTCAATGGTATTGTATTCCGGGACATTCACCACCGGCGTCAGGTAGGTACAACCCGCATTACCTACATCGGTTACGGCAAAAATATAATCCCCGGGAGTGCTGATTGCCCAGCTAACCCGGTCTGAACCGCCTGAGTTTTGTGGGGGTTCGGAACCTAACGGCAGGATTTGCACCTCATAATCGCCCGGACCCTGGTCCAAAATAATATCGATCGTACCTGGTGATACCCCGCTCCCCGTGACATCACAGTTTATGGAATTAACATTGAACGTAAAGGTGAGCCCGGTTGGGGCATTGATCACTATCGTTTCCTGAACCTCACACCCATTCTGGTCCCTGGCTGTCAGGACAAGGGTTTGGTTGCTGCCATCATCCACAACTTCAAAGACATTATTGGTACCATTGGAGATGGTGGTTGTCCCATCAAAGAGTGTAAAGGTATAGGGGGCCGTCCCGGTTGTGACCCCGGTGCCATCCCCGTTAGTATCATTATAGACCGTAACTGTGGCCGTATTGAATTGGTTGCTGCTAGGGTCACATGTGAATTCCGTATGGGTGGTTGTAATCTCCAGGGGAGATGGTTCCTGGATCGTAACATTCCCGGATCTGTCGGTACACCCCCTGGCGGAGATCACTCCTGCCTGATAGGTCGCGGGAGGTAAGTTATCGAAAAGGGGGCTGGGCTGAGGCCCGCGCACCACGGTGGCAGTACTCCCGTCATATAGTACATAGCTCAAAGGCGTATCGGTACCAGTACCGGGTTGCAGTTCAACGGCAATAGTACCGTCATCCATCCCGTTACAGGTGATATCCCCCTGAGGGGTTGCCACAATTACCGGAGTGTCGACTATTGTTACATCCACTATAGTGGTAACCGAACAAAGTGGGAAGGTATTCGAATCCAGATCCGTAACCAGGATGGAATAGGTATCTGGTATAAGATTGATAAATACAGGGTCATTGTCCTGGACCACCACCGGGTTGACACCATCGTCCAGCTCATACCTGAAATTTCCACTACCCCCTGTTGTATTGACGGTAATGACCCCATCTCCTGCATTACAGGTTGGTTCTGTAGTGGCAGTGGCAGACATGGCAAAATAATCGAACACCCGCGCTATAACCGTATTGGTACATCCATTACCGTCCCTTACCACTATGGTATAATCCCCGGGATTGGGAACGATAAAATTGGGGCTCGACTGGAATCCCCCTCCAATGTCATATTCAAAGGTTTCTTCGGGAAGGCCGGTACCCGTGCTCAGAGGAGCCGTTACATTTACGGTATAATTGCTAACGGCAGTACACTGGTTTACCACATCCACTGTTGGATTGGGCACCCCGGGTTCCTGGGTTACTTCAAGGGTTATAAAACTGGAACATCCGCTGCTGTCTTCTATATAAAAATCATAGTTGTTTGGATAAGGACCGGGTATTTCAAGGGTAGTCTGCGCGGAAAATACAACAGGTGCCGGATCGCCTGTGGGAACATAGGCAAACGCATAGGGCGGTGTCCCCCCGTTTCCCCTCAAGGTAACCAGGGCCCCTACATTACAGGTTGCAGGGTCATTGCCGTCGATAACCGGGGTGGGGATATTGGTGGTAATGCTGACCAGGGCACTCGCATCACAATTGGTAGTGTCATCATTCACCAGTACCTGATAATTGCCCGGTGGCAAGGAAGCAATAGTCCCTGTATAGGGCATGGGTTCATTTAGAAATGGCATAGGTGCCCCTACCGGCAAGCCGGTATCTGTATCTTGCAGTTGCACTGTAAAACTTGCCGGACTAGGTACAATGCCATCCACTGTAAAGGTAATCACCCCATTGCCGCCCGGGGTACAGGAATCACTCGCAGCTGTTGCTGTTACTGTAAAGGGGCTTGGTGGGTCAATAGGATCTATCCTTTCAATATAACGGCAGCCATTGAAATCCTCTATTTCCACAAAATACGTTGTCCCATAGGCAATCTGGCCGGTAAAATCGTGTATATCGATACCATTTTCACTCGCAGGTACAAGCGGATCACCCACCAACCCGAAAAGGTAGGGGGCAGTTCCGCCGCTTGCCTGTACCCTATAAGTAAATGTGCTGTTGCAATCACTAGTCGGCGGTGGATCCAAAGGGGTAAGGTCGAGCTGGTTTTGTTGTACCTGAATGACATCCCGGTCCTCACAACCGGAAGCATCGGTAGTCACAATGGTATAGGTTCCCGGGATAACATTGGGGAAATTGGCGGAGGTGGCGGCAGTGGGCCCTATGGTTGCCACTAAAGTACCGTTGATATCAAGGAGGTCATAGGTAAAATCTGCAGTGCCGTTGGAAACACCTGTAATATCAATGGCCCCTTCTACAATCCCGCTGGAACAGATAGCGTCTATGGGGACAACCGTCGCGTCAACCGGGCTGCTGGCCAAAATGGTTGCAGACAACAACGGGGTGGTACATCCCCTGCTGTCACGTATCATGAAGTCGTTATGAACCCCCGGTGCAAAACCGGAATAAATATTCTGGGTGGAAAAACTTGCACCCCCATCAGCGCTGAATTCGTACGGGGGGACCCCGAAATTGGTATCCGGTACCAGTTCTATTATACCATTGTCCGCCCCGCAGCTGGTATCTGTAGGTACAGCGGCTCCTGCGATTGTCTCAGGTGGGGATAAGGTAACCACATTGGTTTCTGCTATACACCCCCTGCTATCCCTTACCTCAAATTGAAAGGTGGTTGGCCCTATGATGGAGCCATCATTTGGGATGGTGTAGATAAAGGAATTACCTGTAATATTATTCGCGTTGGAAGTATATGGTGCCCCGTCAATACTTACCTCATAGACATCATAATTACCACCGGAGGGGTACCCGTTATTCAAATTGACACGGATTCGCGCATCCGGCCCCCCACAACTCAATTCCTGTATGGTGGTCGCTACCCCCGTGACCTGAGGGGCAATAGTCGTCGATACCGTATCCCTGCAATCGTTGCCATCCCGTACCTCAATGGTATAGGTGCCGGGCGTAAGTCCGGCAAAGGTATTGCCTGCCGTAAGGGGTCCTCCGTTGATGCGGTACTGATAAGAACCGTCACCCCCGCTGGCAGTGACTGCAAGGGTTGCTCCATCGGTGTTGTCATAGCAGTAATCCGAGGCTGCATTGTCTATAGACAATACCGGTGTATCCAGGGCTGTCAAGGTAAAGGAATCCGTGATGGTACACCCGTTTGCATCGGTCACGCTAACCTGGTACACCCCTTCAATGGATAAGTTGGAAAACGTTTGCCCATTTTTAGGGCCCCTCTGGGGGGCAATGGGGTGTGTTAAAGTATATCGGTTTCCGCCCCAGCCTCCGACAGTGTTGATCGTCACACTTCCAATATTGCCGTTCTGGCAACTCATGTCCGTAACATTCAGGCTGCTGACAGCAAATGCGGTTGCCGGTTCCCGAATGACCAGGGTTGCCGTATCGGTACAATTGGTATCTTCATCCGTGACGGTGATCGTATAGCTGCCTGCCGCGAGGCCGGTTTGATCAAGGATTCCAAGGGATTGGCCTGTAAATAAGGCCCCTGCATTGATCTGGTAACTATAGGTGGTCGCAAAACCATCGATCAGGAACCTGCCCGCACCATCTGTATCACCCACGCAGGTGACTACATCAGTCGCCTGTGCCTGCACACCTATGGAACTGATATCCGTAATGGCATAGGCTTCATCATAACTGCATCCTTCCGTATCGGTTACACGAAAGGTATAGGTGCCCAGACCGAGGCCCGAAAAGACAGGGTTATTGCCATTGTTGACAGCGTTTCCGGCAGGAGCGGTAATTTCATAAACAAAGGGCCCGCTGCCACCGGTCTCTGAAACGGTGACTGAAGCGGTATCGCTCAAACAATTGATGCCTGATATGACAAAATCCAAATTTGTTGGCTTGTTCAAAGGTGCAAACGCAATGGCCGGCAAACTTTCTACACACCCATTCGCATCCCGTATCTGGGGGGTGTAGGTACCTACTCCCAGGTTCGTAAATACGGTAGTGGGGCCAAAACCGGCGCCGATACTGTAATCATAGGGGCCGCTTCCCCCGGTCACCCCTGAAATCGTAATTTGTCCCCCATTTTCAGAAAGGCAGCTGGGAATTGTATTGGCCATTGCCGTACCGGAGATATCGGAGGGAGTACCCACCGCCGCTACTGTAGGTGCTGTAGTACAAATAAAGCTCCCCTGCTGGTATCGTATGACCACATCGTAACTTCCCGGAGCCAGGTTGTTGAATACGTTGCTCGACTGGTAACTACCGCCATTGTTGATACTGAACGCCAGGTTGTAACCATGCCCGTTGATTACATTTACCGTGATCCTGCCATTATCAGCGCCCCCACACTGGGCATCCAGGGTGGTAACATTGAACACCGGTGGTGGCAGGTCTTCTACCGTTACACTGGCAGTTTTGGAACACCCGTTGGCATCTTGGACCACAAGAGGATAGGTCCCGGAAGTATTTACAGCAAATACAGCCGTGGCTGCGTAGGGGGCACTAAAACTTCCACCACCATCGAGGCTATACCTATATGGAGCGGTTCCCCCGGAGGTGTTTATGGTAACATCAACGGTGCTGGCACCGCATCCAAAACTATCGGATGCCGTCGCCGCAACAGTAAGCGGGGTTATCCCATTGCCAATCACAATAGGATTGCTGTTGATATCCCTGGTTACCAGTTGGTTACATTTATTGGTTTCTACCCGTACGGTATAGGTTCCTGGACTAACATTTGAAAAGGTGTAGCTGCCGGCCCCATTCGGGCCAAAGGTATCCACAGTAACACCGCCCTTGATCAGGCGGTAGGTATAGAACCCAGGCACGCCGGAAACATCCACGTCTATACTACCCATTTCGCCGCTGCACAAAATGTCGTTGGCAGTTACATCAATTGTAATATCCAGGTCCTGTACCATAACGGTATTGGAAGGGAAACGGCAGGCGCTTGCGGAAACATTCTTTAAACGCACCCAGACCATATAGTTTCCGGGAGCGGTAACATCAAAATACGGGTTGTTTTGATATGGCCCTGCCACATTGTTGAGGCTGTACTCATATCCTGCCGGTACATTGGTGACCTCCACCCTTCCCGGGTTCCCGCAGATGATGTCAGTTTTGATCAATTGGGGATTGAGTGGATTCAGTGACGATTTAAAATAGTAAAATTGCCCACCGTTGACCTGCACCCTGAACTCCCCCGATGAATTTAAATTGTAGGTTGCGGTGGTGGCTACGGTAACATAGCAACTGTTGGTGGTATTGGCACAGTCGTCCAATACCGAAAGCGCGCAGCTGCCAGAATTCAATTTCTGCCAGGTATAGCTGGCGCCACTAAGACTGAGCGAAACAGTCCGGACATCACTGGCACCACAGAGAAAAAATTTGGCAAGGGTACTACCATCGTTGGGGCAGGTTACTGTTTGATCAGCTCCCTGGATAATTGTGGCGAACAGGGGGGCGGCAGGGAGTATGTCTGGGTTGTCAGCGGTAAGTTGCAAGGAGTGATCCGGGGGTGTATTCCCTTCGGAAGGTTCCACCGGTTCTTCTGCTGGGGACGCAAACTCAGTAATAAACTCGTAGACTCTCGTATTTGCAATGGCAGTTGTACAGGCAATTGACAGGGTAATCAAAAGCACAGCATACACAAGTTGCCTTGATTTTTTTGGGAGCATAGGTTAAGTCTTGTTATGGCAGGAATATACCGGATTTGGGTCAGGGATATTCTTTAGCGTAATAGTTTAAACTTATATTTTCTCTTTATCTTTAGGCCTTCAGCCTAAATTTTATAATAACATTTTAACGTGAAATAATGAGAAATAGTATCATAATGGTTTGTTTTTTCGTTGTGTTGATCAGTTCAGCATGTGCGCAGAAAACCGATACGGAAATTAAAACACCGTCCGCATCCGTCTTTTCTGCCGAATTAATGGTCGATAACCTCCAAATCCCCTGGGGGATGGCATTTCTGCCTGATGGCAGCCTGCTGATTACTGAAAAATCCGGCGAGATCATCCGGTATCAAAACGGGGTGAGAACACCTGTAGCCAATGTTCCTTCGGTCTATAACCGGGGCCAGGGCGGGTTGATGGATATCATCCTGCACCCGGATTATGCCAATAACGGATGGATCTATTTATCCTATTCTTCGCAGGAAGGGGATGAAAAAGGGGGGAACACCGCCATTATGCGTGCCAAATTATCCGGTAATTCGCTGACAGGCAAAGAAATACTTTACAAAGCTTCGCCCAATACTGCTGCTGGGCAGCATTTTGGCTCCAGGTTTGCTTTTGACCGGGATGGGTATTTGTATTTTTCAATCGGGGAACGGGGTGAAAGGGATATTAACCCCCAGGATAAAACCCGGGACGGGGGTAAAATATACCGGCTGAAGGGCGATGGCAGCATCCCCGATGACAACCCCTTTGTCAATGAATCCAGGGCGGTCCACGCAGCTTACACCTATGGCAACCGAAATCCTCAGGGAATGGCGCGTCATCCGGAGACGGGGGCCATCTGGATCCACGAACATGGCCCCAGGGGGGGCGATGAAATCAATATTATAAAAAAAGGTGCCAATTACGGATGGCCCGTTATCACCTACGGCATCAACTACAGCGGCACACCCATAACCGACAAAACGGAGATGCCGGGGATGGAGCAGCCGATCCATTACTGGGTGCCTTCCATAGCCCCCAGTGGTATGGCCTTTGTTACTTCCGATAAATATCCCGGATGGAAGGGGGACCTGCTGGTTGGCTCCCTCAGTTTTCAATATCTGGAAAGGTTAACACTGGATGGTGATAAAGTCACCAATCGGGAAAAATTGATGGAAAATATTGGGCGGGTACGAAATGTTATAGAGGGCCCCGATGGCTTTATATATGTTGCAGTGGAAGGAAAAGGGATCTATAAACTGGTTCCGGGCATGTAAGAGTGTCTCGGCTCAGAAGGTCCGGATTACAAGGGAGTTCGTCTTTACAGAAACCCCCGGTTACATGAAATGGCGCCCTGAAAATAAAAAAAATATCCCGGGTTCAGCCTTTGATAATTCCGATGCCCCGGGAGGAAGGTTTTTTCCCTTTAACCCCAGGGGATAAGTACTGCGCAAGCCTGAGGTTTATTTCTGGAGTGCATCGAGAGCTTTTTTTACAGACCCATATTCCCTGAGGACCGCGCTTGCCTGTTCATAATCCATCTGAAGGCCTTCCATAAGGTAACGGGTTCCCCGATCTACCAGTTTTGTATTGGTCAGTTGCATGTTCACCATTTTGTTGCCTTTTACGCGCCCGATCCGGATCATCAATGCCGTGGAGATCATATTGAGTACCATTTTCTGGGAAGTACCGCTTTTCATCCGGGTACTGCCGGTCACAAATTCCGGTCCTACACTGATCTCAACCGGGATCTCTGCTGCAAGTGCAAGGGGGGAACCGGGATTATTGGTAATACCAGCTGTAAGAAGTCCATTTTTCCGGGCCTCGGCAATACCGCCCAGGACATAAGGCGTGGTCCCGGATGCCGCAATCCCGACAACCGTATCCAATTTGGAAATAGCAAAAGCCTCCAGGTCTTTCCAGGCCTGCCGGGTGTCATCCTCGGCGTGTTCCACCGATTTTCGGATAGCTGTATCGCCCCCTGCAATTATCCCGATAACCCGGTCCGGAGGAAGTCCGTAGGTGGGGGGTATTTCGGAGGCATCGAGTATCCCCAGCCGGCCACTGGTTCCGGCACCTATATAGAATAACCGGCCACCCTGATTAAACCGGGCCTCAAGCCCGTTCACCAGTTTGGTGATCTGCGGTATGACCACCGTTATGGCTTCAGCAACCTTTTTATCCTCCTCGTTGATATGCCTAAGGAGGGAGTTGGTATCCATGAGTTCCAAACCATCGTGGTTGGAAGGTGTTTCGGTAATTTTTTTATAGTCTGACATAATTAAAGCAGGTGTATATCCTGATTTCGAAATAGGTTTAAGAGGTTGTTTGAAGGATCCAGCTCGGTAATCATGGTATTGATCGCATTAATATCACAGGTCTTATAACGATGCTGGGAATTCAATTTCTGTGATATACATAAAAGTACCGCTTTTTTTGATGCCTGAATTACCGCTTTTTTAACCTGGACAATATCCCAGTCAGACTCCGTTAACCCATGAAGCGAATCCACATATCCTGTCCCGATAAAGCCGTAATCCACTTTGATCTCCAGCAGGTCGTGCACGGTCCTGGCCCCTGTTGTGATCTGGGCTTCCCTGGCCAGGCGGCCGCCGATAAAGATCACTTCAACATTAGGTTTGGAGAGCAATTGCATAGCCACCGGCAGGCTGAGGGTGAAACAGCTGAGCTTTAACTGCTGTGGTATGAGTCGGGCCAGTTCCAGGCAGGTAGTGCCCCCGTCAATGAAAATGACACTGCCCTCCTTCAACATTGATACTGCCTTTTCAGCAATGGCAATTTTCTCCTGCAGGGCGTAAATATTATTGTTTGGGGCAGCCAGACTGGTAAAACCCAGGGATATAGCACCTCCATGAACTTTGCGTAGCTTGTTCGCCGCATCGAGTTCCTTCACGTCACGGCGGACGGTGTCGATGGAAACATCCAGTTCCTCTGCAATATCCGTCAATAGGATCCTGTTGTGCAATTCCACCTGATTCAGGATCGTACGGTGCCTCTCTTCTTTTAACATGGTAGCTTACTATAATTCAAAAGTAAAAAATATTTTGATTTGCTGTTTTATGTCGAATTAAGGACCTAAACCTAAAATAAACGCATAATACAGCAAAATTTCCTGCAAGAAACAGCAAAGATATAAAAAATTGGATATCTTTGTCTTTCGTTAAATCTAAACAGTAGGAGTATTATGGCTGAAACACTATCCAAATCAGGCATTATGGGTGTCCCAACCGACGAGGAATCCCGCAAATTTGAAAAAATCGACACCGCTATCTATGATAGTTCGGAACAGGCTTCATTTTATGTCGCCAATGAGATTGCCGACCTCATCCGGCAGCGTCAGAAACAGGGCAAGAATGCGGTCCTTGGCCTCGCTACCGGTTCAACGCCCACCAAGGTTTATGAATTTCTGGTGAAATTCCACAAGGAAGAAGGCCTGAGTTTTAAAAATGTAATCACCTTCAACCTGGATGAATATTTTCCGATGGAGCGCGATTCACTCCACAGTTATGTCCGCTTTATGCGGGAGCATTTATTCGATCATATCGACATGAAGAAAGCCAACATCAATATTCCGGATGGTACGCTGGAAAAGGAAGATGTGCGCGAATATTGCGAAGCATATGAAAAGAAAATCCTGGAGGCAGGGGGAATTGATATCCAGGTCCTGGGAATTGGCCGCACCGGGCATATCGGGTTTAATGAACCCGGTTCCTCCATGACCAGTAAAACCAGGATGGTACGCCTGGACAGGGTTACCCTGCTCGATGCGGCAAGTGATTTCTTCGGGATGGAAAATGTGCCCGCTAAAGCCCTCACCATGGGGGTAGGGACCATCATGGCAGCCAGGAGGATCATCCTGATGGCCTGGGGTGAAGGAAAGGCAGGTGTCATCAAACAAGCTGTTGAAGGGGAAATCCGGGAATCGATCCCGGCCACATTCCTGCAACGCCACGAGCATTGTACGTTCATAATTGACCAGGCTGCCGCCTCCAACCTCACGCGGATCAGCACCCCATGGCTGGTATCTGAATGTGTATGGGATGACCCCCTTATCAAAAGGGCCACCATCTGGCTTTCCGAAAAACTGGAGAAAGCTATTCTAAAGCTGACCAATGAGGATTACAACGAATTCGGAATGGGGAACCTTGTGGCGGAAATCGGTTCGGCTGAACATATTAACCTTATCGTCTTTAACCACCTGCAACGCACCATTACCGGCTGGCCGGGAGGGAAGCCCAATGCAGATGACAGCAATCGTCCCGAAAGGAAAGACCCCTACCCCAAAATCTCCCTCATTTTCAGCCCCCACCCCGATGATGATGTCATCTCCATGGGTGGTACCCTGTTAAGACTGGTAGACCAGGGACATGAGGTTCACGTAGCCTACCAAACCTCCGGGAATATCGCGGTCTTTGATGATGAAGTGGTCCGCTTCCTCGATTTTGCCACAGATATACAACAGGATGACCAGGGACTCCTTGATCAGTTTAAGGATATACGGAAATTCCTCAGTTCCAAAGCCCCCGGGCAGGTAGATAGTCCGATTATACAAAAATACAAAGGCTTGATACGCAAAGGCGAGGCACTGGCCGCGTGCCGGTATTGCGGGGTTGCTGAAAAGAATGCCCATTTCCAGAATCTGCCGTTCTATGAGACGGGGACCGTTAAAAAGAAGCCGTATTCGGAGGCGGATGTAAAGATAACCTATGAACTGCTGCAAAAAGTGAAACCACACCAGGTTTTTGCGGCAGGCGACCTTTCCGATCCCCATGGTACCCACAGGGTGTGCCTTCAGATTATATACGCTGCGCTGGACCGCCTGGTAAAAGAAGGAGCGGAGTGGATAAAGGATTGTTATGTATGGTTGTACCGGGGTGCATGGCAGGAATGGGATATAGCCGACATGGAGATGACAATCCCTATCGGCCCCAAAGATATGGAACGCAAGAAAAATGCCATCTTCAAACACCAGTCCCAAAAGGACAGCGCCATGTTCCCCGGGAATGATAAAAGGGAATTCTGGCAGCGGGCAGAACAACGCAATACCGAAACAGCCATGAAATACAATTCTCTGGGAATGGCAGAATATGAGGCTATGGAAGGCTTTGTACAATATAAATTCATGTAAAACCAATCCCTTTAACAGCAAGTACAACCAGGCATTGCAACAGATCTGCCTGGTTCAGCCTTCCTACACTAAATCGCATGCGCAAAATTTATTGCATCCTTCTCCTGTTCCTTCTGGCATCCTGTACTGTATTTAAACCTGTTATCCAGCCAAAACGTGAATTCCGGGGGGTCTGGATTGCCACAGTCGTGAATATTGACTGGCCCCATAGCGGCGCTGATACCTGGGCACGGCAACAAGCGGATTACCTCCGGATACTCGACTTTTATCGCAGGCTCAACCTGAATGCGGTCATCGTTCAGATCCGTACGGCCGGCGACGCCTTTTACCCTTCAGCCTATGCCCCATGGTCTCGTTTTCTAACGGGGAAAGAGGGCGTACCTCCAAAGACGGAGGAAGACCCGCTGCAATGGATGATCCGGCAGGCACACATCAGGGGATTTGAATTCCATGCCTGGCTGAACCCCTATCGTGCAACCTTTGACGAGAATGTTGAAATCCTTGCCAAAACGCATGACTTCCATACCCATCCCGATTGGATGTTCAAATATGGAAAAAAGTACTATTATGATCCCGGCATCCCGGAAGTACAGGACCACCTGGTTAACATTATGAAGGAAGTGGTACGGAATTACCAGGTGGATGCCCTCCATTTTGACGATTATTTCTACCCCTACAGGATCCAGGGTGAAGTGATCCCGGATTCCCTGACCTATGCGGCCCGGGCCATGCCCGGCCAGGCACTTGATGACTGGCGCCGCAGCAATATAGATTCCCTGGTGAAAAAGGTTCACGGGATGATACAAAAAGAAAAAGAGTGGGTCCAGTTTGGAATCAGCCCCTTTGGGGTTTGGAAAAACAACACTACAGACCCAAGGGGTTCGGATACACAGGCCGGACAAACCACCTATGAGGATTTGTATGCGGATCCGCTGAAGTGGATGAAAGAGGGCTATATAGATTACCTGGTGCCACAGGTATATTGGAGCATGGACCTCCCCGTAGCATCCCACAGCAAGATCGTTAGCTGGTGGGCCGGTATAACCCCACTCACCAACCTCTATATTGGTAATGCGGCTTATAAGGTGCGGGACAATGCCGATAAGGCATGGGAGCGGAAAAAAGAATTACCGAAACAACTCCGACTAGCCAGGACCTACGAAAATATCCAGGGCAACGTTTTTTTCAGTGCCCGGTCTTTGCTCAATAAGAACATGGATGTGGTGAGGCATATTAAAAATAAGTATTATAAATACCCTGCTCTAACCCCTGAGTCGCCCTTACGAACTGGAAAGAGCACCCTATCCCCTTCCCCACCGATACTAACGAAAGCCTCCAATTACTATCAATTCCAGTTCCATTTTAACACCGGGAGCGATTACCGCTATGCCATGGTCTATGCTGCCCGCAGTCCCGGGAAATTATCCGGGCTGCCACCTTCCCGGGCTATTGCCAGGATCTTTCTCGATGGCCGTAACAGTTTCAACCTGGGCAAGGACCTGATCCGCAAAAGGAGCCATATCTCCATCACATTTCTAAACAGGTTTGGAACGGAAAGTGACCCAATTGTTTTAAATTTGGAGTAACTTTAACCGGCTTTTGGGAATTTCCCCTTAACATTCATCACAAATTGCACTGCCTGAACCCACCGATCCTAAAATCCCGCAACCGGCATGATCCAAAAAGATAAATGGGCCTGGGCCTGGGTACCTGTTCTATATTTTACCCAGGGGCTCCCCTATGTGGTGGTGGTTACCGTTTCGGTCATAATGTACAAAAAACTAGGGGTAAGCAATGCTGATATCGGCCTCTATACCAGCTGGTTATACCTTCCCTGGGTCCTAAAGCCCCTGTGGAGCCCCTTTGTGGACCTCAAAAGTACCAAGCGAAAATGGTTCCTTTCCATGCAGTTTTTGATCGCGGTGGCGCTCATGGGAGTGGGCCTTACACTGCCCACAAATATGTTCTTTGTGGCTTCCCTGGCCTGTTTCTGGATGGCGGCATTTGCATCCGCAACAAATGACATAGCTTCGGACGGTTACTATATGATTGGGCTAACGGAAAAGAAACAATCATTTTTTGTAGGGATTCGCAGCACATTTTACCGCCTGGCAATGGTTACCGGGGAAGGGCTTGTCATCATCCTGGCAGGGTACCTGGAAAACCGGTATGGGGACAATGCGAAAGCCTGGAGTTATACCATGACCTTTACGGCAGTATTGATGTTGCTCCTTGCCATTTCCAATTTTTTTGTCACCCCGAAGTATGAAACGTCGGAAGCCATTGCGAAGGACCAACCCAAAGGTTTTATGGAAGTATTCACCTCTTTTTTTAAAAAGAAGGATATCGGTTTGGCGTTGGCCTTCATCCTCACCTACAGGCTGGGGGAATCCCAGCTGGTCAAAATGGCCTCCCCTTTCCTGCTGGACAACCCTTCAGTGGGGGGGTTGGGGTTTACCACTAAGGAAGTGGGGGTTTTGTTCGGTACCGTAGGGGTTATCATGCTTTCCCTCGGTGGGATCACAGGCGGGATACTGATTTCCAGGGATGGCCTCAAAAAATGGATGCTGCCCATGATACTATCCCTCAATGTTCCCAACATCCTCTATGCCATCCTGGCCGGAACCAAAACAACCCACATTGTTGCTGTTACGGCCACCGTAGTATTTGAAAAATTTGGATATGGCTTCGGGTTCACTGCCTTCCTGATGTATCTCATCTACATAGCCGAAGGGAAATCAAAAACCTCCCACTATGCCATTGCAACAGGTTTTATGGCCCTCGGTATGATGCTTCCGGGGATGGTCAGTGGCTATATGCAGGAATGGCTGGGCTATGGAGGTTTCTTTATATGGGTGGTCATCGCCGCTTTGCCAGCCCTGTTACTCCTTCGATATATTACATACCCGGCAGATTACGGGAAAAAAGGCAACAATGATAACAGCTAATATCATCCCCTATCAACTCGCTACGAAACAGCTGACCACTACCCGGAAGGCAGGGCAGTTGTTTATGCCGGCAGCCTTTATCAACGACAGCGAAGCACAAATCCAAAAGCTCGAAAAGCTGATCAGAGACCATTTTATTGGCGGTATATGTTTTTTTCATAGCAGGGCCAGCGCAGCCACCAATTTTGAAGGCAGGCAAAAGGTGGTTTATAACAAGGATAGCCTGCAAACCCTGAAAGACCTTATAAAAAGATACCAACAGGCAGCCCTATATCCCCTGCTCATTGCTATTGACGCAGAATGGGGCCTTGCCATGCGCGTTGAAAACACCCCCCAGTACCCCTATGCTGTAACGTTGGGAGCTATTCGGGACAAGGGAGAATCAGTGCAAAAAGTGGGCCGTCAGATTGCCTTTGATTTAAGGGCAGCCGGGATTCATTGGAATTTTGCCCCTGTGGCGGATATCAACAACAACCCCCTGAATCCCGTCATCGGCTACCGCTCGTTCGGGGAAGACAAGCAGTTGGTATCACAACTGGTTATTGCCTATATCCGGGGCCAGCAGGAAATGGGAATCCTCAGTTGCGCAAAACATTATCCGGGACATGGGGATACGGCGACGGATTCCCATTTGGGATTGCCCCTGATCGCAAAATCGCGGGAAGAACTGGAAAATAATGAACTCTTTCCATTCCGGGAAGCGATCAACCACGGGGTGGATTCCATTATGGTAGGACATCTTGCAGTCCCTGCACTGACCGGGGAACAGGACCTGCCTACTTCCGTTTCCGGGAAAGCCATCACCGACATATTAAGGAAGGACATGGGCTTTACAGGGGTTGTGGTTTCCGATGCCCTCAACATGAGGGCAATTTCCGATAGGTACCCTTCCAACGGGGAACTGGAGTGGCAGGCCTTTGATGCCGGGAATGACGTCTTGTGTTTTGCCGAACACAATGCGGAAGGAATACAAAAAATCCTTAAAAATAGCTCAGAGGGGCAGGTGGAGCGAAGTTTTAAGCGGGTCTGGAAGTTAAAGGAAAAAGCGCTGGCTGTTATTCATTCCGGACTGCCCACTTCCCCGGGTTCAGCTGCAGACCTCAACAGGGACCTGGCTGCTGCCAGCCTGACACTTTACCAGGGGGAAGCCTCCATTTTTGGCCAATGGCACAGGGAGCCGCTGACCGGAATTGAAATCTCCCGTACCGGGGAGCAAGCCTTTTTCAGGAATATCCAAAAATCGTGTACCCTGAAAGTGCATTCCACCGCGGATGCCTCCTTAGAAGCAATAGCAGAGGAAGTAAAATCGGAACGCAGATTTGTCCTGGCGGTATATCCTCCAAAGGTAAAACCCCATCATAATTTTGAAATGTCAGATGAGGAGATACACTTCATCAATACCCTGATTCTCGGAAAGGACGTGATACTGTATATTTTCGGAAATCCCTATTTACTCAATCTAATCAAGGTGCAAAAAGCGCGGGCGGTAGTCATTGCCTACCAGGATTTCCAGGTTTTCCAGGAACATGCGGCACTTCATTTCCTTGGAAAAACATCAGCCATAGGGGTACTGCCGGTAACCATCGGAAACCAGGACGTTTAACCGTAATAAGGCGTCAGGTTTGCCTTTAATAGCTTCAATAAGCATGCAAAAGTTCAAGGTGATATGAAAGTACATAAGGTTTTAGGATTAATGTCGGGAACCTCCCTGGACGGGCTGGACCTGGCCTATTGTCATTTATGGAAAACACCGCAGAAATGGGGATACGAAATAAAAGCATCCTCCCATATTCCCTATGACCCGCCACTTCAAAACAAGTTAAAAGGATCCATCGGCCTGGCAGCGGATGAACTTTTGATTTTCCATAATCAATATGGAACCTGGTTGGGCAAGCAGGCCGCCGAAATGATCAGGGAAAAGGACCTTGACGTGGATTTTATTGCCAGCCACGGACATACCACCCATCACCAGCCCGGGAAGGGTCTTACCTTCCAAATTGGTTCCGGGCAGCACCTTGCCAATGCAAGTGGTATAAAAACAATCTGCGATTTCAGGACCAACGATGTGGCATTGGGCGGGCAGGGTGCCCCCCTGGTACCCATAGGGGATCACCTACTGTTTCCGGAATACGATTTCTGCCTCAACCTCGGGGGGATCAGCAATATGTCCTTCAATCAAAATGGCGAACGGGTGGCTTATGATATAGGCCTTGCCAACATGATCCTGAACTATATCACTCAAAAAGTGGATATCGCATATGACGAAGGCGGTCAACTCGCCTCAGGCGGCTGCCTCAATAAACAGATGCTGCACAGGCTGAACAGCCTGGAATATTATCAGTTACCGTTCCCGAAATCTACCGGATATGAATGGTTCCTGTCTGAGGTTGCCCCGATTGTTGAAAGTACCCAGGACACTACGGCTAACCTGCTGCATACGGCAATCCACCATATCTGTGAACAGGTTGTCCTACAGCTAGAGCGGTATGCAAAAACCGGCCATAGCACGCTTTTGGTAACCGGCGGTGGCGCCCTGAACACTTTTTTGACCGCCACATTACAGCAAAAGCTGGGAAATCGCATTCACCTGGAGGTCCCCCCTGCCCTGCTCATCGAATTTAAGGAAGCGCTCGTATTTGCATTTATGGGCGTTCTCAGGCTCAACAAAGAGGTGAATGTTTTCAGGTCCGTTACCGGGGCATCCCGGAATTCCTCCAGCGGGGTTGTTTATTTACCTTCCTGAGTCTCATCTCAAATCCGTATTTTTGGGGCAAATTCAAGTAGCATGCTTATTATTGGGATCGCTGGGGGAACGGGCTGTGGCAAAACCACGGTGGTCAATCAGATCATCAATGAGTTGCCTGATAATGAAGTAGGGGTGATTTCCCAGGATTCCTATTACAATGACCTCTCTCACCTTAGCTATGATGATCGGGCAGAAATCAATTTTGACCATCCACGGGCCATCGATTTTGAACTGCTGGCGGAGCATCTGTCAGAGCTCAGAATAGGGAATTCCATAGAACAACCTGTTTATTCCTTTGCAAAACACAACCGGACCGGGGACACCCTCCTCACCCATCCCAGGAAAGTGATGATCGTTGAGGGGATACTGATCCTTACGAATCCGGCGATCCGCAGTATGTTCGATATCAAGATATTTGTACATGCCGATTCGGATGAAAGGCTGATACGGCGCCTCAAACGCGATATAAACGAACGTGGCAGGGAGCTGGAAGAGGTTTTGCACCGCTACCAAACCACTCTTAAACCCATGCACAACCAGTTCATTGAACCTACCAAGGAATATGCGGATATCATCATCCCGAATAATAAATACAATACAGTGGCAGTTGATATAGTAAGAACGATAATAAATGAAAAACTGGCATAGGACGTATGGGGTTTAAAGAGGTCCGAACCAAAAAATGGTTTGCGGTGATCAGTAATATTTATATACTGGTGTTGACGGCTTTTTTGATCTGGATGGTGTTTTTTGACACCAATTCCCTGCTCATTCATTTGGAATTGAGGAAAGAGATCAAAAAATTGGAGAAGCAACAGGAATTTTTGCGTGATGAGATCGCCAAGGACAAGAAGCTGATTGAAAAATTATCAGACCCGGAGGAATTGGAAAAATTTGGAAGGGAACATTACTATCTTAAAAAAAAGAACGAAGAAATTTATCTGATCGAATACGAAGACAGCTTAAAAAATAAAAGCGATGACCCCGAATAACCTCTTTGATGAATTTCCGGAGGTCTCCTCTAAAGCATGGAAACATCAAATTCAGGCAGACCTGAAAGGCGCAGATTATGCGAAATCCCTTATCTGGGAATCGCCCGAAGGCATCAAGGTTAAACCATTTTACAATTCTGAGGATCTTGAAGCTGAGATCCCTCCCATTCCGGGTGGGTCCGGGAACTGGCGCATCGGGCAGGTAATATATGCCGGGAATACCAGGATGGCGAGTGCTAAAGCCCGGGACGTGGTAGCCAGGGGTGTTGAAACACTGGTTTTTACCATTCCATCGGAGGAGGTATCCATCCCGGAACTGGTGAAAGGAATAGCACTGACCGATATCCAAATCCACCTCGATCTGCAGTTTTTATCCTCATCCTCCTATATCGATGCCCTTGCAGCGGTATTCGAAGGAAATAAAAATACCTCTTTAAACATCGATATCCTGGGCCATCTTGCGCGTAGCGGGAATTGGTTCCACAGTCTTGAACAGGATTTCACCCTCTTCCGGCAGTGCGCAAGTGCCTTCCACAAAAAAGCAGGCGGGAGCAGTTTATATATCGATGGGTCCCTCTATCAGCAGGCCGGCGCCAATATGGTGCAGCAGCTGGCCTATTCCCTTGCCCATGCCAATGAATATTGCAACCGGATACAGCAGTCGGATCCGGGTTCTGCAGCAACCCATGGCTTTATCTTCAAACTCGCGGTTGGCGGCAATTACTTCTTTGAAATTGCAAAGATCAGGGCTTTAAGGCTTCTCTGGAAAACCCTGGCATCTTCCTATGGATTTCCGGGAGAATGCCATATCCTTGCCCTCCCCGGTTTGCGGAACAAAACGCTGTATGAATATAACACCAATATGCTGCGGACCACCATGGAATGCATGTCGGCCATTCTGGGTGGAGCCGATACAATTTGTAATATCCCATATGATGCCATCTACCATAAGGACAATGAATTTGGGGAAAGGATGGCCCGGAACCAATTGCTCATCCTGAAGGAAGAAGCCCACATGGATAAAGTTGCCAATGCGGCAGACGGTGCCTACTATATTGAAAAGATAACCCTTCAACTGGCGGAGCAGGCGTTGGCATTGTTTAAGGATGTTGAAGCAGGGGGTGGATTCCTGCAACAACTCCGGGAACATACCATCCAAAAAAAAATACGGGAAAGCGCGCAAAGGGAACAGCAATTGTTCAACCGGAACGAATTGGTCCTGGTGGGTTCAAATGCCTACCGCAACGAGACGGAAAGAATGAAGTCGGAAGTGGAACTTCATCCCTTTTTAAAAATAAATGCACGGAAAACCGCGATTGAGCCCATTCTGGAAAAACGGCTGGCGGCGGAACAGGAGCAAAAAAGGCTGAAGGATGAATAGAAAGGACGTGCAACAACTCAAGCTGGTTAAAACCCACCCCGGGGAAAATGCTGACCAAACACGGGCGACTTTTGCTGGGCGTGCTGGCCCGGAAGGAACCGGCTTTACCACCCAGGAAGGAATCGTTATAAAACCCCGATATTCCCAGGGGGACAGTCAGGGCCTGGCCCACCTAAATTTTGGTGCCGGTATCCCCCCCTACCTCAGGGGACCTTATTCCACCATGTATGTAAGCAGGCCCTGGACCATACGGCAATATGCCGGTTTTTCAACGGCGGAAGAAAGCAATGCCTTCTACAGGAGAAACCTGGCAGCAGGACAGAAGGGCTTATCCGTGGCATTCGACCTACCCACCCACCGGGGATATGACAGTGATCATGAAAGGGTACAGGGGGATGTTGGGAAAGCGGGGGTGGCCATCGATTCTGTTGAGGATATGAAGATCCTGTTCAGCGGGATACCCCTGGATAAAATGTCGGTATCCATGACCATGAACGGTGCCGTAATCCCCATCATGGCCTTTTATATTGTAGCAGCGGAAGAACAAGGGATAGCACCAGGACAGCTGGAGGGAACAATACAAAATGACATCCTGAAGGAATTTATGGTCCGGAATACATACATATATCCCCCTGCACCGTCCATGATGTTGGTTGCCGATATTTTTGCCTATACCAGCCGGCATATGCCAAAATTCAACAGTATCAGTATTTCGGGCTACCACATGCATGAGGCAGGTGCCCCGGCCGACCTGGAGCTGGCCTATACCCTGGCAGATGGGCTCGAATATATCCGGACAGGCCTGGATGCAGGGTTGGATATCGATGATTTTGCACCGCGGTTATCCTTTTTTTGGGGTATAGGGACCAACCACTTTATGGAAATTGCCAAACTCCGTGCAGCCCGGATGCTTTGGGCCAAACTGGTAAAGCAATTCAACCCGAAGAATAAAAAATCCCTGGTGCTGAGGACGCACTGCCAGACAAGTGGCTGGAGCCTTACAGAGCAGGATCCGTTCAACAATATCACCCGCACTACCCTTGAAGCCGCCGCTGCCGTCTTGGGCGGAACCCAAAGCCTTCACACAAACGCGATGGATGAAGCCATTGCCCTCCCAACCGATTTCTCAGCCCGGATTGCCCGGAATACCCAGCTCTTCCTCCAGGAGGAAACCGGTATCACCCGGACGGTTGACCCGTGGGCCGGCAGCCATTATGTTGAAAACCTGACCCATGAATTGGCCATGAAAGCCTGGGATATAATCCAGGAAATCAAAGATATGGGGGGCATGACCAGGGCGATCGAAGCCGGGGTACCCAAAATGAAGATCGAAGAAGCTGCTGCCAAAAAACAAGCGCGAATAGATGGGGGGGCCGATATAATTGTAGGGGTAAATAAGTACCAGCTGGAAGAAGAGGACAACCTGCACATCCTTGAAGTTGATAACGATTCAGTGCGGAGGCAGCAGATTGAAAGGCTGCATTCCCTCAGGGGAAGCCGAAAGAACCAGGAGGTTACCATAGCTTTAGCGAGGATAACAGAGGTGGCCCGGCAGAAGTTGAACGCGGACCCTGAACAAAAAATCGCTGAGCCGGTTGCGGATGAACACAATTTAGTAGCTTTAGCCATAACGGCAGCCAGGGCACGGGCAACCCTTGGGGAGATCAGTAACGCTTTAGAGGAGGCATTTGGCCGCCACACCGCTGAAATTAAATCGATTACAGGAGTGTATTCAAAAGAGATACAGGATAACGACAGTTTTAAGAAGGCTCGGGAACTCGCAGACCGTTTTGCGGAACAGGATGGCAGGAGGCCAAGGATTATGATCGCCAAAATGGGCCAGGACGGGCATGACCGGGGTGCAAAAGTAGTGGCAACCGGCTATGCAGACCTTGGTTTTGATGTGGATATCGGCCCGCTTTTCCAGACGCCTGCCGAAGCAGCCAGGCAAGCTGTGGAAAATGACGTACATATCCTTGGGGTTTCTTCCCTTGCCGGGGGCCATAAAACGCTGGTACCCCAACTCATCCGGGAACTAAAGGAAAAAGGCAGGGAAGATATCATGGTCATAGTAGGGGGCGTGGTACCCAAACAGGATTATGACTTCCTTTTCGATGCCGGGGCGGTAGCCGTCTTTGGTCCCGGCAGTAAAATCAGTGAAGCTGCCATACAAATACTTGAAATCCTCCTGGAATAACATGTTCAAATGAAGCGATCCTGAAAATTGTCCGGTGTATCCACCTCATCCCCCTAAAGGCCCTTCCGGAGTTTTCTTCAGGACCCTGATCGTGCATCGATTACCCCCGGAAAACAAGCTTTCTGAAATGGCCGGTCTTTAACGAATTTTAACGGTAGATACGATAGTTGTTCACTTTGTGTTAACAAATTACATTTTTTGGTAGGGTAATTAATCGTATTTTTAGCCCCTAACTATGGATGAAAATGGGCAAGATCATTGCTATTGCTAATCAGAAAGGTGGGGTTGGTAAAACCACCACAACTGTTAATTTGGCTGCCTCGCTTGGCGTTCTGGAAAAAAAAGTTTTACTGATCGATGCGGATCCACAGGCCAATGCAACTTCCGGTTTGGGGGTAAATGTTGACGAGGTTGAATTGGGTACTTACCAGCTGCTGGAACACACCCGGAATGCCTCAGAAACTATTATCCAGACTTCCTCCCCTAACGTAGACCTGATCCCTTCTCATATTGACCTTGTTGCTATAGAAATTGAATTGGTGGACAAGGATGAACGGGAGTATATGATGAAAAAGGCCATTTCAGAACTTCGGGATGTCTATGATTATATCCTGATCGACTGTGCCCCATCCCTCGGTTTGCTGACCCTGAACGCCCTGACGGCTGCAGATTCGGTGATCATTCCCATCCAATGTGAATATTATGCCCTTGAAGGCCTTGGAAAACTTCTGAATACCATCAAAGGGGTGCAACGGATCCATAACCCGGACCTTGATATTGAAGGTATGCTACTGACGATGTATGATTCCCGGTTGCGTTTATCCAACCAGGTTGTGGAGGAGGTGAAAAAGCATTTTTCTGATATGGTCTTTGATACGATCATTCAACGGAATGTGAGCCTTGGGGAAGCTCCAAGCTATGGCGAAAGTATCATCAAATATGACGCCAGCAGCAAAGGCGCCACCAACTACCTCAATATGGCGAACGAACTCCTCAAGAAAAACCGAGAGAAAGTATAATGGCGAAGGCGACAAAAAAACAGGCATTGGGAAGGGGATTATCAGCTTTGCTGAAGGACCCGGAAAATGATATCAAATCGGTTGCAGACAAAAATGCGGATAAGGTTATAGGGAATATAGTGGAACTCGATCTGGATTCCATAACCGTAAATCCTTTTCAGCCCCGTTCCAATTTCAATGATGAGGCGTTGCAGGAGTTGGCGGGTTCCATTAAAGAACTTGGGGTGATACAACCCATCACTGTCCGGAAACTCGATTTCAACACCTTCCAGTTGGTATCAGGGGAACGACGTTACCGGGCCTCCAGGCTTATCGGGCTGGAGACCATCCCGGCATATATCCGGATTGCCAATGACCAGGAATCGCTTGAAATGGCCCTGGTTGAGAATATTCAGCGACAGGACCTGGATCCCATAGAAATAGCCTTGTCCTATCAAAGGCTGATCGATGAAATAGCGTTAACCCAGGAAAAATTAAGTGACCGGGTAGGTAAAAAAAGATCCACTATCACCAACTATCTCCGGTTGCTCCGTTTGGACCCAATCATACAGACCGGGATCCGTGACGGGTTTATTTCGATGGGGCATGGGCGGACGCTCGTGAATATTGACAGCACAAAAGACCAAATCGATATCTACGAAAAAATAGTAGGCGGAAACCTCTCTGTCAGAGATACCGAAAGCCTTGTGAAAGCCTATCACGAAGGTACCCGGCCAACCACACACCCCTCCGGAAAAAAAGCTGCTGCGCCCCCATTCGTAACTTCGGGAAAGGATGCGTTAAACGAATACCTTTCCACAGAGGTAAGGGTTAAATCCAGTGAAAATGGCAAGGGTTCCATCACCATCCCCTTTCACTCGGCAACAGAATTCAATCGGTTAAAAAAATTGATCACCGGTGAATAACTACCTGCTATCCTGTTTTCTTTCCTGCCTTTGCGTACTGTTTACAGCCGGACAGGAAGAAGGGCAAAAGGAAGCGGATTCCATACAAAAGGACCTCCGGGAAAAGGGGATTTCCGTGGAGGCTGTCGTCCGGAAAGAAATCAACCCTTTGGCGCCCAGCAAAGCAGCTTTTTACTCCGCTGTGTTCCCGGGACTCGGACAGATCTACAACAAACGTTACTGGAAGGTCCCGATTGTCTATGCAACTATGGGAACGAGCATCTATGCCTATATGTATAATGACGACTTGTATGATCGCTTCAGGGATGCCTTTAAAAGGAGAAGGGCTGGTTTTACGGACGATGAATTCTATGACATAAACCGCTCTGGCATAGAACTGGGGAACCCTGATTTATCAGACGAGGCATTGCAGGACGCCCAGGAACGGTACCAGCGGGACAGGGATCTGGCCCTCGTGATCACCATAGCGCTTTATGCCCTGAATATCATTGATGCCAATGTTGATGCCCATTTAAAACAGTTTAATGTGGACGACGATCTCAGTGCAGAAATCCATCCATACCTGAATTATCATCCCATCACCTCAGATCCGAATTACGGACTCACACTCAGAGTGAAATTTTGATCCGGGGAGGTTTGATTATTTGGATACGGCATAGGAGAATACACGTGAAAATGGATTGCCCGGCAACCAACTGGCTCATCAGGCCCCTGTAATTTAAAATGGAACCTTCGGTAACAACACTAATCGATAAAAAGTGAAAATAGGAATTTTCGGATATGGGAAAATGGGGAAAATGATTGAGCAGACAGCCCTGCGACGGCATCACACCATCGTGGCCCGTGTTGACATTGACACCCCGGTAATCAATTTCTCCGAAATGGATGTGGCGATTGATTTCAGTTCCCCGGATGCCGCCTTTACCAACATTATCCATTGCCTGGAACATAATGTTCCCATTATTTGCGGGACTACCGGGTGGCTCGATCACTATGATCAGGCCGTTCGCATCTGTGAGGAAAAGCAGGGGGGCCTGCTTTATGCTTCCAATTTCAGCCTGGGGGTACACGTGTTCTTTGAACTGAACCGATACCTTGCCACCCTTATGAAAGGATTAGGCCAGTATAGCGTTTCCATTGAAGAAATACACCATACCCAAAAGCTTGACGCGCCCAGTGGCACTGCCATAACGCTGGCAGAGGGCATCATATCCAATACCCATTATGAGCGCTGGCAATCCGAAGCGGGCACGGAATCGACCCTCGGCATTACGTCATTGCGCGAAGGGGAGGTACCGGGAACACACACGGTTACTTATAAAAGCACAGTAGACACCTTACAAATTAAACATGAGGCACACAACCGGGAAGGCTTTGCATTGGGAGCTGTTATGGCCGCCGAATGGATTATCGGCAGGACCGGCATTTTTAATATGCGCGATGTGTTAAACTTGGGTTAAGGGGTATAATAAAATACCATTAAAACCGTAATGTTATTGAAGGAAATCCCCGTAAAATGGGGGATGAAACAAAAATTAAAAATGAACTTTCAGATTATACCGGTAAAGGTATAAATCCAATTACACACGCCGGCAAACCAGTAGCAATAATATATGGATAGTATTCAGTGGATCGTATTTATATTGATAATTCAGATC
Source organism: Zeaxanthinibacter sp. (assembly GCA_041743975.1). Classification (GTDB taxonomy): domain Bacteria; phylum Bacteroidota; class Bacteroidia; order Flavobacteriales; family Flavobacteriaceae; genus JTS-RE37. Next base: position 30,957 of record JBGTLT010000157.1, read on the forward strand.
ATACATTTCCTGGGAACATGGAAATTATATGTAAAAGCAGGCAGGAAAGCGTGGGAAGCAGCTATCCCGATATATAATGCCATTGTCCTGATGCAGATCATCAACAGGCCGAAATGGTGGGTGCTGTTATTATTTATCCCGATCATCAACCTATTGATGTTCCCGGTGATCTGGGTTGAGACCATCCGGAGCTTCGGCCGCAACAGCCTGCTGGAAACCTGGCTGGTCATCCTTACCCTTGGCTTTTATATCTATTACATCAATTATGCAGTGGATGTAACCTATATCCCAGACAGGAGCGTCCATCCCCGCACGGGACTTGGGGAATGGGTAAGCTCCATAGTTTTTGCCGTTGTGGCGGCAACGCTGGTACACACCTACTTTATCCAACCCTATGTGATCCCTACAGGGTCTCTGGAAAAGACCCTCAGGATTGGGGACCTCCTTTTCGTGAGCAAGTTTCACTATGGCGCCCGGGTACCCATGACCACCATTGCAGCACCCATGGTACATGACACCCTGCCGGTCCTGAATGTCCGGTCGTATCTGAAAAAACCACAGCTGCCCTATTTCAGGATACCTGGTTTCCAAAAGGTTAAGAAGAACGACATTGTGGTATTCAGCTGGCCAGCTGACACGGTCAGGGCTTTCTTCAGGAAGGAGGAAGGCGTAATAAAGCCAATTGATAAAAAATCCAATTATGTAAAACGCTGTGTTGGGACCCCCGGCGATTCGCTCGAAGTTATTGACGGCTATGTCTATATCAACGGAGAACAACTCAAACTCTCGGACAGGGCGAAACCGCAATACGATTATACGGCCTACGCGCAAAAAGGGGTGTCATCCCGTTTGCTCCTGGAACTGGGCGTGAATGAATTTAACCGCAAGTATATTTCCACACCCCTGAACCAGGGGCAGTATCAGCTACTCAGCAAGTATATCATCGGGGGAAGACCGAATAACAATGGGGAAATAGAACTGATTACCAAGTCGAATGGCATCCCTGCCGATGTGATCCGCAAGGCCGGACTCACCCTTCGGGAGATAACGGACAGGCAGCGGATAGTCACCCTGCCCGATGAAATGGTTGGGAAACTGAAAAGTAATCCGGGAATAGATTCCGTGGTACGGATCGTGGATCCGAAAGGGGAAAGAGGCGGCAATATTTTTCCTCAGAACCCGTCTTATCCCTGGAATTATGATAACCTGGGCCCTATCTATATCCCCGGGAGGGGGGACAAGGTAGCTATTACATTGAAGACATTGCCCCTTTATAAAAAGATCATCCGGGATTATGAGGGGAATTCGATTAGCGTTTCCGGGAACCAGGTACTCATCAATGGGCAGGTGGCAGATTCCTATACCTTCAAACAGGATTACTACTGGATGATGGGGGATAACAGGGATCATTCGGAAGACAGCAGGGCCTGGGGATACGTCCCGGAAAACCATATTGTAGGGAAACCGATTTTCATCTGGCTGAGCTTCGATAATTTCAATGAGGGGATCGCTAATTGGAAGCCCCGGTGGGACCGGATATTTACCACCGTTGGGGGCAGTGGCGAACCGCGGTCCTATTTCAGGCACTTCCTGATATTCCTCGCAGCCTATTTTGTTTTTGATTATTTCTGGAAAAAAAGGAAGAAAAAGAAGTCGGACAATGGGTAGTGAAGCACGAAGCAATTGTTAACCTGAGCATAGCGAAGCATCAGCGCAGCGACATTTCGACCAGGCTCAAAGTGACAACCCCTTGTCAGGCTGAGCGTCCGTCCGAATGGATTCAGCCGGTCAGGCCCGTCCGAATAGCTTCAGCCGGGCAGGCATTGCACTTGAGTGTCAGGCTGAGCGCCCGCCCATGCCTAACGGCACATTCGGGCAAGCAGTCGAAGCCGTTTGACATGCTGAGCGCAGAGAAGCACTGATTATAAACTGTATCGCCATGAACCTCCTCCTCCACCCGGTGTATTTTCCCAATATCGCTACCTGTGCTGCACTTGTTCAGCACACAGTGACCTGGGAAGTGATGGATAATTATCAAAAACAGACGTACAGGAACCGCTGTTATATATGTACAGACCAGGGGAAGCAGCTGCTCACCATCCCCATAAAGCATGTAGGTGGCGACCAGGGCCGGCAGCAATACCGCAACGTCTGCCTGGACAACTGTTACCCGTGGCAACGGCAGCATTGGCGCACCATGCAGACTGCTTACCGCACCTCCCCTTTCTTTGAGTATTATGAAGATGATTTAGCACCCTTGTTTGAAACGCCTTTCAGGCACCTTCTGGATTTCAACTTGAAAACAATTGAAACAATATGCCGGTGTCTGCAGACAGAAATGCCGGTATCCAAAACAACGGTTTTTGAAAAATTGCCTTCAAGCCTGCTCGATGCCCGAAACCTGGTAAACGCCAAGATACCTGCCCGGGAAACATTTTCGGAATATGTCCAGGTTTTTGGGGACCGTCATGGCTTTATGGCCAATGCAAGCGTCCTGGATCTGTTATTCAATGAAGGACCCCTGGCAATCCAATACCTGGATAAAACAGACCTGAAACTACTGCATGGATAGGATTTTGATCCACTACGGGATACATTTTCTGGCCCCGGTGATTGTGGGCTTTATTTTTTATAAAGAACATCGTTTAATGGCTATCCTTATTCTGTTGGGGGGCATTCTGATAGATGTGGACCACCTCTTGGCAACACCCGTTTTTGATCCGGAGCGGTGCAGTATAGGATTTCACCCACTGCACAGCTACTGGGCAACAGCCCTGTATGTCTCCTTGCTTCTATTCCGGAAAACGCGGATCTTCGGGCTTGCCCTGATGATCCATATTATAGCGGACCTAACGGACTGCTGCTTATTGGTTGGGGAGGGACATTGAAGCCATGATTGGCTGATGGTCCGAAAGATTTACATTAAAAACCTGGTGCGATTTAATTTCATATGCTGGGTCTGCAAGTATAAAATCTATTCGTGCCGGAAAATATTCGAGATCATAGGTACTGCCGAATCCTGTCCCCATTTTGTCGAAGGTATCGGTAAGGCCTCCTTTTACAATATGGTACACATTGGAGAACTGGGTATTGTTAAAATCGCCACAGATTATTTTCCTGTATGGCGTGGTGGCCTTATGACCTTCTAAAATCCGGGCCTGTTCCTCCTGTTTGGAGAAAGCCTTCCCCAGCCGTTTGAAAACTTTACCCGATTGCTCCTTTGCAATGCCACTGGGCGTTGGGTTGATCCGCAAGGATTCGAGATGCACATTATAAATTCTGATGGTATCTTCCCGGAACAGGATATCGGCAAAAATAGCATTGTTGTGGCTATGTGGAAAATCAAGGGAACCCTTCATCAGGATGGGGGTTTTGGAAAAAATAGCCTGGACCATCTTAAGGTCATTTGGGAAAAAGGTATTAACGTACTGATAGGGATATTGTGAAAACCGGGTAGCCCTGATTATTTCGAATTCCTGGATACAGACAACATCCGGATCCTTTTCAGTAATAAAATCTACGATTTTGTCCCCCAATCCGGGGTTGTCTGTCGACTCATATTTATTGAAAGCCCTGGCATTGAAACTCATGACGGTGAGGTCGTCCCGGGTCACTTCCGCTGTCTTGTTTCCTATTTTGTAAAACGATCCCAGGACCACATAGCCAATACCCAGGGCGACAAAGGAAGCAAGCCATTTCCTTTTTTTCCGGAGAATCCAATAGACCAGGAAGACAATGTTAACCAGCATCAACACGGGCACCATAAGGCTTATGAGGGAGATTTGTGAAAAGTTGGCCAGGGAAATATAGGGCAGTATACTTGCCGTCAACAGCAATCCGGCGAAGATCAGATTAATAAACCATAATACAGATTGGATAAGGGAAGTTCGTTTCACAATTCAATCATCTTTTCCTGCTTTGAATAAAAAATCCTTCTCCTCTTTTGAAAGGCTTTCATAACCTGATTTGCTGATTTTGTCCAATATGGAGTCAATTTTCCGTTGCCGGCTTTCCTTATCATAATTAACCTTGGTAACCGTGGCGGACTGTTTCTTGCGATAAACCGTTTTTAAAGGGGCCTTTTTCTCCTTCTGCTTAAAGAGGTTGCCCAAACCTTCCAGGAACCGGGAGAACCCGGCACCGATGTCCCGGCCCTGCAATAACTGGCGTGCATAAACATATCCCAGGAAAGCGCCTCCCAAATGTGCCAGGTGCCCGCCAGCGTTGCCGCTAATGGGAATCTGTATAAGGTCGATAAGGACAAAAAATGCACCTACATGCCACAATTTTACATTGAAGAAAAACACCCTTACATCCTGGTTGGGGATATAGGCACATACAAATATAAGTACCGCGGTTACCCCGGCCGATGCCCCTATCAAAGCGGTATTGACCCCAAGGAAGACCGGAAATACATTATAACTGAGGAGGAAAATAAGCCCTCCAAGGATAACCCCGAGGAAATATACATTGATAAACTTTGCCGGATTGAACAAGTTAAGGAATATCCTGGCTGAGAAATACAGCATCAACATGTTCCAGAACAAATGCCAGATACCCCCGTGAAAAAAGGAATACGTAACCAGTGACCAGGGTTTCGCTAGAAAATCGAAAAAGTCCTTCGGCAACTCAAACCACTGTACTATAGCATCCTGGTGAAGGCTGGTTAAAAAGGGAAATAGTGCATTTATGATAAATACAAGCACATTAACAGCTATCAGCTTCTCAGCAATACTGAGGCGTGCAAATTGATATCTTAAGTTTCCTGTGCTCATTTATGTATCCCAGCGATTTTTGTTAAATTGTTGCTTCTTCCAGTACCACATCATCAGAAATCCGAAGAGGGCACCACCGACATGCGCGAAATGCGCTATTCCACTTCCAAATATAGAATAACCTGTCACACCGGAAAATAAGTCGAGCGCAATTAATACAGGAATAAAGTATTTGGCCTTGATCGGGATAGGAAGGAAGATGAGGAAGAGCTCCATGTTGGGATAGGACATCCCGAATGCCACCAAAATGCCATAGATAGCCCCTGACGCGCCTACCGCAGGAGTGTAAAAGGCACTTGCAAAATTCTCAACGATTCCCGCTGGTGCAATCTGTTTGAGCCTTTCCACATCAATGCCATTGGGATGTGCCAGAGCTTCCAGTATTTGCGTTTCCTGTAAACCTGCGCTGATCAGGGCATCTATTCCTTCATTGAAATAATAATAATTGACCCCGGTGTGGATCAGGGCGGCACCAAGCCCAGCGGAGAAGTAGAAAAAAAGGAATTTGTTCCGGCCCCACATGCGTTCCAAGGGGGACCCAAACGCCCATAAGGCATACATATTGAAGAGTATATGCGTAAATCCACCGTGCATAAACATATGGGAAACCAGTTGCCACCAGCGGAAGTTCTCGTTTAGAGGAAAGTAGAGTGAAAACCATTGGTACATTTGTTCCCCGTACAAATTGGTGGCAACAAAAAAAAGTACATTAATGATCAGCAAATGCTTGATAGCGTCTGTAATTCTACCCATCTATAAAAATTTTTTCTCTATATCGCCTTCCGAAATGGTGACATAAATGGATTTGTTAAAGGGACTCAATTCGGATTCCTTGCAGGCGAAAAGATCATTGACCAGGGCAAGTTGGGAGACGTTGTCCAATAATTCCCCAGTCTTAACCGCCAATGTTTTCGAAAGGGTTTTGGCCAGCACATCGGACTGTGAAAAGCTCTCCCCGGGCAATTCGTTTTGCACGTCCGATATCAGTTGGTCCAGGATAATGCCCACTTCGCTCTCGGGGATCAGTACCGGGACGCCTGTGATGTGTACAACCTCCTTGTCCAAATCCCCTAAAACAAAACCAAGGCTTGTGAGGTTGTCCTGAATCTGCCGTATAATTTCGAGCTCAGAAGCTGTAAATGAGAGGGACAATGGAAATAGCAATTGCTGGCTTACAGTGTTTTTTACGGTGATGATCCGTAAAAACCGTTCATAGAGTATTCGTTGATGGGCCCTCGACTGATGAATGATGAGCATCCCGGATTTTATGGTGGTTATGACATATTTCCTCCCCAGTTGCAGCGAGGAAATAACGGATTCCCCAGGTTCATTATGGCCTTCAAAAATGGTACTGGTAAGGACCTCCTGTTCAAAGCCATCACGCTGTGACAAAGTATCTGTTTCCAGGGATTGCAGCCCCCTGTACATTCGTTCCCAGGCATTGGGATACAAGGTGCCCCCCTGAGTTGGGATACGTATGTCCCCGGCATTCCTAAAAGGATTGAAGGAAGTATCCACGCTCAGGTGGGGCTGGCTGGCTTCCTTTTGCCTGTAGGCATAGGGTGTATCGAGATTTTGATCATGGTCAAAATCGAGGACAGGGGCCACGCTGAATTGTCCCAGGCTATGTTTGATGGTAGACCTCAGGATGGCATAAAGCGTTTGCTCATCGTCGAATTTTATCTCGGTCTTGGTGGGATGTATATTGATGTCTATCGAAGAAGGCGCCACTTCAAGATTCAGGAAATACCCGGGAAAGAATTCGGGTTTCAACAATCCCTCAAAAGCACTGGCTACCGCATGATGGAGGTACGGGCTCTTTATAAAGCGTTGGTTGACGAAGAAAAACTGTTCCCCCCTGCTCTTTTTGGCAAATTCTGGTTTACAGATGAACCCGCTGATCCTTACAACCTGTGTTTCCTCATTTACAGGTACCAGTTTTTCATTGGTCTTCCCCCCGAACAGATGAACGATCCGTTTCCTGAAATTCCCGGCTGGGAGGGAGATCAGCTCACTCCCGTTATTGAAAAAGTGAAACCCAACACCCGGATGTGCCAGGGCCACCCTATGGAATTCATCTGTGATATGCCGTAGTTCGACCTGGTTGGATTTCAGGAAATTTCGGCGGGCAGGGATATTGAAAAAAAGGTGTTTAACAGATACCGATGTTCCTTCCGGGGATGCAGTAACCTCCTGGGAGACTAGCTTACTCCCTTCTATTTTGATCAATGTCCCCAGGTCTTCCGTGCCTTGCCTTGTTTGCATTTCAACATGTGAAATGGCCGCGATAGCGGCTAATGCCTCCCCCCGAAAGCCTTTTGTATGCAGTTGGAAAAGGTCTTCGGCACTTCTGATCTTGGAGGTGGCGTGGCGTTCAAAGCTCAGCCTGGTATCGGTAGGGCTCATCCCGAACCCGTCATCAACAACCTGAATAAGCGACTTACCCCCGTCCTTTACTATCAGTTTTACGACAGAGGCCCTGGCGTCAATGGCATTCTCCAGCAATTCCTTTACAACCGAGGCTGGCCGCTGTACAACTTCCCCTGCGGCAATCTGGTTGGCTACATGATCTGGCAACAATTGAATGATATCTGCCATTATTGCGAATAGAATATGGATAGATCAAAATCTATGATGTAAAGGAATAATAGCAGGAGAATCGAAATAATGGCCAGCATTCTAATTTTTAAATTCCGGTCCCCTTTCCTGCGGGTGTCTGCTAAAGCTCCGGTTATTTTGCTTTTCAGACCCCCGGGGGAATCTACAGTGCTACGGTATTTATCAAGTTTACGTTCTATCTTAAAGGGGTTGCCCTTTCCCTGGTCATCGTAATAACGCGGTGAATAATTGTATTTCCTGTTCTTGCGTAATCTTGTGAATTTTCCCATAACACCGTGACTTCAAAGTTACTTAAAATCAAAAATAATGCCGGGGTATACTTGCCAAAAATTGTTAACAGTACGGCCGTTTGCCGGCCATTTCCTGCTTTTGGCGGCAGGGGGTTGTTCACAGGCTGGCCATCCTGATTGCTGCAATCGCTGCTTCGGTACCTTTGTTGCCATGTTTGCCCCCACTGCGGTCCCTGGCTTGTTGTAGGGTGTCATCCGTTAGCACGCAAAAGATTACGGGGACATTCAAATTGACATTTAAATCCTTGATTCCCTGGGAGGTGGCACTGCAGACATAGTGGAAATGGTCTGTTTCTCCCTTGATAACACTCCCAATGGCAATAACAGCATCGATTGTATGGGCGGATATCAATTTTTTGCACCCGAAAATCAATTCTAAACTCCCGGGGACATTCCAGCGGATGATTTGGTCTGCCCGGGCCCCACAGGCAAGCAATGTATCAAGGGCACCCTGGTATAGGGCTTCTGTGATTTCTGAATTCCATTCGGATACGACGATCCCGAATCGAAGGCCCTCGGCGCCGGGGATCTTAGCTTTGTCGTAGTCAGACAGGTTTTTGTTTGCAGTAGCCATTTTATTTCCCGCTTTTCACCATCCCGATGAAAACATCAATGGTCTGAGCCTCATCCGAGTCAGGGAATTCCTCTTTGATACGCTGGAAAAACTTCAATGCTTTATCCTGTTGCTCCAGTTCCATGGCGGTAACCCCCGCTTTGAAAAGGAACCGTGGGGTGGTATAATTATTGGTATTGTGGGCGATGGCCTTTTCATAATATCCCAGCGCATCGGCCGGTTGCCCCAACTGCATAAAGGCATCCCCGATACCCCCTAAAGCCAGCGGGCCCGACATTTCTTCATCCGTGGAAAATTCTTCCAGGTACCGTATGGCCTCATCGTATTGCTGCATATTCAGGTAGGCCATACCCGTGGAGTATGCCGCAAGGTTAGCGGCTTTAGTGCCGTTATATTCATCAATGATATCCAGGAATCCATATTTGCCTTCTGCACCATTCAATGCCAGGTTGTATAACGAATCCTTTTCTGTGGCGCTGTTGAGGGCCTGGTCAAAATATTGCTGGGGATAGAACATTTCGTTTGCCGCGCTGGTCTCCTTTGGTTTCAAAATGAACTGGTTGTACGCCAGATACCCCAGGATACCGACAGCAATGACCACAATGACCCCCAGTATATAATTCTGGTTCCGGGCAACCCATTGCTCAGAGCGGGATGCACTCTCGTCCAGGGTGCTAAAAACCTCGGCCGTAGTACTCCCCTGCTCACTAAGCTCCCTGCCTTCAGCTTTATTTTTTGGTTTGAAACCCTTCTTTTTATATGTTGCCATTTTGAATTTTATTCGTGGCGCAAAAATAAAGGTTTTATCCAAAACCCAAGGGTAATTTATTCGTTATTTTTCGATATTTTGCACCCCCTTTAGCCATATTCAAAGAACCCTTGCATGTTACTCAAGAAATTATCCCTGATCAACTATAAAAATTTCGGATCACAGGATTTTGTTTTCGATACAAAAATAAACTGCCTGGTGGGGGATAATGGAATTGGCAAAACCAATGTTCTGGACGCCATATACCACCTGTCATTCGGAAAAAGCTACTTCAATCCCCTGGCCTCCCAAAATATTAAGCATGGAGAGGATTTTTTCGTAATTGAAGGCCACTTTGAACATCATGACAGGGAAGAAAAAATCGTTTGCAGCCTGAAGCGTGGGATGAAGAAAATGATCAAACGCAATGGGAAAGCTTATGATAAGCTATCAGACCACATAGGGCTTTTACCCCTGGTTATCATCTCCCCTGCCGACCGGGATCTTATTATTGAGGGCAGTGAAACACGCCGAAAATTCATGGATGGGGTGATCAGCCAGTCCAATCCCGATTACTTACAGGCATTGATCAAATACAATAAGGTGCTGGCCCAGCGGAACGCGCTTTTAAAATACTTTGGTGTCAACCATACCTTTAACGCCACCAACATTTCGGTATATAACGAACAACTGGCTGCGTATAGCACCCTTATCTACCGGGAACGCGTGGGATTTATTAAAGAATTCATTACTATATTCCAGGAGCAGTACAGTGCCATTACGGGGGGTACTGAATCTGTGGGCTTGCATTACGAGAGCCAATTGTCTGGCTGTGGCCTCCTGGAACTTCTGGAACAGAACCTGGAGAAGGACCGGGCTTTGCAATATACGAATGCCGGTATCCACAAAGATGACCTGAGTTTTGAAATTGAGGGGCACCCAATCAAAAAATTCGGCAGCCAGGGGCAGCAAAAATCCTATTTGATCGCCTTGAAATTTGCCCAGTTCCACCTGATCAAAAAACAGGTTAAAACCTTGCCTATCCTTTTGCTGGATGATATTTTTGACAAATTGGACGAGCACAGGGTATCCCGCATTATCAGCCTGGTGGATGATGCCAATTTCGGACAAATCTTTATCAGCGATACGCACGCAGAGCGTACTGAAAATGTGGTAAAATCAATTCATCAATCGTATAAAATCATTAAATTGTAACATGGGCAGATGGGCAGCAGTGGCTATAGTGGTGTTCCTTGCAGGATGTTCCCAGCCTGTCACAACAGAAGATCTGGAACACTTAAACGGGTATTGGGAAATTGAAAAAGTAACATTCCCCGATGGCGGCAGTAAGGAGTATACTATTAACACTACAATAGATTATATCAGTCTTACGGGTTCGATAGGTTACCGCAAAAAGGTAAACCCAAAAATAGACGGTTCATTTGAAACCTCCAGCGATGCAGAAGAATTTACCATTGTGAAGGAGGATGGGACCTTTCTAATGAAATATGAAAACAGTTTGAGCACATGGACAGAAAAACTTGAGCGTCTTTCAGGTACTGATTTCAGCGTAATGAACGAGGACAACATCACGTATCATTACAAGCGATTTGAGCCTTTTACAATAAAGTAATGGTTAAGCGAAAAAAGAATAACCTCTCCCTTGGAGAAGCCCTGGAGGAATTTATTGCAACCAATAAATTGCAAAAGGGTATAGATAAGGTTAATGTGAGGGATGCCTGGAAAAAACTGATGGGCAACGGGGTAAACAACTACACCACGGGTGTGGAATTAAAACAGGATACCCTGTTTATATCCCTGAATTCCTCCGTATTGCGGGAAGAACTGAGCCACGGCAAATCGAAGATTATTACGCTGCTCAATGAGGAATTGGGGAAAGACCTGATAAAAAAAATAGTTTTGCGATAAATAACCCGACGGAAAACAGCTTCGTGAGGGTTCTTTTATAGTTTCAGCATTACTTAGTAAATTTCCCTGCCTGCAAAATGGAAAGCGCCTTCCAGTGCGGCATTCTCATCACTATCCGATCCATGTACCGCATTTTCACCGATATCTTTGGCATACAATTTCCGGATGGTTCCTTCCGCGGCTTCGGCCGGATTGGTTGCCCCAATCAAAGCCCTGAAATCCTCGACCGCATTTTCTTTCTCCAGGATGGCAGAAACAATAGGCCCGCGGGACATAAATTCTACCAATTCCCCAAAAAAAGGACGTTCCCGGTGTACCGCATAAAACTTCCTGGCATCCCTTTGGCTCAATTGGGTATATTTCAGCGCTATGATCTTAAATCCGGCTGCAGTTATTTTTTCCAAAATAGCGCCTATATGGCCATTTTCAACTGCATCGGGCTTGATCATTGTGAATGTTCTGTTTCCTGTCATTTTAAAAATTTTCGGCAAAAATACGTTTTCTTATGGCAACCCACAACAATATTAGGAATCCGGGGAACCTAAAAAAAGGCCGCGGAATTACTTCCGTTGATTGCTGTAACCTGTAATCCGTAACGGCATGGATCATCCGGCTCCGGCATCCTGCCCGGTGAAAATGGTCTAAAGCCCCAACACCGTCGCGAAATTTGTACCCGGGGATAAGCGACCTAAACAATGATTATTGTATATTTGCGCGCATGAATTTAGAGGATGTTACTGCTTTGGAATCCCTTTTGTCTACCAGGCAAAAAATAGTGATCGTTCCGCATAAAAACCCAGATGGTGATGCCATAGGCTCTTCTTTGGCCCTCGTACAGTACCTTAATGAAGTAGGACACGATGCTGTAGTGATCTCCCCCAATGATTATCCTAAATTTTTAAAATGGATGCCGGGTACCCAGCAAATCCTCAATTATGAAAAGGATAATATCCATTGTGTTGAACTCATTAAAAGTGCAACCCTGTTTTTTACCCTCGATTTCAATCAATTGAACCGATCCGGGCAAATGCAGGCATGTTTGGAGGAAACGGTCGTGCCTATTGTGATGATCGACCACCACCAGGCGCCGGCGAAGTATCCTGCCATCTCCTATTCTGATGTCTCAATGAGTTCCACATGTGAAATGGTCTATACTGTAATAGAGGCCCTGGGGGACCTGGAGAAGATAACACCGGATATCGCCAACTGCCTCTATGCCGGTATTCTCACGGATACCGGGTCCTTTAAGTATACCACGACCACCAGCAGAACACACCTTGTGGTAGCGGACCTGATAGACAAAGGTGCCGATAATACGGAAATACATAACCAAATTTATGATACAAACAGTCCGGAGCGCCTGCGTCTATTGGGTTGTGCCCTTCGCAATCTGGTAATCCTCCCGGAGTTCAGAACAGCATACACCACCCTTAGCCAGGAAGAGTTGGACACACATAACTTTAAAAAGGGCGACACGGAAGGTTTTGTCAACTATGGGCTTACCCTGGAAGGGATACAGTTCGCTGCCATTTTTATCGAAAATAAAGAAGAAGGCATCATTAAGATCTCCTTCAGGTCTGAAGGGGACTTTTCGGTAAATGATTTTGCCAGGTCGCACTTTGATGGCGGGGGGCATATCAACGCTGCAGGGGGTAAAAGCGACCTTTCACTCCAGGAAACTGCTTCAAGATTTGAATCCCTCTTACCGGAGTACAAAAACAGCTTAACATAATGAAGCTTCCATTTTCCTTTCTTTTGGTATTCCTGCTGCCCCTCACTGCCTGCGAAGGCCCTGAGCCAAGGCGGCCGGTACAGGTTAAAACGGGTAGCTTTATGAAGCAATCGGCCGATAGGAATAAACAATTGCTCGCAACAGAAGAACAAAAGATACAATCTATCATCTCAAAAGATTCCATACATACGTACCTGCATTCAGCCAGCGGTTCCTGGTATTACTATGACGTAAAGGTGGATGCGGAATCCCCTACCCCGGAACCGGATGACCTGGTTACCCTGAACTATGCTTTGCTCAACTTCCGGAATGACACGATCTATGGTACCAGGGATATTGGGGAGATCCGGTACAAGGTGGATAAACAGGAGGTATTTCCCGGGATCCGGAACAGTATCAAACTTTTAAAGGAAAAGGAGACCGCTGTTTTCCTGCTCCCTTCCTCCCTCGCCTATGGCTACCACGGGGACAACAACAAAATCGGGGCCAATGAACCCCTTAAAATGGTCATAACCATCCTGAAAATTGAAAAAGTTCAGGAAGTAGAATAAGCTTTTAGTCAAATCATAAGTGATCTATAGTAAATAAACTGATAAAATTAAAAAATGAAAATACCACAAGTACTTATCCTGGCAACAATCGCACTGCTTATAAATTGCAAATCGAGCAAGTTTAAAGATTTCGGGGATGGCATCTTTGCTGATATAGAAACGAACAAGGGGGACATCGTTGTAAAACTTGAATATGAAAAGACACCGGTAACCGTTGCTAATTTCATATCCCTTGCAGAAGGATCCAATACCTTCGTCAGCGAGCAATATACAGGAAAAAAATACTATGACGGGATACTGTTCCACCGGGTCATGAAGGATTTTATGATACAGGGCGGTGATCCTACGGGCACTGGTAGCGGGAACCCCGGTTATAAGTTCAAGGATGAAATCAACGATAGCCTGCGGCACGACAAGGCCGGAATCCTTTCTATGGCCAACGCCGGCCCTAAAACAAATGGCAGCCAGTTTTTTATTACCCATAAGGAAACCCCTTTCCTTGATGGCAAGCATACCGTTTTCGGGGAGGTATTGTCCGGGATGGATGTGGTGGATTCCATAGCAAATGTCCCCACTTCCCAGGAGGCCCAGACTAAAGACCGGCCTATCCAGGAGGTCGTCATCAATACAGTTGAAATCATCCGTGTTGGCAAGCAGGCCAAGCAATTTGATGCCCCGCAGATTATGACAGAGTACTTTACCGAAGAAAAGAGGAAAATTGCTGAAATGCAGGAAACGAGGGCTAATTTTATTAATGAACTGAACCAACAGTCGGCTGCTGCTGATTCACTGGCCTCGGGCCTGAGAATATTCACGCTCCAGGAAGGACAGGGAGACCAGCCTAAAACAGGACAGAAAGTTTGGGTGGAATATGCTGGCTGGCTTGCAGACGGGACACTTTTTGATACCACAGATAAGGATGTGGCCGAAGTATTTGGAAAATTTGATGAGATCAATGCCATGCACCGCGGGGATTTTTCCCCATCCATGATGGATTATACACCGGATTCCAGGCTGATCTCGGGCTTTCGCGAGGGTCTGCTGAAAATGAAGGTCGGGGATAAAGTACGCTTGTTCATACCATCCCATCTGGGATTTGGCCCCCAGGGCGGCGGGCCCATACCCCCGAATTCCGATTTGGTCTTCGATATTGAGATTACAGGGATAGCCCAGTAAATTATTAGGGGATTGAAAGGGGAAGTGACCATCCCCGGCGTTGGATTCCAAATCGGATGTAGCCTGGGCCGGAAATAAAACCCCCTCCTTTCTATAAAAGGGAGGGTCAAGGGAGGCCTGGAGGTTATATATTAGGATTCCAGTTCTGGGATTTTAGTTTTACCGTTGCCTTTAAAATGTCCTTTTGGGAGATTTGACCCACAAGCTGCCCGTTTTCAACAATGGGGAAACGACGCCTTTTTTCCTGTAAAAATTTATTGGCAGCATCAAAGATGTTCATATTGCCATCGATGGTCTCCACATTCCTGACCATGCGTTGTTCTATCCTGTTTACATCCATCGGCATGTTGTAATAGCGGCTCTCACTGATATGCTTGATACAGTCCCCTTCCGAGATCATACCGATCAATTCATTCTTCTCATTGACTACGGGCCCGCCTGAAATCTTGTATTTTATGATCGCTTCTATTACCTCTTCTATGGATTGATCCGGCCGGAAGGTGATCAGTTTACGGGTCATATAATCACTGACCTTTAAAGGAACTTCATCCTTTGTTTGTGGCTTCCTGGGCCCCTGAAAACTCTTAATTCCCATAATGCCTGTTTTATAGATACCCTTCTAAAGTTATTGAAATTTAGAGAGTAAACCTAAAAAACAG
>JBGTLT010000158.1:0-4789 GCA_041743975.1 Zeaxanthinibacter sp.
GGCAATTCAGAAATAAGCCCGGCCCTTTGTTGTGCCGTAAGTGTCTGAAGGGCCTTTTGTCTTTGGTCAAGAGGTTGCTTTTTATCTTTCAGGATCGCAAATGCCCGTTGTGTGGCCTCAGTATCTCCAAAAAGACTTGAAATCTCCAAAGCAAGTGCTGCCTTTTTCCCGCCTGATTTCTCCATTTTTTCCGCTACTGTCTTCCAATTCGACGGGATTTTCAGGTCGGTCCTTCCTTCCATTCCACTCAGCATTCCCGACATGAGGTGTTCTGTATTCGTACCCCCTTTACCGATAAATGCAACCAATTTCTGTATTTCATCTGCATCCACTGCCCTTCTTGCTAAATTTTGGGTTACAAAGGGAATTTTGGATTGGGAGGAAAGTTCAAGGAAACTGTCGGTGTTTTCTGCGATCAAAGATTCAATACCATACCAAATGATTTTGGGAAGGTTATGGTCGTTGGCATCTTCAGAATGTTGAAGCAAGTTTTCACTTACTAATAGTTTATCCTTTGATGGAATCCTTTGTAGGGCTGTGGCAAGGTATAACCTAACCACCGGAGAAGTATCCACATCTGCCATTTTCTTAAATTTTGACAGAACTGATGCGGATGGTTTTGAATCCTCACAAAGCAATTGGATGGCCCAAGCCCTGACATATTGGTCTTTATCTGAGAGTGCCTTTAGCAAATCGTTTTCAGTAAATCCCCCAACCAAATGCAAAGACCACATCGCCCTTAACCTCCAATCCGGATTTTTGTCATTCTGGTAGATGGACTTTAAATCTTTGATGGTATTAGCATTTAATTCACCCTTCACAGCCCTTTTATGCAGGATTCCCCTTGCCCTCCTGGAATGCCAATCGCTTTTATTGGTCTGGAGTAATACCAACTGTTTGTCGGACATCTTATTCAGATCAGAATTTCTTGCTTCAAAACCAACTGCAAGGGATTTTTCGGGCATAATCCTGAAAATCCGTCCCGTTTCCTCGTTCAGGACTTCCTGACCACAAATGTCCGCATCGTGCCAATCCAAAACGTACAAACCACCATCGGGACCGATTTCCATGCTGAAACCTACCCATTGGGCATTGTTGGCCATCATAAAATCATCTCCGTGCTTTCCTTCATATCCTGAACCTTTTGGTACTAGGATATCGGAAAGAACCGCATGTTCATGGATATTCGCCATAAAAATCCTGCCCTGTTCTTCCGCAGGAAACGCATCTGATTGGTATACCCGTGCCCCTCCATGGGCGGAACGGTGGCTGTGGTCTGCGATGGTCTTTATATCTTCATACACATAAGGATTGAAATGCTGCCCACCCTGACGGTGGTATATACCACCAGGTATCACATGCCAAAGATGGGGAATGACACAGGCAGTCATCAGGAGTTGCCCTTTTGCATCATAATCTATCCCCCAGGGATTGCTGAAACCATGGGCCACTACTTCGAAACGGCCTTTTAAGGGATGGTACCTCCACACCCCTCCATTGATCTGAACCCCTTCTGCTTCTAAAAGGTCTTCCGGAAATTCTTCCCCTTTTCTGTAAAGTCGCCCTTTATCTTTTGGTTTCCGTATTACGGAGGGTGTTGCAAATCCTTCCAGGCCATAAAGCCATCCATCCGGTCCCCAATGAAAACTGTTGATCGTTTCATGCCGGTCGCGGATTCCCCATCCGGTCAGCAATACTTTGATATCAGCTGTGTCCGCTATATCATCCCCATTGGAATCGGGTACAAAAAGCAGGTTCGGGGGTGCGCCTACAAAAACCCCTCCATGGCCAACTGCCAGGGCAGAGGGAAATGCGATTCCTTCCCAAAACACCTTTTTTGAATCTGCCACCCCATCGTGGTCGGTATCCTCCAGGATAGAAATGCGGCTGTCCCCGGAATTGGAAAACCCGCTTCCCCGGGATTCATAATCCCGATTTTCAGCAATCCACAGCCTGCCTTTATCATCCCAGCAGAATGCCATCGGCTGCGTGATCATGGGCTCTGAAGCAAAGGTATTCACCTTATACCCCTCTTTGATAGTCATTGCCTTAACTGCTTCTTCAGGGCTTAACAGCTTTGCATCCCTACCTTCCTGCCGGGCAATATTCCAAAGCGAGGCCGTATTGTACATTCCCTTGTCCCCAACATAATCGCCCCACAGGTCGTTCATATGTTCCGCATCCAGATTCCCGGTATAGGCGACTATTTGATGTTTGAAGGTTATGGTTTCCCCTTTGGGTATTTGCCAATCTCCCAATTTGGCAAGGACAGGGCCTATACCAAACTGTGAATCGACCCGCCATGGCTGGGGATAACCTTTATTCCGGGGATGGTCGAAAATTGCAATGTGACCCCAATCCTCAAGCCCTTGGATTTCCATTCCTGCGTCAACCCACATGGCACGCTGCCCGTTGGCTTTTTCATTTTTTTGTCTTGCGGCATTCACCACCTCTGCTTTTATGCCCTTTTTCCATGGCATCCTCATGAACAAACCCCCATAGTCGAACTCATTAACCGTTATATCGATTAATGCCTCCCCATTCCATTCCAGGCTCATTAAGAACTTCCCATCCTTTTCAGTAAAACTCCAGGATTGTGTTTCCCGCAGAATCGGAGACTTTAATTCGTTCAGCAAACTATATACCGTCTTCCATTTTACTTCTTTCCCCTCCTGTAGAATCACTTCGGCCGTATCTTTTTGCCAGTAGCCCGACCCGGGGTTGTGAAAAAAGTCCTGCCCTATCTTTTGTCGGATTTCATGCGGTTTATCCGGATTATAGAACCATTTTTCCAGATCTTCCGTTGTGGCGCCTGTTCCATTAACCCGGGTGAACCCCCAGTAAACACCGGTTTGGTGTTGGTGGTGTTCAGGGCTGAATTCCGTCAATTCAGCCCTGGAACCCGGTGCCATTATAGGATGAATAAAAGGGCGGAAATCCTTTTTTGTAATTTGGGTTACGACGGCACTGGTATCGCCGTTGCGAAATATGCGAATGGCATCGTCAGCATGTTTGATATAAAATATGCTATCCTTCTCATCTGCAGGTATGGTTTTTCCGGATTCCCCCGGACCGCAGCCGGATAGCAGGATCAGTGCGACATAGACGGATAAAATTCTAGATGGTCCCATTGTATTCATGTATTTTCACTATATGATGCCAATCATTCCAACAGCCCCGGCAGGGATTCCATTTTAGCGGCAATTGTCCCTTGGAAATGGTTATGCCGGTGTATCCTGATTCACTTGTTGCGAACGGCATCCTACCCACAGGACAACTCAAAAATAGTAAAAGAAATATCATTTAGTACGTTCGTATAGTCATGGCGTGAATGGGGAGTCATTTTTACTCAATTGATGATCATCAACCCAGGCGAATCAAGCCGAATATAGAATGTTTTTCGGAAAACTTCGAGCTTCTGTTCTATCGGTTCAACAGACCGGCGTTTTGTTTTATAAGCGTATCCATGTTGATATCCAGTTCAATCGGACAATGGTCAGAACCATGGATATCGGACCATATTTTTACGGCATTTACCTTGCTGATCAGGGATTCACTGACCAGAAAATAATCCAAACGCCACCCTACATTGCGTTCACGGGCCTTAAAGCGGTAACTCCAGTATGTATATGCCACTTCATCCGGGTGCAAATACCTGAAACTGTCAACAAATCCGGAATGAATCAAATTATCCATTCCATCTATCTCTACCTGGGTATACCCTGCCGTTTTGTTGTAATTGGATTTGTCATTTTTAAGATCTATAGGACGGTGCGCCACATTGAAATCGCCGCATGCAATGACGGGTTTAGTTTTTTCCTTCTCTTTGAGGTAACCCAGAAAGTCGGCATCCCACTGCTGCCTGTATCCTAACCTGTTTAATTCCTGGCCCGAGTTGGGGACATAAACATTTACAAGATAGAAGCCCGGGTATTCCGCACAGATAACCCTCCCTTCCATATCGTGCTCTGCAACGCCCATATTTAAACCATATGATACCGGTTTTTCCTTACTGATAAGCGTGGTCCCTGAATACCCCTTCGTTTGTGCAGAGTTGTAATAAATGGAATGGGCGCTGAACGGTTCCAAAACCTGTTCAACTTCGATGTCCTGGGCTTTCGTTTCCTGCAGGCAGAGTATATCCCAGTCCGTCCTTTTAAGGGCCTCAAAAAATTCCTTTTTTACAACGGCACGTATACCGTTTACATTCCATGAGATGATCTTCATTTTATTTTTTATTTAATTTAGTGTATAATTGGCGCCTTGTTCCCCTCGAAATGAACTTTTATAACTGCAGACTTACCGGCGCTTACCGCGCCTGGGTCTTTTCCGGGATACTGGGCATACCTAAGTAAGTTGTTAAACCAGACTAAAAAGATCCCGATAATTTTCCGATATTGCAATTCTTTTAAGGGATATTAGCTCAGTTGGTTTAGAGCGCTGCCTTGACAGGGCAGAGGTCACTGGTTCGAATCCAGTATATCTCACACCAAGCAGTATAATGCGTGCCTCCGCACTATCATATTCTATTTGCAGGAGTGCCCGTTCCCCGGATCACCAAAAAGCAGTCGATTTGCCGGATAACCCTTCAGGTTTTACCCTAAGGTCCGGTCTGAAGAAAGCGTACCCCGGCTCCTTTTATAACGTTACATCTTCGAGTAGCCAGTCATCCACCAAATCAGGATCCTCCCCATGCAATACTGAAAGATCCCCAGTTGTTTCAAAAACCACGGCTTTTACCTGTGACAGGCGGGTAACATTGGCCTCCCGCAGCTTGGCCCTCAGGTCA
>JBGTLT010000159.1:0-23762 GCA_041743975.1 Zeaxanthinibacter sp.
CAGGTCCTTTGGCCGTTAATGGTGCTACTAGCAAAACGTTATAAGAGGGCGAGTACGGCTACTTCAATTAGTGTTTTCAGTTTTTCCTCAAATATCTTCTTTCGGGAATAATTTTTTATGTTCGAATGTGATATTGATGGGATGTAAAAACCGGGTGCCGTTAAAGAAGGCAGCAACAGAAATCTCTACCCCTTTTACTTTCTTCTGAAGCTGGAAATTACCAAAATCGTTGCCCCACGACTTCTCATACGCCCGTAAAACCCTGATAATATCCAATCCTTCATCATCACTCCCAACAAAAAGGAGTTGCTTTAATTCCTGTGTTTCCCCAGAAGGCTTAATAACGTAGGAGTCCGGGTGTTTCTGTACGTGATTAATGGCATCCTGGAAATTTGTGAATTCCAGGGAAGGAAGGACCTTGATTTTATGTGCTTTTAATTGTTCATGGCCAAAATTCCGGTCGAGTTCCAATTGGTCGGTGTAGACGGATCCTCCTACTACATATTTCCCTGCCTTTCTAAGATCATCGCATTCCTTCCCATATCCGGTGTAGTCAAAAATAATGAGGTCAGCCCAATCCTGGTGTTTTTTCCAATCCTTCACTTTTGGTACAAAGCCATACCCAATTTCCCTGCAGCTTCGCACTTCTATGTACATTTTAACGGCGTAACCCTCCCGGGCAACGGCATAGGCAAGATCAAGGATCTCGCCATATTTTGATATAAAAAGAACTTTTTTGATACCCCCTGTGTTTTTCTTCAAATTGATTTCGATTATGTTATGTAAAGTTTCCCTGTTACCGGGGCGTCATTATGCGTTCACCAAATTCTTCCTTTAGTTGCGTTCCCTTTTCCGCAATGATCCGGGAGGCACGGTAAGCCCTCCATGGTTTCTGAATAATAGTGGTGTGCTATTCCACGTAACATCTAAAGGAAAGGACTGGTGATTTTGGACAATTCGCCGCACAAAACTAGTTTAAAATCCTGTTAACGCTGCAGCAGTTTAAAAAAATACATACTGCTAATGCAATTATTTAACGGTACACCTAAATCCCGATTGTGCATACAAAAATTGAGCACAGCAAATGCCTACCTGGTAAACCTGGAATACATAGCCAGTTTTTTCCGGGTATTGATGAAATACACCCCCGTAAGCAATACGACCGCTGCAACAATAGACTGGGCTGTAATCTGTTCATTAAGAAAATACCAACCCAGAAACAATGCAATGATAGGGTTCACGTAGGTAGAGGTAGCCACTTTTTCCGGGGAAATGGTCTTTAGTAAATAATTAAAAGATGTAAACGCAACGATGCTGCCAAAAAAGATCAATAAGATCATCGACAATTGTACCGGACCACTCCAGTTTAAAGGGGAGGTCCATTGTTCCCCAAAAATTAAACTGGCGATTAACAGCATAATCCCCCCGGTCAGCATCTGATACCCGGTATTGACAAAGAAGTTGGAAGGCAGTTCTGCCCTGGCCACAAAAAGGCTCCCATATCCCCAACTCACCATACACATCAGGATCATGACCATACCCAGTAAGGAACCTTCCTGACTAATTATCTGTTTCTGGCTTACCAGGAGGTAAATACCTATAAAACCCAGGATGACACCTATGACCGACATAGCCTGAATTTTCTTTCCGTCTATGATGCGCATCAATATCAATACTACAAGGGGTTGGGCCGAGATCTCGAGGGCGGCAAAACCACTATCCACAAATTTAAGCGCCCATACTACAACCCCGTTCCCGAAACTTAAAAAGAGGAACCCTGCAATGGCCGTATTTACAAGCTGTTTGGAACTAATTGCCAGATTGAGTCCCATCAGCCTGCACATCACGAAAATGATCACGCCCGCACTTATAAACCGGATAGCCGCAAGCATAAACGGTGGCAGTTCCGTAACAGCCACTTTATTAAGGAGGTAGGTAGACCCCCAGATAAAGTAGATGGCAAAAAATGCCAGGATTATTAAGGTGGTGTTCGGTGTTTTCCCCATGGGGCTGCCCATACTTTTTTAAGCGAGTGCAATATTACGCATATCCTGTTATTTTACATATCATTTTGTTCATGAAAACGAGCCCGATCACACATTGATTAGGTTTCCCTGGCTTACAAGGCAAAGCGACCGGACTATACTCAGAAAGGGAACTGTAAAAGAATCCAACTTAACCACCTTAAAATGCAACGTAAGAAACCGGATTTATATATCTTGGGGCCTTTCATTCTGTTATACCTAATAGCACTTCCTATGAAGCCTGCAAAAGAAACTGTGACGGTTCACAGCAATTTAACCCTCGATCCCCAAAACTGGCAACAAATGCGGAGTTTAGGCCACCAGATGATCGATGATGTGATGGACTATCTCCAAACCATTGGCGAGCAGCCAAGCTGGAAACCCATTCCTGAGGAGGTAAAACAATTTCTGAATCAGGAGATCCCGCAGTCTCCCCAGGACATCGGGGGGGTATATGCAGATTTTAAAAAGTATGTATTCCCCTATACCAAAGGGAATATACATCCAAGGTTTTTTGCCTGGGTACAGGGAACGGGAACGCCTTTAGGTGCCCTTGCCGACCTGCTGGCTGCTACGATGAACCCCAATGTTACCATTGGCGAACATAGTCCAATGTACGTGGATAAGCAGGTTGTGGACTGGTGTAAACAGATGCTCAATTATCCTTCTTCAGCCTCCGGGATCCTATTGAGTGGGGGAAGCATGGCAAATATAACAGCCTTGACGGTGGCGAGGAACCACCAGGCCCTCAAGGCACGTAAAAGAGGGCTGTTTGACCAGCCTATGCGATTACTGTTGTATTGTTCCTCTGAAACCCACAGCTGTGTGATAAAAGCTGCCGAAATTATTGGATTAGGGACACAGGGTGTTCGTATCATCAAGACCAATGCACATTTTCAAATGGACACGGCGGCACTTGAAATTGCGATTGGGGAGGATTTAGCCAATGGTTTTCTCCCTATTTGTGTTGTTGGCACTGCAGGGACCGTAAATACGGGCGCAATTGACCCCTTGTCAGAAATCCATGATATTTGCCTAAGGTATGGTATCTGGTTCCACATAGATGGGGCCTACGGGGCCTTGTGCAAACTGGACCCCCGATATGCCGAAGAACTTAAGATGATTGAGAAAGCCGACAGTGTTGCATTCGACCTGCACAAATGGCTTTATATTCCATACGAGGTTGGCTGTGCGCTGTTCAAAAACGCCGAAGCCCATAGGAAATCATTCGCCATAACACCGAGTTACCTGGTCCAGGCCACACGGGGGCTGGCGGCTGGCCCGGAGTCCCTTAATAACCTGGGATTTGAACTGTCCAGGGGGTTTAAAGCTTTAAAAGTATGGATGTCCCTTAAGGAACACGGTTTGCAGAAATATGCCGACTTAATAACCCAGAACAACCGGCAGGCAGAATACCTGGGGGATAGCATAACCGCAAATGCCCAATTAAAGTTAGTGGCACCCGTTTCCATGAGCATCGTTTGCTACCAGTATGTTGCTACGGAAAGCAACCTGGAAGAAACCAATGAACTGAATATGGAAATCCTTATGCGATTGCAGGAACAAGGAATTGCCTCCCCTTCATCCACGATATTGCATTCCCATTTTTGCATCCGGGTGTGTATCGTGAACCACAGGACCAGAAAATCGGACCTGGACCTCTTGCTGACCCATACCATTCGGATTGGGGATGAATTATCTGCAGCCCAAAAAGCCTAAGCAGCCCGGAGTAAAAGATTTATGATTGAATTGACACAGATTGATGGGGCCCAGGGTTTGCACCACAGCTTTATTTTGTTTTTAGCTTATACCGGCTGGGGGACAAAAGTACCTATACGGCATAAACCCTTGCGGCCTCCCAGCCCAAAATGGCCGCTTTCCGGCTACTACCCCAATGGTATTCCCCAATATTTCCGGTAGCACGGATGACCCGATGACAGGGGATTAAGAAGGCTACAGGGTTATTCCCAATGGCTGAACCCACCGCCCGGGATGCACCGGGTCTTCGGATTGACTGTGCCAGATCCCCATAGGTTGTTAAATTCCCCTCTGGTATTTTTAACAGGGATTCCCAGACCTTTAATTGAAAATCAGTTCCTCTCAGGTGTAGTTTTACCTTTGGGAGGGCATCCCAATCATGGTTGAATATTTTGAGTCCGTTTAACTGGGCCTGATCAACCCCCTCCCGGTATATCGCATTGGGAAAGCGTTCTTTTAATTCCGCTAACCCTGCATCCTCAGAACCTATAAAAGACAAATGGCAAATACCTTTTTCTGTGGATCCGATACAAATACTACCAAAGGGGCTTGTAGCAAAACTATAATTGATGCTGAGGTTTTCGCCACCGTTCCTGTACTCCCCGGGGGTCATTCCTTCAATAGCTACAAAAAGATCGTGCAACCTGCCGGTGCCTGACAGCCCTGTTTCGAGGGTGGCGTCAAAAAGGGTGCCATTACCCTGCCGAAGCACTTTTTTGGCATGTTCTATACTGGTGTACTGCAGGAATTTTTTGGGGGTTACTCCGGCCCATTCTTTAAATAAACGCTGGAAATGAAATGGGCTTAAATGTACATATTCAGCAATTTCCTCCAGAGAAGGTTGTTCTCTAAAATTATCGTAAATAAAATGGATCGCATTTTCTATCCGATCATAGTTCAGCATTTCCTGTGTACCCATGGTTATGGTCTTTATAAAGTTATTACACAAAGATATCCGTCAACTTCCTGAATCAAAACCCGAATCTTGCTGATTTCCGGCAGCGTTGATCAAGCATTCCCCTTGCCGCTACCCAGTTTTCGCAGGGCAACCCATTGTCGCAACATATCCCTGGAATCACAGGCGGGGTAGCCCAGCACTGTTTTCCCCGCGGCCACATCGCCCATGACGCCGGAACCCGCACCGACTACTGCACCGGAATGGATTGTAGTATGATCTTTAATGGAGGCACTGCCACCTATAACCACCCCATCACCCAGGGTGACAGATCCGGCGAGGCCGCTTCCCCCGGCCATGATACAGCAGCGGCCCATAACAGAGTTATGCCCTATTTGAACAAGATTGTCTATTTTACAGCCATCACCAATAATGGTAGCATCGAATTTAGCCCGGTCTACACAGGAATTGGCTCCAATCTCAACCCCATTGCCAATAATTACATTCCCGATATGGGGAATCTTCACGAGCCCACGGCCATCTTCGCTGGGACGGTAACCGAATCCATCAGCCCCAATGCTTACATTCAGGTGAAAGATACAATGACTCCCGATTTGCGTCCTTTCCCGTATGACCGTTCCGGACCAGACCACTGTATGGTCCCCGATTCGGGTTTCGTCGAAAACAGTGACATTTGGATATAGGGTTACCCCCTTGCCCAGTACAACGTCTTTTCCAACAAAACATCCGGCGCCAATCCTGCAACCTACACCAATTTTGGCAGAAGAATGAATTTCGGCAGAAGGATGGATGTTGTCTTCAAATACCGGGCCTTCCGGATGAAACAATTCCAGTAATTTCGCCATTGCCAAATCTGCATTCTTTACCATGATAAATGCCTCGCCCTCTTCCGGGTTCAGGTCTAATGATTCATTAACTATGGCTGTTACTGCATTGGAATCTGGCCAGAGCCGCGCATATTTGCTGCTGCCAATAAAGGTTATTTGCTCCGGTCCCGCACTTTTTAATTCGCTCAGGCCCGTTATCTGCTGCTTACTATCTCCCCGTAGTTTCCCAATTAAAATGGCATTTAATTCAGTGATGGTAAATGATTTCATGATATTTTGCTCAATTTATTAGTTGTACCGTGACACCGGTGCCTGCCTTATAACAGGCCGGCAATGTTCAGGCTGTTGTTTGCCTTTATTTGATGAGTCCCTGCCCTTCTATCCAGGGAGCGCCTGCATCCTTCAGCGACTTTTCCAATTCCGGGATGGTTGTTTCTACGACCGTACGAAGGTTGGATTTCAGGGTGGCAAGCTGTCCACCGGCCCTGTTAAATGCCTGTTGCTGATTTGTGGTAGGGCCATACGTATTGTTCAATGCCAACATCCCCATAAATACCCCATCCTGCGGGGAGGGATCGTTGCGCTCCCCTATCTCATTCTTGGAGATACTGCCATTCACGACCTTATCCAGAGCCGCCAGTTTATCCTCTGTTTCAACAATACGGGCGCGGAGTTGCGCGGTAGGTCGTTCCGCTTCGTCCAGGGCACGTTTCATAGCCTTCACAAGGGCGAGGTTTCTGCTTAGGGCAGTATTGGTAGCCAATAGGTCCTGCCGGTATTGCTGATATGCCTCCCTGAAAGCCACGATCTCTTCCGTTGGTTTGGAGGGTAATGCGCCTTTTCCCAGTGGTTTCACTTCAAAATTTACCGGATCGGCAAGTGATTCCGTTTCCCCGTTTGCCTGCTTGCTCAGCGTAACGGAATAGGTGCCAGGAGTTGCGAGGTACACACTTTCAAAAAAATCATCGCCAGTGGTGGCCGGGGGTTTCAGGGAGATACCCTCGCGTTTGGCGTATCCCAAATTCCAGGCAACACGGTTAAAACCTTTTTTATTGGTACCTGCTACGGTATTGACCACCCTGCCCTGAGAATCCCTGATGGTAAGCAATATGGTGGGTTCCTCCTTGTTCTTTTCCGCTTCCAACGCCTCCCATCCCGGGAAAGGAACATCGGCCTGGGTTTTATTCAATTCTTTTTCGCTTTCCTGCCGGTTCTCTTTGGGCGATTTGAATTTATCCGGAAGGTAGTAGGTGAAAGTTGCGCCGAAAGGTGGGTTCTTAGCTGCATATTCCGCATCCCCCCTGCCATATACTTCGTCCCGTTCGATATACCAATAGGCTGGTTGTACGGGAAACAGAAAAGTGGCTGCCGCCATGGCCGACGCATCAAATTCGCGCAGGGGGGACAGATCATCCAGCACATAAAATCCACGTCCAAAGGAGGCTGCCACCAGGTCATCTTCCCTTCTCTGTATGGTGATGTCCCTGAATGCTATGGTGGGCAGCCCGCCTTTGAGTTGTTTCCAATTGCCGCCCCCATTGGTTGTAAAATAGATGCCAAATTCTGTGGCAGCAAATAACAGGTCTTTCTTTTTATGGTCCTGAACCACCCTCCAGGTCAATAATCTTTTGGGCAGGTCGCCATTGATCAGTTTCCAGGTCCTGCCTTTATCGCTGCTCTTCAGCAGATAGGGCTGGTAATCCCCTCCTTTATGGTTATCCAAAGCCATGTAGACTGTATTGGCATCAAAAAGGTCTGCACGAACGTCATTCACAAATGCCCGTTGGGGTACTCCTTTGATATCTCCCAATTGTATTTTATTCCAATTATCCCCGCCATCTTCTGTAACCTGTAAGATCCCGTCATCTGTTCCTGCATAGAGTAATCCTTCCTGCACAGGCGATTCTGAAAGGGAGGAAATTGTATTGTAGTTAGACATTGCCCCTACATCCCAGGCATTGTCCCAGCTTTGTTGCCTGCCCATAATGGGTAAGCTGATACGTTCCTCATTACGGGTAAGATCCCCTGAAATAGCGTTCCATTCATCCCCCCTGTTTTCAGATTTCCATACCCGGTATGAAGCAAAGTAGAGCCTGGAGGGTTTGTGCGGGCTCACCAAGATGGGTGCATCCCAGTTAAATCGCTCAAATGGTTCCCCTGCGGCGGGTTGTGGCTGTATAAAAACCGTTTCCCCGGTTGTTTGATCAATACGCCAGAGAAATCCTTCCTGAAATTCTCCATAGGTGATATCCGGGTTTCCGGGTTCCGTGGCAGACTGATGTCCGTCTGCACCAAGGGTAATCCACCAGTCTGAATTCAGGATGCCGGCCTTGCTGGTCGTCTGGGAGGGCCCTCCATGTGATCCGTTGTCCTGTGTACCCCCATAGATATTGTAAAATGGCATGGCATCGTCTACCGCAACCTTATAATATTGTGTAACCGGCAGGTTTCCGTAAAACCGCCATGTCCTGGTAAGGTCATACGATTCATAAAGGCCTCCGTCCGTACCGAAAATGACATATTCCGGATCCGATTTCTTAAACGCCATGGCATGGCTGTCCACATGCTTGTTCTTTTCATTCATATCCCGAAAAGTCTTTCCGTGGTCATCAGAGATCTGTACCGTATTGCTCATCAGGTAGAGTCTGCCTTCCTGGTGTGGTGATGCAAATAGCTCCTGATAATAATGAGGCCCTGTACCACCGGATACAGCTTCTGATTGCCGGGTCCACGAGGCTCCCTCATTCACGGACATAAACACTCCCCCTTTGGTTCGATCCAGTTCTATGGCGGCATAAATGGTTGTATGGTCAAACGGCGAAATGGCCAGTCCTATTTTCCCGAGATTGGAATCCGGAATGCCGTCCGTGAGCTTCACCCAGTGCTCGCCACCGTCACTGCTCCTGTGTATACCAGAGCCGGGGCCGCCTCCCAAATAGGCCGCCACTGTCCTGTGCCGGTCCCAGGTAGCTGCATAGAGCAAATCAGGGTTTGTCGGATCGATGACTATGTCTGTAACACCGGTCCATTCTTCATTTCCCAATTTCTTGTTCCAGGTTGTTCCGCCATCCGTCGACTTGTACAAGCCTCGTTCCCCTCCCTTGATCCAGAGGGGGCCCTGCGCCGCCACCCAAACTATATCCGGGTTTTCCGGATGTACTATGATTTTGGAAATATGATTGGCAGTCTTCAGGCCCTTATTCTTCCAGGTTTTTCCGGCATCATGACTAACATAGACCCCATCACCAAAACCAACATGCCTGCCACCAACATTTTCCCCACTCCCAACCCAGATGGTATTGGGGTTGCCCGGATCCAATGTAATGCATCCAATTGAATAGCTGTTTTGCTGATCAAATACAGGCAGCCAGGTCGTCCCTGAATTCGTGGTCTTCCACACACCACCGGAGCCAACTGCAACATACATGATATTCTCATCTGTGGGGTCAATTGCAATGTCTGCAATCCTTCCGGATGTCAGGGCCGGGCCCAGGCTTCTGAATTCCAGGCCGCTATACAGGTCCGGCCTGGGTTCGTTTACAGGTTCCTGGGCCTGTACTGAAATAGTGAAAAGGAATGCCAAAGTGGCAAGGAGGGATTTTTTAAGGATATCCATTGAAGTCTCAGAATTAAAATTTGTGCCGTAAGATACTTAAAAACTCACCTATGGCGGAAAAGGGAAAGAAAAAAATGGGGATAGGGGGTGAAACAACCTGGAGTTCCTAAGCCTGTGGAAGATTCCGCGGGACCCTGAAAAGATGCTGTCCCGGGGTAATTATGAATGCCCTTCTACGGCTTGATTTGTATATAGTAACGGGGTGCGGGGATAGCTTATACTTTCTTCACCTTAACGGCATTCATACCTTTCATCCCCTTTATCAGTTCGAAGGTAACTTTGTCGTTTTCAGCAATCTCATCCAACAGCCCGCTTACGTGTGTGAAGTACTTTTCCTGGTTTTCCTGGTCAATAATAAAACCAAACCCTTTGGAAGTATCGAAAAAGGAAACTTTACCGGTACGCACCGGATCAAATTGTTCCTGGTCCCCCTCCTCTTTCTTGGGGATACCCAATATGATGGAATCAGCATCGACCTTTATTTTTTTGGAAGGGTCCGGAGGGGTATCGGTAAGATGCCCATTGTGGTCAACATATGCGAATTGAATGCCGCCCCCGCTTTCCTTGGCAGCCATTTTCCTGGCTACTTTTTTCTTTTGTTTTTCTTCCCTTTTTTTCAGGCGTTTTTTTTCCTTTTCACTTTTATTATAGGTCTGTTGGGATTTTGCCATTTTTAAATTAACTGTTTTTTACGTTCATACTGCTGGAACCTAACCTGCCTGTTGGGCAAGAGGGACTGATCGATTCCAAATTGATTTATGGGAAGGCAATGACAGTGGTGTATACTGCCCGCCCCATTTTTCCTTTACAAATATAATACTTTGAATCGGAAATTTATACTATTCCAATTTTAAAGGTATCCCGACTATTGTTTATGGCAAGAATCCCATTATCCAATAATGCAGGAATTTGTACTGATCAGATTCCATGGATCATTGCAAGCTGGTCATGGGGATACTATTCCCTTTCTCTCACCAAGGTCTCCTGGATATTGGGGGGTACCGGCTGATATGAGGAAAATACCGAATTAAAAGCGGCCTTTCCCTGGGTAAGTGACCTGAGGTCCGTTGAAAAACCAAATAGTTCTGCTTCCGGAGTGATGGACTTTAATATCTGGTAATTCCCGCTGCTGTCGATCCCTTGTATAAGGGACCTTCTAGCCTGAAGTTCTGTCATTACATTGCCCACCATTTCTTCAGGCACCTTAACCGTTAATTCCCTTGTAGGCTCAAGGAGTTTGGGGCTGGCATTTAAAAATGCCTTTTTAAAGGCATGTGCGCCTGCAATCTTGAACGAAATATCATTGGAATCCACAGAATGCATTTTCCCGTCATATACCATTACCCGTACATCCCGAATATAAGATCCGGTAAGGGGGCCGGATTCCATAACTTCAAGGACACCTTTCAGGATGGAGGGCAGATACCGCAGATCTATAACCCCTCCTACAATACAGTTGTAAAAAACCAGTTTGCCACCCCATTTTAAATCGATCTCTTCCTTACCCCTGAGATTAAAGCCTTCCGGTTCCGGGATGCCTTCTTCCCAGGGTTCTATCTTTAAATGCACCTCTGCAAATTGCCCGGAACCACCGGATTGTTTTTTATGTCTGTAACTTGCTGTTGATGCTTTACGGATGGTCTCCCGAAACGCTATTTTGGGCTTATGGAACTGCGCTTCAACCCCGTAAACATTCTTCAGGGTCCAGTCGATCGTTGCCAGGTGTAATTCTCCCTGACAGCCTAAGATCAGTTCTTTTGATTCGGGAGAAAAGCTGATCACCACAGTGGGATCCTGACTATGAAGAGTTTTCAGCGCTTCGCTTAATTTTTCTTCATCCTTGGTATTTACGGCGGTTACGGCTTTCCTTATGCGGTGTTCAGGAAGTTGTATGGGTTTTAAGGCAACGGGAACTCCGGGTATATGCAAGGTATCATTGGTTTCCGTGTATTTCAGCTTTAAGGTGGCCCCGATGTCTCCCATTGATAATTTGGGAATGGGTTCCCTGTTCTTCCCGTCCATGATAAAAAGCTGGTTGAGGGTCTCGGTTTCCCCATTCCTGGAATTCACCAATTTGGTGTTGACGGTCACTTCCCCTGAGATTACTTTAAAAAAGGTGATCTGCCCCAGATTAGGCTGGTAAATTGTTTTAAACACAAATAAGGTGGTCGGTGCTTCTTTGTTCCGGGAGATTTCGGTTCCCTCTATGCTTTGCTCAGGTTTAAGGTCGGCCGCTGCAGGGGCCACATTGTCTATAAAACCCATCAGCCTGCCAGATCCCATATCCTTCAGGGCTGAAATACAGAATACCGGGAATAGTTCATGGTTCAGCATGCCCGCCTTAATACCTTTGCGCATTTCATCTTCGTTCAGGGTACCTTGTTCAAAGAACAATTCCAGCAAGGCATCGTCATTTTCCGCCGCTTTTTCCACAAGTTCATTATGAAGGAATGCTGCTTCTTCCATCTGATCTTCCGGGATTGTTAATTTTTCCGGTTTACCACCTTCAGGCCCAAACTTATACATCTTCATTTTCAGGACGTCCACTATACACTGAGCCCCGTCGATCATGAGTGGATACTGGATTTTTACTGCATTTTTGCCGACAAGGGTTTTAATGCTGTTAAAACTTTCTTCAAAATTCGCATTGGGATGGTCAATCTGGTTAACCACAAAAAGGGTTGGCTTGAGGTATTTGTCTATGTAATTCCAGATGATTTCAGTCCCCACTTCCACGCCCTGCTGTGCATTGAGAACGGTTACGATCGTATCTGCCACCCTGATGGAGGAAATAATCTCCCCAATAAAGTCATCCAGGCCCGGGGTATCCAGGATATTGATCTTATAATTGCGCCATTCGGTATGCAAAGGGGTAGCATAAACGGAGGCTCCCCTTTCAAATTCAATTTCATGGTAATCGGATACGGTATTCCGTGTTTCCACCGACCCCCGTCGGTTGATCAGTCCGGCTTCGAAAAGCATGGTTTCAGACAGCGTTGTTTTGCCGCTGTTATGAGCCCCGACAAAGACTACATTCTTAATATGTTTGTCGTCGTAGATTTTCATACTGATCTGAATTGGTTAGCCACTTAAAAATAAGAAATTAATGATTATGATTCCTATTCAAAAGCCATTTTAGTCAATTTCTGAACCGTTGTACCGGATACTTCGCTCTGAATGCTTTCTTTCCAGCTAAAATTGAGTCCCCTTAGTCACAATCATATCGTTTTTTTTAATCCATTTTGTCAGCAAACAAGAGGTTTCCGGACTTCTTTTGAAAACTTTAACATAGTTTTAACATTTTCAAAATCAGGACTATAACCGACGATATTGAATTCTTGCACTTTATCTGATTTATAAGGCCTTTTAACGGATTAATTATAGTAAAATCAATGCTTTAATAAGTATATTCTTACAAATAAAAATGTTAAAATATACTTTTTAGCACTTTAAAAGCTGATTATATGTTAGTTTGCGCAACCGAAACCTACAATTAATTCGTACTTAATTATGTTGGCGTCCTACGGGTCAACTTAATTTTAATCTTTAAACAACAGTGTATGCACCCCAACTTTGCCCTAAGCCTACCCATGAATTTCCGAGTATTGGCCATAACCGGAGCAATTTCCAGAATTTCCAGTCTACTTCATTACGACGACTGTTCATTTCCGCGAATTCCCTTATTTCAGAAGGAATAAGGCGGCACTGGCAAATTCGTATTTGGTAAGGATTGAATTATCCGGTGAGCGGAATCTATTGCATTCCCTTTACTTTTTTTTAATTCCAGTCATCATGACCGGATTCGTTTAGCCTCCTTCCAGGCGTACTCATTTTTACCTACATATTAACCCCAAAACCTTATGAATTTAAAAACTAATTCTATGAAAACACTATTATTTTTTTTCACCTCGTGCCTCTTTACGTATTCCCTGTTCAGTCAAACTAATTGCAATGCCATTCCGGAAGTAAATTTCCCGGGGGGAAGGGTCATTCTGTCCTTTGACGGAAATGTCCATGACGATGATGATATTGTTGCGTTGCCTATGTCTGTCGGACTTTGGTGGGCTGCCGGACTGAAAGACCGGGTGGTCCAGGTGGAGTACAACAACCATGTATGCAATACCAATACTAATGAAAATGACGGTTCGGGTGCAGGAGCCGGCGATGATTCACAGAATATGCAAAGCAGCGCTTCGGGTTCCATTTCGCGTTTTGGCTATAATTCAGGTATTTTTTATAATTATGAGAACCAGGGCAGTGCCTCAACCAACAAAATGGCCGCTGAGATAGAAAAATCCACTGCTTCCAACCCGCTTTGGATCCTGGCCGGAGGACCCATGGAAACCATTTGGAGGGGCCTTGAGCAGGCCAGCAGGGGCCATGGCAACGTCACCATCATTTCCCATTCCAATTGGAATGAACAGCACAACGATTGCACGGGAGACCATACCTGGAATGACCTAAAGAACAAATATAACAGCAGGGGCGTCTATTTTGTTGGTTTTTGTGCAGCGTCCAGTAATTGCAGCGGACCCGATAAATTAGGCGATCAGAATAGCAGGCTCAGTGCTTCTCTATCATCCTGGAACTGGATGAAGACCAGCGGCCATGAGTACAACAGGTATATCTATACCCGTAACCCCTTCGGATCGGAAAAATTTGACCCTTCGGATGCCGGAATGTCCTATTTCCTGATCAGTGGAGGCCCTTTCAATAACGGAGAAAAGAGATCCACCATCAGCGACTTCCAGAAATTATTGGAGAACCCTTGTGGATCGGCATCCAAGCCACCCACCAACACGGTTCCGACCATCTCATTTGTAAGCCCGGCTGCCGGATCATCGGTTGCAACGGGAAGCAACGTATCAGTGAAAATTTCAGCATCTGATACTGATGGGAACATTGTAAAACACCGGATTTTTTTAAATGGAAATTTGGTCAGTAGTCAAGGTTCCAATTATAACCCGTATACTATCAGCAACATCAAAACCGGCAGTTATACATTAAAGGCCATTGTCACGGATGATGACGGGGCCACCGCTGCGAAATCAATATCGTTCAACGCAAGCAGTTCCGGAACAACTACCCTACCTACCGGCGATGCCCCTATTGTGTCTGTTACCAGCCCTTCAAACGGTCAGAATTTTGCAGTAGGCAATTCCTTTTATATAACCCTGAAGGCCTCTGATCCAAACGGTAGTATTGTAAAGCAT
The DNA here is from genome assembly GCA_041743975.1 of Zeaxanthinibacter sp. Classification (GTDB taxonomy): domain Bacteria; phylum Bacteroidota; class Bacteroidia; order Flavobacteriales; family Flavobacteriaceae; genus JTS-RE37. The sequence continues at coordinate 14,355 of JBGTLT010000159.1, forward strand.
CAGATCTTTATAAATAATAAGCTGGTAGATACAGATGGGGGAACGTATTCGCCCTATCAATTCAGCAAAATAACCCAGGGAACCCATTCCATCAGGGCTGTAGTTGTAGCTAATGATGGCCAAACGGCTTCACAGACCATCAGCATTACGGCCGGTGATAGCAGTAGTAGTAGTAGTAGTAGTAGTACCCCCACCACCACCACCGGTAACAAATCGCCGGTTGTAACTATCCTATCTCCCAAGAACGGACAAAATTATAGCCCGGGGGCCTTGGTTACCGTAAACCTATCGGCATCAGATCCTGACGGAAGTATCGCTAAGCATCTGATCTTTGTAAATAATAAACTGGTGGATACAGACGGGGGAACGTATACGCCCTATAAAATCAGCAATGCTATAAAGGGCTCCTACACCCTAAAGGCTGAAGTGACCGATAATAAAGGGGCTAAGACTATCGCTACCACTACTTTTACAGTAGGTGGTTCCACCAGTAAATCCATTTCTTCCGCCTCGGTAGCCTCCACAAAAGGCGAAGCAACCACGGAAGAGGGATTAACGACCGAAGCAGGATTAGCAGCATTAACGACAGAAGTTGAAGAAGCAGCCTTCCTTACCATCGCTCCCAATCCGGTTCGGGACAAAACCCTCCATATCTTCCAGAATGGGAACAAGTTTATGAGGATAGTGGATCTATCCGGGAACATCCTCCGGAAAATGGTGATAGACCAGCGCGAAATAACAGTGGACCTGGGAGATGTACCTCCGGGTATCTATATCCTGATTGCCGATAGTAAAAGCACCAAGTTCGTTGTGAAATAACCGGAAAGGAACGCAGTACCTAATAAGGTGCTGCGTTCTAAATTCCTGCAGCATATCAATGCCCGGCCTATGAAATTGCCGGCCTCTCCCGCAGGGGCTTCATCCAAAATATTTCCTATCTTGAAGTTTAAGAAATATTGAAAATGAAAGTAAGTTCCCTGTTCCTGGTATTGTTGTTGACATCTAACCTGTTGGCTGCCCAGGAGAATACCGTGAAAATCGTGACGGAAGATATTCCCAACCGACTCGCATTTTACGCCCTTAATGAAACAGAAAAAGACCTGGACGTACTCCTGACCATTACCGGGACAAATTTTAGGCAAAGTGCGGCTATGCCCCGGTATATCAGGGTTCCCGCAGTTTCCAAGGTACATATGAAATCTATAGTACTCGTACGCGGGAAGCAACCAAACTATACATACGAAATAGTAGTTAAAGACAGTTTATCCCGCCGGTCACTCCTCAAGGAATCGGAGCGCATCAAAATAAATCCCAGGAAAAACATTACCATTTACCTTCCTGAAAAATGCCTTGTTTGTGACAGCCTGATGGTACCCCTTACCCAGGGGATATATAAATTTTCATCCCATGTACTCGGCGAACGACAGGAAATCAAGGACCAATTGTACAGGTCTTTTGGAAACCGGATTAATTTAGATACTTTGCAGACCCCCATTGTAAATATAGGCGGTAAACTCTTCACTTCTATCGCAAATTATGACCAACTACTGGAGGCACTCCGGAAAGATTAATATATGTAAGGACTGTATTCTGTGATATACGGTTCCCTTATCCCTACCGCTGCTTAACAAAGAATTCAGCGAATACTTTTTACTCCCTGGTAAATGAATCCCAGTTTAGAATTTTTGAATTAACTACTACCCGGAAACACTAGTGGCTTTGACACAATTCTTCAAATTTTTCTGAAGTGCTACCTTTTTTCTTTCGAATCCCCAATAATGATGCCAGTGCCCAGATTTATTGACAGAATCCGATAGCATCCCTCCTATTTTAAAATTAAAGAAATGTTAAATATTGCTTAAAATGGTACTGTTTAATACATAGTACTGTTACAAATATAGCAACCCGTCGTCTATAGGATATAAACAGTCAAATTATAGTAACAATGCCAGTCAGGAAAAAAGCAACCATCATTAACAAAGACTATATGAACATAGGATTTGGGTGGCGTTCAGAAGATAAAAAAAACAATGCATTTAACAACATAAATTTAAAAACAACAACGACATGAGCACTTTCAAAAATCCAACCCCGACCGAGTCAAGAAGATTTTCTTCATTCTCAAATTTCCGTAACTCAAAACGAGTCCGCTGGTCCGAAGCCAGAAATTATATCAACTAATCCTGTTATTAACCACTAAAAAAATAAGTCATGAGAACATTCATCAATCAAACCCCCACCGAATCCAGGCGATTCTCCAATTTTTCCAGTTTCAGGGATAGCAAAAGGGTCCGTTGGTCTGAGTTCAGAAATTATGTTTACTAGTTTTTTGTAAGCTAAATTCCTGAAATATAAAGAGGGCCGGCTAATCCGGCCCTTTTTAATATAGTATTTCTTGAAACCAACTACCCCTAAGGCCCGCCCGGCTGAAGCCATTCGGGCGGGCCCGCCCGAACATGCCCCGCCAGAATGATCTGTCGGGCTGGCGTTCGCTACAGGCGGGCAAGCCATAGGGGTATACTTCGACTACTGCTAGGAACAGGTTTTGCTGGATTCATTTTGACCTGAAGGTCAAAAACCGAAATTCTGTATTTATCCTCACCCGAAAACGCCTAAGCGGTTTCGACCTCTCCGGAGGAGAGGTGCCCCGGGGCAAAAGCCCCGAGGAATTCTTTTGATTAACCATACCCCTACCCCGGGTGAGGCATTCCCGCCTGTCTTATTCAACTGCCTCCACGCGTATAGCTTCAGTTATACTCCTTTGAAGTGTATTTCTCCTTGAAATAAAAGCCGATGATAAATCCCAATGGGCCGGAAAGGATAGATGAAACTGTTGTAAGGAGGTCTTTATATTCCTGAATGCCAAAATCCTCGGTAAAATAACCGATTAAGAAACTAATGAATATCACACAAAAAAAAAGGATCACAAATACCATCGCAAGGGTACCCCGGCTTTGTTCCCTTTTTTCATCCACAGTAAATCTTTCAACACGGACATTGTGAAGACGCTGATCGATATCCTTTAATAAAGAATTGTCCATGGCTACTTTTTAATATTGATCTTGAATTTAGGGTAATCATTTTCCAGCTCATTTTTCAGGTGCTCCTCAATGCTGTCGATTTCATCAGTTTTTGGCAGGATAATATTAGTGTCCTTGTTAAGCTCCAGGATCCTGGCCAGGATTCTTTTGGTAAGCCGTAATTCATAATCCAGGGCTACTTTTGACTTGTCTGTTTCCTTATTGGCTTGCATCTTCCGTTTATTAAATTCACATTTTTGCCTCCGGGATTTTCATGCTGCCTGGAATGAATCCCGTTTCAAACCAATTATTCAATTCATTACAGCGACACAATTAAATTATCCGGGATGACAAGCTCCGGTTTGGATAAACCGGTACTTTCCAGAAAATCATTGGAAAACAACCGTGCCATTTCAGAGGTGAGAAGCGCGTTTCTGTAATTTTTCCACTCTTTCACATTCTCCCCGTACATGTGTTCCACCAGGCCAGGGAATTCCCAGTCTGCATTCTTCCCCCAATGGATCGTAAATGGGATGCCATTGTCTTTCAACACTTCGATCATTCTCCGTGAAAATTCCGTAAGGCTCATGATACTGTTGGTCTTTTTCCATAAAACCCCGTCAATTTCAACCATACAGGTTACCGGAAATTTGGCAAAGGATAAGGTGGCTTCGGATTTCCGGATAAAGCGCATGGCATAAATTCCCGGTATAGGGCCTTCATTCCTGGCAAGGTCTACCAGTAATTGCAATGCCCTGGGGGAATCAGTATGGTCTACCCCAAAGGAGCAGGCGAAAGCCGGTCCCTGATAGGGGGCATCCCAGAAAATTTCAGCAAGCGTCCCGGTAACAGCCTCATCAACTTCCGGTAAGACTGTATTTTCCAGTTTCTTGATAAACCAGGGGATGCTTTTCGGAAAAGTCTCACTGATCTTGATCAAAAGATGAATCAGGTCCCGGTAGAGACTTGTTTTGATAACCGGAAAAGGATCAGGATAGGGCGTAATATAGGGCTTCTTGAACATTAATTCCACCACATAATCCGGCGAATTCACATATGGATTGATGAATACTTTATAATGATACGGATTGTTCCCCTTGCCGTTGGCATCAGTCTCCCCGGGGATTGTAAAAGGCGAATTAGCGAAATCCAGCGTTTCGGCGAGTTCCAGGGCCTGGATCTTGCTGATTTTTCGAACATATCTTTTTAACAGGAAGCGGTCTTCTGCCTCAATTACCACCCCATGGATAAACCCAAAAGAGCCCAACCCTACCAGTGCTGCATTAAAGAGATTATCATTCCGGATGACTTTCGAATTCAGATTCTGTACAAAAGCATCGCTCAAGGCAGGCCTGGTGTGCCGCTCCAAATAAAGGATATCCCCAGGGCCCGGTCCGGTTATGATATTGAGGCCAACTACATAGTCCTGAACGGATCCTGCATCCAACCCGGATCCATGAACCCCTGTGCTGATACAACCGGCAATGGTTTGCCCGTTGCTTGCCCCGGAAGCTTTTAAAGATTTGCCATGCGAAGCCAGGACTTCTGAAATTCTTTTAATGACATTCCCACATTCAAAAAGAAAGATGTTGGAGGAGCTATAAGGTGAATTCGGGTGCATATCCCCATCTGTGACAGGCATACTTATATTCATAAATCCGTTATAGTGCATCCGGTCCGGGTGGTGGGCAATATTGGACATAGACCAAGCCGAACCATAGGCCCGGAACCCCTGGCCCTGGTCATTGGTTTCCAGGATCAACCTTTGTATTTCAACGGCTGCATCATTATACCGGTCTGTTTTTGAAGGCATGTTCCCCTGCCCTTCCAATTCAGTGACATATAAGGTTTTCAACTGAAACGGCCCGTTGTTGTGCAAACTGTCCCATTGGGTTTTTGCATATGCTTTTGTGGTTGCCATAGGTTGCTCAGTTTTCTGGTTTCACACACACGTACTTTATATGTACTTTCCGCTTCCTGCCAAAGGTCACTCCGCTTAGGAGAATGCCCCCAAAAGTGTTCCTGTATTCAACGGTATGTAACCTACCGGTAGGGCAGTATTCAGATTCTTTGATTAAAAGGGTAAAGTCCTTGGACACCAAATCGATAGAGATGGTAGTATCCATTTCAATTACCTGCATTCCCCGGTAATAGTCCGATCTTTCCCCTACAGGGTCCGGCATAGGTACCCCATTGACACTTCTCAGGCGAACGCTGTAACAGGATTGCAACATCAAAAGGAAGAACAGAACGAAAGACAACATTGAAAAAATGGATTTTAACAATTTCATGGAAGTACAGAATTTAGATGCCAGCGGTTGATATTGACGGATTCCGGTAATGAAATGGACCCACTTACTGCTTTAAACGAGCCGGATTGTTCCGAAAAGTAATTTTTTTTGTACATATCAGGCATTACATATGTACGATTGGCCCCCTGTAGTGTATAAATTGTAAGTAAAACGCTATGACTTGGAATCTGATATAGTATTGTAATGGTTTATAACCATAAAAAAATACCCCTGACCAATAAGGACAAGGGTATACTATTTATAGTACCGTGTGTTTACAACATCAGTCCTTCATCGAAAGGTCCTGGGTTGCACCATTGGGATAAATTACAGTAGCCGTTTCATCGCAATCACCATCTCCAAAATCGACCGTAACCTCAAGCCCGTTCTTGTTGATATGCATTGACCCACCGGTCAGGTATCCGCAAGCCAGGTTTCCTGTCAGGGTATCGGTTACGACCACAGAATAGGTGTTCCCGTCAATGTTGATTGTCCAGTTCCCGGCTATGGAGTAGGTGCTGGATTCCAGTGTATCCCCAAAAGTCAAACTGAATGTCTTAGTGCCATTTTGGGATATTACGGATCCATCTTCCAGCGTGGCGGTCATCTCGCTGCTTACGTTAAAGGAATATGTTCCCTGGGTTTCATTACCATCAATACTATAGGTACGGGTACCATTCAATTTGATGTTTCCTATGTAAAAGTCGACATAGGTTGCCGAAAATGTTGCATTTTCCCCTTCAGCCGCATAGGTTACAGCGAGGCTGCCATTGGCATTGTCCGTTCCGTTAAGCAGGCAGTTATTAAAATCTACTATAAATCCCGTATCGGTATATTCTGCTGCATAACAATCGTTGGAACCTTTCCCGGTGTTACCGTCATTCGTGTAAACATCCGCAAGAATTGTATCTACCGAAGCGGAGACATCATCTGTTTCCAGGATTGTTTTCAATTCGGCCTGGGACAATTGCTGTTCCTCCGGAACTGCATCATTATCCTTGCTACAACTGTAAGCAAAAAGTAAAAAAGTACAAAGCAGGACTGCACCTTTACACATCACAATTAAATTCCTCATGATAAGATTTTATCGGGTTAATGTACCCATAACGTGTATCAGGCCCTCTTTAGTGCCTTTGTTACGCTATAAAATTCCAAAAATGAGTGCACTTTTATCGTAGTTCCGGCCTTATTCCGGTTGGCGGGTGAAGGGAACAAACCGTACAGGTATCAGGTTCCTGGTCTTAATTTTACCATTTTTTTTGTGGGCAATTATCAATTGGCGGATAGAATTGTCCGGTCCCAGAGGGATTATAAGCCGGCCCCCATCCTTCAGCTGATCGAGCAAGGGTTGGGGTATTTTGGGAGCTCCTGCAGTTACCATTATGGCATCAAATGGGCCTTTTTCCTCCCAGCCATGATACCCATCCCCAATCTTCACCAGGATATTCATATAACCTAACTGTGTGAGCCTTTCCCTTGCCATTATTCCCAGATTTTCGACAATTTCAATGGTAAAGACAGAATCCACCACTTCCCCCAAAACGGCAGCCTGGTATCCGGATCCGGTCCCGATTTCCAAAACCCTGTCTTTGGATCCCAGTTTTAAAGCCTGGGTCATATAGGCTACAATATAGGGTTGTGAAATAGTTTGCCCCTGTCCGATGGGGAGGGGTCCGTCTGTATAAGACTGATCCCTTAGCTCTCCGGGTACGAATAGGTGTCTTGGGACCTTACGCATGGCACCAAGCACCGCGGCATCGGTTATATCCCGTGCCATTAGTTGTTTTTCAACCATATTTTCCCGCTGGGTTTTAAGATCGACCTGGCCGAAACAACAAACCGCTGTAAAACCAAGGCCTAAAAGCAGGATACCTTTATAAATCCTCAAAAATTCAAGTTTTAAGTAGTCGGCATCGCAGAATTTTGCAAACTGCAAGAGGGTTACAATGCTATATCCCTGATCATACCATCATAGGAACTCGTGCTGCGGCCACTGCTTTTTAATAACAAAGTGGCATACCCATTTTTACCGACAGTTAGTACAAATTTGTGACTTTCAGACCCGTTGGAAATATCAAACGAAATCCGTATCCTGCGTTTTCCATCATTGATCGCAACACTATAATTTCTTGGTTTCCCGGAATAGTGAATTCCAGGTTCATGGTTGTACCCGGCTCCATTATAAACCACTCCAAAATAAGGCAGCACAATAGCCACTTCCCCGTCGCTGAAGGTTATGTGGTTGGGAATCGTAGTTAAACTGATGTTTCTGCCATACACAGGAATGGTCCGACCAGCCACAAACCCAAAATCACCAGTATTAACCAATTTCGCTGTGGCGGCAAATGATCGGGATGCCACCTCCTCCCGGTGCATTTTCTTGTCTGGTGCTTCCTGTGCGTTGGAACTTTGCGTAAAAAGGAGCAATAATATTACTATTCCCGTAATTGTTTTCATATCAAACTTTTTTGATTTTACAATAATCCCGATTTATATGGAACTCTAACTTCACCTATGTAATCGTATGCATACTATGGCCGGGAATGGCTCAGGATTGCGGTGCGACGCCTATTAATAGCCATATTTTTTTATCTTTTTCATTTTCCCAGTTACCGATGTTCTGAAATTCCCTGCTAACCATAAAACCAGCTTCTTCCAATTCGGCTTTCACGTACCCGGGAGACAAGGTATGCGCATCTGCCTGTTCTTTTCGCGACTTATCCCGGGCATGGTTTTTTAATTTTTCTAGGATAACGATACGACCACCGGGTTTCAGGTCATTTTTAATATGTTCCAGAATGGCCTTATACTCATCCATTTCATGATATGCATCCATTATAAATATTACATCCAGGCTTTTTTCCGGGAGGCGCGGATCATCATAATCCCCTAAAACAGTTGTTATATTATCTAATTTCCTTTCCTGAGCAAACTTTGCAAGCGTATTTAAATAATCCTCTACCACATCCACGGAATAAACTATTCCCTCTTCCCCAACGCGTCTGGCCAGATGTATGCTGAGGTATCCTTCATGGCAGCCCACGTCGGCCACTGCATCACCTATCTCCACCCCTGCCCAATCAAATATTTGGCGAACGTCCATCCATTTATCACGTGCTTCCCAATCGCCCTCCGTATACTGCGAGTAACCCACTGTAAGGAAGCACGATACTACTATAAACAGCACTGAAGGCTTTTGATTCATCTGTAAAAGTTACAGAATTGGCTTCAGTATTACCCTTAAAATTCTCTTAAAGTATGGCTCTCGGTTTCGACCCTGAGACACCCATTTTACTACTCAAACAATCATATGCCTTTGCTATATGGCCGTTTATGATTTTTCCTCTTTATTTGTGGAAAACAGAAGGTGTACGGCAACTATTTGCAAAAGGAAAAAACCGATCTTTATTGGAGAAAACTACAATGCCGCACAGCCGAAAAATAGAACAGTGTATAATAGTATCAATTTCGTTGGTTCTGTTAATATGCTAAAGGGATGTCACACACTGAAATTCAATAGGTTTGATAAAGGTGTGGTTTAAAATACTTATTTTCCACCCAATTCAATCCCTGGTTTCATTCCCGTATTTTGATAATCAGGATTTCGCAACAAATGAATACACCCGAATTAAAACCTATCCATTTAGCCCCCGAAACAGCCCATCTCTGGTGCCTGGAAATACCGTCAGCTGCCAACATACTCATGCACCACGACCCCATACTTTCAGAAGGGGAAATGGCCCGTGCCGGAAAATTCCGTTTCCCGGCCGATCGGCAGCGGTATACCGTATGCGTCAAAGTACTCCGGCTACTGTGTGCAGCTTATTTGAATTCTGACCCCAAAAGCATTTCCTTCCGATACGGGGAACACGGTAAACCCGCCCTGGACCCTGACACGGATCTCCGGTTCAACCTCTCGCATTCCGGAGAATATGCGGTCATTGGATTTGCAAAAAAAGTTGAGATCGGGGTTGATATCGAACACATCAAGCCTATTCCCGAAATGGAAGCCATAGCCCGGAATTTTTTTTCCAATTCGGAGTTAAAGGCCCTGCTCCGTCTCCGTAAATCCGAATTTACTCGGGCGTTCTACCGGT
>JBGTLT010000160.1:0-3451 GCA_041743975.1 Zeaxanthinibacter sp.
GAAGTGTTGACGCGCGAAAAGTAAGTACCGTTTGCTAATTTTTTCCAGGCCGATAAGGTTCATTTCTGAAACCTTATCGGTTTTTTTATTGTACGGTAGGAAGCGCATCTTGGTTTGCGGTTCAAAAAGTCAGACCTTTGCAAGGCATTTGATCTTCCAAAGCAATGTCGGATTTAGTGAATGTCGGACGGGGGCGCCCGGCGATGTCGGAATAAAAATTATTCGGAGCATACGGGTCATTTTGTCGTCGGTATTCACAAAAACCATTCACTCAATCGCTCATTCCATCATTCAAAATAGTTTCCCTACAAAGTTCCGACTTTTTGGTACGCAAACCAAGTTTGGTCTGTACCGTACAATAAAAAAACCGATAAGGTTTCAGAAATGAACCTTATCGGCCTGGAAAAAATTAGCAAACGGTACTTACTTTTCGCGCGTCAACACTTCATCGATCAATCCGTATTCCTTGGCCTCATTGGCCCTGAACCACTTATCACTGTCGGAATCCTTTTCGATGGTTTCCTTATCTTTCCCCGTGTGGTTAGCCAGGATTTCGTATAGTTCGTCCCGAAGCTTGACAATCTCGCGGGCCGTGATCTCGATGTCCGTCGACCTACCCTGTGCCCCGCCCGAAGGCTGGTGGATCATCACCCGTGCGTGGGGCAGCGCCGAACGCTTACCCGCCGCACCGCCCGCCAGCAATACCGCCCCCATAGAGGCGGCCAAACTGGTACAGACCGTGGCCACGTCGGGCCGCACGTACTGCATGGTGTCATAAATGCCCAGTCCGGCGTACACCGAGCCACCGGGGCTGTTGATGTACATCAGCACGTCTTTCTTGGCGTCGGCCGATTCGAGGAACAGCAACTGCGCTACCACGATGTTGGCGATGTTGTCGTCTACGGCGGTACCCATAAAAATGATACGATCGGCCATCAGGCGCGAAAACACGTCTACCTCGCGGAAGTTCATAGGACGCTCCTCGATGACGGCGCGGGTCATATTTTCAATCGTGTGATTCATGTAGCCATCCACGGTGGAGCCATTGATGCCCATGTGGTGCACAGCGTATTTTCTGAATTCTTTTCCGTAGTCCATTATTGGTAAGTAAGTGGTTTGAATTGATTAAAACGTAGAAAAGGGCACTTCCTCCATTGGGAATCTATACACAACGAAAACCGCCGGGGCTTAGTTTCCGAAGGGGTTGACCCGGAACAGGTACCTCTCTGAGCACAAATTTGGCTAAACCGATGAATTATCCTAGTCGGTGGTGGTGAGAAAATGTCGGGATTTGTGAAAAGTATCGAAAGATTTTCTGATAATCAGCCTTATAACAGCTAGTTTTCGCCCAAAAACAGCTATGGAGAAGTAGAAAGCTCTGGATTGGGTTTTAGAGGGTTTGGTGTATTTTGCGATGTGGTAGGCTCATGATAGTGTTCGCGTTGCAAACGCGAGGGGATTCAACACCGATTATAAAACGGTATTATGAGGGGGAGTGTGATTAGCAGATTTCAATATTTTTGCTTAGTTTTCGCCTTTTCTCGTGGCACTTATTGTAGACGAAAATGAACAAAACTTCCAGTTCTAGGTCGAAATTATATGGTTTTACATAAATAATGTAGTAGAAAATGAATACCGATCTTACAAGTACTTTCAAAGATTCAAGAAGATTATTAAATGAATGGAAAAATAGGTATTCCAAAGAGGAATATCCAAACAAGTTAGTTTTAAATATTTTTTATAGAAAGTATTCCATAGATAGAATGTGGCCGAACGTGTTGAATAATTCATATCCAGATTGGGAAACAGCTTACGAAAATAATAAACACGAATATGCAAGAGTGGCACAAAATGAAATAGTTCCAGTTTTAGAAACATTTATAAAAATGGATAAAAAGGTAACGACAGTCAGATATTCTGACTTTTATTCTTACATAGATTCTGCATCGAAAGGCAACATTGAAGCCATCAAAGGAATCGAATATACATATTTTCTTCATAGAGTATTAGATGAGTTAGTAATCCTTTGGATTTCTTTTGTAAATGCCGGCATTCAAAGAGTAGAGGCAATTACAAAACTGACAGGAGTAGTTTTACCACCTAAAATGCCAATTGAAAGCTATTTAGAAGTCGAGCAGTTATTTGACCAGTTGGGAGCAGAAAAATACCTTTACTCATTATTTATAAAAGAACATAACAATCAAATTTAAGTATTTATATAGGTAATTTAAGATATAAGTAACCTGTGATTTGATTGTCTATTTTTAAATTAGTGTCATTTACTTAATAAATTTAAGTTAAATAATATATCTCAATATTTGGTCATGGTTAAATTTACTTATAACATAGAATGCAGAAACTGTTCTCATGTAAAAGAGAACAGTTTTCTTACTGCAATGGGCGTGAATGAAAGTGAGTGTATAGGGTTGACTGAGTTTGAGGTTTCTCTATTTCTAGATAAATCTTTTTTAGAGAATGGAATAGTATGTAAGGCATGTGGTTCTGAAAATATTGAAACGTTTGATATAGGATTAGAATATGGAGATAAGTTTTACGATTATAATAAATTAGCTAATAGTAATAAACAAAGAAGAATCGAGTTATTGCAAATTTTGATAAGCAAAAAGAATGGAAGATTAGAATTTGAGACCGGAGGTGAGAGGGAAATAGATGGCCAATTTTTTAGCAATTCTTTGCAGCTTATAAAAACTGTTGTTTCGAATAGGGGAAAAATATTCCATAGCAAAAGTAATGGATCTTTATTTGCCTGTATTTCAGGGCATGTAAATATCAATACAAGACGAGTAGAGGCAATAAAAATAGAGAGATTTAGGACAATGGGTCTGTCAAAGAATGATGTAATTGATTCCGTTAATAAATTTTTGCGTGAAAATTTCAAATAAATTCATTTTTTTTAAACGTGACACAATAAAAATCTAGAATAAATTAAACAAAATAAGTCGCAATTTTTGGAAAAATCGTGTAATTATGAGACGAAGAATACCTCGACCAAAAAAATTTAAAGCAGGGGATATATTTTGGGCTGATGTTGTTAAAGGATTTCATTTGATAATTATTCTTCAAGATCATTCAATTGATAACCATCAAGAATGCATACCAATTTGTAATATCACAGGAACGCTTCCTAATGATAATTTAAATTATTCTATTCCATTGAATGATCACCCATTACCTGATAATTGGTGGACTAGAGTAAATCAAGTAAAACCTAGAAATTGGATTATCTGTCAACCAAAAGATTGTATTAAAGCAGAAGAATATAGTGCAGAAGCAGTGTTAGGAAATATCAAAAATGACTATCCTGATCTATTTAATATAATATGTGAGACAACAAGAAATTGTTTAATTGCCCCAAGATTAAATAATTTCTGTAATTGCGAAAATACCCAAGAAATAATGATAGTAGATGATTTACGATGCAAATGTGAGA
>JBGTLT010000161.1:0-1507 GCA_041743975.1 Zeaxanthinibacter sp.
GCGGGAACCCGGAACGATTTTAAAATTATAGTAGCTAATCGGTACGTGGACACCACCTTTTCCATCCCGGGAAATAGCTGCCTCCGGGGATATAGAGGCCATAAGTTGGGCCTTTCCCGGCGTACCCAAAGCCCTAACCTACAGCAATATGCTCTGTTATAAAAAGCGCTTACCCCCGAAGGCCTGTTCGTAATTTTCTGCAACTAGCTGATATATGTCATAGTACGGCCGGACCCTCCAATTTAACTTTAGCCTGAACAATAATCCAAATAATCATGAAACATATTCTTATAGTAATTGTATTGCTGTTGCTGCCTGCGGCGTTATTCACGCAAACCCTCAGGAATATAGAGGAGATTGCACCCTTCAGTGAGGGGCTGGCGGCTATTCGCAAAGGGAACCAATGGGGGTTTATGAACGAGCAGGGCACCCTGGTTATTGATTTCAGGGGCGACCTGCATTGGAATAAGGACGCGGACCCCGATAATTCTGATGTTACCGGTATCCGCTATCCTATGTTCAGGGATGGACGCTGTATGATCACGGAAAAGGTGGAGGATGGGATCCCGGTTTACGGGTTTATAGACATCCATGGAAATGTGGTTGTGGAGCCAAAATTCCTCAATGTATATCCTTTTAAGGATGGCTATACCACCGGGATCTTTTTTGACAAGGTCCTGAAGGGCGAAAATGAATTCAAGTTAAAGATATATGAATTCAAGTTCTTCGATGTAATGGTGGATACTTCCGGAGAGATTGTGGAGTACTTTGAAAAAAGGGATGCTATTCAAATGACTGCCAGGAGGTACAAACTTCCCGTTATAGGGGCCAAATTGCTGGGTGATGGCCTGGTCGCCGTTTATATGAATGGCCAGGGATGGGAAATACGAAAAATGATGACCACTAACTAGAGCATATGGACCGTTTAAAGGATAAAGTGGCGATCATTACCGGCGGAGCCGGAGGAATAGGAATGGCCACCGCAAAATTATTTTTGGAAGAAGGCGCCATGGTAGTGGTTGTGGATATCATGGAAAAAGGTCTGGAAGAAGCTGGATTTAAACCGGGTCTTGGAAAAGTCTCTTACTGTAAGGCCGATGTCTCCAGGGCTGCCGATACAGAAAAGTTCATAAACCATACTTTGAAGGAATTTGGCAGGATTGATATTTTTTTCGCCAATGCGGGTATTGAAGGTACCACAAAACCGATTGCGGAATATCCTGATGAAATTTTTGACCGGGTCGTTTCTGTAAACTTAAAGGGCGTATGGCTGGGATGCAAGCATGTTATTCCAAAAATGGAGGATGGTGGCAGCGTGATAATCACCTCCTCGGTAGCTGGCTTACGGGGATTCGCCGGATTGGGGACGTATGTGGCTACCAAACATGCGGCCATCGGGCTGGTGCGCGTTGCTGCCCTGGAAAATGCAGGTAGAAACATCCGGGTGAATACCATCCACCCCGGACCGGTAAACAATGAAATGATGCGGCGTATTGAAAAGGATATG
>JBGTLT010000162.1:0-102447 GCA_041743975.1 Zeaxanthinibacter sp.
AAACGGCACCTCATACTGAAGACCTCTCTGCTCAGGGATGCTAACTTTTTATCAGAAGTCTCGAGCTGGATTCCCGATCCAGCGGGAAGCTTTCCCCAACTGAAGATACCGGATATAGTTTAACTATTTAATCGATCAATGAGGATCCTCTTTTTTTTCAGGAGGAGGGGGCGGCATTTTATAGGTATTGGGTTGTGGGTTTATCGGATTTAATTCTTTACCTGCCAATGCCGGGTGGCCTGCGGGCACAAACGTTGCCCGGAAGGTGCTGAAGGTCATAGGCATATGATCTTCAGCATCTCCGTTTGGTTTTGTGGCATTACCCCTGTAAGGGTTCAGGTATTCCCAGACGATCTCGTTTTCCGGGGTTACCTCGAAAAAACGCCCCATTGGGCCGGCATTGATAAAGGTATTCCCATTTTCCATCCGGTGGGCACCGGAGATAAAACTTGCATAGAAGGAAACAGTATCCCTGGCAACATAGTTCCATTCCAGTTCATCGGGTCCATAATCACCCCCTTCCCTCAATTGGTAGGTTCCATCCGCTGTCAAAGGCGGTTTTATCTCATATACGGAGGTATAGTCCAGCGTATCCGGCCCGTTCGGGATAGCATTGTTGAAAACCGTCAGGTTTCCGGCGCCGGGTTTCCCTTCTTCCACCCATCTCGCATCATGCTGATAATATAATCGCCGCTTTGTAGAGTCACCGTGATGGTAATTTTCCGGGTTCCCCCAACGATAGAGGAAATCCCCCCCTTTACCGCTTCTTCCACCTTCATGGGAGGCTGCCTCCGCGGTGGTAGTGCTCTGGTCCAAAATCAATATTTCGCTCAATTCCGGGGAACTGATGACAATCTGCTGCAGCTCAGCGTTGTAGTCAATAGAATTAAAGTGGTACAGATCAGATCGCGGGTTGAACCTGGTAAGATTCCTGTCCACCTTGCCCAGGGCGATCAGGGTTTCCAGGCTATCCTGACTTATCGGCTCCGGGATGGAGTCGCCGGTGTTAAAACTCAATAATTCCGGATGGTCCCCCGGGTTGCCAAAAAGTGGAATCGTATCAGACAGGTCCTGGATAAGATGGTCTTTCAGGTACCACTCCCAGACAATGTCCGCCCCATGTAGCCCCTGGGGTTCTATTTCAATTATTTTTTCGAGCCAGGGACCGGAATGTGGGATCAAATGGGGTGCCCGACCCATTGCAAGGGCTTCAGCATAGGAAATTGCATCATAGACAATAGCCAAAATAGCGCCATTGGGTTTAATAGCAAAATCATGGTGCAGTATATTCCTTTCATCCGTGAGTTCGAAGTCCCAAAGGACCTTTCCATCCCAGCTGATCTTTTGAATACGTCCGTAAGGCCCGCCGAATCCGAAAACGGGGTAATCGACATCGTTTTCCCCTACAACGATAGATCCGTCATCCATGAGATATGGATTGAAGGATTTATAGGTTCCTTTCCACTCGTGCACAACCTCCCCTTTTCGGTTTACAAGGTAGGTAGAACCGGAATTAGGCACTGAAAACAACACATAGCCGGGACTAAGCCCATCGGTGGTAACGGTGAGTCCGCGCGCGACCTTATGTCCAAACATATCCCGGTCTGGCTTTACGGCTTCTTTTTTTTCTTCACTACAATTGATCACTAGCCCCAGTACCCATACGGAAGCGGCATAATAAATTAATTTTTTCATTGGTTGCTTTCATGGTTTTTATTTCTTGATCTTCAAAAATTAAGAGGTTTGCTTTCATTATGCTGAGGTACTGTCACCAAAAAAAATTGTCTTATTCCCCCTCTATCCATTCTTTTGCAGGCACGAGCCATTCTTTTACAGGCCTGAACAAAAACCCATGCCCCAGCCCTGTATTGATTTCCAGTTGCCGGAATTCCCGGGCTTCTGACGAGCGGTTAATCCAATAAGAGTAATCCTTCCCGGCAATTTTATCCGATTTCTCATAGATCCCCAGGATACGGCCATGTAATTTCCAATCAAAACTATTCTCCGTGCGATCGCTGTTGGCCCCCAGGAGGACATAATTAACAGGGCTGCCATTAAGGTCAGCGACTTGCATGGCCATCATAGCCCCCTTGGAGGCACCGATGACGGTAATATTTTGTGGTGGCACGCCTTCCCTGATCAATTGGTTGATTTCCTGGGATATTTTCATGCAAAAGGCATTAAAATCAGTCTTGGTGGTTCGTACTTCACTGTGGACCTGGTATCCTGCCGCACGTAAGGAATCAAGGATGTCATTATATTCATAGGGTCCAAAGTCATCGCTGACAGCATGTACCCCCTGAACTTCTACAATCATCCCATGGAGATAAAAGACATGTTTACCACTTTTCATATCCTGGCAGGCTAAAGTTGTGCTTATGAGCCAAATTCCCAGAATAAAATAATAACGGCACATAAGGATTAAAATGGAATGGAAAAGGTAATAAATTAATGAACATAACAGGAAAATTGCGTGTGATTTGTGTTGTTAACTCACTGTTATCGTGGAAGCTGAAGGCGTACTTCCTTTGAAAAGGTATGCCAATCCAGAATAAGTTCCCTGTATTTAGCAGCGGCTGTATGTTTCAGGTCATGGTTTTCACCAAGGTCTTCGGAAAGGTCAAAGAGTTCAAAATTGGCCTCATTAAAGGGCCGCACCCCATTGGTGATCTTCCAATGGCCCTTCTGAAGCATGGCATGCCCGGCATGTTCCATGGCGAAAACATAGGTATCCGGGTGGATGTCCCTTGCCGCCCCGGCAACCACAGGGAAAAGGGAAGCTCCCCGCAAAGGGTAAACCGGATTTCCTTTCCATTTTTCAGGATAGGTGATACCGCTTAATTCATAGATAGTGGGTGCTATATCCATGATTGTCACGAAGTTGCCATTTATGGTATTGGTATTTTTTATCAACGGTCCGGATACGATCATGGGTGCTATGATCCCACCATTTGTGGAGTATTCCTTATAATATTTAAATGCAGCCGTCCCGGCTTCTGCCCACGGGGGGCCGTAGGATATGAAAGAATTGGGCTTCCCCATATCCTCAAAATCGTCATTGAAATAATGGTTGATATACGGCCTGATGCCGGGATCACCAAAATAATCCTCCCCCGCTGCCCCGTTATCAGAGATAAATATGATGAGGGTATTTTCATATTTTCCTATTTCTTTTAAATGGCTGATGATACGGCCGACATTGGTATCGAGGTTGTCGACCATCCCGGCATACAATTCCATTTTACGGGATTCCTTCTTCCTTTCTTCTGGCGTAAGTGTATTCCAGGGTTGTACGGAGGGATGAAGGGGAGGCAGCACAGCCTGTTCCGGGATAAGCCCCTTTTTTTTGAGTTGTTCAAAACGAATTTCCCTTAGGTGTTCATACCCCTGCGAATACTTACCTTCGTATTTCTTCCAGTATTTTTCTTCCACCTGTAATGGCCAATGGGGTGCCGTATAGGCAGCATACGCAAAGAAGGGTTTCTGGTCATCGGAATTTTCATCGATATAGGCCAGTAATTTATCCGTATAGATATCGGTTGAATAGTTTCCATCCGGCCATTGGGCCACTTCCCCGTCTTCGGTGTAATGGGATAGTGAGGTATCACCAAAGATTCCCTGCGCATTGAAATGATTTCCCACACCCTCCAATAGAACAAATGAACGTTCAAAACCCAGTTGATAGGGGTTCGCTTCCGGCAGTAGACCGAGGTGCCATTTTCCGGCCATATAAGTATGGTAGCCATTTTCCCGTAACAGATCAGGAATGGCAGCTACCCTTTGGGTGATTCGTCCTTCATAGCCAAATACAGCAGCCTCTGCCGCCTGCCTTCCAACCCCCGCTATATGGTTATCATTGCCGGTTAGGAGCATTGCACGGCTTGGGGCACACATTGGCGCCGTATAAAAACGGCTGAATCGTATTCCGTTCAGGGCAAGGCTGTCTATTGCAGGGGTATTTATTTCTCCTCCGAAACACCCGAGATCCGAATACCCCAGGTCATCTGCCACGAGGACCAGTATATTGGGGCGAAGTGCATCCCTGCTATTAGTTAGACTCGTGCTACAGGAAAACAAACCTAAAATAAAGACCATGGCCAGGCCGGGATGCAATTTACTGAAGACCCTATTCGAGGCATTTTGGAAGGAAGTGAAAGTATTCAAAATTGGGTTCATGTTGACAAACGTTTCCGGCATTTAAACAACAGCCTGGATGAAGGGCAATTCCCCTAAGTGTCCTAAAGTATTCGTTTCCAGTCGTCAATGCCTTTGGAAACACCTTGTGGGAGATTAAATGTACTCATATAAATACAATCTTATGCTATTATAATGAATAATGGAATACTATCCGGGCGTGCTCCGGGATACGTATGCGTTGGCACATTTTCCTTTTCTGGCAGCTAATTGCGTGATCAGTTAATACCCTCGCCAGTGTTGGCCATAGACGCCACTTGCAGGATCACAAGGGAATATTACCATGCTTTTTCCTTGGTAGGGAAACCGCCTTGTTTTGAAGCAGGGTGTAGGCCTTTATCAATTTCCTCCTGGTGTTTTTGGGCGGTATCACTGCATCTATAAATCCTCTTTCAGCTGCTTCATACGGATTGGCAAATTTCGCTGCATATGCAGCTTCCTGCTCCGCTAGTTTCGCACCCGGGTCGTCAGCGGCATCTATCTCCTTCCGGAAAATGATCTCACTCGCACCCCTGGCACCCATTACTGCAATCTCAGCACTGGGCCATGCATAATTTAAATCCGCGCCAATATGTTTTGAATTCATCACATCATAGGCGCCCCCGTAGGCTTTCCTGGTTATGACGGTCACTTTGGGGACTGTTGCCTCACTCAGGGCATATAACAATTTTGCGCCGTTGCTGATGATCCCGTTCCATTCCTGGTCTGTACCCGGGAGGAAGCCCGGCACATCCACCAGCACCAGAAGCGGAATATTGAAGCAATCGCAAAACCGGGTAAAGCGTGCAGCCTTCTTTGAACTGTCCACATCCAGGACACCGGCTAAATACATGGGCTGGTTAGCAACGATGCCGATACTTTTCCCGGCCAGGCGTGCAAATCCCACCACCATGTTTTTGGCGTATTCCCTGTGGATTTCAAAAAAAGTATCTGCATCAATGATCCCGTGGATCACCTGTAGCATATCATAGGGCTGCCTGGCACTCAGAGGAACGATGTCCTCCAAAACCTCCCGTATTTCGTCCCCCAGATTATAGGGGATGTCTGCAGCGGTGTCTTCACAGTTCTGTGGCATATAACCCACCATCTTTTTGATCTGCTCAATGCACTGCAAATCATTCGCTGCCGTAACATGTGTGACGCCCGATTTTGATGCGTGGGTAAAGGCGCCGCCTAATTCCTCTGAAGTAACATCTTCATTGGTTACCGTTTTGACCACATTGGGGCCGGTAACGAACATATAACTCGAATTTTCCACCATAATGGTAAAGTCGGTTATGGCGGGCGAATATACTGCACCGCCGGCACAAGGTCCCATGATGGCAGATATTTGGGGCACTACCCCCGAAGCCATAACATTTCTGTGAAAGATATCCGCATACCCACCCAGGGACCGTACCCCTTCCTGTATTCTGGCGCCACCACTATCGTTCAGGCCGATAATCGGCACACCTATTTTCATGGCCAAATCCATTATTTTGCAGATCTTTTCAGCGTGTGTTTCGGACAGGGAACCGCCAAATACGGTGAAATCCTGGGCAAATACACAAACTTGCCGGCCGTTGATGGTGCCATAGCCCGTCACGACACCATCGCCATAAAAAACGTGCTTTTCCATCCCGAAGTCTTTGCTGCGATGGGTGACCAGGGCTCCCATTTCCTCAAAAGAACCATCATCCAGCAAAAAATGGAGCCGTTCACGTGCCGTTAGTTTCCCCTTGGCATGTTGGGTGTTTATTCTCTGTTGGCCACCCCCCAGGCGCGATTTTGCCAGTTTACCTTCCAGGATTTTCTTTTTATCTTTCATACCAGACCTGTTTATTAAATGGATTCGGGGTACTACCTTCTGTTTTTCTGCCAATTTGAAGCAACTGAAAGTGGCGTCTTGAGTATTTTTTGATTTTCAAGGTATAGCTGTAATCCTGCCAGGGCAGCAATTTTTAGCTCCTCGGCATTTTTGGTATAAAGGGTTTCAGGGGAATAAAAATCAGCAACGAAATTCGTATCAAAATTTCCGGATTGAAAGGCTTTATGTTCGAAAACGAATTTTCCGAACGCTAAGGTAGTGGCTACCCCCTCAACCCGGTACTGGTTAATGGCCGCAATCATCAGTTGTATCGCTTCTTCCCTGGTTTTCCCATACGTAATCAGTTTTGCCAGCATGGGATCATAATAGATAGGTACCCGCATGCCTTCCTCGAACCCGTCGTCCACACGGATGCCTGGCCCTTCAGGGACTGTATAGGTTGACAGGGTTCCGATACTGGGTGTAAAATTCTCCAGGGGATCCTCTGCGTAAATCCTGAGCTCAATGGCGTGCCCCTCTATGCTCAGGTCTTCCTGTTTGAAGGCGAGGGTTTCACCCCTGGCAATCCTGATCTGCTGTTCTACCAGGTCTGTTCCGGTTATCAGTTCCGTTACAGGATGCTCCACCTGTAACCGGGTATTCATTTCGAGGAAATAGAAATTGGCATCTGCATCCATTAAAAACTCTACCGTTCCCGCACCTTCATAGTTGCAGGATTTGGCCACTTTCACTGCTGCGGAACCCATTTCCGACCGCATTGCGGGCGTAAGGATTACCGAAGGTGCCTCTTCCACTACCTTTTGATGTCTGCGCTGAATGCTGCATTCCCTTTCAAAAAGGTGGACAAAATTACCATGAGTATCTGCAAGTACCTGAATTTCGATATGTCTTGGAGAGCTGATATATTTCTCAATAAAGACGGCACCATCGCCAAAGGCCGCATCTGCTTCACTGATGGCCCGTTCCAGTTGATCCGGCAGGTCTTTGAGGGATTCAACAACCCGCATTCCTTTACCACCACCCCCGGCCGCGGCTTTGATCAGGATGGGCAGGCCTATATCCTTTGCTATTTTTTCTGCCAAAGCGACATCCGTAATGACCTCTTCCGTACCCGGGACCATGGGGATTTTATAGTGGCGCACCGCTTCTTTTGCTGCCAGCTTATTGCCCATAACCTCTATGGAATAAGGGCTTGGCCCGATAAAAATAATACCGTTGTCTGCTGCCAGTTGTGCGAACCGGGGATTTTCACTTAGAAACCCGTAGCCGGGGTGGATACCTTCCGCCCCGGTTTCCTTCGCGGCGGCTATTATTTTCTCCATGGACAAATACGACTCTGAAGAAGGTGCCTTTCCTATCAAAACGGCTTCATCGGCAAATTTTACATGGGGCGAATGCCGATCAGCTTCGGAATAGACCGCAACTGTTTTTATGCCCATTTTCCGGGCTGTCTTCATTACCCGAAGGGCAATTTCCCCCCTGTTCGCCACCAGTATTTTGTTCATTATTACAGTCTTTAATCAAAAGAATTCCCCGGGGTTTTTCCCCGGGTTTCCGATTCACCTCTCCTCTGGTGAGGCTATTCCATTTCGATGATCAATTGCCCCTTTTCTACCGCATCATCCTTTTTGACGGCTATAGTTTTTACAGTTCCCATACCCTGCGACAGGATTATATTCTCCATCTTCATAGCGGAAAGTATCAACAAGGGGGATCCCTCGGAAATTTCCTGTCCTTCCACAACCATAATATCGACGATGAGCCCGGGCATGGGGGCTTTAATTGAATTTACTTCCTGGGAGGCTGCGGCAAGCAGCCCCATTTCCTGTACGCGCTGGTCATACGCATCTTCAATGGTAAGTTCGTAGGTATTTCCATTGACAGAGACCACCAGCTTCTTGTTTAAATAATCGGCCCGCAGCAACCTTATACCATAGCCCTGGTTATTCCGGAGCAGGTGAAAGTCGGTACCACTGACCGCAACCATGTCTAATCCTTCGACCTCCTTTTTGGAAACGGGTATTGCTTTTTTGTTTACGGTAATCACATAATCCTTCATTTCCTGGAATAGCATTCAAATGTAATTAGTTGTTAAAGATATAGCATGGCTGTGCAGATATCAAAATTTGCCATATCAAGATTCAAAAATGTGGCTATAAATTTATAAGATCCGTCAACGAATTTTTACCCTGTATAACCGGGCAGGCTATATCCAGGAATCAAGAAAAAGATGTGGAGGGAGAGGGAAATTATAAAGATCTGGCAATCCTGATGCCATCAAGTTATTTATCGCATCCTGCAATCATATGTATTCTTTCAATCTAAGATTGGCCCAAAGACAGGGTATATATTTCTTGTCCGGACCAATACTAAGCCGAAATTGGAATTTAAAGGGCAGAAGTGAATGGTAAGGCGGGATTCTTACTGAGATGATGCAATTCAATTCATTTCACAAGACCGGAATTATCATTTGGATTGATTTCGATTGTTCAGTAACTTGTATACAGGTTTATAGTGCATTTCAATTTGCTCAGGTGTTTACTGATCAATTGTTAGAAGGCTTTCATGAAAGGGCCGGCAACTGGGAATCAATCATAAGCATATGCCTCTTTATATAGACTATCATCAGTTAGAAGGTGACCTCACGATAGAAG
Source organism: Zeaxanthinibacter sp. (assembly GCA_041743975.1). Taxonomy (GTDB): domain Bacteria; phylum Bacteroidota; class Bacteroidia; order Flavobacteriales; family Flavobacteriaceae; genus JTS-RE37. The sequence goes on from JBGTLT010000162.1 coordinate 8,656, forward strand.
ATGTCAGGGCTGCCCACATGGCGGATCTTGCCAATCAGGACCATTACGGGGTTCGGTATATACAGTTGTGGGTGAATAAAAATTCCGCAATGGTTTTTTGTTTGATTGAGGGCCCTGATCCCGAATCCTGCATTGCTTGTCATTTGGCATCCCATGGTAACACCCCCTGTAATATTCAGGAAGTAGAGGAAGGGTTCTTTAAGCTATTTATGGGAGATAACCTGATGACGGATGAAAATGATATGACTTTAACGGATGACGGACAGTTAGATACTGCCAATCGCGCTATATTGGTAATAGACCTGCTTTTTCCTATTAAAGCCGCAAAAGTCAAGGATCAGGTGTCTGCTGCCATCAAATTAAAAAAAAAGGCTGTAAACCTGATAACTCAGTTTAAAGGAAGAACACTTGAGTGCACGTTTCATAACCGACTTGTGGCTGTTTTTAATTCTTCCATAAATTCATACCGCTGTGCCAGGAGAATACAGTGTCTAATGATCTCGGAAATTCCACATTATTCAGGCTTTAAAATGTCCATTAACAATGATCATCCCTTAACAGCAAAAGAAGGATTTTCCATAGCTGCAATTTTATGTGCTCATTGGATGTGTACAATTGCTGGTGAAAACCAAATAGTGCTTTCGAGCAACATGAAAAATTTACACGAGATAGAGAATGATAGTTTTACATTGCCTTCTTCTATAAAGCTATTATCAAGAAATGAAGAATCTTTGATTAAAAAGATCTTCACGTACCTGGAAAATAGCACGGAACAGGAGACAATTGGTATCAAATCGCTTTGTTTGCAGATCGGAATGAGCAGAACCCAGTTGTATAGGAAAATTATCGAATTATCAGGTAAATCCCCCAATAAACTCATAACCGATTATCGAATGATTAAAGCAAGGAGCCTCCTGGGAAACAAGGAAGGTACAATTTCTGAAATTGCCTTTGAGGTCGGTTTCTCTAATCCCTCCTATTTCAGCAAACAATTTCGCAAATCCTTTGGATATGCACCTTCTGAATTCAGTAAATATTTCGTGTAGGTTGGATCAATAGTACTGGATTCAGGAACATCCGAGGTAGTCGATAGGAGATAGAAGGGCTACTTTTACAGAGATTTTAGAGATAGGGAGTTTAACACTAAATTGAGGGTCATGGAATCAGAAAATTTACAAGCTCCAACCAGGAGCCTTTATGAAAGGTTAGGAGGAGAAAAAGGGGTTCGAAAAATCGGTGATGATATTCTGGACAAAAACCGCAGCAATCCCAGCATTGGTCACTATTTCCACCATGTGGATATGGATACATTGAAACAATTGGTTTTTGAATTCTTTTCAATGGGATTAGGGGGCCCCCATAAATATACCGGAAGGGATATGGTATCTTCGCACCAGGGCTTGGATATCAGCGAAGCCGATTTTGACATTGCCAATGAGGATGTAGTAACTGCTTTAGAAGAGAACGGAATCGGGGGACCGGAAATTGACGAAATTATCTCAATACTCAATTCAATGAAGCAAGATGTAATAAGGAAATAGCGGGCAGTCTCTGACTATTCTGAATTAACATATAATCTCTTTGCAGAGGCATCGAATGGATTCGAACCATTATATAGGCTCGTGCGGAGCCTAGCCTAGCCGTTCAGCTACGATGCCTTTTTTTTATTGCAAGCTGATATAGCTTGAATGTAAATATATTAGAAGAGTGGCAGCTAAGAAAGCAGTGCAAAAGTACTAATTCTTACCGTTTTAAAACCGGCAATTCTCCTTAATTATTTCGGATAGGATGTACTCCATGTTCTAGTCCGGAAGGTTACCGGGTTTTTTCATGGCATGCTTTCATTTTGTTCATAGGATAAACCGTTTCCCGGCTGCAGATTTTTACCTACATTTATGGAAACCATCAATCATGAAATCAACACTTCCAAAAGTTCAGCTGCTCCTTTGTTTGCTTATCTCTCCCTTCATATGGTCCCAGGCCCTGAGGATACCTGATACTGTCAATATTTCGAATAACCTTGGGAGAAAACTGGGAGTAACCCAGATCGAAGTTACCTATAATGCACCAGCCGTCCGCGGCAGGGATGGCAACATATGGGGCACGGATGTTGTCCCGTTCGGTTTTACCGTCCTGGGATTTGGCTCAGACGCCCCTTCCCCCTGGAGGGCGGGAGCGGATGAAAGCACCTCCATTTCCTTTTCAACGGCCGTTAAGATCAATGGTAAAGAACTGGCAGCCGGTACCTATGGTTTTTTCATCGCCGTCTACCCGGATAGTTGCCAGCTGATATTTAACCGTAATACAGCAGGATGGGGCTCCTATTTCTATAACGAGGATCTGGATGTTTTACGGGTTTCCACCATACAGGAAAAAGAGGTTACCCCCGTCAGGGAACGCCTGCAATACAGGTTTTACAACCAGACCCCAAATTCCGTAACGCTCGCCCTGGAGTGGGAAAACTGGAGGATCCCCCTTACTATTTCAATAGATCCTGAAAAAACGATTCTGGCTGACATCAGGAAACAACTGAGCGGTGCCCTGGGATTTGATCCCCCCAGTTTACAGGCCGGCGCCAGGTGGTGCCTGAGGCACGAGGTCAATCAGGAACAGGCAGTCGGGTGGATCAATACGGCCATTTCACCTTCCCTGGGAGGGCAGAACAATTTTACGGCCCTAAGTATCAAATCCGGACTTCTGGATCAGATGGGACAACCTGGTGAAGCCCAAAAGGTCATGGCACTTGCTTTAGAAAAAGCCACCATCCTGGAACTGCACCAATATGGCCGGGAGCTTTTGTCCATAAAAAAAACAGAAGAGGCCTTTGTGATTTTTGAAAGTAATTTTAAAAATTCCAAAGGGGCGTGGCCTACCCATGTGGGGATGATGCGCGCATATGCCGCGATCAAAGACTTCCCGAAGGCGCTGCAGTTCGCAAAAAAAGCACTTGCCCAGGCTCCTGATGACCAAAACAAAAAGGCATTGGAGGATATGGTCCTGCAATTGGAGGCAGGCAGGGATATCAACTAATGCATGTATTCACATGGTCTGAACGGGATCGCTTAGGTCCTGCCGATGCCCCAAGGGCTTACCATTTTCCCAGGAGCACCCTTGTACCGGACCGGACCAGTTTTGCCCCGTTGGTAGCCTGGAATTCCTTCCATGCTTTCTTCCGGGCTTCAACCTGCTCCTCGGAGAGCATAGCGTCTACACCGCCAATGGCTGATTTGAAATCCCTGAACCCTTGGATGACCATGTGGGTCTCACCGTCCGGGGAATGTCCGGAAGTAATGCTCCCCAAAACCACCAACAAGCCATCTGTACTGAGACTGGCACTATACTTCTTGCGGGCGGTTAAAAATGTATCCTCATCCTCAACATCGATCATAAAGTAACGCTGCACGGGGTAAGCAGTGGCCTGGTCCCCGTCAACCGTAATGATCTGCCCCATAAAGGAATTGTATCCTGCCTTTATATGTTGGTTCAAACGGGTAAAAAACAACTCCCAATTATCATTCCCGCCGACGGAATATTGTGCCTCCAGGGCGTCCAGGGACCCTGAAAACCCAATGGAATGGGTATACTCGTTACCACTGTCGTTAAAGTGGTTCTCAAAAAGCCGGACCGTAACGCCCTCTTTTTTGTTTTCCTTAAAATAATCGTCAATAAGTTGATACACTGTCGCTTCATTCTGTGGTTCAACCACAAAATTATAGCTTGTCCAAAAAGTGTCCTGGGCCTGCAGGATAAAGGCAACAAAAAGCATCGAAAAAAGCATGAGATTTTTCATTGTGTGTTAGTTTTGATTATTGTTAGTATTCAGATTCAAAAATGCGCAAATATGCCATTTCGCTTTCGTGAACGGGCATTAAGTGACTATTTTCAGGATGACCCTAAAATGGCCCATCCTTTATGGTCTCGGGGAGAGCAGCGAGGGAACTATAGTATAGTAAATCAATTGCCTGAAAAAGGACAGCAGGTATAGTCTGAAACCAGACAGGAACCCCGGCGCTATTTCTGCATTTTTAAATAATAATCAGCGGAGTGTTTTCCGGATCCGTAGAACAGGAAAAATACACAGACCAGAAAAACAACCAGGGCAAGCAGAAGGTTGGAAACATTCATCACCCCAAGGAAATTTACAAGGATGGCGCCAATCAGAATGGGCAGTTGGGCCAGAACGGACCACCTAGTCAACAGCCCTACCACGATCAAAAATCCGCCAACGAAATGAGCGCCTATTACGTAGTGCATGATCAGCCAACTCCCCGGCAGGTCTTCAAAAGGTTTCATCACCGCTGTCAGCTGGGCGATATTGGACATAAAATCTATCCCCTTTACAATTAGAAAAACCCCCAAAGCCGCGCGTACCACATCCAAAACATAATACGTGTGGGCATTGGCCCATTTGTTCAAAGCCTTGATTCTTCCCATAGTGCGATAGTTTTTTGTTGGATTGCCAACATAAGGTACTCATATTTAGGAAAATAAAAAAATAAATTCCATGGCAACTCCCGGGAATTTATCCGAAATGCGGGCAAAAGATCCCCTTGTATCCTGAAGGGCAGGAAGACCCATTCATCCTATAAAGATCCACGCTGTGATCTCGCTGATCGGTAAGAGGAATGGCGTAGTTTAAGAACGATTTTCCCTGAAACGGGCGAACCCCCCTTCAACACCGTATTGCTCCAGGGAAGCAAGGGCCCGGGCAACCCCGTCTGCCAGTCCCGGGACGCTGCAGAGATCCTGGCCCCAGTAATCCTTTTGCCCCAAAACTTTTGCTGCGATGACAGCTGCTTCCCCGCCAACCCAAATGGCTGTCAGTTCGGAGAGTATCTCAGGGTCGTCCGCCAACGGCATCCGGCGCCCTTTCCAGTCACCCTTATAGAACATGATAAGGCAGGAAAAGGCATAGACCAGGTGAACGGGAAGTCTGTTGGTCCGCCTGTTATATTCCAGGATGCTGGGCAGTACCCGCACCCTGAATTTGGCAATTGAATTAAGGGCGATGCTTTGCAGCGCATGTTTCAGGTAGGGGTTCCCGAAACGTTCAAATATGGTTTTTGCATAATACTTCAATGCCTTGGGGTCCATGTCCAGGGTTGGGATTACCTCTTCAATAATGGCATCCCGGATAAAACCAGCTGTAAACTCATCGTCCATTGCCTGCTGCACCGTTTCATGACCGTATAACAGTGAGAGGGGCACCATGATGGTATGTGCCCCGTTTAAAATGCGCACCTTACGTTTCCTGTAGGGGGCGATATCCTTCACAAACTCAATATTTAAACCCGCCCCGGCAGGTAGTTCCTGCTGAACCATCCCGGAATCCTGGATAACCCAACTGTGATAATATTCCCCTGCAACCAGGAGCCGGTCCTCATAGCCCATGGCCTCAAAGAGTTCGGCTTGTTCATCTGCCGGGAATCCTGATACGATCCTGTCCACCAGCGTATCACAAAAGATGTTGGCCTCAGTCACCCACCGGGTAAAAGGCACCCCAAGGGACCAGTTTTCTGCATATTGCAATACCGTGTTTTTCAGTGCCTGCCCGTTTTTTTCGATGAGTTCACAAGGGAGTATAATACAGCCTTTGCCGCTATCACCCCGGAAATGTTGAAATCGATGGTACAACCATACGGTCAGTTTGGCGGGGAATTCCGCGGGCGGCTTGTCAGTAATGCCATCCGATGCATTAAACCGAATGCCGGCTTCCGTAGTATTCGAGACGATGAACCGAAGCGCTTCCTCCTTTGCAAGGTCCAGGTAGGCAGGCCAGTCCCCATAGGGATTAATTACCTTCTCCACACAGGTCACCAGTTTCTGGTGTGTAACCAATTCCCCCTGTTCCCGCCCCTTCAGGATCACCGTAAACAACCCATCCTGTGATTTCAGGTTACCGTAATCCCCCTTTGCCGTAGGTTTGATTACCGCTACTCCGCCATTAAAACCTGTTTTTTCATTGAGCAGTTGAACCATCCAGTCTACAAAGGCCCGCAAAAAGTTTCCCCCGCCAAACTGCATTACCCGTATTGAATACCTGCGTTCCAGCCCGATATGTTCTCTCGTTAATCGATTCATTGTAGTGAAGCTTATTACAATCCGAACAGTGCCGGAAGCCAAAGGCTTAGCTGCGGGATATAGGTTACCAGGAACAACGCAAGGATCATAGCGGCAAAGAGCGGCAGCAGGGGCTTAAATACTTTTTCAATAGTGGTTTTGGCAATGCCCACCCCTACGAATAGTACAGAACCCACCGGGGGGGTGCAAAGGCCAATACAGAGGTTAAGGACCATAATGATACCAAAGTGAACCGGGTCTAATCCCAGCCGGGTTACAACGGGAAGGAATATGGGCGTAAAAATCAGGACGGCAGGCGTCATATCCATAAAGATCCCTACCAGCAGGAGCAGCACATTGATGATCAGTAAGATCACGATCTTGTTATCGCTCAGACCCAGCAGGGCGGAACTGATATCCTGAGGGATATTTTCATAGGACAGGGCCCAGGACATGCACATGGATGCCGCGATCAGCAACATTACCACGGCTGTTGTGGCAGAGGAATCGAGCAGGATTTGTGGTAACTTCCGAAAGGAGATCTCTTTATAGAAAAACCCAAGCAGTACGCTGTACAACACGGCGATGGCGGATGCTTCCGTGGCTGTGAAGATACCGCTAACGATCCCCCCGATCACTACTACCAGCAAAAACAAACTTGGCAGGGCGTCCACCAGGGTCCTGAAAATGTCCTTTAGTTTGCTTCGCTTTCCGAGTTTATACCCTTTCTTCCTGGCCCACAGCGATGCCACGATCATTAAGAAAAGGCCTGTCAGCATTCCGGGTATGTACCCGGCCAGAAAGAGGGCGGCAATCGAGGCCCCGCCACTGGCCAGGGAATATACGATAAGAACGTTACTGGGAGGGATTACAAGTCCCGTAGTCGCTGAGGTAATATTCACGGCGGCCCCAAATTCCCTGGAATAGCCTTCCTTTTCCATTTCGGGCCCCAAAATGCTGCCCATAGCCGAAGCGGATGCCATTGCCGAGCCGGCAATAGCCCCCATAAGCATGGCGGCTATGATATTGATCAGGGCCAGGCCGCCAGGCAGGGCGCCCACCAGGGTTTTAGCAAAAGCGATCAGCCGGTGCGCAATCCCCCCTTTGTTCATTAATTCCCCTGATAGGATAAAGAAGGGGATGGCAAGTAAAGCAAAACTGTCGAGCCCCGTGGCCATTCGTTGTGAAACGGTGGTAAAGGCGGGGATGGCCGGGATGCTGACCAGCATGGTGAGCAGGGATGACAGCGCTATGCTCCAGGCTACCGGCGTCCCGATGGCCAGGAGCCCGAAAAAGCTGATTACCAGGACCAATACAGGAATACTTTCCATCATGCTTACCGTTTTAAAAGGTCTGATAATTTATAATATATGATCAGGATTCCACTTATAGGAAGGATCAGGTAAACGACAGCCAGCGGTATTTGGAGGGCGGGCGACTGCTGGCCGAGCAGGTAGGAGATATATACCAATCTGGAACCTCCAACCACCAGTACCATTAAGACAAAGGCAATGATCAGCACATTGACAAGTTGCGACAATTTCCTTCGAGTAGCCGATTTCACCCGTGAGGGGATAATGGTTATTGCCACATGCCCGTTTTTTCCGGAGACATAGGCCGCACCCAAAACCCCTATCCAGATCATAAGGTAGCGGGCAAGTTCATCTGTGAAGGAGCTCGGTACCACCATCACATACCGGGTGAAGACCTGCCATAATACGTTGACGACCATAATTGCCATGATGGCTATTAGGCTCCCTTCAAGTAATCTGTCAATCCTTTTCCGCATTTGTTCTCAAAGGGATTTCCGGATCTGTTCTATCAGATCCTGTATTACACTATCATTCCTGTATGCTTCGTAGATCGTTGATACCTTTTGGGAGAAGGGGGCCTTATCGGGGAATATGATCTCCACTCCTGCCTTTTGTACTTCTGCCAGGGCTTCCGCCTCAGATTCGGCCCATAATTTGCGCTGGTATTGAACCGATTGCTTAACAGATTCACGCAACCATTCTTGTTCCTCCGGAGAAAGCCTGTCCCACAATTGGGTGCCTGCCAATAAGACATCCGGGAGGACCGTATGTTCATCCAGTGAATAATATTTACAAACTTCATAATGCCGCGACAGATAAAAACTGGGTGGGTTATTCTCCGCCCCGTCTACTACGCCCTGCTGCAAAGCGGTATAGAGTTCCCCCCAGGAAATAGGTGTAGGGGACCCCCCGAGTGCCTGTACCATCTTTACTGCTGTTGCGCTTTCCATGACCCTTATTTTGAGGCCTTTCAGATCATCTGGTTGCGCGATGGGTTTGTCCTTGGTATAAAAACTCCGGCTTCCGGCATCATAATACCCCAGGCCCTTGAGCCAGTATCGCTCCCCGTCTTTGAGTAATTGTTGTCCTATGGGCCCGTCCAACACCCGGAACGAATGCTCCCGATCCCTGAAAAGGAACGGAAGCCCCAGCACCTTCATTTTCGGCGCAAAGTTTTCCAGCACGCCAACGGAGACCTTCGTCATATCAAGGCTTCCGATCTGCAATAATTCCAGGCATTCCCGCTCTGTCCCCAGCTGTTGGCTTGGATAAATTTTCAGCCTGAGTTTTCCCCCGGACCTTTTCATGAGGTCTTCCCCCATTTTAACCATTGCCCGGTGAACACTATGGTTCACATCCAACCCATGGGCAAGCCGTATGGTCCTCGATCTTTTATCGGGTTGGCATCCCTGCATCAGGAAAAGTACCAGCAAAAAGCTCAGTATCCTGCAATAATTCATCGGCTTCCCTTTTGAAGGTTATTGATTATGGTGGGACTATACCCGGTAATTGGAAATAAAGAATAATAAACTGGTTGCTTCAAAGAGTTTAAATTAATTGATGATCTGCTCCTGATTAAAAATCAAAATACGATTTTGCATTGTAATAACTAATATCCTGGACAATTTTCCCGATCCACTCCATTTCCACAGGCAATTCACCGCGTTCGATCTCCTGCCCGAGGAGGTTGCAGAGCACCCGCCTGAAATATTCATGCCTGGGGAAAGACAGAAAACTCCGCGAGTCTGTCAGCATGCCTACAAAACAACTAATCAGCCCCATATTGGACAGGTCGTTCATCTGCCTGATCATGCCGTCCTTCTGGTCCAGGAACCACCAGCCGGAGCCAAACTGTATCTTGCCTCTGACGCTTCCATCGTTAAAGTTCCCGACCATGGTGGCCAGTACGGGGTTGTCCCCCGGATTGGAATTGTAGAGGATGGTTTTCGCCAGTTTATCCCTGGAGTCGAGCGCATCTAAAAATTTCGATAATTTTTCGGCCTGCGGATAATCGCCTATGGAATCCCAACCCGTATCCGGGCCTAATTCCCTGTTCATCCTGCTGTTGTTGTTCCGCAATGCCCCAAGGTGAAATTGCTGCACCCATCCCATTTCATGGTACGTTTCAGCAAGGAAGAGCAACAATGCGCTTTGAAACTGCGCTGCTTCCGTACCCGTTAAAACCTGCTTGTTTCTCCTTTTCAGAAAAACAGAAGCTACTTCCGGGGAAGAAGCCGGCTCATAATACATATGGTTCAGGCCGTGGTCAGATAATTTACAGCCACGGTGGTCAAAGTAGGTTATCCGGGTTTTTAGCGCATCGCATAAAGTATCATAGGTATTGATCGTGATATTGGCTGCTTCTCCAAGTCGATCCAGATATTCGTTATAGGCCGGATGCTGGATCAGGATTGCCTTATCCGGCCTGAAAGCCGTGCTCACTTTGGTCTGGAAATCGCTTTTCGCAATCCTTTGATGGTGTTCGAGCTTGTCGATGGGATCTTCCGTGGTACAGAGCACCGCAACGTTCATTTTAGTTAATAGCTTCCTGCAGCTGTAAGCTTCAGAATTCAATTTAACCGAAGCCTCACTGTATATGGCGTCTGCCGAATTTTTATTCAGTAGCCCATGGATATCAAAATAACGCGCCAGCTCGAGGTGTGTCCAGTGATAGAGGGGATTCCTCAGGGTATACGGTACGGACTCTGCCCATTTTGAAAACTTTTCCTTATCTGTGCCATCGCCCGTTATAAAGCGCTCATCAAACCCCAGCGTACGCATTGCACGCCATTTGTAATGGTCTCCGGAGATCCAGGCTTTTGTTAAATTCTCAAAGATGGTATCGTTGGCTATATCTCCCGGCGTCAAATGATTGTGGTAGTCAATAATGGGCATTTTACGGGCGTACGAATGGTACAGTTCCTCTGCATATTTGTTTTCGAGTAGAAAATTCTCATGTATAAATGGTGTGCCGGAGGTCATTTTAAGGATCAGTGTAAAGTTGATGTTCCTGGTTCAATGTACAACTATTTGACAAGGTTACAGGAAGGTTATTTAAGCCGCCCTGTACTGCCAATATAGGCATGGAATTTTTTATCATTTTCAAGGATATCGTAAAACCCTTCTACATATTCCCGGGCCATTGAATATTGCCGTGGGTCGTTGAACAGGTCTTTCAGTGCCGCTACTGCCTGCATCATCTCAGCCTTGTGCCTGATATAATCACGCCTTACTTCCTCCAGAAGTGTAGCTTCACGTTGGTAGCCTTTGTATAGCCTATCCGTCACTACTGTGATCTTTCGGGGCATATTCTGGATATTGGCAACAAATGCATAATCCGCGTTGACGAGTCCGGACATGTCAAAATCATAGGGGATGCAGATAAAGTTGTTATTGATGAACAACAATTTCTCATTATGCTGCTGTTTGGTGGAATAGTCGGTATTACCGATCAGAAATTGAAAAAATGAATTGTGCAGGGAGGAAATGGGTTCCTGCTGCAGGGGATGAACCAACCTTTCAATTTCTTTCCCGTTCACACGTGCCGCCACATTTTCAATATCCTCAATCAGGATCCCTTTCAGGGTGTGCCGTTTCTCCCTGGAGCCCCTTTCTTCAATAAATTCGATGAGTGCCAACCGTGTCTTAAAATGATAAGGGGAAATGATTTCATATAGTTTATAGGCCATAAATTCTTTCAGGATATAGTCATCGGTATCCCGGTTCGTCAAACAGGGCAACACAACCTTCAGCTTCTGGTTGCCTTCAAATTCAGTACCCCTGGTCACATCCCTGTCCAACTTCATTTTAAGGGGTACATAATAACAATTTTCAAGCCTGAAATTCCCACGTGCCCGGAGGTTGACGGTCATAGAATCCCAGGTAGATTCCTGGCTTTTATAAAACAGGGTTGACACAATATAGGTGCTGTCGTTGGTATTCTTTCGGATGTTCCGGTTGGAAAACCTCATTTTGAGGGGCATGGCTTTCTGATTGAGAAACAGGGGGGATGCTGCAATGTCGCTGTTTTCCACAACAATGTCCTGAGCTATAGATGTCCCGGCAATAAACAGGCCGCACCAAAAAAATGGTATGTACAGGATGTTTCTCATGCTTTTGCAGTCCTTGGGCGAATCACATGAAATTAGCAAAAAATTGGCAATCGCCTAGGGAAAATGTTGCTTATACCGGATGGGTCGGAAGTGCCTGCGGGGAGCTGCCTTCATAGTGCCCCTTTAAAAAAATTGGCCCGGGGCTTTTCTCCACGGCCCTTATGCTGTATTTAGATGTTTTGTACTTTTTTTTCAGGAGGTAACGAGGTTTTGTTTTTTGTATATTACCCAGCTCATTGCCCCAGCGGGCAACAATTATAGGGCATGAAAAATAGTGGTTACTTATTTCTCCTCCTCCTCCTGCCTATCGGGCTTTGGGGCCAGGTCCTCCTGCCTCCTATCCAGAACTACAAGATCTTTGAATACAAAGCAGCCAGCAAGAACTGGAGCCTGGCCTGTGATGAGGAAGGGGAATTGTATGTAGCAAACAATGAAGGTTTGTTACATTATAACGGGGAGGAATGGACATTGTATAAATTGCCACACAATACCACTATTCGCTCGGTGGCAAGCATCGAAGGCCGGATCTATACCGGATCCTATGAAGAATTTGGTTATTGGATGAAAAATGCTGTCGGGAACCTGGAGTATACTTCCCTGACCCACCTGATACGGGACCATGTTTTTACCAGTGAGGAGTTCTGGCAGATTCTGCCTTATAAAGATGCCATTTTATTCAGGTCCTTCTCGGGAATCTATGAATACAAAGACAATGCAATAACAGTCATTGATCCTCCTATGGTTGTTAGTTATATGGAGGTATTCCGGGACAAAGTATTGGTAGCGGCAGGTCATGAAAGATTGTACTGGCTGTCTGGGGTAGAATTGGTGCCCTACGGCAACCATGAGGTCCTGGATGAAAAGATCGTAATAGACATGGACATCATCCCGGAGGGCCTGATGATCGGCACTAAGCTCAATGGGTGCTATATATTGAGCAACGGGCAGCTGAATCCCTTCAACACGGGCATCAATACTGAATTAAAGCGGTTCCAATTAAACCAGATATTGCGATTGAGCAATGGGAAAATTGCTTTTGGAACCATTAAAAACGGGGTTTATCTGTACGACCCTGAAAGAGACACTTATCAGGTATTCAATCGGGAATCCGGGTTGCAGAACAATACCATATTGTCCATGTTACAGGTCCGGGACCAGTTATGGCTGGGGCTGGACAACGGTATAGACAGGGTGCAGCTCAATCATCCGCTCACCTATTTTACGGATTATTCCGGAGTGGTGGGCACGGTATATGACCTGGCTTTTTATAAGGGCATCCTATATGTCGGCAGCAATACCGGGATCTATTATTTCAGGGAAAACAAACTCCATTTTGTTGAAGGATCCCAGGGCCACGTCTGGGACCTGGAAGTGATAGACGGTGACCTTTTTTGCGGGCACAATACCGGAACTTTCAGGATTGAAGGGGATAAGCTGGAACTTATTTCCACTATTGCGGGCGGCTACCAGATAGTGAGCATACCGGAAGGAGGAGCATCCTTTTTGCAGGGAACCTATACGGGGATTGCGAAATATGACAGGGGCAAAGACGGGCAATGGCAGGCCAGGCCCGTAGCCGGATTCCCTTTCCCGGTAAAGTACCTGTGTTTCGAAGATCCGGAAACCTTGTGGGCAGCTCATCCTTACAAGGGTTTTTATAGGATTAAGCTCAATATGAAAAAGGATTCCGTTGTAATCAGGGAGGACTTAAACACCCAGGCGCCGCCCAATATTTATAATATCAAACTGTATAATATAAAAAACCAGATCGTGCTGCAAAGTGCCGGCGAATGGTACATATACGACCCAATTTTAGGCACTATTGGGGCTTTTAAAGAATTTCAGGCATACACAAACAAGGACCTCTTGTATAATGATGGTGCTTACTACTGGTTTGTAAATAATGAAAACACCAAGGAAGTAATTCAGACAGACCTGAAGTCAGATCATTTGGTTTTGTCCGACAAGCAGTTTCAGGAGCGGCTGGCACCGGAATCCGGGAGGATCATCAAACAAAATGATTCTACCTACTACTTTACCCTGATCGATGGCTTCGCGAAGCTTGATCTTTCCAAATTGAGGAAGCAACAGGAGAACTTGGAATTGTATAAACCCCAACTCAGTGGTTTCCGGGATGAGGATGTGGCCTATACGCTTCTGGATACGGCCTTTCTGATTCCGTATAAAAGTGCACAGGACCTGCAATTCAAAATATCCTCGGCCAAACAGATTATGCCCCGGTATTATTACGAGTTACGGGGTGCAATGGAAAAATCTGCCTATAGCAACCGGGGTACCATCCAGTTTCAAAACCTTCCATATGGAGACTATGACCTCAAAATCTCAACGGTAGGTACGGAGAACCAAAAATCGGAACCGCTGAAACTTTCTTTTCAAATTTTGGCACCCTGGTACCTGTCTGCCTGGAGTATTGCAGGCTATGTGCTGCTTTTATTGGCGCTCGTGTTTTACCTCAGATGGTTTAACCGCCGGAAACTACAAAAAAAGCATGATAACCTCATCGCGCAGCTGCATCGGGAACAGGAAGAGCAACTGGCCCGTCTTGAAAAGGAAAAACTGGCCAAAGAAATCAGGCTCAAACAAAAGGAATTGGCTAGCAGCACCATGAATGTCGCCAGGAAAAATGAAATGATCCTGGAATTGAAGAATTTGCTGTTGATGAACAAGGATAAGTTCCACAACCAGCAACGGTATCGTTTGTTTATGAAAAAATTGAACAGTTCAATGGAGGATACAGAAGACTGGAAACGTTTTGAAATGAATTTCAAGGAATTGCACGAGGATTTTTTTGGTAACCTGCTGAAAAGATACCCTAACCTAACACCCAAGGACCTCAAACTATGCGCCTATCTTAAGATGAACCTTTCAACCAAAGAAATCGCACCATTGATGGGAATCACCACCCGGGGGGTTGAAATCCACAGATACCGTCTTCGTAAGAAATTACAACTGGAAGCTACACAAAATATCTCCAATTTCCTGATTACGCTCCGATAAATATTCTTTTTAGCTCCGATTTCCGATCTTTTGCCGCATTACGGACTACATCAGTACTACATCATTATGTTAAATTATGATAAGGGTTTGATGTTTTAACTTATGCAAAAGCCGAGATAGTGGCGGGTTCCGGGACTTTATGTATTGATGTAATAATTATGTATAAGGAATACGCTGTAATAGGCTATTAATTTGATAACTTGTTAAAATCGTAACTCAATCCTTGAACTATTATGAAAATTCGCTACACTTTGTTATTAATATGTTTTTTATTACTTCAATTTTCCGGGCTTGCTCAACAGGAGATCTCTGTTGCGGGAACAATAACAGATAGCGCCGGGGAACCGTTGCCGGGCGCGAGTATTGTGCTGAAAGGAACCGTAACCGGAACACAATCCGATTTTGATGGTAACTATACCCTGGCCGATATTCCTTCTGATGGTACCTTAACTATAAGTTACGTTGGATATACCACGGAGGAAGTAGCAATTAACGGGCAGACAGCAATCGATGTTGTGCTGTCTGAAGATGCAGAAGCCCTGGATGAAGTGGTTGTGGTTGGATATGGAACCGCTAAAAAAAGGGATCTCGCCGGTTCAATTGTTAAGGTTGAGGGGGATGTAGTTGCAGACAAACCTAATGCAAACCCTGTGGCTTCTTTACAAGGAAAGGTCGCTGGTTTATCTGTAGTTAACTCGGGACAGCCAGGACAAGAACCGGATATTCGTATAAGGGGAACCGTTAGTAGAAATCAAACCAAACCCTTATATGTGGTTGATGGAATTTTTAGCGAGGACATCAGTTATATCAATCCAAACGACATAGAGTCTATCGAGTTGCTAAAAGACCCCTCATCTTTGGCCATATTTGGGGTAAGGGGAGCAAATGGGGTCATACTTGTTACGACCAAGCAAGCAAAAGAGGGAATACTAAATATTAATTTTTCAGCCTCCACTGGCGTTAAATATATTGCTGGAAAACCTGACCTGGCCAATGCTGATTTATTTAAAACCTTATATGATGAGCGATTGGTTAATGATGGTTTAGCACCCTATGCTTCTTATAATTTATTCAATGGTGATACCGATTGGATTGACCAAATTGCAAATAATGGAGCAATCGTTCAAAATGCCAATTTAAGTATACAAAGTGGTAATGAAACAAATAAAATAAGTATTGGTCTGGGATATTTAAAAGAAGAAGGAATTATACGAAATGAGGAATTGCAAAGAATTACCATTAATATCAATGATGAAGTCAAAATTTCCGATAATTTAAAAGTTGGTATTGGTATAAATGGGGTAAAATCAGATTTACCGGGGCCACCCCCCAACAGCCCATATAATTTTGGTGCTGCACTGATAGCGACGCCAATAGTGAGTCCTTTTAATGCAGATAATGTTTATAATCAATTACCCATCGCAATTGGTGGAGCGCAAGTAGGGAATCCTTTACTGGCGGTAAACGAACGTTTACCGACGACTATAGATGACACCTACCGATTTGTTGGCAATGTTTTTGCCGAGTTAAGATTTTTAAAAGACTTTACCTTCAGAACAGCCTATTCGGGTAATTATGGAATTCAAAAAGGGAGAGGTTATTCTGCCCTTACCCCTGTATATGTTGCAGAAAGCGATGAAATTGCCAATTTTTCAGGACAAATATTAACAAGTGTTTCACAATACAATAATACCAAACAGGATTTTCAACAGGATTACCTGCTAACGTATACTAAAGATTTGGGAGATCATGGTATTACAGCGTTATTAGGCTTTACCACCTTTCAGGAATATCTGGAAAATATCAATGGTTCGGTAAGACAATTGGCTGATGGCGAACCTATTCCTAATGATCCAAGATGGTGGTATTTAAATGTGTTCCCGTTTGGCGATCAGGATACAAGAATTTCAAATTCAACGCAATGGGACAGGGCCACTTCATCCTCTTTATTCCGGTTATTATATAATTATCAGGGGAAATATATCTTAAACGGTTCGTTTAGAAGGGATTCTTCTTCAGAATTACCTGAAGCGACGAGAGACCAAAATTTTTGGTCATTAGGTGCGGCCTGGGAATTAAGCAGAGAAAAATTTATGGAGAATAGTTTCATTGATTATTTAAAACTCAAGGGTTCTTATGGGGAATTGGGGAATCAATATAATGCTGTAAATTATCCTTACCTGCCCAATTATCAGTTAGGGGCATCTGCAATATTAGGCAGTCCACAAGGCGTGATTCCTGCTTATGTTTTGGCATATCGAAATTCTAATGATTTAAGATGGGAAACCATTACCTCTTATGAAGCAGGTCTTGAGTTAACTACTTTTGAAAACAGATTGAAATTTGAAGCTGCTTATTATAATAAATTAACAAAAGATTTATTGGTATTTGTTACAAGAGGCAGTGAACGATTTTATACCAATGCCGGGGAAATCGAAAATAAGGGTTTTGAATTTTCTACCACCTGGAATGACGCTGTGGGCTCGGATTTCCAATATTCAATAAGCGGAAATTTAGCAACTGTAGAAAATACTGTAAACTCTGTAGTAGAACCTGGTTTTGAGATATTTGCCGGACCAACACGTACAAGCGAAGGTTTTCCAATTGGTTCGTTTTTTGGTTATGAAGTCGAAGGGCTTTATCAATCGAATTTAGATATTCAAGCCTCTCCCCCTAGTACAATAGGTGAGTATGCACCTGGAGATTTTAAATATAGAGACGTGAATGGTGATGGTGTAATAACTGAAGATGACAGAACGGTAATAGGAAACCCAACTCCCGATTTTACGTATGGTGCAAGTGTAAATCTTGCTTATAAAAACCTCTCATTAGACATTGATGTACAAGGGGTTTATGGAAATGAGATATGGCGAAATTGGGGTAATGGAAGTACTTTTGCCCAATTTAACTACAGAAGTGCAAGAGCTGACAGATGGATAGGTGGTGGAACCTCAAACTGGGAACCAAGATTAACTGAAGCTTCCGGGTATAACAAACAAAATTCTACTTATAATATAGAGGACGGTAGTTACGTAAGACTTCGGAATGTCCAACTTGCTTACAATTTTAAACCATTGACTATAAATGGAAAGGATATAAAAAATATGAAATTATATCTCAATGCACAAAATTTATATACCTGGAAACATAATTCTGGTTTTACACCAGAGGCAGGAGGGACCCCAATTGAGTTTAGTATTGATAATGGCGGATATCCTTTACCTGTAATAACCAGTTTAGGTTTTAATGTAACATTTTAGTAAAATTTATAATTTTTAATACTATGAAAAAAGAAATAGTCTTCATTAAGAATATAATAGGAGCACTGCTTATGTTATCATTTATTATTTCGTGTACTAACGATTTATTGGATACAAAGCCATTAGGAGTTGCTACTGTTGGAGACCTTACAACCGGTGGTTTTGAAGCAGATGCGTTTGGATTGTACGGACAACTAAGAGATTCGGGCGTTTCAAATTGGACTAGATTCTGGTTTCAAAGCATTCGTTCCGATGATGCCGATAAAGGGAGTTCGGCTGGCGATCAAGCGCAGGGAGGAGCTGATTTTAATGAATTTAATTATTCCATTGATAGTGGCTTTAATAATGATAATTGGAATGACCATTACAAAGTGATCAATGCCTGTAATGATTTAATTGATGCCATCGAAGTTTCCGGGTTAACGGATAGTGGGACTATGGTAAATATGGCCGAAGCCAGAATGGTAAGGGCATTTCTTTATTTTGATTTAAGAAGGGATTACGGGGAGGTTCCAATAGTTGATGAAAAAATAACAGAAGTAACCGATGGGAATAATCCAAAATCTACCGAAGCAGAGGTTGATGCTTTTATTGAAGCTGATCTGGAGTTTGCAAGCGCAAATTTGCCTTTGACCTGGCCCTCTAACCATGTTGGAAGGGCTACCAAAGGGTTTGCGGATGGGTTACTCGCCAAACTGTATTTATATCAGGAAAACTATGCTGCTTCTTTGGCAAAAAGTCAGGAAGTTATCAATTCCGGGGTGTATGCATTAGAACCTTCCTATAAAACATTGTTCAACATTGAGGGTAATAATTCGATTGAATCTATATTTGAAATACAACAATTGGTTACAGAATCTGGTCAGGAGTTTGGTAATACTTATTATCAATCACAAGGAGTTAGAGGTACGGGCCAATGGGACTTAGGTTGGGGGTTTAATGTGCCTACCCAAAATTTAGTGGATGCTTATGAACCGGATGACCCAAGGATGGATGACACAATCTTAATTTCGGGTGAAGATGATGGCGGTTATGGTAGTGGGACCTTGCCAGGAACTCCTCCTCTGGATCAATTATATTGGAACAAAAAAGCATATACCGAAGCTGCTGAAAGAGTGAGATTTAGCCTGAGGTTTAATCTGTGGGAGAATATAAAAATTCTTCGATATGCAGATGTTCTGCTAATGGCAGCGGAAGCAGCGGTTCAAACAGGAAATGTGGCTCTTGCCACGGATTATTTAAACCAGGTAAGGGCACGGGCAAGAGGTGGGGCAAACGTGCTTCCGGATGTAGCACTTGCAACATTAGAGGCTGTCAAGCACGAAAGAAGAATAGAATTGGCAATGGAAGGGGAGCGTTTTTACGATTTGGTCCGCTGGGGTGAAGCACCTGCCATGTTGGGGGGCTTAGGCTATGAAGCTAGAAATGAGTGGTATCCAATCCCACAAACGGCAATCGATCAATCGAACGGGGTATTGGTACAAAATCCAAATTATTAATAATTGTTCAAAAAAAAGTTAGCTATGAAAAATCGGCTTCATAAATTTAAAATAATGGCTTATGTGGTTTTGACTGCGTTTGCCATTACGGGTTGTCAAAATTTAGACAAACCCGGATTCGGGGAATATGAATTGGATCCTTCTATAGTAAACATTCTTTCTCCTGAAGAAGGGTCCGCTATTAAGGTTTTTGAAGAGGTCACATCTGTAGATATAGAAATAGAAGTTAATGATGATAATGTTGTTGATGAAATATCAATAGTTTTGGACGGCACTGAGATTGCAACATTAAATAATTTCAGTAATCCACGTCATGTATCAGAAACTTACACATATGACGGTTTAGTAAATGGAAGCCATAAATTAACGGTAACATCTACCGATATTAATGGTAAATCTACCTCTGCTGAAGTTAATTTCAGCAAAGACCCGCCATACACTCCTACATATGATGGTGAAATTTTATACATGCCTTTTGATGGTGACTATAGGGATTTGGTTAGGGGTAATTTGGCAGATCAGGTCGGGTCACCTGGCTTTGCAGGTTCTGGTCTTGCAGGAACAAATGCATATAAGGGTGCCGCTGACTCCTATTTAACAAAACCAACGGAGGGGCTTTTAAATTCGGAATTTAGCGCGACTTTTTGGATAAACACCATTGCGACCCCTGACAGAGCCGGGATATTAACAATCAGCCCGGAAGATGCTGTAAATCCCGGTAATCCAAATAACAGATCAAGTGGCTTTAGATTGTTTAGGGAAGCCGTGGATGGAAATCAGGTACTTAAGTTAAATATTGGTTCTGGCGGTGATAATTGGTTCGATGGTGGAGCGGCTGCTGCCTTGCCATTAGGTGAATGGGCACATGTCACAATAAGTATCAGTGCATCAGAGGCTACAGTGTTTATTAATGGACAGATTGTCAGCCAGGGTGGCTTCCCCGGACTCGATTGGACGGGTTGTGATTTGCTTTCTATTGGCTCTGGAGCCCCTAGATTTGTGGAATGGGGACATTTAGCAGAGGAAAGTCCGATTGATGAGCTCCGCATCTTCAATAAAGCTTTGACACAAGCTGATATTCAGGATATGATCAATACGGCCAATCCGTACATACCTCAATTTCCTGGCGAAACATTCTATATGCCCTTTGATAATGGTTTTGTCAACCTGGTTGGCAATATAGCTGCTACCCCGGTTGGGTCGCCTCAAATAACAGTTGACGCCTATGAAGGATCAGGTGCCTATATGGGAGCTACTGATTCCTATATAACATATCCGTCAGCCGGATTAACCACCCCTGAGTTCAGTGCCAGTATGTGGTTTAATTTAAACAATGTACCGGATCGTGCTGCTCTATTGGCCATTAGTCCGGAAGATACAGCTAATCCCGGATATCCTGATATTCAAAATAACAGATCGTCTGGCATTAGGTTGTTTCGGGAAGATGTTGGTGGAGAGCAGGTACTTAAACTGAATATCGGTACGGGCGGTGACAATTGGTTTGACGGTGGTGCAGCTGCTGCAATGCCATTAGGTGAATGGGCACATCTTGCAATAAGTATTGGGGCAACGGAGGCAACTGTATATATAAATGGAGTGGTGGTAAGCACTGGGCCTTTTCCAGGCCTTGATTGGACAGGTTGTGATGTTATTTCCATTATGTCCGGTGCACCAAGGTTTACAGAATGGGGTCATCTATCTGATCTTAGTAGTCTGGACGAATTGCGATTTTTTAATAAGGCATTATCTGCAGAAGAAGTTGGTGCAATATTTGGTGGTGTGGTTACACCTCCATTCTTTGGAGCAACCTTATACATGCCCTTTGATGGTGACAATGTCAACAAAGCTCAAAATGTTGCAGCCACAGTTGTAGGAACCACGGGGTTCTCCGGTGAAGGTAAGGTAGGATCAGATTCTTTTGCAGGTGCTGCAGACTCTTATTTAACGATTCCATCTGATGGGTTAACCACCCCGGAATTTAGTGCTGCCATGTGGTACAAATTAAACAATGTTCCGGACCGCGGAGGTATTTTGGCAATCAGTCCTGAAGATGTTGCCAATGCGGGCTACCCTGATATTCAAAATGACAGGTCATCGGGCATTAGGTTGTTCAGGGAAGATGTTGGGGGAGAGCAGGTGCTTAAACTGAATATCGGTACGGGTACCGACAATTGGTTTGATGGTGGTGCTGCTGCTGCGATGCCAGTAGGTGAATGGGCACATCTCGCAATAAGTATCGGGGCAACTGAGGCAACGGTATATATAAATGGGGAAGTGGTAAGCACTGGACCCTTTACTGGGCTTGATTGGACAGGCTGTGATGTTATTTCCATTATGTCCGGTGCTCCAAGGTTTACAGAATGGGGTCATTTATCCGATCTTAGTTTTCTTGATGAATTGTACTTTTTTGATAAAGCACTGACACAGGCCGAGATCCAAACCATTATGTCAGAATAGAAAAATGGGGAGACTCCAGAAGTGAACGGAGATTTTTCCGGGGCCTGAATGCCATTTATTTGTTAGGTTTAATTAGTTCTTTTAGCTGCATTCCATGACAGGGATGCAGCTAAATATTCTCAATTGTTTTTATAGTATGTTGCAATTCACAAATAAGACAAAATTAGCAATCTTACCTTGCCTGTTGCTTTTTCTCAGCTGCAATACAGGCAAAAAGGATATTCAAAATAGTGATAACTCCCATTTTCAGGAGGCTTTAACTGATGACGAAATTTTGGATTCAGTACAGCAACAAACCTTCAATTATTTCTGGGAGGGAGCAGAGCCCGTTTCCGGACTGGCACGGGAACGGATCCACATGGATAATATCTACCCCAGCAATGACAAGGACATCATAACAACCGGTGGTTCCGGTTTTGGCCTGATGGCAATCCTTGCCGGGATAGAGCGTGGCTTCATCACGCGGGAACAAGCCGTGGAGCGCTACGAACGCATCATCGGCTACCTTGAGAAAGCAGACCGCTTTCACGGAGCGTGGCCGCACTGGCTGAATGCTGATGGGGAAACGGTCCCGTTTAGTGCTAAGGACGATGGGGGCGACCTTGTGGAAACGGCCTTTCTCGTACAGGGGCTGCTAACGGTCAGGGAATACTTCTTGAATGGTTCTGAAAGGGAAAATCAACTTGCGGATAAAATCCAGTTGCTATGGGAAGGGGTTGAGTGGGACTGGTATACCAAAGGCGGGGAAAATGTGCTGTACTGGCATTGGTCACCCCGGTATGGCTGGGAAATGAATTTCCCTGTCGGGGGTTATAATGAGGCGCTCATCATGTATGTACTTGCGGCTGCATCCCCAACCCACCCCATCAGGAAGGAAGTGTATGAAAAAGGCTGGGCCCGGGACGGCGCGATTACCAGGGATACCACGGTCTATGGGCTTGAAACGGAACTGGACCACTATGAACATAATGATCATGCTGTGGGCCCTTTGTTCTGGGCCCATTATTCCTACCTTGGGCTGGATCCCACAGGCCTGAAAGATCAATATGCCGACTATTGGAAACTCAACTACCATCACGCCAGGATACAGTATGAACATGCCGTTCGGAACCCCGGGGATTTTGAGGGCTATGGGGAAGACTTATGGGGGCTCACCTCCAGCTATTCCATGAAGGGGTATGCAGGACACCACCCGGACGAGGACCTGGGGGTGATCTCCCCCACGGCTGCTTTATCCTCAATGCCCTATACGCCAAAGGAGAGCATGCAATTTTTGCGGTATATGTATGAAAAACAGGATTCCCTCGTCGGCAAGTATGGACCCTATGATGCTTTTAGCCTTGAGAATAAATGGTATGTGCCGAGATACCTTGCCATTGACCAGGGCCCCATTCCCGTAATGGTGGAAAATTACAGGACAGGATTGCTCTGGAAACTCTTTATGAAAAATAAGGACGTACAGAACGGATTGAAAAAATTAAATTTTACCAGCCCATACCTGAAAAGCTGATGGCAAAAACCTTTTTCGCAATCATATGCCTGTTCCTGCTTCACTCATGCGGAAAGGATGACCATATCTATACCCCCGTAGACATTCCGGATGATTCGCCAAAGCCACCCGCAGAGACCCCGGCAATAACCGATGCCGAACTGCTGGACCTGACACAGCGCGAAACGTTCCGGTATTTCTGGGATTATGCAGAAGTCAACTCGGGGTGTGCCAGGGAACGGTACCACCCTGGCGACCCAACCCGGGATGAGCAGGTGGTTACCACTGGGGGTACCGGTTTTGGATTGATGGCCTTGCTGGTAGGGATGGAAAGGGGCTATATTTCCCGGGAAGACGGAGTGGATCGCCTTGATAAAATCCTTTCTTTTTTGGAAAATGCGGATCGTTTTCATGGTGCGTGGCCCCACTGGCTGAACGGGAGCAACGGGAAGGTAATCCCTTTCAGCAGCCTCGATAACGGAGGCGACCTTGTAGAGACTGCTTTCCTGGTCCAGGGCCTGATCTGTATAAAGGAATATTTGCAACAGGGTACACCCGCCGAAACCCTGCTGGCCTCCAGGGCTGATGACCTTTGGAAAGGGGTTGATTGGGCCTGGTATACGCAGGGGCAGGAAGTCTTGTATTGGCACTGGAGCCCCGATCATGGTTTTGATCTCAACCTCCAACTCAAAGGCTACAACGAGGTGTTGATTACCTATGTATTGGCTGCAGCATCACCTGATTTCAGTATCACAAAGGAGGTTTATGACACAGGATGGGCCTCTAATGGCGGTATGCTGTCGACCAATAGCCCGTATAATGTTCCCCTTTTAGTCCGGCACGCCGGATCTACGGAATATGGCGGTCCCTTGTTCTGGGCACATTATTCTTACCTGGGCCTTGATCCCCGGAACCTTGCAGACGAATTTGTTAATTATTGGGACGTGAACGTCAACCAGGCCCGGATCAACCTGGTATATTGTATTGATAATCCTGAAGGTTATAAGGATTACGGGGAAAATTGCTGGGGCCTTACCGCCAGCTACACCCGGAATGAAGATGGGAGCCTGGGGTATGCCGCCCACCGGCCTGGAAATGATACCGGCGTCATATCACCGACTGCAGCTATAAGCTCCATCCCCTATACCCCCGACGCATCACTGAAAGCACTCCATTTTTTTTACGGACATAAAGACAAACTATTGGGTCCTGCGGGGTTTTATGATGCCTTTAGCCCGCAACATAATTATTGGGTAGCAGACGGCTACCTCGCCATTGACCAGGGACCGGAGCTCATCATGATTGAAAATTACCGGACGGGATTGCTATGGGAACTGTTTATGGGCAACAAGGACGTTCAGTCCGGCCTTCTGAAATTGGGATTTACATATTAAGTTGTATTTTCATCAAACGAATTCCCCGGGGCTTTTGCCCCGGGACACCTATCCTCTGGAGAAGTCGAAACCACTAAGGCGGTTTCGGGGGAGGAGAAATTCATTATTCCCGGAAAATGCATCGGAATAAACCTGGATTAATCGTATTAAATTGCAGAGAATTACCGCCTTTTTAGCACTGCTTGGTTTGTTTTTGCAGCCCTCGTTTTCTGTGGGACAACAAGCGCAAAAGACGTTTTGCAACCCCATTAACATTGATTACGGTTATACCCCAATACCTAATTTCTCAACCCAGGGCAGGCACCGTGCCACAGCGGATCCGGTAATTGTAACCTTCAAAGGGAATTATTTCCTGTTTTCAACCAACCAATGGGGATATTGGTGGAGCAGCGATATGCTGGCCTGGAATTTTATCCCCCGGAAATTCCTGCTCGAACAGCACAAGGTCTATGACGAACTATGTGCACCTGCAGCGTTTGTGATGAAGGATGAATTGTATGTCATCGGTTCAACCCATGGGCCTTCCTTCCCCATCTGGAAAAGCAGTAATCCTACGGTTGATGATTGGACCATCGCTGTGGATTCCCTCAAGGTAGGGGCCTGGGATCCCGCTTTTCTGTATGATGATGAAAAGGAAAAACTATACCTCTACTGGGGCTCCAGCAATGAGTTTCCAATACTGGGAAGTGAGATAAACATCCAGACAATGCAGTCCGAAGGGTTTACCAAACCCATAATATCGCTGCACCCTGAAGACCATGGCTGGGAACGATTCGGGGAATACAATGACAACACCTTCCTTCAGCCTTTTATGGAGGGTGCCTGGGTAACACTTTACAATGGTAAATACTATATGCAATACGGGGCGCCGGCCACTGAATTCAGCGGGTATGCCGACGGCGTATACGTAAGTAACCAACCCCTGGAGGGCTTTGTGTATCAATCCCATAACCCATTTTCATATAAACCAGGAGGTTTTGCCAGGGGAGCCGGCCATGGGGCCACTTACCAGGACAATTTTGGCAATTGGTGGCACGTTTCAACGATAGTCCTGGGCGTTAAAAATAGTTTTGAGCGAAGGATAGGGATCTGGCCGGCCGGTTTTGATGCCGAAGGGACCCTCTATTGCAATACGGCATATGGAGACTATCCTACCTACCTGCCTACCGGGGATGCTGACCATCGCAAAGGGCTCTTTACGGGCTGGATGTTATTGAATTACAATAAACCTGTACAGGTTTCCTCCACCCTGGGCGGGTTTCAACCTAATTTTGCCGTGGATGAGGACCTGAAAACATACTGGTCTGCGAAAACCGGTGTGAAAGGTGAATGGTTTCAGACAGACCTGGGCGAAATCAGCACCATCCATGCCATACAGGTAAATTATGCGGACCAGGATGCAGAATTCCTGGGCAAGAGCCATGGGGCATACCACCAGTATAAAATATTCGGATCAGATGATGAAAGGTCCTGGGATCTCCTGATTGATAAGAGCCGAAACAAGACCGATGTCCCACATGATTATATTGTACTTGAGAAAACCGTACAGGCGCGGTACCTCAGGATGGAAAATATAAAAATGCCAACCGGAAAATTTGCAATAAGCGGGTTTCGGGTATTTGGAAAGGCCGATGGGGAATCACCGCCTTCCGTACAGGATTTTATTGCCCTCAGGGCCAGCCCTGAGAAATATGGGGAACGGCGCAGTGCCTGGCTTAAATGGGAGGTGAACGATAGCGCGGATGGCTATGTCATCTATTTCGGGAAATCCCCTGGCAAGCTGTATGGTAGCATTATGGTATATGGAAAGAACGATTATTTTTTCACAGGAATGGACAGGACTGACCCCTATTATTTTCAAATAGAAGCATTTAACGCCAATGGCATTTCCGAAAGGACACCCGAGATCAGGGTGGAATAAATGGACTTAAAATGAAGTTGATATCGAATTTACATTGTTTTGCCCTTGCAGCCATGCTTTTCGGAGTGTATGGATGGCCGCAGCATCAGACTATTCCCGGGAAATGGTATAAAGGTAACCTGCACGCC
This sequence comes from Zeaxanthinibacter sp., assembly GCA_041743975.1. GTDB lineage: Bacteria > Bacteroidota > Bacteroidia > Flavobacteriales > Flavobacteriaceae > JTS-RE37. The sequence continues at coordinate 35,307 of JBGTLT010000162.1, forward strand.
CACTCCTATTGGAGTGACGGAGATGAATTTCCGGAAGTCATCATGGACTGGTACCAGTCCAATGGTTATAATTTTACCGTACTATCAGACCATAATACCTTGGCCGAAGGCGATAAATGGGTTGTAATAGGCGATCGTAAATACCTGCAGGATGGTTTTAAGGCCTACCTGAAAAAATATGGGGATTCCTGGGTTGTCCACCGCCGGGACAGTGCAGGCAGGATAGAAGTGAAACTGAAAACCCTGGCGGAATACAACCCCCTCTTTGAAAAGTACAGTGATTTTTTAATTATCCGGTCCGAGGAAGTAACCACCGGTTACGAAGACCGGCCAATACATATCAATGCTACCAATATACAGCAGCTTATAACTCCCGAAACAGGTGAAAATAAGGTGCAGATCATCCAGAATAATATCAATGCCATTTTAAAACAAAGGCGGGAACTCAGCACCCCCATTATGCCCCATATCAACCATCCCAATTTTCAATATGGCATTGATGTGTCCGATTTTGTACAATTGAAAGGGGTGCAATTTTTTGAAGTATACAACGGTCATCCCCTGGTGAACAATACCGGGGATTCAACCCACCTTGGCACAGAGGCTATGTGGGATACAATCAATATTGCCTACCTCAAAAAAGGACAACCGTTATTGTATGGTATTGCCACAGATGACAGCCACCAATACCACCAGTTTGGCAAGCAATACAGCAATGCAGGCAGGGGATGGGTCATGGTCCGCGCTGAGAGCCTTACTTCCCCCGACCTGATTGCGGCAATGGAAGCGGGCGAATTCTATGCTTCCACGGGGGTCAGGCTCAAAACCCTGGAATATAGGGATAACCTAATGTCTGTCGGGGTTATCCCGGAGCCGGGGGTATCCTACAATATTGAAATTATAGGGGTGGACAGGGTCAGCGGGAAATCCAGGGTACTCCACTCAGTGAAAGGCAATAGTGCATCCTTTGCCGTAACGGCCGATTTTCTTTTCGTTAGGGTCAGGATCACATCAGACCGAACGAATAAAAACTTTTTTGACGAGTCGGAATATGAAAAGGCCTGGACACAACCGGTTTCGTATAAAATCAAGTAATGGAGGCTCAGCTGGGATGCTGCCCTAAAGTTTGAAGTTGATGATTCCGATAGTAGCCCGTTTCCCTTGTCAGATTAAACAGCATTTACCATGATCCGAACCACTACCTTCCTGTTCCTGTTACTGCTCGGGGCGATGGGATGTAAAGATCAGCAGGCCTCCAAACCAGCATCTTCCCCTCCCAATATTGTTTTTATCATGGCCGATGACCATGCCTTCCAGGCCATAAGTGCCTATGGCCATCTCCTGGGTAAACTTGCCCCCACCCCCAATATTGACCGGATTGCAAAGAATGGCGCCCTTTTCACCCATAGTTTTTGCACCAATTCAATCTGTGGTCCGAGCAGGGCCGTGATCCTCACCGGAAAGCATTCCCATATCAATGGGTTCAGAATGAACGGGGACCGGTTCAACGGGGATCAGCCTACACTCCCGAAGTACCTGCAGAAAATAGGGTATCAGACGGCTTTGGTTGGCAAATGGCATCTGTACGGGGAACCAACAGGTTTTGATTACTGGGATATCCTCGATGACCAGGGAACCTATTACAATCCCCGGTTCATCCATGATTCCGATACAACGATCGTTAATGGCTACACTACCGATATCATTGCCGAAAAGGGGATTGGATGGCTGCAACAACTTAGCAACGCAGGGCAACCTTTCTTTCTTATGCTCCATCATAAGGCCCCCCATAGGAACTGGATGCCCGCCCTGCGGCATATAAACCGTTTTGATTCCATCACATTTCCATTGCCCGATAGCTATTTTCCGGATTTTAAGAACCAGCAGGCCGCTATGGAACAAGAGCAGACCATCTACAAGGATTTGTATGAAGGATATGATCTGAAAATGACAACCGGCTTGGGTACTTCAGAATTGGCCCATAGCCCCTGGAAAGCCGATTTTGAAAGGATGACCCGGGAACAGCGCGAATCATGGGACAATGGCTACCGGGAAAAGAACGATGCCTTCCACAAGGCCCGTTTAAAAGGGAAAGACCTTGCTGTCTGGAAGGGCCAGCGCTACCTGCAGGATTACCTGGCAACGATTGTGGCCGTGGATGAGAGTGTGGGCAGGGTCCTGGATTACCTGGAGGAGAACGGCCTGAGTGATAACACCCTGGTGGTATATACTTCAGACCAGGGTTTTTACCTGGGTGAAAACGGCTGGTTCGACAAGCGCTTTATGTATGAGGAATCCCTGAGGATGCCGTTGCTGATGCAGTTACCAGGCGTGATAGGACCCGGCAGCACTATTGATGCCATGGTGCAGAACCTGGATTTTGCCCAGACCTTCCTGGAGCTTGCCGGCGGTAGTGAATATACGGATGGGATGCAGGGAAGATCCTTTAAGGGCCTGTTGGACGGAAGTATGGACCCTGGAAATTTCAGGGATGTGGTGTACTATCATTATTATGATTTCCCTGCCTTCCACATGGTTAAAAAACACTATGGGATTAGGACCAAAAGATATAAATTGATACATTTCTATGATGATAATGACGCATGGGAATTTTATGACCTGGAAGAAGATCCCGAAGAAAAGCAGAATGCTATTTCGGATGCCCGCTATGCAGAAAGTATTGCTGCAATGCACCGGAATTTGGACAGTATTCAAAAGGAATACGGTGTTACTGCCAAAGAATTTGAAAGGGCGCCCAGGGAAAAAGTTGAGCAGGCATATAAGGACTTTAAAAGGTTAAGGGGGAATTAAATCTTATGAAAAATTCACTGATTTTTTTTGTGCTGCTTTGCAACCTGTCTTTACTTACCGGGCAGGAATTGAATGTACTCACCTATAACATCCGGTATGACAACCCGGAGGACGGCCTTAATAACTGGGAGAACAGGAAAGGATTCCTGATTTCCCAATTGAATTTTTATGAACCCGGGATATTCGGGACACAGGAAGCGCTATTCCATCAGCTCACAGCTATCAAAGAAGGGATGCCAGGCTATGCCTATATTGGAAAAGGAAGGGATGACGGGGCAGAAGCCGGGGAATTTTCAGCCATCTTCTATAATACAAAGACATTGGATTTACTGCAGGAAGGTATGTTCTGGCTTTCTGAAACTCCTGAAATACCCTCTAAAGGATGGGATGCCGCCATTAAAAGGGTATGTACCTACGGCCTTTTTAAAACCCCGGGGGAACCATCAGGCTTTTGGGTGTTCAATACCCATTTTGACCATATCGGGGAAGTTGCGCGGGCGGAAAGCGTTGCCTTGATCTTAAAAAAGATAGGTGAAATCAACAGCCAGGGTTTGCCGGTGATCCTTATGGGGGATCTCAATCTCGAACCCGGGCATACGGCGATCCGGGCATTAACAGCAAAAATGGACGATACCCGGGTTATTGCCGGCAAAAAGGCTTTTGGACCGGAAGGCACCTTCAATGGGTTTCAGTTTCAGGAGCCCGTTACGCGCAGGATCGATTACATCTTTATATCAGACGGGGATTTTTCAGTAGTGAAGTATGCCGTCCTGAGCGATTCCATGGATTGCAGGTACCCCTCAGACCACCTCCCGGTCTATGCCCGGTTGCAATTTAAATAATAGGGCTGCCTGGATTATCGCCATAAGATCAGCAGCGCCCCTATTGCCGTCAGCACAAGGATCATCCTCCGGTAGAACCCCTCCTTGATTATCTTCACCATCCTGATTCCCAGGAACAACCCTATCAATACCCCCGGAACCAGGGCCAGGTTTATTTTCAGGCTTTCCGGGGTTATGGTACCCCATACAAAAATATGCAACGGCAGCTTGCATACATTTACAATGAGGAATAGCCAGGCCGCCGTTCCAATGAACTCATTTTTTGGCAACCTCATCGCCAGGAAAAAGATATTGGCAAACGCCCCGGCCAGGTTGCCTATCATGGTTGTGATGCCGGCCATGATCCCCATAATTCCTGCAAAAGCCCAATGTCCGGGAACTGCTTCCGACTTTTTCTGATCCCACCAATACATCAGCGCTGCACTCCCAAGAATGATGATTGCCATGCCGATTTTAAAGGTATTTTCGGGAAGGTCCTTCCCGATGAACACCCCTATCAGCAAGCCGAGCAACATCCACGGAAGAAACCGTAAAATGTAGCCCCACCGGGCGTGACGGCTGTAATAGTATACCGCGAACAGGTCTCCCAGCACCAGGAGCGGAACGAGGAGCCCGGTCGATTCCCGTGCTCCGAAAGCCAGGGCCATAAGGGTAACGATGACGATCTCGATGCCTTTGATACCCGACTTCGAAATCCCCAGCACCACGGTGGCGGTAAAAGCAATAGTCCATACCGTAAGGGAAAGATCGGGAAAGAACAAAAATGGCATGGGTACTTCAGGATTGAAAACAAATGTATCTTAAAAAATAATATCTTTATGGCTCAACCAAAACCAAACTATGGTCTTAAGCACATTTGATTATACGCTGATCATTATCTTTTTCAGCATCGTACTGACGGTCGGTGTAGTCGTTTCAAAAAAATCAGGAAAGGATACAACAGAATTTTTCTTATCGGGCCGGACGATGCCCTGGTGGTTGCTGGGACTGTCTATGGTGGCGACTACATTTTCAACAGACACCCCAAACCTGGTTACGGATATTGTAAGGACGAACGGGGTTTCCGGGAACTGGGTATGGTGGGCCTTCCTGATCACCGGACTTCTGACGGTATTTGTATATGCGAAACTGTGGAGAAGATCGAATGTCAATACGGATCTGGAATTCTATGAAATGCGGTACGGGGGTGCGCCAGCCCGTTTTTTAAGAAAATTCAGGGCCATTTACCTGGGGGTAATTTTCAACGTTATCACCATGTCTGCCGTAACCCTGGCTGCCATCAAAATAGGGGGTATCATGTTGGGACTTGAACCCTGGGTAACGGTTGTGAGTGCCGGATTGATCACCGTAACCTTCAGTGCGCTGGGTGGGTTCAAAGGGGTGGTATATACCGATTTCCTTTTGTTTTTTGTAGCCATGAGCGGCGCAATAGGGGCAGCGTATTATCTGGTAAATATCCCGGAGGTTGGGGGTATTGAGGCCCTGATGGCCAACGAACATGTAAAGGATAAACTTAACATTCTCCCCGATTTTAGCAATAAGAGTGCCTTGATAACCCTGTTTATCATTCCCCTGGCGGTACAGTGGTGGAGTTCCTGGTATCCCGGAGCTGAACCCGGGGGCGGCGGCTATATTGCCCAAAGGATGCTGGCCGCCAAAAACGAGAACCATGCCATTGGAGCAACCTTCTTTTTTAACATAATGCATTATGCATTACGACCCTGGCCATGGATTTTAGTTGCGCTTGCCTCCCTTGTCGTATACCCGGACATAGCGAGCATCCATGAGGCATTCCCCAATGTTGCAAGCGATAAGCTGGGCCATGACCTGGCTTATTCCGCCATGTTGACCAAATTACCCAGCGGTTTGTTGGGGCTTGTCCTGGCATCCCTGGTCGCTGCCTATATGTCTACCATTTCGACACAGCTGAATTGGGGGTCGTCTTATATCGTTTATGATTTTTACAAACAACAGATCAATCCGGGGGCTTCTGAAAAAAAATTAGTGGCAGTAGGCCGCTTGTCTACCATAGCCCTGATGGTTTTTAGTGCCATCTTAGCCTTATTGCTCCAGAATGCGTTGCAATTATTTGAAGTTCTCCTTGTATTCGGGGCGGGGACCGGGCTTATCTTTATCCTAAGATGGTTCTGGTGGCGGATCAATGCCTGGAGTGAAATCACCGCCATGTTTGCCTCCGGGATCATCTCCATTGTTTTGAAACTTACCCCCGTTGGCCCCTTCTTTTTTGCTGCAGATACGGGTGTTCTCCCCGATTGGATGGAATATCCTTTTGTAGTCCTGGCCACTACCCTCATCTGGCTTGCGGCTACCTTTATGACACAACCGGAGTCTGCTGATGTCCTCCGGAGTTTCTACCGGAAGATACAACCAGGCGGCCCCGGATGGGCTAAGGTTATTGCCGATGCCCGGGAAGACAATGTGGAGCTTGTAAAAAAAGGTGATAAATGGAGTGTACCTGCCGGGATCAGTGCCATGCTGGTTGGATGCGTACTCATCTATAGTTGTATGTTCGCCACTGGTTACTGGATCTACGGGAGACAGCCAATGGCCCTGATCCTTACCGGTATCGCCATCCTTTCAGCCATTCTTTTGATCCGGTTGTGGAATCGCATGAAGGAACACATATTGTAAGACGGGAAAAAGTATAAACAGTCAGAACGAGCTCTGTAGCCAGGTTTCCATTAATCCTAAAATGTTTCAATTAATATGAAGCAAAGAATAGTATCGGTTGATATTTTCAGGGGCCTTACCATAGCCCTTATGATCCTCGTGAATACCCCTGGAACCTGGGCTGATGTCTACAGCCCTTTTTTACATGCTCCTTGGCATGGGTACACCCCCACGGACCTTGTCTTCCCATTCTTCCTTTTTATAGTAGGTACTTCCATTGTCTTCTCATACCGGAATAAACCGGCGCGCCCGGCCACATACAGGAAAATCCTGGTCCGGACTTTAAAATTGATAGGCCTCGGACTTTTCCTGGGGGCTTTTACCATTTATTTCCCCTTTATCAAGGACTTTGAAGACATTCGTTTCCCGGGGGTATTGCAGCGTATTGGGATTGTGTTCTTCTTCGCTGCCATCCTGTTCCTTAATTTCAGCTGGAAGACCCTGGTCGCCATCTGCGCATTCATATTGGTTGGATACTGGTTGTTGATGGGGTATGTCCCGGTAAACGGGATGGAATCCACCTTTGACCGGGCGGCCAACAACCTGGCCAATTATGTGGACCTCAATATTCTGGGCACTCATATGTATAAGGAGGATTATGACCCGGAAGGGATTTTAAGCACCCTCCCTTCCATCGCTTCCTCCTTGCTGGGGATTTTTACCGGCCTCCTCCTCACATCAGAACATCGGAAGAAAATTTCCGTTATGCTGGTGATGGGCGGGGTAATGCTTCTTGTGGGCCACTTATGGGATTTGGCATTCCCTATCAATAAAGCCCTGTGGAGCAGTAGTTTTGTGCTGGTAACCGCGGGCTGGGCCAATGTTTTGCTGGCAGTGATCTATTACCTCACAGATGTGAAGGGCAAGGATTTCGGGGGCATATTCAAAGCAACCGGCGCCAACGCAATTACCGTTTACTTCCTGTCGAGCTTTATAACCAATCTCTTTTATTCCATAAAAGTCGAAAGGGATACCTCCATCCACGAATGGCTTTATCAACATATCTATGTCCATGAATTTCTGCCGCCCAAGCTCTCTTCCCTGTTGTATGCCTTTACGGTGGTTACATTCTATATACTGCTTGCCATGGTAATGTACAGAAAAAAAATATTCATCAAAGTGTAACTTTTAACCCCTGCACAGGTATGTATTATTCCTGGGTTATCTGGCGCATCCCTGTTGCAGGCTCCGTCTCCCTGAATGCCCACTTCAGGAATTCGGGGAAAACTGTGGCCCAGGTAGGCAAATTATGCTTTCCCCCCTGTACTTCCACATAGGTTATGTCCCCAGGGAAAGAGTACCCTTTCTGCTGTAATTCCTTTATTACATCCAGCGTATCATCAATGGAATCTATAATCCCGTTTAGGTTTCGATCGGCATGTTCATCCTGTGTACCGCATTGAAACCAGAATTTCAAGTGTGGGTGGTACGGCCCTTGTTTAATTTCATCGAGGATAATACGGCTCCTGTCCGCAAGGTCCTTTTTCTGATAGGCCTTTTTCCGCCACCAAAAGGAGCCGCTGAACACCCCTGTTTTCCCGAATACCCGGGCATGCTTAAAGACAATATCAAATGCTGACAAGCCGCCCAAAGACATGCCACAGTACACCCAGTCTCCCGGTTGCTCAGAGGTATTGAACTCACTTTTGAGAAAAGGCACAAACTCTTCCACAATGAATTTGGAATACAGGTGGGCATTGCCACCCCTTCCCTTAAAATCAGCCCTGGAAATTGTGCCGTAGTCGTGTATCCGGTTATCGTTGGTTTCTATGCCAATATATATAAAGGGCTGAATGTGTTTGTTCCTGAAGGTATTAATCAGTGTTTGTTCCAGTCCCATCCCTAAAAAATCCTGTCCGTCATTCATCAATAAAACAGGGAAAGGTTTTTGAGCGGTCTTAAAATTGCCCGGGGCGGCCAGGCGAAAGCTTACCTTCCTTTCCAGGTTCCTGGAAAGGAAGCTTCCTTTCAACATCATTATATCCGTTTCGAATTGCATCGGTTTTTGTAGAAGTTGCAAGTATAACGAATCCGTAAATTAAATCTTGCCCTGGCAGAAATTAATCTAAATTAGCCGCCATTGATTAGTTGTAAGATTAACATATTTAGGGTACATTTAGAATAATGGCAAATATCCAACACCTTCAATACTATTCCAATACGATGGGAATGGACATCAACCTGGAAATTACCGGGCATTGGGGCCATCCGGTATTGATGTTTCCTTCATCAGGCGGTCAGTATACCCAAAATACAGATTTTGGGCTTAACGGGTCGGTTATGCAATTTGTTGAGGAGGGGCGCATCAAACTATACAATGTGGAAACGTTGGACATGCGGTCCTTTTATGCTGACGGGATGGCATCGGAAATAAAGATCCACAACTACGAATTATACATGCGGTTCCTTCAAAATGAATTGATCCCTTATATACAAAGGGAATGCAACACCCACCGGGTTGCGGTGTCTGGAGTGAGCTTCGGGGGCTACCATGCGGCCAATACCGCCTTTCGTTTCCCCGATTTCATTTCACACCTCTTCTCCATGTCGGGGGTATTCAGCATCCGAAATTTTGTTCCACTTTCGGAGGATATGCGAATTTACTTTAATTGTCCGGACGAGTTTATGAAACACGAAGAGTCCTGGAAATACAATCACATGCAGATTGTGTTGAGCACGTCAGACTGGGATAGTTGCAAACCGAAGAACCAGCACATGGCAGGAATCCTGGATTCAAAAGGTATTGCCCACTGGTATGACGAAAAAAAATGGATAGAGCACGACTGGCCCTTGTGGAAAATGGTTTTCCCGGAATATATTGGCCGTTATTTTTAGAAGTTGAAACGATTCAAAATTATACATCATGTCAAAAAAAGTAGGGATATTATTTGGAATGGAAGATACCTTCCCCTGGGCTTTTATCAATAAAGTCAATGAATTGGGGAATGGAACAGTGGTAGCAGAACCCGTGACCATCGATAAGGTACAGCAGGGGATCGATTACGGATACCATGTGATCATCGACCGGATATCGCAGGAAGTACCTTTTTACCGATCGTACCTTAAAAACGCCGCTTTGATGGGGACGGCAGTAATCAATAACCCCTTTTGGTGGAGTGCAGATGAAAAGTTTTTTAACAATTGCCTTTCCATGCAGATAGGTGTCCCGGTACCAAAAACAATCCTGCTGCCTTCCAAAGCCCGGCCGGATGATACTACTGAAAAATCTTTCAGGAACCTTAAAGCACCGCTGGACTGGGATTACATTTTTAACTATATCGGATTTCCGGCTTACATGAAACCCCATTCCGGGGGCGGGTGGAAAAGTGTTTACCGGGTAGACAACCAGGACGACCTGTTCGACAAACTTGAGGAAACCGGACAGTTGGTTATGATGCTACAGGAGGAAATTGTTTTCGAAGATTATTACAGGGTCTACTGCCTGGGTCAAAAATATGTGCACATTATGCCCTATGAGCCTCGCAACGCCTTCCATGAACGCTATGTAACCGAACCTAAAACAACCGGGGAGGAGCATCAGAAGTTGATGAAGACCATCCATGACTATACCATTAAGCTCAACAAGGCCCTGGGTTATGATTTTAACACAGTGGAATTTGCGATTCGCAATGGCATTCCCTATGCGATCGACTTCTGCAACCCGGCTCCTGATGCGGATATACATTCTGTGGGACAGGCCAATTTTAACTGGATCGTCGAACATGCTGCAAAATTTGCCGTGGAAAAGGCTAATTCTCACAAAGCCAGGCAAAACAACTGCTCCTGGGGAACATTTTTACAAACAGCCGTAAACCCGCCCATACCAATAGCGGCCAAGGTCAACTTAAAAACAGCAGCCCAGGCCAAAAAAACAGCGGTAAAAACACCGATGGACATTGAGGCAAAATCTTCGGTCCGGAAGTTGAGGGCGGTTGTCAACAAAACGACATCAAAGCCCAAGCCTGTTAGTAAAGGTTCAAAAGCTACCGCTGCCACAGCCAAATTCAAAACCGGGGAAACCGATTCAGCCAAGGCTGCCAGAGAAAAGAAAGATACAGGCAAAGCAGCGGCAAAAAAACCTAAAACCAAATAGTAAGCGAGGAGCTGTAAACCCCGATACGGAAAATGCATAAGTTCACACTAGGGATAGAAGAAGAATTTCAAATACTGGATGCCGAAACTTTAAAACTTCGTTCCCAGATGTCAAAGATTATTGACGGGGGAAAAGTACTTTTAAAGGAACGCATCAAGGAAGAAATGCATCAGTCCGTTGTGGAAATGGGCACTAATGTCTGTGAAAATATACAACAGGCCAGGGATGAAGTTTCCTACCTAAGGCAACAGGTCATTGCACTCGCTGCCAAAGAGGACCTTAAAGTCGCCGCTGCAGGTACCCATCCATTTTCTCACTGGAGCGAACAACTCATAACCCCCAACCCGCGATATGATGCCCTGATAGCTGAAATGAAGGATGTGGCGCGGTCCAATCTTATCTTTGGGATGCATGTGCACATAGGGATACCCAACCGGGAAGAAGGGCTTCAGATCATGAATGTGGCCCGGTATTTTTTGCCCCATCTGTATGCCCTTTCCACCAATTCGCCATTTTGGGAAGGCCGGGAGACAGGGTTTAAATCCTTTCGATCCAAGATCTTTGATAAATTTCCGAGAACAGGGATCCCGCCCTACTTTGCCAGTGTCGCCGAATATGATAAATTCATTGAAATCCTGGTAAAGACCCGCTGTATAGACAACGGCAAGAAAATTTGGTGGGACATCCGTTTGCATCCGTTTTATCCCACAGTGGAATTCCGGGTGTGCGATATGGTCCTGACCGTTGATGAGGTAATGTGTATTGCAGCACTGATGCAATGTATCATTGCAAAACTCCATCTGTTACATCAGAAGAACCAGAGTTTCAGGTCGTACAGGCGTGTCCTGATCAATGAAAACAAATGGCGTGCAGCCCGATGGGGCATAGAGGCGCAACTCATTGATTTTGGGAAAGAAGAAGAGGTGCCGTTCAATACACTTATCAACGAACTTCTCGAGTTTATAGATGATGTGGTGGATGACCTGGGCTGCCGAACTGAAGTGAATTATGTATACCAGATGTTACAGCAGGGTTCGGGGGCCGACAGGCAGCTTAAGGTTTTTGAGGATTCCCAGGATCTGAAACAGGTGGTACAGTACATCGTGGAACAAACTGCCAAAGGGCTGTAAGCCGGACAAAAGAAAAAGACAACTTTTGCGTTAGGGGTACGATCGGAAGAATTTTCAGGGGAGTATCCTAAGGAAAGCAGGGTACCGATATCAGAAATCAAAAAAAAAACTATGCAGGAAATGATTAAAATAGCCATACTGGATATGAATGCAGGACAACCCAATGAGGGGATGCGCTGTATCAATTTGCTGGTCGGGCAATTTTTGGATGGGGAGGGTATTAAAGGCAGTTATGACATATTTGAAGTGCGCATCAAATCAGAAATTCCCCGCATGGAGGATTATGACATCTTTATTTCATCGGGAGGACCCGGCTCCCCGTTACTAACAGGATCGGTATGGGAAAAGAATTATTTTGAACTCCTGGATGCCATCCTGAGTAATAATTTGGTATACCCAAAAAAAAAATACCTTTTCCTGATCTGCCATTCCTTCCAGCTGGCATGCCTCCATTGGGACCTGGCAAAAGTAATGAAACGCAAATCCACCTCTTTTGGCATCTATCCCATGTTTAAAACCCAAAGCGGGGAACTGGAACCTTTGTTTAAAGGCCTGGACAATCCGTTCTATGGGGTGGATTCCAGGGATTACCAGGTTGTGGGGCCCCACGAATGGAAGCTGGATACCCTGGATGGGAAGGTATTGTGCCGGGAAAAAGAACGTTCACATGTTCCCCTGGAAAGGGCTGTCATGGCCATCCGGTTTTCCAGGGAAATATTCGGGGTGCAATTCCATCCCGAGGCGGATTCCGAAGGCATGTTGCACTATTTTCTAAGGGAAGACATGCGGAAAAAAGTCATTAAGCTCCATGGGCAGAAAAAATACCTCGACATGCTTGAACACCTGGATGATGATGATAAGATTCTCAAAACCAATCGCATAATCATTCCCAGGTTTTTGCAACAGGCAGCTGATGCGATGGAACAACTAAAACTATCCACAGCATGATACCAAAGGTACGGGAAGCCTTTAATGCGGGCTTTGAACAGGAATTCTATGAGAACCTCCAGCGTCATGTACAGGAAACCTTTGGAGAACCCTGTGCATTCAGGATCTCGGAAACCCCGGTATTTATAAGCCGTGAGGTCAGGAATAAGGTTTTTAAGGCATGTGATTCCATAATTGACCAGATATGGAAGTTAGACCTGGAGGCCATCAGGAGGCAGTACACCCCGGTACAAACCGGAACTGGCAACCTGAAGGGGAAGCCGCATTTCCTGGCTATTGATTTTGGGTTGTGCCAGGACAGCCAGGGCGAAATAGTCCCCCAATTGATAGAATTGCAGGCGTTCCCCTCCCTGATGTTCTACCAACCGTTTCTGGGCAAGGCATACCTTTCCACTTATCCCAACATTCCCAAAACGGGCTTTCATTATTTCCTGGATAACCTGGACGAAGCAGGGTATCTTAAAAAAGTAAAAGAGCTGATCCTTGGCCGGGAACATCCTGACAATGTGATTCTTATGGAATTGTACCCGGAGCAACAAAAAACAAGGCTCGATTTCTGGGCTACCCGGCAGGCGTTGGGGATAGAAGTTGTTTGCATGACAAAAGTAATCAAAAAGGGGAAGAAACTTTATTACAATAAAGACGGGAAATTATGCCCCATACACCGGATTTATAACCGGGTGATATTTGATGAATTGTTACGGTATCCAGACCTTAAGACCGAGTTTAATCTGTATGAGGACCTGGAGGTGGAATGGATCACCCACCCCGACTGGTTTTTTGTGATCTCAAAATGCATAATGCCCCTGTTGAACCACCGGTATATCCCCGAGTCATTTTATCTCAGCGACATCCCCCCGGACCTTGATCTGAAGCAGTATGTATTGAAGCCACTTTTCTCATTTGCCGGAAAAGGAATAGACCTGAACCCCTCCCGCGAGACCCTGGACCAACTCACTGACCCGGAGCACTACCTCCTGCAAAAGAAAGTTGAATACGCCTCCCTCATCAAAACCAACACGGATAAGAATTCAAAAGTGGAACTGCGGATCCTCTATATTCTGGACCAGGAAGAGGACAGGCTGAAACCGGTAATTAACCTTACCAGGATGGGCAAAGGCGGACTTATTAATGTTTCCCACCTCACCGAGGATACCTGGATTGGTTCCTCCATCAGTTTCTTTGAGAATTAGCAGGTATGGGGTTTAATCCCTGGATTCCAGCAACCGTGCTACATATTTTCCGATGATATCAAACTCCAGGTTCACCCTGGATCCGAGCCTGTAGTGTTTAAAAAGGGTATGTTCGTAAGTGTATGGAATAATGGCAACCGAAAAGGAACTGTGATTGGACCTTGCTACCGTGAGACTGACACCATCAATAGTTATGGAACCCTTGTGAACGGTAATATTGTTTAAGGATGGGTGATATTCAAAGGTAAAGATCCAACTCCCTTCCTGATCCTCTATGGCCGTACAGCTACCCAGTTGGTCCACATGGCCCTGCACAAGGTGGCCATCCAGCCTTGAGCCAAGCTTCATGCCCCGCTCCAGGTTGATGAGTCCGCCTACCTCAAGCTGCCCAAGGTTGCTCCTTCGCAATGTTTCCCGGACGGCGGTCACAGTATACTCCATCCCCTGCTGAGCCACTACTGTAAGGCAAACCCCATTGTGGTTAACGCTCTGGTCAGTGCTGAGTTCCGGGGCAAAGGCTGAGGTAATGGTCATATTCAGGTTCTCCCCGACCTTTTCAAGGGCTTTTACCTCCCCTAAAGTTTCAATTATACCTGTAAACATGTGTCGCTAAAATTAAGTAGTTTTGTGCATCGGAATTACCGGACAAAGGTAAAGATATAATGGAGGAAGAGAGAATTATTAAAGTAGGTATTTCCATTGGGGACCTGAACGGAATAGGATGTGAGGTGGTGCTGAAAACATTTGAGGATCCGCGGATGCTCGAATTTTGTACACCGGTGATATTTGCTTCCAACAAGGCTGTTTCGCAGCAGAAAACAATCCTGGGGTTCGAGATCAACTACAATGGGGTGCCGGATGCCGCCAAAAGTATTGATGGTAAGATCAATGTGGTAAATGTCTGGAAGGAAACACCCGAACCCCGGTTTGGGGAAGAAACGGCAGAGGCCGGGGACATGGCGTTAAAATCACTTAGAGCAGCCGTAGCGGCCCTTAAGAACAATGAAATTGATGTACTGGTCACGGCGCCTATCAATAAAAAAAACATACAGAGCGAGCACTTCCGGTTTCCCGGGCATACAGATTACCTGGCCGCGGAACTCGAGGGTGACAGCCTTATGTTTATGGTTTCGGACAGCCTGAGGATTGGCCTCCTGACGGACCATGTTGCGGTCAAGGACGTAGCTAAAGCGATAACACCGCAATTGGTCAGGAGCAAGGTCAATAGCATGGAGAAATCCCTGAAAGTAGATTTTGGCATCCAAAAACCGAAAATTGCCATCCTGGGTATCAACCCGCATAGCGGCGATAATGGGGTGATCGGAAATGAGGATGACGAGGTCCTGAAACCAGTGATCCGGGAGATCTCAAATAGCGGAAAACTGGTTTTCGGACCCTATGCTGCGGATAGTTTCTTTGGGTCTGAAGGCTACAAAAAGTTTGACGCAGTACTGGCAGCCTATCATGACCAGGGCCTGATCCCGTTCAAGACCCTCTCGTTCGGAAACGGGGTAAATTTTACGGCAGGACTGTCTAAGGTCCGAACCTCCCCGGACCACGGAACTGCGTATGAAATAGCAGGGAAGGGAATCGCGGACCATGGGTCTTTCAAGGAGGCAGTTTTTATGGCCATAAAAATTTTCAGGAACAGGCAGGAGTACAGGATCCTGACAAAAAATGTCTTGAAAAAACAGAAATTAGGAAAGTTAGGACGGGATAACTAGCCTGCTGTCAAACGGGATGCATGGGTCTAAATATATTCTCAATTTGATTGGGATTTTAGAAAAAAAAAGTATCTTTGCACCCCTTAAACAAGTGTACCAGATGAAGACCCCTAAGGAATACAGTATTCCTTTTTCCGGACTGAAGGAAGGAAAACACGACTTTAAGTTTGTAATTGATAATACGTTCTTTGAATCGCTCGGATACAATGAGTTCAATGATGCCAAGGTAGAAGTACGGTTGAAGTTGAATAAGTTGAGTACCATGATGGAGCTGGAGTTGAAGGCCAAAGGGGTGGTCAATGTAGACTGCGACCTTACAGGGGAAGCCTATGAAGAACCCATAAAGGCATTCCTTGAAATTGTGGTAAGGTTTGGTGATGAATACAATGATGAGGATGATGAGATCCTGATCCTCCCTCATGGGGAATTCCAGATCAATGTTGCACAGTATATTTATGAGATGATCATACTGGCTGTTCCCCAGAAACGGGTACACCCCGGAGTCCTTGATGGTTCCCTGAAATCGGAACTGCTGGATAAGCTGGAAGAGTTACAACCTAAAGAGAGCAAAGAACACAAAGATAATACAGATCCCCGGTGGGATGCATTAAAGAATTTACTAACGGATAAATAAGTTGCAAAATGGCACATCCTAAAAGAAAAATATCCAGGACCAGAAGGGACAAGAGGAGAACTCATTATAAGGCGGTGGCTCCCACACTGGCCAAAGATCCAACCACGGGGGAGATGCATTTATACCACAGAGCCCACTGGCACGAAGGAAAATTATACTACCGCGGACAGGTTTTAATAGACAAGACCGAGGAAGCTGTAGCTTGATATTATAGTATGGATATCAAAACTCCCACTTGTTATGAGTGGGAGTTTTTTTTAATCTTTTCCGAAATACTTATACATATTACTGCTGCAGGAATTCATTTACAGGCAGATTGGAATCCTGATCTGACCCGGTAACCAATCAGTATTTGAGGCGGATACTTAGTAACGCAAAATCGGGGTAAAAACTCTTTTTTGGGATAAAAAGTCATAGAAAATCATTACTTTTCACCTTGTTTTGGAACATTTCTTTAAGTTTTCTGATAAATACCCTTTCTAGCATGAGCAAACTTTATGCAGCCATTACGGCTGTAGGGGCTTACGTTCCGGATTTCAGACTTACAAACAAGTTATTGGAATCCATGGTTGATACCAATGATGAGTGGATTACGACCAGGACAGGGATAAAGGAACGCAGGATACTAAAAGATAAAGACAAGGGGACATCCTTCCTGGCTATTAAGGCTGCACAGGATCTTATCCGGAAAAAGGACCTGGATCCAAAAGAGATAGACCTTGTCATTCTGGGAACCGCAACCCCTGACCTGCCCGTGGCCTCCACGGGTGTATATGTTGCCACCGAGATCGGGGCCGTTAATGCCTTTGCATATGATATGCAGGCTGCCTGTTCAAATTTCCTGTTTGGAATGTCAACCGCAGCCAGTTATATAGAATCAGGAAAGTATAAAAAAGTACTTTTGATAGGTGCTGATAAGATGTCATCCATCCTGGATTACACAGACCGGACTACCTGTATAATATTCGGGGATGGTGCGGGAGCTGTTCTTTTTGAACCAAACACGGAAGGATTGGGGATGCAGGATGAACATTTAAGATCCGACGGAACAGGGAGGCCATTCTTGAAAATCGAAGCAGGGGGATCGCTGTTGCCGGCATCTGAGGAAACGGTACGGAATAAGCAACATTATGTATATCAGGACGGCAAATCTGTTTTTAAGTTTGCCGTATCCAATATGGCGGAGGTTGCAGCGATGATAATGGAACGCAATAATCTTTCACATGATGATGTTGACTGGTTGGTTCCCCATCAGGCCAATAAGCGTATCATTGATGCGACCGCCAACCGGATGGGCCTGGATAGTGATAAGGTGATGATCAATATACAGAAATATGGAAATACAACCTCTGCGACCTTACCGTTGCTACTGGATGATTATGAGAAGCAACTAAAGAAAGGGGACAATCTGGTCTTTGCAGCTTTTGGCGGAGGATTCACATGGGGGGCTATATATTTAAAATGGGCTTATAATTCAAAATAGGAAATCAACTAAACTAAAGGTAATACCATGGATATTAAAGAGATTCAGAGCTTAATAAAGTTTGTGGCAAAATCTGGGGCCAGTGAGGTGAAACTTGAAACGGATGATATCAAGATCACCATCCGAACAGGTAGTGCAGGTTATTCGCATGAGGGCATGCATGGACACCCTATGCCCATGTACAGCAATCCTATGATGCCTTCGGCCCAACCTCAGCCCCCCACAGGGAATGCACCTGAAATTGCGGCTGAGAAAGCCGAGATGAAGGATAACCCCAAGTATATCACCATAAAATCTCCCATTATTGGCACATTTTACCGCAAGGCGTCGCCGGATAAGCCGCCATTCGTGGAAGAGGGGGATACCATATCCAAAGGGGATGTACTTTGCGTAATTGAAGCCATGAAACTGTTCAATGACATTGAATCCGAAGTTTCCGGAAAAGTTATGAAGGTCCTTGTAGAAGATTCCTCCCCCGTAGAGTTTGACCAGCCATTGTTTTTGATAGATCCATCCTAAAATACACCATTCCGGTGCCGTACGGACCAAATTCCATTTCAAAGAACGGATATGGCATCATGGTCCGAAACACCCCGGACAAATTTAGACAGTTATGTTTAAAAAAATATTGATTGCAAACAGGGGCGAAATAGCGCTTCGCATCATCCGTACCTGTAAAGAAATGGGGATTAAAACGGTGGCCGTCTACTCCAAGGCAGATGAGGAAAGCCTTCATGTAAGGTTCGCAGACGAAGCCGTATGCATAGGCCCGCCACCCAGTAGTGAATCCTACCTTAAAATTCCTAACATTATCGCTGCTGCAGAGATCACCAATGCCGATGCAATCCATCCTGGGTATGGATTCTTATCTGAAAACTCAAAATTTTCAAGGATCTGCGCCGAGCACGAAATAAAATTTATTGGTGCATCCGGGGATCAAATTGACAAGATGGGTGACAAGGCCACCGCAAAGGAGACCATGAAGAAAGCGGGGGTTCCAACCATTCCCGGCTCGGATGGTTTGTTGAAAGATGTTGCGGATGCCAAAAAAGCAGCAAAGAAAATGGGCTATCCCGTTATGATCAAAGCTACTGCCGGCGGTGGTGGCAAGGGGATGCGTGCCGTTAGAAAAGAGGAGGAAATGGAAGAGCTCTTTGATAGTGCGGTCAAGGAAGCGCTGGCGGCTTTTGGCAACGGGGGCATGTATATGGAAAAACTGATTGAAGACCCCCGGCATATAGAAATCCAGATCGTGGGGGATCAATATGGAAAAGCTTGCCACCTGTCTGAACGCGATTGCTCTATTCAAAGGCGGCACCAGAAGTTGACGGAGGAAACCCCGTCCCCCTTTATGACCGACAAATTACGGGATAATATGGGGCTGGCTGCGGTAAAGGCTGCGGAATACATTAAATATGAAGGTGCGGGGACGGTTGAATTTTTGGTAGATAAGCACCGGAATTTTTTCTTTATGGAAATGAATACCCGGATCCAGGTAGAACACCCCATTACGGAACAAGTCATTGATTATGACCTTATCAGGGAACAGATATTGGTGGCCGGCGGAGTTCCTATTTCCGGTAAAAATTATTTCCCCAAACTGCATTCCATAGAATGCCGTATCAACGCGGAGGATCCCTATAAGGGATTCAGGCCCAGTCCGGGCAAGATAACAACTCTTCATACTCCCGGGGGACATGGTATAAGGCTAGACACCCATGTTTACAGCGGTTATACGATACCACCGAATTATGATTCCATGATCGCGAAACTGATCACTACAGCACAGACCCGGGAGGAAGCAATCAATAAAATGAAAAGAGCCCTGGATGAATTCGTTATCGAAGGGATTAAAACAACCATTCCATTCCATCGGCAACTGATGGATAACCCCGATTATCTTGCTGGAAATTACACCACTGCTTTTATGGATAGCTTTGTGATGAATCCCCAGCCACAGGAATAAAACAACTGCACCAGAAGGAATAGATGACCACAGGCAATGATATGGAACCAGCAGTTGCCTAACCTGGCCAAAGCCCGTTTCAAATGAATATAAGTTATTGGGAATATAAGACGTGGTTGTCCAATATCGACTTTACCATTGTTGGTAGCGGCATCGTAGGGCTCAATTGTGCTATGCGGTTAGCAGAACGCTTCAGGGACGCCAGGATAGTGGTTCTTGAAAAAGGCATCCTCCCGCAAGGGGCGAGTACGAAAAATGCAGGATTCGCATGTTTTGGCAGTATTTCAGAAGTCCTGGGTGATCTGGAAACCCATACGGAAGAGGAAGTACAAAAACTGGTTCGTAAGCGTTGGGATGGCATGCAGACCTTACGCAAAATCCTGGGTGATGACAGGATTGGATTTCAGAATTTTGGAGGCCACGAACTATTTCCCCGGGAATACCCGGATGTTTATGAAAAATGTGTCAGCAACCTGGATAGGGTTAATACCCTCCTGAACCCTATCTATAAGGCCGATGCGTTTACCCGGCAACCCAATTCCTTTAGGTTCAATAATATCCGGGATACCTATATCTCCAATAGATTCGAGGGCCAGATAGATACAGGACAGATGATGGCTTCCCTGATGCAGAAAGTTCATTCCAGGGGTATCCTTGTTTTAAACGCTATTACGGTGGATGAGTTTTATGAAACCCCGGATGGCGTGGCCATACGAACAGACCGGTTGGAGTTTGTGTCCGGGAAGCTCCTGGTGGCGACCAATGGGTTTGCCTCACAGTTGCTGGACCGGAAAGTAAAGCCGGCCCGGGCTCAGGTACTTATCACCAAACCCATACCCAACCTCCATATCAAAGGCACCTTCCATTTGGAGGAAGGGTATTATTACTTCCGGGATGTGGACAACCGCATCTTGCTGGGTGGGGGCCGCAACCTCGATTTTAAGGCGGAGGAAACCACAGAATTCGGCCACACGAAAAAGGTTATGGATAAGTTGGAAAGCCTGTTACAGGAAGTAATCCTTCCCGGTATCACATTTCAAATTGACCGGTACTGGAGTGGCATTATGGGTGTTGGCCCGGAGAAAAGCCCCATTGTCCAGCAGGTCTCAGACCACGTTTATTGTGGCGTTCGGTTAGGTGGAATGGGGATTGCTATTGGCAGTTTGGTAGGCAGAGAGCTGGCAGACCTGATACCGGATTGACCAGATTGTCGAATAAAATAACCAGATGGGGAATTCGCTTCTCCATCTCAAATTATAATTGTTTCTTACATATCATATTGAGAAAATGAAATCTCCCGTTAAACGGTATGGTGGGAACCAGTCTTCAGTCAATCCAGGCAGTACGTGGGAAAATTGTCACATCCAATTCGGTTTATGGTCATTACAGCTTTGCTGTTACCTCATTTGTTTTTGGGTTGTGCCGGTTCCGGGGCACCTTATAAAAGGGAATACGGCAGGGTGTGGAAGAAAATGATCCAATCCGAAGCATGGAAGCTTTCGATGCAGGATGCAGGAGCCATGGAAGTGGAGTTGCAAGGGTATGTAGCCAGTTCAACGGAGATGGATGACGGGTTGGCAACTATGGACACGGAGGGGGGCAGGTCCTTCATTTTTGAAGAAAAATTCAATATCCTGGTTAACCGGGCCTATTATAAGATCATCGCTGAGGTGGAAGCAGCAGACATCCGGTTGAAGAAGGAATACAATAACCATATGGAAAAGGGCCGGGAGCTCCAAAATGGAAGGGACAGAACCGCACAGCAGGAACTTGAAGGTATCCGCAGGAAGTATGAGGCACATAGGGAGATGCTGGAAGGCCTTAAATCCTGGAATATCTTAAGCGAATTCGGAACAGATGACCTTAAATTCTTCAAGGCCGAAAACAGGGAAGAGGTTCTGCAAATGTATCAGGCGGGGCAGCAGGAGGAACGCATCCTGTACTACCTGGTCTATAAGTTGGCGGACCTGTACCATTTTGAAGATTGAGAAGTTGCCTAATGTGAATAATCACCCTGACTGAAGTGATTGCCGGTCAATGGTACTATCGCTTGTTTAATTAACCTGTATACTATGCCTGTGGATAACCTGAAGGCCGAATTACTTGCCCATTGCAGGACCTATATGACCTCCCGGGTTTCCCGTATTCAACAAAATTTACGAAGCCTCCGGGAATCACTGGATACCGAATCAAAAAGCAGTGCAGGGGATAAGCATGAGACAGGCAGGGCCATGGTGCAATTGGAACAGGAAAAACTGGGGCAACAATTGATGACCGCAGAAAAGGCCTTACAGTATCTGAAGGGAATTGATATCAAAACAAAGGCATCGCGGGTACATCTCGGCAGCCTGGTACACACCACTAAAAGCAGTTATTTTCTGGCGCTTTCAGCGGATGTTTTCAGGAGGGGGGAAACCGTTGTATACTGTATCTCCTCCAAGACCCCTATTGGCAATCTCCTGCTGGGGGCGGCCGAAGGGGATTCCTTTATGTTTAACAACGAGAAGATTACCATAACGGCACTTCAGTAGCCTGTAAAAGGGTCCGGGAGGGGAAAAGCATCATAATTCCAGGTTCGGCAGGTAGATTGTACAATTTTTTTGCTACTTTACTTCCCCTTGCTACAGGCTATAATATGAAGGTTTACAAACTAAAAAGTGGAATCCTTGTTCAATCCGAAGGATCTTTCCATCTATTGAAAGGGGAGGACTGGGACCGTTTTATCAATGATGATGCTGTCCTGGCTACAACCAGGCAACGGCTCCATACCGCCAACAGAATAGATAACCCTGGTACACGCCTTGAGGATGAACTTGAGGCCCCGGTGCAGGGGCAGGAGATCTGGGCAAGTGGCGTAACCTACTACAACAGTAAACTGGGAAGGGAAGCGGAATCCAAAGAAGCCGGAGGAAGTAATTTTTATGCACGTGTATACGAAGCGGAAAGGCCCGAACTTTTTTTTAAGGGGATGGGATACCGGGCCATAGCATCCGGGGGGCTGGTACGAAAACGATCCGATTCTACCTGGGATGTACCGGAACCGGAACTGACACTTGTGGTTACCGCTTCCGGAAAGATCATTGGGTATACCATTGGCAATGACATGAGCTCCAGGAGTATCGAAGGGGAAAATCCGTTATACCTCCCACAGGCAAAGAGTTATGACGGCTCAACAGCCCTGGGCCCCTGCATCCTGCTGAGCGACACCCCCCTGCCTGGTGCAACCCGGATACAACTCCAAATTGTAAGGGGCGGCAAAACGGAATTTAAGGGCATAATTGCCATTGATCAGATCAAAAGGAAATTCGAGGATTTGGTTCGTTACCTCTACATGGAATGTTCCTTTCCTAAAGGCAGTCTCCTGATGACCGGTACAGGGATCGTGCCAGGACCCGAATTTAACCTTGCAAGCGGGGATGAAATTACCATTGCTGTTGAAGGCATTGGAGAACTGGTCAATACCGTTGCCTGATGCCAGCAATGAGTATTAATGCGGATCTGGTTTCTTCCGGCTGATTTTTTTTTCAGCCCCTATCCTTTTGGCTTTTAACCTCTTTTCAACAGCGGTCCGTGTAGGTCCTGTTTTTTTCCGTTTTTTGGGTACTTTAACTGCCGCATTCAGAAGTTCAATCAACCGCGCAATAACGAGTTCCTTGTTTTTATGCTGGCTTCGGGCCGTGTCGCACTGTAACTGAAGGATTTTCTCTTTGGAGATCCGGTTTCCGAGTTTCCGGTAGATCCGGTCCTTTTCACCAGGGGTCAGGCCAAATGAGTTGGCTACATCAAACGTAAGTTCCATTTTGGAAGCTACCTTATTGACATGCTGCCCTCCTGCCCCACTGCTACGAATACCTTTTAGGGTTACTTCTGTCCGGATACGCTCTTTGTCCATTTTAACTATATTATGGAGAGAGCCTTTTATTGAGGGTTTCCAGGGAAACATTTAAAAAGACCCTGGTCCCCGGTTCCAAAATCTTATCTGAATGGAAATAAACCGTATGTCCGTCAGTAAGGCCGGCTACCAAAAAATAAGGCCCCATCAGGTAGGACTTTATGACTTCCACTTCGAGGCCGGAGGTCTGTGAAATCTTGAATTCGTGTGCATAGACCACGATCCGGCGTTTGGTATCTGCATAGGATTTTACAATATTCACAGGTATCCTGTTGGATTCCCCGAACAAGGATGCAATGTAAAGATCACGCGGTTTTTCATAAAGTGTTAGTGTAACCTCATCTGCCAGGATACCCCTGTCCTTTAATACAATTACCCTGTCAGCAAACGGCAATACATCATTGGAATCATGGGTGGCTGTGATACAGGTGATCCCTTTTTGCTTCAGATAATCGAACACTTTGCGCCGGAGGTGGTTTTTGCTGAAATTATCGATATGGCTAAACGGTTCATCCAATAAAAGGATTTCCGGTTCCTGGGCTAAAACTCGGGCGAGGGCTACCCGTTGTTGTTGTCCGCCACTGAGGTCCCGGATTTTTACATCCGCATAATCAGTGAGTTCAATCATTTCCATCAGCAGGTTTGTCCTCGTACTGAATTCTTCCGGATCAAATGCAGATAAGAATTGACCAATGTTCTCCCGAACCGTGGTAAAGGGCATCAGTTCAAATTCCTGCGACAGGTATTTCATATAAGATTCCCCGGGGACCAGGTTATGTAAGGGCCCCATCACCTTCCTTTCCCCCCAATAGACTTCCCCGATATGTAATGGCAACAATCCATAAATAATTTTTAGCAAGGTACTTTTCCCACATCCGCTTTCCCCCAGAATGGATACATGTTCCCCCTGAGCCACCCCGAAAGATACTTCTTCGAGTACGGCATTTTCATCATATGAGAAAGATATCTGGTCTACCTTGAGCATTGTAAGAAGTGTTTATCGGATAAAAAAACCGCTTCCTAATAAGAAACGGCCGGGTATGAAAATCAGTGATAAGCAAAGGTAATTAGTCCTTAAAATCCTTCACCACCGCCTCGTTAGGAAGCTTTTCATATCCCATATTGTACAAGGTAAAGCCAAAAATATCGGCATATTGCTCAATGGTTTTGCTCACCGGTGTCCCGGCCCCATGACCAGCATTGGTTTCGATCCGGATGAGGGTTGGGTTTTTCCCTGCCTGTTTTTCCTGTAGTTCCGCTGCGAACTTAAAACTATGGGCAGGCACCACACGGTCATCGTGGTCGCCGGTGGTTATCATGGTAGCAGGGTACTCCACACCTTGTTTTACATTGTGGACCGGAGAATATCCTTTGAGATAATTGAACATTTCAACATTTTGTTCTGCTGTTCCATAGTCATAATCCCATCCGGCACCTGCTGTAAAGGTGTGGTATCGCAGCATGTCCAATACGCCTACCGCGGGCAGAGCCACCTTCATCAGGTCGGGGCGCTGGGTCATGGTGGCACCAACCAGTAAACCACCGTTGGACCCCCCGCTTATCGCCAAATACTCTGATGAAGTGTAATTCTCCGCGATAAGATATTCTGCAGCGGCAATAAAGTCATCGAAAACATTTTGCTTATTGAGTTTTATTCCGGCGTCATGCCAGGCTTTCCCATATTCCCCGCCGCCGCGTATATTGGGTACCACATAAATTCCCCCCTGTTCCATCCAAACAGCATTTACGATGCTGAAGGATGGGGTGAGGCTTATATTGAATCCCCCATAGCCATATAGGATCGTTGGATTCTTCCCATTGAGTTCCAGGCCTTTTTTATGGGTAATGATCATGGGGATTTTGGTGCCATCCTTGGTTTTATAGAATACCTGGTTAGACTCATAGGACCTCGGGTCAAAGTCGATCTCAGGTTTCCAATACTGCTGGTATTTTCCGTTCTCCACGGCGTAGATATAGATAGACGCAGGGGTGTTATAATTGGTAAAGGAAAAATAGAGTTCCTTCTCATCCTTTTTTCCGCTGAAACCAAAGGCAGTTCCGATTCCCGGCAGTTCCACTTCCCGGATGAGGTTCCCTTCGTAGTCATATTGCATGACTTTTGAAATAGCATCCACCATATATTCCGTAAAAAAATAACCTCCGCCCGTCGTTGGGTTGAGCACGTTTCCGGTCTCCGGCACAAAGTCCACCCAATTCTCAGGCACAGGATCCCCGGCATCAACCGTGACTATTTTTTTATTTGGAGCGTCCTTGTTCGTAACGATATATAATTTGGATCCTACATTTTCTATGATGTAACTGTCCGTATCTGTATTTTCCAGGATAGTGGTGAGTTTGCCATTGGGTTGGGTGAGGTCCTTGATGAAGAGTTTGTTCCCGGATGTTGAGTTGGAGGCCGTAATTACCAAAAAACGCTGGTCTTCCGTTACGCCTGCCCCAATATACCGGTGTTTTTCGGAAGGATTGCCGCCGAATACGAGCTTATCGCTGCTCTGGGGTGTTCCCAGCTGATGGTAATATACCTTGTGTTGGTCAGTTTTTGCAGACAACTGACTACCCTTTGGCTTGTCATAACTGGAATAATAAAAACCTTCATTACCCTTCCAGGAAATATCGCTGAATTTGATTTCCCCCAGGGTGTCTTCTACAATTTCTTTGGATCCTGCATTGAGTACAATAGCTTTGCGCCAGTCGCTTCCCCCTTCGGAAATAAGATAGGCAGCAAGCGATCCGTCCTTCGTAAAACTAAGGCCTTGCAGGGAGGTTGTACCATCTTTTGAAAAGGTATTGGGATCCAGGAAAACCTCGGCATTTCCCCCGTCATTTTTTTTACGGTATACCACGTACTGGTTTTGAAGGCCATCATTCTTATAATAATAGGTGAAATCACCTTCCTTAAACGGCGAACTCAGTTTTTCATAATTCCACAATTTTTCCAACCTGTTCTTTAAGGCTGCCCTGAATGGGATTTCTTCCAGGTAGCCAAAAGTCACCCGGTTTTGTTCTTTGACCCATGCCTCGGTAGCTGCACTGGTGTCTGCCTCGAGCCAACGATAAGGGTCCGGGACGCTGGTGCCAAAATAGGTGTCAACGGAATCAACCTTGGAGGTGGTTGGATAATTCACAACGATGGGTTTTTTTTTAGCCGTGTCCTGGCAGGAGGAACTTACAATCAGGATCAGGAAGAGGGGCATTACTATTTTCATATAGTCTTGTTTTGAACAGCGCTAAAAATACCATAAAAAAGACTTTGGAACCTAATAGGACCAAAGGTTTTAACAGTATTTTAAAGGCCTGTATCACAACATTTTTGCGTCCAAAAGGTATTCTGCGATCTGGACTGCATTGGTAGCAGCCCCTTTTCGGAGATTGTCTGCAACGATCCACAGGTTCAGGGTATTCGCCTGGGATTCATCCCTGCGGATACGTCCTACAAATACATCGTCCTTATCATGCGCATACACGGGCATAGGGTATGTATTGGTTTCCGGATTGTCCTGTAAGACCACCCCCGGGGTTTTACTGAGCAATTCACGGACTTCCCGGAGGTCAAAATCTGAATAGAATTCCACATTTACTGCTTCTGAATGGCCCCCTGCCGTGGGGATCCTTACAGCGGTAGCGGTAACAGAGAATGTTCGGTCATTTAATATTTTCTGCGGTTCACGCGCCAGTTTCATTTCTTCTTTGGTATAGCCATTGTCCATAAATACATCGCAATGTGGCAGTGCATTCCTGTTGATGGGATACGGGTATGCCATTTCCCCCTCAACACCCGCAATCTCGTTTTCCAGTTGCCGCACTGCTTTCAGGCCCGTACCGGAAACGGATTGGTAAGTTGAAACTACCACCCTTTTCATCCGGTATTTGGTATGCAAAGGAGCAAGTACCATGACCAATTGGATTGTGGAACAATTGGGGTTCGCGATTATTTTATCTTCCCTGGTAAGTTGTGTGCCATTTATCTCCGGTACTATCAGTTTTTTTGTGGGATCCATACGCCAGGCCGAGGAATTGTCTATCACGGTAGTTCCCGATTCGGCAAATTTCGGGGCCCATTCCAGGGAGGTATCCCCCCCGGCAGATAATATGGCAAGATCGGGCCGGGCCCTAACAGCCTCGGCCAGGCCAATGACAGTATGTTCCTTGCCCTGGAATTTTAATTTCTTCCCTACTGAGCGTTCCGATGCCACCAGGATCAATTCGGACATTGGAAACTTGCGTTCAGCCAGTACCTTTAACATTACCTCCCCCACCATTCCCGTGGCTCCCACAATTGCTACTTTCATATGCGTGTAATTTTAAAGGGCAAAAGTAGTATAAGATACCCTTCCCGGCAAGCAGGCAGGGTACAATTAATCAAAATATAACAAAAAGTTATAAAAATAACATTGATATGGCTGCCCTGGCCCATATAAAAACCGGCCCTGGGAGAACGAATCCCCGGTGCCGGTTACATTGAACATAAAGTTTAGCGCCCTGAAAATTATTTCTTTTTGAGGAGGTCCCGGATCTCGGCCAGGAGCTGTTCCTGTGTTGGGCCCGAAGGAGCTGGTATGGGAGCAGGCTTCCTGGTTTTGTTATACGCTTTGACGATCATGAACAGTACAAAGCCCACGATGATAAGGTTGATAATGGTGTTGATCCAGGCCCCATACCGTATAGCACTTTCAGGTTTTTCAATTATACCGTCCGCTGCCACTACGGCTTCAGACAACACGATCTGCATATCCGAGAAATCCACCCCCCCGGTGAAGTAGCCAACGATGGGCATCATAATATCATTGACAAAGCCATTGACCACAAGGCCTACAGCACCTGCCAGGAGAACGGCGACAGCAAGGTCGATAACGTTGCCGGTCATAATAAAAGCTTTAAATTCTTTCCACATGGTTTATTCGCTTAATGGGTTGATTAGATAAATTGCCTCACAAGATAAACAAAATAAAGAATTTCTCCTCACCCGAAACCGCTTAGGCGGTTTCGACCTCTCCAGGCGGTGCCCCTGCGCAAAAGCCCCGAGGAATTCTTTTGATTAAATTCATTCAAACCCCTTTCCAATCCATTAAAGGCCGATGAACACCCTGGGGACACGGGCGGAAATCCCGGTTATCAGTTCATACGATATGGTATTGGCCGTGCCCGCCAGGGATTCGGCGGAATGCCCGGGCCCGAACAGGATTACTTCATCGCCTTCCTGGCAGGCTACCCCCGTAATATCGATCATGATCATATCCATACAAACATTCCCTATGATCGGTACTTTTTGATCACCTATGTAAACATAGGACAAACCCCTTCCATACTGCCTTCCTATGCCATCTGCATGGCCAATGGGTAGGGTGGCCGTTACCCTCGGCTCGTCTGCCAGGTAAGCCCTGTTATAGCCAACACTTTCATGGGGTTTAAGGTGGTGTATCTGTGAGATGATGGTCTTTAGGGTGGATATGGGTTTCAGGTGCACGTCCATGGCGGGATCATTGCCATATCCATATAGTCCAATGCCGCTGCGAACCATATCCAGCTGTGCTTCCGGGTAATTAAGGATGCCGGAAGTATTCAGGATATGCCTGAAAGGTTTGGTTCCCAATTGGTCTTTCAGTTCCCCCATAATTTTAAGATATCTGGTAATTTGGCCCTTTGTAAACGCTGATTCCCCCAAATCTTCCGAAGCTGCCAAATGCGAGAAAATGGATACTGCCCGGACTTCATCCCTCCCCTTCAACAACGCCGCTACCTCGGCCACTTCCCCCTCTCCAAAACCAAGGCGGTTCAAACCTGTATTGAATTTCAGGTGTACCGGGTAGGCGCTTTGCCCATTTTTGCGGGCCGTTTCCAGGAATTCCGCAAGTACCTTCCGGCTGTATAAACTCGGTTCCAGGACATGCCTGATCATGGCATCAAAGTTGACGGCTTGGGGGTGGAGGACCAAAATGGGTGTCTGGATGCCGGCCTGCCGCAGTGCAACACCCTCCTGAACATAGGCCACGGCAAAATAATCGATTCCCAGGTGCTCCAGCTTACGGGATATCACAATGGCATCACTACCATAGGCAAATGCTTTTACAACCGCGAGGAACCTGGTGGTTTTATGCAGTTTTGACCTCAGATAGTGATAATTGTACGCAAGTGCGTTCAGATCAATTTCAAGTACAGTCTCCTTCGCTATGGGCATAGGTGTCATCTTATTGTAAACGGTAAGTATCCCTGAGTGCAAGGGTCTGCTAATCCCGGCTCCCACCCTCGCGGAGACCTTCGTTCACTTCTTCCACCTTTACTTCCATCTGGCTTATTTTTTCCCTGAGCATGGCTTTATAAAAAGCAGCCCTGCACAAAGGTTCATAGGTTTCTGTTTCGCCCAGCAGCACCAATTTGTCATTATCGGATTTTCTAAAACTGTAATTCGCCAGGTTGCCGGTCCTGGTACATATGGCATGGACCTTTGTGACATACTCTGCAGTGGCCATTAATGCCGGCATCGGGCCAAAAGGATTTCCTTTAAAATCCATGTCCAGCCCGGCGATAACAACCCTGACGCCCCTGTTGGCCAGGTCGTTGCATACGGTTACGATTTCATCATCAAAAAACTGGGCTTCATCTATGCCCACCACATCACAATCATCAGCCAACAGCCGGATGTTAGCGGCGGCTGGCACGGGTGTTGAGCGGATCTCATTTTCATCATGTGATACCACCATATCCTCCCCATATCGGGTATCTACAATAGGCTTAAAGATCTCCACTTTTTGTTTGGCAAACTTGGCCCGCTTCAACCTTCGGATGAGTTCCTCGGTTTTACCAGAAAACATAGAACCGCAGATGACCTCTATCCATCCGAATTGTTCTTTGTGATTAACAGTGTTTTCGAGAAACATTTTGTAATTTTAGACGAACTAATGGGTTTCTTCGTTCTTTTCTATACCCGGGTATAAAAGTATTAAAAAAGAAATACCTGTGGGGACGAGGCAAAACAAAATGAGATGAAGCGAAAATTGAAAGAGGAATTGATTAAGATGTCAACGGACATTATTTCATCAAGAGAGCTTACGGAAGTCCCGGAGCTCTATGAGGCGGCGAAGAACCTCTATGAAAAACTGGCCGTTCTTAAATTCATTGAAGAAAAATTACAGGATATTGAAATTGATGTTTCCAAAAACCCCCTGGCAGCCAAATTTGAAAAAATGGCTACTGCTGTCATGAATGAAAACAAATTCGTACCTGAAAGCAATCCGCATGAGGAAGATATCATCATTCCGGGTATTGATACCATAAAAGATATGATGTCAGAAATGCCCACCAGCGCCCAAGTGGATCAGATCTTTACAGAGTTTGTAGCCAAAAAGGAATTCATCAAAAATGATAAGGAGCAGGTAACGCCCGAGATCAGGAACGGGTTTACCGAAAAAGCCAGGGTAAAATCCCTGAACGACCAGCTCAGCAACAAGAAACTTTCCATAGGCCTGAATGACAGGCTTGCTTTTGTTAAACATCTTTTCAACGATAGTACGGAAGATTTCAACAGGGTCATTTCCCAGTTAACTACCATAGAATCTGAAGAACGCTCCATTGCATTTATCGAAAATATGGTCAAACCGGATTACGACCACTGGGCCGGTAAAGAGGAATATGTGAACCGATTTATGTTCCTTATTTCCCGGAGATTTACATAGATGAGTTCATTGCGTATTTTCAATCCCTGAGGTTATTGCTTGCTACATTATGGATATATCTAAATACCTCTATTGGATTGCCACTATTATTCTCACGGCCATCATGCTTAATTCCATATACCACTATTTCCTGAACCATGACGGGATTGCCGGCCGATTTGTTTATTTCGGGTATCCCGGTTACCTGGTATATCCGCTTGCTATAGCCAAAGCATTAGGTCTGACTGCCATTTGGGGAAATTTTTCCCGTTCCCTGAAGGAATGGGCTTACGCCGGATTTTTTTTTAATACGCTGCTGGCCATACTGGCACATTATATAACCGATGGGAATGGCTATCTCATGCCTGTCGTGGCGTTATGCTGTACCCTTATTTCCTTTTTTACCGGCAAAAAAATCCGACCATAATCAAACAATATGGGTAAGTTATATCTGGTCCCTACCCCTATTGGAAATATGGAGGATATTACCCTGAGGGCGATTCGTATTTTAAAGGAAGTTGATGTAATACTGGCTGAAGATACCCGTACCAGCGGGAAGCTCCTGCAGCGGCACGGGATAGACACGCCCCTGCAAAGCCACCATATGCACAATGAACATAAAACCCTGGAAGGCATAGTAACCAAACTAAAACAGGGGATGGTTATTGCTCTTATCTCAGATGCCGGTACCCCGGCAATTTCGGATCCGGGATTTTTACTGACCCGGGCATGTATTGCAAACGATATTGCGGTAGAATGCCTGCCTGGGGCAACCGCTTTTGTGCCGGCACTAGTGAACAGCGGCCTTCCGAACGACAGATTTATCTTTGAAGGATTCCTTCCTGTCAAAAAAGGGAGGCAGACACGGTTGGAACAATTGGCGCAGGAAACACGTACTCTTGTTTTCTTCGAGTCTCCCCACAAGCTTCTTAAAACATTAACCCAGTTTGCTGTCTATTTTGGGCCGGAACGGGCTATCTCCGTATCAAGGGAATTGACCAAATTATATGAAGAAACCATCCGGGGCACAATTGCGGAGGTACTGGACCACTATTCCCGTAATCCGGTCAAGGGGGAAATCGTGATCGTTGTAGCCGGCAACAAATAGCCCTGCTTCAGGTTACAACTTCCAGAAGGAGATCGCAGGACTATGGAAAAACTCTTAACGGCAATCAGTATTTGCCAACTATGTTTACCAACCCTTTAGGTGCAAAGCCTGTTTTAGCTGCACATGCTCAGGCGCAAATAGTGACAATCGGGTTGGCACCCGTGGTAAAAATACACCAGGGAGGTATCCCTTGGGATGGGCGGAGTGGCAGGCAGTTGCGCAAATGGCTGTGAATAGCACCTGCCCTGTCAAAATTGCAATAATGCCCAGGGGCTAGCCCAGGGCCCGGGTGTTCCGGGGATACAGGTTCCGGCTTTCCAAAAACCTCTGGCTTTAAAGGGTGGAGGTACCCGTATTGCGAAGCCTGGCCTCCTTCATCCTTCACTCTTGATCCTGCAACCTTACAAACCGGAAATCACGGCCACTGAAAAGGCCCCTGTCCGATAGCTTTAGGTCGGGGATTACCAATAGGGCCATGAAAGAGAGCGTCATAAAGGGGGCACTCAATGTACTGCCCATGGATTTTGCAATGGCGTCCAGCGCCTCATATTCCCGGGCTGTTTCCCAGCCATCAAGCCCACTCATAATTCCGGCAACGGCCAGGGGAAGGCATCTTTGGGTTCCGGCATCAACCGCACAAATTCCGCCCTTATTTGCTATCAGGAGGTTTACCGCTTTACAGATCATTTCATCTGAAACGCCAACTGCTATGATATTGTGGGAATCATGGGCTACCGAACTTGCAATGGCGCCCCTCTTTAAACCGAAATTTTTTATAAACGCCACCGCAGGGTCGTGTTCCGTATAACGGTTGACCACACTTATTTTTAAAATATCGTTGTTCACGTCCGGGGCTAGTCCCCCGTTGATCACAAGGGGCCTTGCATATATTTCCTTTGTCACGAGCTGCCCGTCCAGCGCCTCAATTACCTGTATTTCCGTTCCCCTTCCCTTGAGATAGAAATCCGATACTTTCCGGGGACTAATCCGGAAATTATTCGGTTTTGAAAAAGGGACCGGCGCAATTAGTGAACGCCCGTCTTCCGCCACCAATATACCATTTATATAGGTCTGCAATACGCCGAAACCCTCCAGGTCCTTCACGCAAATGAAATCAGCAACATCTCCTTCGTGCAGCAGGCCTACCTCCATATTGTAATGATGGACAGGATTGATACAAGCCGCCTGCAAAACGTTAAAAACATCAATTCCCCTGCCAACTGCCCGCGCACACAATTGGTTGATATGCCCCACCAGTAAGTCGTTCGGATGTTTATCATCGGAGCAGAACATCACCTGCCCGGCATGGTCCGGCAATAAGGCGATCAGTGCATCGAAGTTACGGGCAGCACTGCCTTCCCGAATCAATATTTTCATCCCATGGCCAAGCTTTTCCATGGCTTCTTCCAGACTGAAACATTCATGGTCCGTACCAATTCCAGCTTCACAATATTTGCGGCACTGTTCACCTCGTAACCCCGGGGCATGCCCGTCTACAGGTTTTCCGGATTCCAACGCGAATTTTATTTTTTGAAGCACCTCCGGATCCCTGTTAAGGACCCCTGGATAATTCATCATTTCAGCTAGATAATAGATGTCCGAAGAAGCCATTAATGCACGGATGCCTGCAGCGTCGATGACGGCCCCCGCAGTCTCAAAATTGGTGGCCGGGACGCAGGAAGGCGCCCCAAAATGAAACTTAAAGGGTACTTGTTTTCCGTTGTTGATCATAAACTCCACCCCGGCCACCCCCAGGACATTGGCGATTTCATGGGGATCCGATACGGTGGCAACGGTTCCGTGAACCACTGCCAGTCGGGCAAATTCGGAAGGGACGAGCATGGAACTCTCAATATGGATATGGGCATCGATGAACCCCGGGAGAATAAAAGGTCCGGTTTGGCTTTCTGTTTCCCGAATGCGCGCTATCTTTCCGTCCGTTATCGTAATTTCCGCGGGATAGATACGCCTGGCGGAAATATCAACCAATTGTCCCGTTATCTTCTTCATTGGCGGGTATAGTTTACTATTCTGTGGGGTGCTTTAGCGCGATTGGTCAAATTTTTTACAGTTCTGAAATCCTGGTCACCGGTGTTTTCCTTTCGCCCACCCGTATTTCCCCAGGTATTTATCGCCGCTTTCCTGTGCTCCTGGTTCGAGCGAGGTCCCCATGGAGTCGTTCCATCGGTTAAGGTATCCAAAAAGGGATATCACTCCGAGCATTTCAACGATCTCACCCTCGTCCCAGAATTGGTAAAGGCGGTCTTTTATCTCCTCGTCAACGGCATTGGGTACCTGCGATGCGGCCAGGGCAAAATCGAGTGCCACCCGCTCAGCTTCTGAAAAAGCCGGATGATTCCGGTACGCCCATATGTTATCCAATTGCTCCCGGGCTGCCCCATACCGCTCTGCGGCCCGGATGGCATGAGCCTGGCAATACCGGCAGCCTGTGGCATTGCTGCTTACCCAGGCGATCATCCGCTTTAATGCGGAGGATAAGCCACCTTCATTGGCCATTACGGCTTTGTTAAGGTTTATGAAGGCTTTTGATATTGCGGGCCTGTGCTGCATAGTCAGCACAGAATTTGGGCAAAACCCCAGGGTTTCAATAAAGAATTCAGCCAATTTTTGAGTCTCCTCATCAAAGTCTGCGGCAAGGGGTTTTACAAGGGGCATCTTACTTAATTATTGTTGTATTTTTGTTCCCTGCAAGAAACGAAAAAATATGGGCACCACAAATCATATCACTACCAAATGGCTGGGCAATATGGCTTTTGAAAGCAGCAACCCCTCCGGCCTGTCACTAAGGATTGAAGCGGGCCCGGACGATGGGGGCGAAGGCAACGGATTACGCCCCAAGGCGCTGATGCTTTCCAGCCTGGCCGGATGCACAGGCATTGATATTGCCTCCCTTATCCGGAAAATGAAACTGGATGTATCCGATTTCAGTATTGAAACCATAGCCAACCTTACGGATGAACACCCAAAGTACTATGACAGCGTGGTGATAGAATTCCATTTCCATGGAAAAGACCTGCAGGCGGATAAACTGCAAAAAGCCGTGGACCTGTCTGTGGAGAAATATTGCGGGGTCATGGAAATGTTCCGGCAGTTTGCACAACTCGAAATTAAAACTTTCTTTCATAAGGCATGACCTAAATTATAGTATATGGATTGGTGGAAAGGGCCCTGCCAGGAAATTGAGTTTCCGGACAGTTCAGGGCACAGCTATCGTCGTAATCCCTGCATGCTGCTTACAGGGAAATTGTATATTTTGTTAATGCTGTAGACCCCTCTAAAATGCGCTGGACACTTAAACCAAAACCCGATCCCGAACAGCTAAATGCACTGGCTTCCTCCCTTAAGGTAGACCCCCTCATTGCGGGCCTGTTGATCCAGCGGGGAATAACGAGCTATGAAGAGGCCAGGCGGTTTTTCAGGCCTCAGCTGACAGACTTGCACGATCCTTTCCTTATGAAAGACATGGATCTTGCCGTGCACCGCATTGAAACCGCCATAGCCCGGGATGAAAATATCCTGGTCTATGGGGATTATGATGTGGATGGTACAACCGCTGTCGCCCTGGTCTCATCGTATTTGCTGACCTTTTACCCTAATGTAGCCACTTATATCCCGGATCGGTATGGGGAAGGATATGGTATTTCATACAAGGGAATCGACTTTGCAGAGGATAATGGTTTCAGCCTCATAATTGCCCTGGATTGCGGGGTAAAGGCCAATGCGAAAGTGGAATATGCCAGGGAAAAGGGGATCGATTTTATAATTTGTGATCATCACAGGCCCGGTGCGGTACTCCCTGATGCTGTTGCTGTACTCGATCCTAAAAGGGATGATTGCCTTTATCCCTACGATGAACTCTGCGGCTGTGGCATAGGCTTCAAGCTGGTCCAGGCCCTTGCGTCGAAAAAAGAAATATACACAGAGGACCTTTTTTCGTACCTCGATCTGGTAGCCACGGCAATTGGGGCTGACATAGTTCCCATAACCGGGGAGAACAGGGTGTTGGCATATTACGGCCTGCAGGTGATCAATTCCATACCAAGGGCAGGCTTCAAGGCAATCATAGATCCAATAAGGAAAAAGGAACTTACCATCACGGATGTGGTCTTTATACTGGCACCCCGTATCAACGCTGCCGGAAGGATGATGCACGGACAACATGCGGTCAATTTGCTCACGGAAACCCAAATGGGGAAGGCTGCTGAATTTGCACGGGAAATAGAACAGTTCAATACGGACAGGAGGGGGCTCGACAAGGAAATTACCCTGGAAGCCCTGGAGCAGATTCGGAAGAATAATGAACAAAACCGCTTTACCTCGGTGGTATATAGCGAATCATGGCATAAAGGGGTAATTGGGATTGTAGCTTCCCGACTTACAGAGACCTATTACCGGCCAACTTTGGTCTTTACAAAAAGCGGTGATAGACTGGCGGCATCAGCTCGTTCCGTAAGCGGATTTGATGTCTATGAGGCATTGGAAGGCTGTTCGGAATGCATTGAACAATTCGGAGGCCATAAATATGCCGCAGGGCTTACCCTGAAGGAGGATCGCTATATGGATTTTAAAACCCGGTTTGAAGAGGTGGTTTCCCGTACCATAGATCCTCAACTCCTGATTCCGGAAATCAAGGTGGATGCCTGGATAACACTGGCAGACATAACCCCTAAACTCCTCCGGATCATACAGCAGTTTGGCCCTTTTGGCCCTGGAAATAGCGCGCCTGTATTCATGGCTGAGAACCTGATGGATACCGGGTATGGAAAAAAGGTAGGGGAAGAGGGCAGCCATTTAAAACTATCCGTAATGCAACCCGGTACGGGCCCTGTTAGTGCCATTGGATTTAATTTAGGAGGAAAATGGGCAACAGTGTCGGATAAAAAACCATTTTCCGCAGTATTTTACGTAGAGGAAAATGAATGGCAGGGCATGGTAAGCCTGCAATTAAAGATCAAAGACGTTATTGGATCCTGAATTTGGGCACTCAATTTCCCGGCTGCCGGTGAAGAAATTCAGATTGGCCGGGTCACCGCGCTAAATCAGGGGTGGAATTTTTCCAGGGTTAATTTATCGCCGTCAAAAACAGCGTAGGTAAAATAGGTTATCCAGTCCCCCAAATTGACATATCGGGAAGATTCATCCAAATCGACATCCAGCGGGAGATGCCGGTGTCCAAATACAAAATAATCGTAATGGCATTCTTCCAGTTTCCTTCTGGCGTATTGCACCAGCCATTCCTTATCCTCCCCCAGAAACCGGACATCCTCTTCCCCGGAGATCATTTTATTTTTTACTGAAAGATACTGGGCCAGGCGTATCCCCCAATCCGGATGGAGCCATCTGTAAAACCATTTCGATGCAGGGTTTGTAAAGACCTTTTTCATTCGTTTGTAACCGGTATCACCGGGTCCCAGCCCATCGCCATGAGCAATAAAAAAGGTTTGCTTATTGAAGGTATATTGCCTTGGGCTTTTGTAGACAGGGATGTTCAATTCCTCTTCAAAATAGCCATCCATCCAGAGGTCGTGGTTTCCCACAAAATAGTATACCTGAATTCCTGAATCCGTAATCTCTGCCAGCTTGCCAAGGGTTCGGGTAAACCCTTTAGGGACAACAGTTTTATACTCGAACCAGAAATCGAAGAGGTCTCCCAGTAAAAATATTACCGCTGCGTCCTTTTTTACAACGTCCAACCAGGCCACGAACCGCTTCTCCCTTGGGAGGCTTTCCCTCCTTGAAGGTGCCCCTAAATGATTGTCGCTTGCAAAGTAAACCTTTTTGCCTTCCGGGATCTGGATATGTTTCATCAGGGATAAATATAC
Organism: Zeaxanthinibacter sp.; assembly: GCA_041743975.1. GTDB lineage: Bacteria > Bacteroidota > Bacteroidia > Flavobacteriales > Flavobacteriaceae > JTS-RE37. The sequence continues at coordinate 73,335 of JBGTLT010000162.1, forward strand.
GCATTGCGCCCTGCCCCTCCAATACGGGATCCCTAAAACCAGGAACGCCGGGGTACAAAATGATGTCATTGATCCCGGGCAGCGGAAATTAAATGGTTCCCGGCAAACCAGCCAGGCAGGTTACAAATTGATCGCTCCTCAATTGTCTGCGGCATGCCACTCGGCATAGGCAGTCTCTGTTTCCCGCAATAGCAAGGAGTGCAACCTGATATTTTCAGGCAACCGCGCCTTGATTCTGGTTGCAAAATCAGCGACCATATTTTCACTGGTTGGCTGGTATCCGGCCAGGATAACTTTATGGCCCCTTGCTTCAAGTTCCTGTGCCAGTTCAATATGCGGTGTAAACTTATTGAAGACAGTAGCATGGTCAAAGGGATCCACCACTTCCTCTTTCACTATCTTCTTGAGGTCCCCAAAATCAATTACCATTCCTAATTTAACGTCGGACTCATCTGAAATAGGGGTTCCTATGACGGTAACTGAGAGCTTATAGCTGTGTCCGTGCACATTCCGGCATTTGCCGTCATAGCCGTAAAGGGCATGGCCTGTTTCAAAAGTGAATTGTTTGGTAATCCTTATATTGCTCATGACGGTATACGTTGCTGGGAAAGTTAGTGATTGAGGCGGACTAAAACTGCAAGGTTCCTATCGGCCTATCGCTTAGGCCGCCGCTTAGACCGGAACCTGTTGATGGCATAGACCACCAGTACTAATAAGGCTAAAATCAGGAAAACAAAGTTTCCGTTCAAATAATCAAAAATCATCATAGGGCTACTTATTATAATTATCAAGAGCTTGCCGTGTAGCAGGGGACATAGCCAGCTTTCCGGAAACCTCTGCCCGCTCGAGGAGGAGTTCGTCCCAATGGCCTGTATCTTCCCACAGCACCTTTTTCAGTGCCACAAGGGCTTCTAAATTATAGGACGCAAGCTTCCTGGTAAAGAAAAGGAGTTCTTTATCCATCGCTTTGTCATCATCAAAAACTTTGGAATACAGCCCTTTCTCAAGCGCCCAGTAGGCATTCTTCCATTCATCAGGTGCGAGGGAAAGTTCAGCCAGGCCCGCAGCACCTGTTTTTCGTGAAACAGCAGCAGCAATGACAAGGGGCGCTATCCCAAGAGCAAGCTCTGACAACCGGAGAGCGGCCGCTTCTGTCGCGAAGACATAATCACATGCCGAAATCAGGCCCACACCCCCGCCTACGGCTTTTCCCTGTACCCTGCCAACGATGGGTTTGGTACACAGTCGCATGGTATTGATCAGTTGGGCAAAACCGGCGAAAAATGCTTTGCCCTCGTCGGGATTGGAGATTTGTTGCATTTCATCAAAGGAGGCACCCGCACAAAAGGCGCGATCCCCATCAGATTTCAGGAGAATTACGGACACCTGGGGATCGTCTGACAGTTCCCTTAAAGAGTCAGTCAATCGATCCAGCAATTCCCGGACAAAGGAATTACCCGCAGGATGGCCGAATTCAACGGTCGCTACCCCATCAGCTATCCTGGTATAGAGACTTCCATTTGATCTTTCCGTGCCCATATAATATGCAATAAGGTTTTGATAAATTTTACCACCACAAAATTAAACCTTTTGTAATAGGGGCCGAAATTTTTGATTGAACTTCCACAAAAGGGCTCCGCCCCGTATGAGCATCCAGACAATAAAAGCCATCCAGATACCATAGAGGCCTAAATGGAGTAATTTACCAACAAAAAGGACAGGCACAAACCCTAAGAAAGTTGCGGCAAGTAACACATTCCTCAGGTATCTCATTTCCCCCAGACCTTTGAAAAGGCCATCCAGCACAAAGGCTATGGTATTTATGGGGAACCCCAGAATAACAATGATAAATATAGAATAGAAGGCAGCGAGGACATCCACCTCCTGGGAGAACAACCGCCCTATGGGCTTATAAAGCAAAAAGCACAGCAACATGAGGATTAGGCTGACACCCATTCCGTATAGGATGATCCGCCCGGCGAGTTTCCACAATCCATTATAGTCCTTTGCACCTAAAAGTTTCCCGCCAAGAATATTCCCTGCAGCCCCGTATCCATCGATAAAAAAGGCTGCGAAGAGCCAGATGTTGACAGCAATTGTGTGGGCCCCGATATATCGGTCGCCCAGAGCGACCGCTTCGCGGACCGCCAGGATCAATGCCGTATTGAGTGCCAAAGCCCGAACGAACAGATTAAGGCTCATGACCACCAATCTCCCTAACTCAGGGTGAATGGGGAGTCTGAGTTTGAGGCTGATCCCGGTCTTCAGGAGTAGCAGGATAAAAGCCATTACGGCCATAACCCCTTGTGCGATAAGACTTGCCCAGGCAGCCCCTTCCACATACATTGGCTCTATAAAGCCCGATATACCAAACACCAGGATAAAATCAAGGATAACATTCAGGAGGGCACCTGTAACCGCTATGACCATGGGCCAATAGGTATTCTGAAGGCCCCTGAAAATGCCCATAACGGCAAATACAAATAACGTAAGGGGAAACCCCCATACACGGATGGAATAATAGGAAACACAGAATTGAAGTATTTTCCCGGAGGCATTCAAAAGCAAAAATATCTCCTCAACAATAAAAATTGTGGACAGAAGTATCAGTATGCTCAGCAGGATATTGAAAAATATCGCCTGGGCAGGCAGGTCTTCCACCTCTGCAATACGTCCTGCACCCAGGTATTGGGATATAATGGCCGATATGGCACTCCGGGTTTGCCCAAGGATCCAGATCAGCATGGATAAAAACGAGCCTACAATCCCAAGCGCCGCCAGGGATTCAAGGCCATCATAAGGGATATTCCCCACAATTGCTGTGTCCGTTATCGATAAGAGGGGTTCTGAAATACCTGCTATGGTTGCCGGTATGGCAAGGTTGTTAATGGATTTTAGGGTGATTTGGGTTCTCAAAAAATTATTCTTACAGCACTAATTCATAGCAATGAAATGGATGGGTGCTCTGTTTGGGGAAGTAAATATCACTTAATTTTTGGTATCCCCTTTTTTCATAAAAGAGTTGGTTCCCTTTATTCTGACTGAAGGTATCCAGCCGCACGGAAGCACATCCCTTTTCCCGGCTGAAAGCTTCAGCGAAATCCATCAGCTTCCGGGCATACCCCTTACCCTGGTAACGGGGGTGTACGGCGAGTCGATGGATATAAGTGTGTGTTGAGGTTGGACAACACCAGGCTACATCGTTATATTCCTCGTCCATGCGCGTTGAAATGACCACAAGGCCTTTAAGGGTTTCGTCCTCTTCAAGGACGAATAATTCCTTTCGGGCGAAGTCTGTCTCCAGAATTGACAGGGATGGATAATGTTGGTTCCATTGATAAATCCCGTTGTGGATCATAGATGCCGAACATGCCCGTGTGATCTCCAGAATTTCAGGTATTTCCAGTATCTTTGCACGTCTGATCATGTAATACATAACAAATTAAACGGTAAATTTATATCATAAAATTGTAAACCCGATGAAGAATATACTGGTACCAATAGGCACTTCCCCTAACTCCCATGAAACCTTACAATACGCTGTGGATTTTGCTGCGGCCTTTTCGTCGAACCTGTATGTAATGGAGGTATTCCATGTAACTTCCGGGGCAGGGGACCTCGTCAAAATTGGCGAGAAGGTTGCCAAGATCAGTAAGGAACACCTTAAGGAGGTCATTGATAAAGTAGATGCCAGGGGGGTTGAAATTAAAAAAGCGACCTTTAATGGAGACCTGGTGGATGGGCTCAAGGAAATACACGATGAAATAGGGATAGACCTTATTATCATAGCTCCACGCAGTAATGAAATCCGGGAAGAACTCTACCTTGGATATACAACAGGGAGGATTGTGAAACGCACAGATATCCCTACCTTGCTTGTTCCCAAGGGAACCATTTTTAAGCCCTTCAAAACTATACTTACCGCTTTTGGTTCCGGGGTACTGAAGCGCAAACAGGTTTTAGATCCCCTTATGACCATTAAAGATCAATTCGGGGCAAGTGTCAATCTGTTATTGGTCAAGAACCCGGGATATACCGATGACGACCTTAAAATCAACACAGAACTGCTGGATATCAGTGCCCAGTTGACCATAACGGAACATGCCACCACCTATCTGGGTGTCCTCGAACACTTACAGGCTCAACATCCCGACCTGCTTTGTGTCTTCCGAAGGAAAAGGGGTTTTTTCAAGAACCTTTGGGAAAAAAGCACCATAGCCAAATCTGAATTCTATGCCCGGATACCTGTATTGGTTTTAAGTGTAAAGAAGGATTGATTTACCAAAAAATTATGGGATTGGACTTTGATACTTATCTAAAAAGTATTTCCTTTGGACTTTCCATGAATTTGGGGGATTAGCTCAGCTGGCTAGAGCGCTTGCATGGCATGCAAGAGGTCACCGGTTCGACTCCGGTATTCTCCACCAAAGCCCTCCCCCCCGGCCCATTAAAGGACTATAAGGAGGGTTTTTTTATTCCCCTCCGGTTACGATTACAACTTGGCACGCCCCATCTATTTTAAGAAAAGTATAACTCAGCCGATTTCCCACTAAACCTTCATAATCTTATTTTCACATAAAATTCCATAGGATGAAAGATTTAAACGACAAAGTAGCCTATATCACCGGTGGTTCGAAAGGGATAGGGTACGGGGTAGCGGAAAAGCTCCTCAAGGCTGGTATGCGGGTTGCTATCAGTGGAAGAACCCCGGACACGGTGCAACAGGCAGCTGCAAGGCTGGGGAATGAGGACAGGGTATTGGCACTTGCTTCTGATGTTACTGTTCCGGAAGATGAAACAAAGGCCATTGCGGAGATCATTGGGAAATGGGGACAGCTTGATCTGGTCCTGGCCAATGCAGGCCTGGGCCATTTTGGGGCCGTGGATGAATTGTCCCTGAAGGAATGGCATTCGATGATCAATACCAACCTGAATGGGGTATTCCATACCCTGAAGGCATCTGTGGAAGCCTTGAAAAAGTCTAAAGGATATTATATTACCCTTGCCAGCCTTGCCGGAACCAATTTCTTTGCGGGGGGAGCTGGTTACAATGCTACCAAATTTGGGGTAGTTGGCTTTACGCAGGCTGCCATGCTCGATTTAAGGAAGTACGATATAAAGGTTTCAACTATTATGCCGGGATCGGTTGCCACTCACTTTGATGGGAATGAACCCTCCCGGAAGGATGCATGGAAAATACAACCAGAGGATATAGGGGAACTTGTCGTAGACCTCTTGCAGATGCATCCGCGGACCCTGCCCAGTAAAATTGAAGTGCGGCCCACCAGGCCCGACCTGAAGTGATCTAGACCTCTTTCTCCGTAATGGCAACCAAAGGATCGCAGATCTCGCGGATGAGGTTATAGAGTTGTTCCCGGAAAAGATCCAGGATTTTCTCGTCAATAAAAATATCTTTTGTTCTGCTACCCTTTTTTTCCTTGGTGCCAAAAGGGAGCCACCCCGCCCCGAGGTTTTTGAAGGAGATTATCCCGGCCTGTATCGGGAATGATGTGTGTTGTCCATACAGTAAGGCGTAGCAGAGCAACTGGAATGCTTTGCTAACCTCATATTCACGGGTAAGCAGTTCCCAGTCATATACCTCTACATTGGCAGGTTTAACATATCCGGTCTTATAATCCACGATCCGAAGGTTTCCATCCACCTCATCGATCCTGTCCAGTTTGCCCTTAAGTAAAACGGGAAAATCGATCCCGGGTATGTTCAACGTAAGCGCGAGCTTTTCCTCCAGCCTTATAATTTTGACCTGGCTGCCGGAGAGCGACTCAATTTCCATTTGAACAAAGTTCCGGATATACCGCACCACCACATGGAAGGCAATCAGGTTTTTCCCGCTTAGCTTGCTGTCCCCTGAATAGCTCCTGGAGAAATGGGTCCTAACAACATACTCTATCTGTGGAAGGATTTGTTTCAATTTATCCTTCTCCAGGTACTGTCCAACAAAAGGCTGATAAAGCTCTTCCAGGGTATCATGTATAATGGTGCCAAAGGTATTGGCTGCCACTGTTTCCTCCAGGTCATCTGCTTCCCTGATTTTCAGGATTTCGCGTTGGTAGAAATTAATGGGATTACGGATATAGTTGGAAAGGGAGGTTGGGGAAAAGCCGGATGATGCCACTGCTTCCAGGGCAGATAGTAACAGGACATCTTTGGATATACTTTGAAGGGGTGCCGGTACTGCCTTAAGTTCCGGGGACGCAATTATATGCACTACATCATCCGGTCGGTTCCCGTCTGTAAGGAGTTGGTTGATAAATCGGCTTTTTTCGCCGCCCTCGAGCACATCAGCTTCTGTATTGTAAAGGATATATACTTTGGTTGCCCGTTGCAGCAACCGATAGAAATGGTAGGCATAAACTGCATCTTTTTCTTTAAAGGTGGGCAGGCCGAAATCCCGTTTTACATCAAAAGGTATAAACGAGTTGTTGGATTTACCGGACGGCAGTATTCCTTCGTTGACAGAAGTTATTATAACCGTATCAAAATCGAGGTTCCTGCTTTCGAGCATGCCCATTATTTGCAATCCTTCCAGGGGTTCCCCCCTGAAATCAACCGTCTCTGTGGCCTTAAGCTCTTGAAACAGGCTATAGAGTGATCGTATGTCGTTTGCAAAGGGATAGGTTTCCAGCAGTTTCTGCAGTTGGTTGAACAATGTGAAAAAACGGTAGAGATATTCAAGATCCAGGTCATTCCCCACTTCCTGAAGGCTCAGTTTTAAGATGGAAATAAGTTCAAGGGACCGGTTAATAAACGCCAGGCCATCCAGGGTGTGGCTAAAAAAGAGGTGGGATAGTGAAACCCCGCAGGCACCTTCCAATTCCTTTATTTTATGCAAATCAATGTACACCCAGTTCCTTTTTTTTATTTCCTCAATGGCAAGCCTTACCTGAGATGCCCTATCCTTGGTATAGAGCATTTGGATGAAATTGTGGGACAAAAACGAAAGTACGTCCCTGGCATACCATCCCCTGGGATCCTGGTGCAGGTATAGTTCAAAAAACATGGTGAATAAGCCGCACATAGGGGTTTTGTCCAGAGGATAACCCATGGTGATATTTATCTTGTTGATTTCCTCGGGAATGGCATTCAGCAAGGGATTCAGCAAAGCTTCATCCCCCAGTACAACCGCAGTATGCTGAATGCCTTCCGGGGTTCCCCTCCCAAGTTTCTTTAAAAGCTGACCCACATATTTAACCTGTGATACTTTCTTTGGCACCCCAATGATCTTTATTGTTTTTTTTGACATAAAGAAACTGCTCAGCCCCTTAAAGGAATTATCCCGGAAGTAGGGCCATTCTTTGCGATGCTGCCTAAGGAAATAGCCGGCGTCATGGATTGTATCCTCTATAAAACAGGGGTCGCTATCCCAATAGATATCAGCGTTGGTTTTTGCAAGGATTTCCTGAATTATAGACGCTTCTGCTGCGTTGAGCGCATTGAAGCCAATGAAAACGTGGCGTTTGTTTTTTACAGTCTCCAGGTAAGAAGGGAGCCTGTCAACAGCGGTGCGGTACACCAGTCCCTGATGGCCCTGCCCTGTTGACAGGAGCCGGGAAGTGAAATGGAGGTACAATTGCTCAAGGCTGTTCCAGAACCGGATATAATCCTCCATCATTTGAGTCTTGCCCGGTTGCAGGTACCAGTGGTTCAATTCCTGTATGGCCGAAAGATAGCTGAATATCTTACCGGGAGGGACCAGATACCGGTCTACCTCATTAAAATCCTGTAGCAGCATCTGACCCCATTTTGAAAAGTTGTAAAAACTTTCCTTCTCAGGCAAGGGTTGCTGAAGGTACGAATGATAAAGTTCGAAAAGCAATACCGTATTGGTGGCATATGACAATCCTGAAATTTCTTCTACGAAGGTTTCTGTACTGTAAATTTTTGGAGAAAAAAAGGGCCTTTTAGCAACTTTGGCCATGGCCGACTTCAGGAAGCTGCCGGCGCGTTTACTGGGGAGCACAAAAATTATATCATCAGGTGTTTTATCATTTTGCCAGACATCGCGGACAACCTCATCCAGAAAAGTTTGCATACCCAAAAATATAAAAAGCCCTGACAGTATTGCCAGGGCTTTTTATTTTTATTTATCAGAAGAGAAATTCTTATTTAACAAGGTTTATTTCAGTCCTTCTGTTTTGCTGTCTTCCAGCCTTTGTATCATTGGTTGCGATTGGTTTCTCTTCACCAAAACCAATAGCGTTCAACCTATCAGCTGCAACACCTTCCTGGATAAGGAAGTCTCTAACAGATCCAGCTCGTTTTTCAGACAACTCCTGATTTAGTTTTTCACTACCAACACTGTCTGTGTGTCCTTCTACTCTAAATTTAGCAGTAGGATATTCGTTAAGGATCCTGATGATGTCAACAAATACTCTTGTAGACGACGGGTTAAGGGTTGCTTTACCAGTGTCAAACAAGATTGTCCTTGCATATTCGTTCAATTGTTTTTGAACTTCTTCAGTTACTTCAGGGCATCCTTTGTTTGCAACCGTTCCGGCAACATCAGGACATTGGGCATCTTTGTCCAGTACGCTGTCACCATCTTTGTCTGGCCATGGGCATCCTTTGTTTTCGGCAGGGCCGGCTTCGTTAGGACATTCATCATCCTTATCGGCTACACCATCTCCGTCAGCATCAGGACAACCGGCTAAAGCAGCAAGTCCGGCTTCATTTGGACAAGCATCATCTTTATCGGCAATACCATCACCATCGGTATCAGGACATCCGTTCATTTCTTTTGAACCAGCTTCGTTTGGACAGCTATCCTTACCGTCTTCAATACCGTCGCCATCTGTATCAGGACAACCGTTGAAAGCTTCCAGTCCGGCAACTTCCGGACAGGCATCGTCTTTGTCGTAAATGCCATCACCATCTGTATCAGTACCACCAAATTTGATTGCGATACCCCCTAAATGTTGAAAATGCTTTATACCGTAATCTTCGAAAGCGTGTTTGTACTGAGTCTGAAGTGTTAAACCGATGTTTTCGGTAAACCAGAAGTTAACACCAATACCTCCATTGACTGTTCCGGCGCCGATTTCATCCACCCAGGTGTAACCCCCACCGATCTCAATGAACGGATCGACTACTGTATTTTTTAATATTTGATATTTTATGGTACCATCAACAGCATAGTGAGAAAGGTCATCCGCACTAACATCTCCTAATTTATCAATACGGTTTAATGAACCTCTCACGCCAACTGAAAAGGCATCACCTACTGATTTGCTAACTGCTACATAGGAAATGGAAGGAAGTATGTTCCAGTGATCAGATGCATTGAAATACTCACTAAATAATGTACCAGTAGGATAAGAGGCATCCGTGTCGTTCGTTGGATAAACGTCAATTGCGTTTGCACCAAAGCTAACCTGCCACGGATTATTTTCATCCTGTGCTTGTACGTTGTTAAACCCAAGGATAAGTAGGCCAACAACCAATAATCTGTTAAGCTGTTTCATGTTCAAAATTTTAAGTTTAAGTGTTTATTAGCTGCAAATGTAAGTTGTTAAAAATTATTAACAAAATCAATTTCCCATTTTTTTTGAGGCATTTCATATGGTAAAAAGGGCATTTAAACGATATTTAATACTTTCCCTACCTCTATAAAAGCTTTGATGGCGCGATCCAGATGTTCCTTTTCATGGGCCGCCGACAACTGCACACGGATACGGGCTTTTCCTTTAGGCACTACCGGGTAGAAGAACCCGATCACATAGATCCCTTTTGCCAGCAACATATTGGCCATACGCTGGGAAAGCATGGCATCATACAGCATTACCGGAACAATGGCAGAATCGCCATCGATGATATCGAAGCCCGCTTCCTTCATCCCCTGCTTGAAATACCTGGTGTTTTTATCCAGTTTATCCCGCAACGTGGTGTCCTTATCGAGCATGTCAAAAACCTTTATGGAGGCGCCTACTATAGCGGGAGCCAGTGAATTGGAAAAAAGGTATGGCCTGGAGCGTTGCCGCAACATGGCTATGATTTCCTTTTTCCCGGTGGTATAACCCCCCATAGCGCCCCCCATGGCTTTCCCAAGAGTGCCGGTGATGATGTCTATCTTACCCATCACCCCTTTTTCCTCATGGGTTCCCCTTCCGGTTTCACCAAGAAATCCTGTGGCGTGGCATTCATCTATCATTACCAGGGCATCGTATTTCTCGGCCAGGGAGCAAATTTTATCCAGAGGGGCCAGCATCCCGTCCATTGAAAAGACCCCGTCCGTTACGATGACCTTAAACCGGCATCCGTCTGCATTGGCCTGCTCCAGCTGCTTTTCCAGATCCCGCATGTCGCTGTTGGCATACCGGTAACGCTTTGCCTTACACAGCCTTACTCCATCAATAATGGAGGCATGGTTAAGCGCATCAGAAATGATGGCATCTTCTTCAGCCAACAAGGGTTCAAAAACCCCGCCGTTGGCATCAAAGGCTGCCGCATATAATATTGTATCCTCCGTACCGTAAAAAGCGGCTATTTTTCTTTCCAGTTCCTTGTGTATATCCTGTGTTCCACATATAAACCGGACAGAGGACATGCCAAAGCCATGGGTATCCATGGCATCCTTGGCGGCTTGAATTACTTCGGGATGGGATGACAGCCCAAGGTAATTGTTGGCACAGAAATTAATGACTTCCTCCCCGGAGGCGATTTTAATGACGGCCCCCTGGGCCGAGGTAATGATCCGTTCCTCTTTGAAGAGGCCGGCCTGCTTGATATCCTGTAATTCTTGTTGTAAATATTCCTTGATCTTTCCGTACATAATCTTTTATATAAATTCCGGGTGAATGTTATTATCAATATAAATGATGACTTTTGCAGTTACCTCGTACCTCATTGACCGAAGCGTGTCGGCGTAAGCTTCCAATTGTTCGCGGTAAAAAGGGTTTTTCTTTCCTGTTTTATAATCCAAAATGGAAACTTGATTCCCATCGAAAACCAATCGGTCCGGCCGTAAAATTATACCATTTTGTGTAATTATTTCCCATTCGTTCCTGATTGTAAGTCCTTTTTGGTAGAATTGCTGCAGTGCCGGATGTGCCATAATACGCCCTGCTGTCCCCCTGAGCGTTGGCAGATCCTCCGACCGGGCTGCACCTGTGCGGTGCAACTCATTCAATGCATCTTCTATATCTTCGGCAGAATCCACCCAACCCATCAGCTGGTGCAGGAGGTTTCCACTTGCCTGCGCTTCAGCCCTGCCGGTATCCCATAACATTCCTGCATGGGTTAGGATTTTGAATCCGGGCCTGTCTTTAAAGCTATAACAGTAGGCTATGCTTTCTTCTGCCGTTGATGGGGTGGCAAATGCGGGATTTCCTTGAAGTACCCCAAAACAATAAGTGGTTTTACCTCCTTCCCACAGTCCCTTTTCCATGAGATAATGGATGAACAAACCGGAATAATAAGTCGGCTTGCATTCCCCTGAGGTACTGAGGTCCTTTTCCGTAAGGATGTAAAGGGCATTGATGGCGCGGGTAAGGGCGACGTAGAGCAGGTTAAAGGCATCGAGCTCAAGCTTGTGTTGCTCTCCCTGATAGATCCGGGCCGGGGTATCACCATACTGTTCCACCTCCTGTTTTTTGCTGACCAGCAGTTCCACAAACCCATTGTATTCCTCCGGTGGGACGGGCAACCATAATTTGGGGTCTACCTCCTCATAAATATGGGTGTTGGCATAGGGGAAAATGACAACAGGAAATTCCAGCCCCTTGGATTTATGGACTGTCATGACCTGAACAGCATTCATGTTTTCGGGGGCTACGATACTCAGTTTGTCCTTGTTCATATCCCAGTAATCCAGGAAAGTGGTGATGGCGGCATCCTCTTTCTCTTCAACCTGTAAGGCCACATCCATAAAATAGGTCAGGTAGGCATCGGAAGGTGCTGCCAGTTGTAATTGTTTGATGGCATATTCCAGGCCGTCATAAACCGAAGCTCTGATCAATTTGCCCACATCAAGATTATATGATGCCAAAAGTAACCGGTTGAGATCACCCATATTCCTGGTTATAAAGCTGTGCCTCTCAATACTGGCCGGGGCCAGGAAATATAGGATACGGTATATGTTCTCATGGTCCTGTGGGTGAATGCAATACCGGAGTAGGCCTGTCAGGAAATTCACTTTGAGGCTCCCTTTTAAAAGCAGCGTTTCCGAAGAAATTATAGGAATGCCCTCCTGCAAAAGGAAGTCGGATATCAGGATGCCCTGTTTGCGTTTGCGGGTTAAGATACAGATATCCCGGTATGCATAGTTTTTTGATCGGACTTCCTCGATAATGGCTAATACCCTGCTGCAATAGGCAGTATCAAGTGCATGTCCCTCTTCCTCGAGGAAGTCGAGCTGTACCTGACCGCCTTTACCGCAATTCATTTGCTGTCGGTTCCCTTGAACGAAAAGGGCTGCATAATACTCGTTATACAGGAAGGGGCTGGTAGCGGTGAAAAAGCTGTTATTGAATGCTATGACCTCCTCCTTGCTGCGGTAGTTGACAGGGAGGTTATGGACAGCGGGATCTATGACAAACGGCTTGCCGGGTAAGTTCATGAGGTTCAGAAATTGTTCTGCCCTGCCACCCCGCCAGCGATAGATTGCCTGCTTGGCGTCCCCTACCAGCGTCAGTGACCCTGTATTGCCCTGCTCATCCATACTTTCCAGGGCATTGCCGAGTAACGGCACGAGATTATTCCATTGCAATTCAGAGGTGTCCTGGAATTCGTCAATAAAATAATGCCGGTATTTTTGTCCAAGCCTCTCGTATATAAAAGGGGCGGGCTGGTCCCTTATTGCCTCCGATACAATGGTGTTAAAAGAGGATATGGGCAGAAGGTCGCGTTCCTTTTCAAGGATCCGTACCTCTTGCACAATGGCATTGAGGACAGTAAGCGGAACCAGGTTGGTATAGGCATTTTTAAGGAATGAGAGCTGGTAGAATTGCAGTTTGATCTGTTGGAAAATCGAATTGAATTCCGGCAACAATGAATCCAATACCGTTTTAACCTTATCAGGGCAGTTTTTAGTATAGAGGGGTTCTTCACCGAAATTTTGCTTCCAGGCTGCTTTAAAATCTATCCCAACCTCACCCTGGCTTATATTCCAAATAAATTTGGGAAAATAGGATGCCTTAAAATCAGAAAATTCCAGGGCATTCATCTCCATGAGGTCAAGTATTTTCTGTGCCTCCAGAACTATGTTTACTTCCAGGGCCTTCCTGCGCTGTTTCAGCACCTTCCGTAATGCCAAAATATCAGCAATGCTTCTGCCATGCAATCTTTTCAGGTGCGGCCGGTGATTTTCATCAAAAATAAGCCTGCCGATCTTCTGCAGGTCAAAACTGATATCCCAACTCTTGTCATCGTCGATCTTTTCGAGTGCAAATTCCAGTAAGACCGCTGTGAGCTCTTTGTCCTGTCCGGCCCTGTTCAGGAGCTGCCCAACCGCCTCTTCCAGCAGTTTTGGGGTATCGATGACCACTTCAAAATTCTGTGGCAGTTTCAGGTCCCTGGCAAAGGTCCGGATTAGCCGGTGTGTAAATTTGTCGATGGTGGCAATATCGAAGAAGGCATAATTGTGCAAAATTTCCTGCAATACCCTTTTTGATTTTCGTTGCAGGAGGTGGGGGTCTACCTTCAGCTCAGTGGCGACATCCCGGAACAGGGCCGAACCGGTAGTCGGATCGGTTGTTTGGCTAAATGCGTATAGGCTTTCCAGGATGCGTTCTTTCATTTCGTTTACCGCCTTGTTGGTAAAGGTAATGGCAAGCATTTGCCGGAAGTTGTTCCGGGAACCCGGTGCCAGGATAATCTTCAGATATTCCTTTACCAGCGTAAAAGTCTTGCCTGAACCTGCTGAGGCACTATAGATTTTATAAGGGGTATACGGCACCTGGTTTTAGTCGCAAAATAAACAAACTTCAATAGTTCTTAACAAATTATTAGCGGAATAAGTTTGTTAAATACCGTAGCTTTGATAAACATCTATTTTTAACTAAAAAACACTATACATATGCCTTTTAAATTGCCGGAATTACCGTATGCCTATAACGCATTAGAACCACATATTGATGCCAGGACCATGGAGATCCACCATACAAAGCATCACAGCGGATATACTACTAACCTGAATAAGGCAATTGAGGGTACTGTACTCGCTGATAAGTCCATCACTGCTATCCTTAAGGACCTGGATATGAGCAATGCTGCCGTTCGAAATAACGGCGGAGGTTTCTACAACCATAGCCTATTCTGGACAATCATGGCACCGAATGGAGGAGGAGTCCCTTCCGGGGAACTTGCCGATGCCATCAACAACGCATTTGGTTCCTTTGAAGATTTCAAGGCAAAATTCACTGCTGCCGCGGGTTCACGCTTCGGATCCGGATGGGCATGGTTATGTGTTCACAAAGGCGGGAAGCTTGAAATATGTTCCACTCCCAATCAGGACAATCCATTGATGCCCGATACGGGTTGCGGGGGATTTCCCATTCTGGGTCTTGATGTCTGGGAACATGCCTATTACCTGAATTATCAGAACAAAAGGCCGGATTATATCAATGCCTTTTACAATGTGGTCAATTGGCCGGAGGTTGCGAAACGCTATGCTGCCAATAAATAATAGGGATTCGGATCGGTAGCATTCCAAAAAACTATCAGAAAAACCCTTCCTGGAGACAGGGATGGTTTTTTTTAGTTATGGCCGGCACGTTCAGAAGTAGAATGGATTGGATTATCAGATAATAATTCGCCTCCAGGATACCGTCTTTACGGACCCCTGACCAAGGCCAAAACCAGACTGGCGGGAGCCGATCAAGGCCACCGAGGTATTTTGGATCTTTTTCGGTATTCATACTACCAATGCACTGGGGATGGGCAGGCGCATGGAAGGAAAGAACTGCAACAGGTGGATTAATGGGGTGTAATGCGTCAAGATTCCTAGGGAATCCTATACCCCCTTGTCAGAATAAACCTCCAAAACGGATCTACCGTCCCCTGAATATTCGCCAACTCCTTTACCAATCTAAAATGCCATGCAAATTCAATGATCCTGGCGGCATTCGGTTTAAGTTTTCTACAAAATCCGGCTTACTTCTGAAGGTCCCTATTGCAAATAGAAAAGGGCGGAGAAGTCTCCACCCTTTTCGTCCCAAATCTTACCATAAACTTAACCTACTTATGCTATGGCACCACTAAATTACTGGTATTGTGAGAAATAACAAAGCTATTTTAGGAAAATTTAGGATATGGATTAATTATATTTCCGATAAAGGGCAAAAGCCTCCGCCGTAAAATCTTTAAATATCTGAATGTCAGGAACTAAAAAAGGCGGGATATAATCCCGCCTTTTTTCCCCAAATCTTACCATGAACTTAACCTACTTATGCTATGGTCCTCCAAAGGTATACTAAACTACTTTATGCCCTGGAAGGTTTTGGATAAACTCCTTGTTACCTGGTTGAAATGCATAATAGTATCTTTTTATTTAATTATTTTGAGGAAAAGGCGTACATATTTCAACGAATCCCTATTATATTTTATCACTGCCTTATCCTGGAACAGGAGAGGAAACCGGATGGTGAAGACAAAAATATATGGGCTGTTGATTGTTAGCGATTACCCTGAAGCAGTGGCCTTGCGGTAGGTGCAAATAAAAAAGGCAAGATTATATCCTGCCTTTTTTTCCCCAAATCTTACCATGAACTTAACCTACTTATGCTATGGTCCTCCAAATGTAAACTAAACTGCCTCTTGCCCTGTAAGGTTTTGGATAAACTCCTTGTTACTTCGTTGAAGTGCATAATAGTATCTTTTTATTTAACTTTTTTGAGGAAAAGGCGTACCTACTGCCATGAATACCCATTATTTTTTAACCCTGCCGGATCCTGAAACAGGAGTGGAAACCGGATGGTGAAGACAAAAATATAAGGGCGGGTGATAGTTGGAAATTACCCTGAAACCGGGGCATTGGGGTAGGTGCAAATAAAAAAGGTGGAGAAGTCTCCACCTTTTTTGCCCCAAATCTTACCATGAACTTAACCTACTTATGCTATGGCAGGACTAAAGTATATCTGCTTTGCCCCTTAGGGACTATAAACTCGTCAACGAGCTTAAATTATCGATGAAATGCACTTTTTATGGGCATTTCATCGATAAACTACCTAATATGGGCGTTCGTTCTTCCCTTCGTAAAAGTTGATAAATGCCCTGTTGACTACCTTATTTCCGCCCGGTGTAGGATAATTCCCAGTAAAGTACCAATCCCCTAAATTTTTAGGGCATGCCTTGTGAAGGCTTTCAATAGTTTGATAAATAATCTGTACTTCTGCCCGCATGTCGGGCGGACTTAACAATTCCCCTATTTTCAGGGATATCTCATTTGCGGTAAAAGGCGCGTAGAATTCCTTTACATAGTTAATGACTTCTTTATCGGGGGAATTGATTTGTTCAAGGCATTTTTTATAGATGCCATCAACAAGATCCGTTGTACCCCGGTCTTCATGTAACCGCAATGCAGCCTTGAAAGCGATAAAATCTTCCAGCTTGGCCATATCAATACCGTAACAGTCCGGGTAGCGTATTTGCGGCGCAGAGGACACTACAATGATCTTTTTCGGGGACAGGCGGTCCAGGATTCTCAGGATACTCTTTTGTAAGGTGGTGCCCCTGACAATGCTGTCATCGATGATTACCAGGTTGTCACCCTCATTGACGGATCCATAGGAAATATCATAAATATGGGCCACCAGGTCATCCCTGCTGCTGTCCTGTGTGATAAAAGTCCGGAGTTTGGCATCCTTAATGGCTACCTTTTCTATCCTGGGGCGAACATCTAAAATTTTATGGAGTTCCTCGCTTGTTATATTGGCCCCTTTGGATAGTATCTGTTCCTCTTTTTTCTTGTTGAGGTAATCCTGTGCTTCCTTTACCATACCAAAGAAGGAGGTTTCCGCTGTGTTGGGGATATAGGAAAAGACTGTATTTTTGAGATCACTGTCGATTGCCGCAAGAATCTGCGGGAAAAGCAACTTCCCCAAATCCTTGCGCTCCTGATATATTTCGCGGTCGCTCCCCCTGGAAAAGTAGATTCGTTCAAAGGAACACGCTTTCCGCTCCGTAGGCTGAAGGATCTCCTCAAGCATAACCGATCCGTTTTTCTTAATGACAATGGCATTTCCGGGATCCAGTTCAAGTACCGATTCATACGGAACATTGAAGACCGTCTGAATGGCAGGCCTTTCCGATGCGATGACCACTATATCTTCATCCCTGTAATAATATACGGGGCGTATTCCTGCAGGATCCCGAAGGACAAAGGCATCACCATGGCCCAGCAACCCTGCCATGGCATAACCACCATCCCAGTTTTTAGCAGCCTTCCTAAGTATTTTTCCAACTTTCAGTCGTTCTGCAATTATCGGTGAGGCTTCCATCTTGGTATAGCCCTCCTTTTTGATCTGTTTGTAAAGTTTGGCAACAGCATCGTCCAGGAAATGCCCTATCTTTTCCATGACCGTAATAGTATCGGTCATTTCCTTCGGGTGCTGGCCCAGTTGGATGAGGTTATCAAAAAGCACACCCACATTCGTCATATTGAAGTTTCCGGCTATGATCAGGTTCCTGTGCATCCAGTTGTTCTGTCGTAAGAAGGGATGCACATTTTCGATGCTGTTTTTGCCATAGGTTCCGTATCGGACATGCCCAAGGAGGAGTTCCCCTATGTACGGGATGTTCTTTTTCTGTAATTCTGCATCGTTGCGGTATTCCGGGTGTTCTTTAATGGCGCTGTTTATCCGGTCATTGATCTGATCAAAAATATCCTGGATGGGTTGGGCTGCCACCGAGCGTACCCTGCTCATATAACGTTCCCCCGCCTTCATATTTAATTTGATGCTGGCAAACCCTGCTCCATCCTGCCCGCGGTTATGCTGTTTTTCCATCATCAGGTACATCTTGTTCACCCCGTAAAAGGCTGAACCATATTTCTTCTGATAGTATTCCAGGGGTTTTAACAATCGGATCAGCGAAATTCCACATTCGTGCTTAATAGCATCACTCATTGCATTTCTTATATTAAAAAAGCCCCAATAGGCTGGGGCGTATATTATGCTTGTAATTCTATATCAAATTGTGTCAAGTCCTTAAACTGTAGCAATCTTTTTTCAACCTCTGTTTTTTTGAGGTCATTCAATCTCCCGGTCCCGAAGCGTTCCACGCAAAAGGAAGCCAGGTTGGCACCCTGTATGACGGCATTCTTCATGTTGTGGAATGAAATATTCTCGGTCTCGGCCAGGTAACCTGTAAACCCACCAGCAAAGGTATCACCCGCCCCGGTGGGGTCAAACACCTCTTCCAGAGGTAAAGCCGGGGCAAAGAATATTTTGCGTTTGTTAAAAAGCAATGCCCCGTGTTCTCCTTTTTTGATGACCAAGAACGGTGGCCCCATGGATTGGATCTTCGCAGCCGCCTTTACCAGGGAATACTCCCCGGTCAACTGCCTGGCTTCCTCATCATTGATAGTCAATACATCTGTATGCCTGATGACGTTGTTCAATTCGTCAGGGGTACTGTCCATCCAAAAGTTCATGGTATCCAGCACTATAAGTTTCGGCCTCTCAGCCATTTGATTGATCACACTCATCTGAATATCGGGGTGAAGGTTCCCAAGCATCACGATATCTGCATCCTTATAGTTTTCAGGAACCACGGGCTTAAAATCCGCGAGTACATTCAGATCAGTACGCAACGTATCCCTGCTGTTAAGATCTGTATGGTACCGGCCGCTCCAGAAAAATGTTTTCCCTTCCGGCATTATCTTAATCCCGGATACATCGATTCCCTTATCTGATAGCAGGTCCAGGTACTCCTGTGGGAAGTCTCCCCCAACCACTGAAACAATGGCAGCGTCCATTTTAAACTGGGAAGCACCCAGGGCTATGAAAGTAGCAGCTCCCCCAAGGATCTTATCGGTTTTGCCGAAGGGGGTTTCAATAGCATCAAAAGCTACAGTTCCCACAATAAGAAGTTTCCCCATCTAAAATTTCAAATTTGGTGCAAATATACGCTTTTGAAATTCCATACAATCGGAATGAATGCTTAAAAAATTGGGTTTATTTTCGGCCAAAATCTGCCGGGATTTCACCCCAGGCCCTGGTTTCCCATTTCACCACAGGCGTGTTATAGGAATGTGTGTTTAACCAGTCGACCGCCCGCCGCAGCAGATCGAACAAATTCTTGTTCTTTTGGGTTTCCGCCAGTTTGGTGTTGCACTTCTTCTTACGGACCCAACTCATGGCTGTCCGGGAATCTGTATAGATTACCCGATCGCTTTTACGGTGTTTCAGGTACGCCAGGCCGTGAACAATGGCTAAAAATTCGCCTATGTTATTGGTGCCTTCAACAAATGGCCCCTGCCGGAAAAGCAGCTTTCCGGTTTTGGTGTCCACTCCCTGGTATTCCATAACTCCCGGATTCCCACTCGACGCGGCATCCACGGCGATACTATGATAGTTCGGTTCCCCAATTTTAAGGAGTTCCTGCGAAGAGAGTGCAGGTGTGCCTTTCTTTTTGCCCTTATAGGCAAGGTAGTTGCTGTCAAATGCTTTCCGGGCCTCGGCCTGTGTGGCAAAACCCATATACTGGGCCCCCTTATATCCCGCTATCTGGCTTTTGCAGGCAGCCCAGTCTTTATAGACCCCTGGCCTTTTGCCTTTCCAAACAACATAGTACTTATTCTTGGAGTTCATGTTCCAGGGAATAGTATGCGTTCAATCACCTTTGGAAAATGTTCATATTCCAGGCCATGCACTTTTTCAGCGATCCTTTCCGGTGTGTCCTGGGGGTGAACACCGATCCTTATCTGCTCAATAATAGTGCCTTCATCGTACTGTTCGTTGACATAGTGGATGGTAATACCTGTTTCGGTGTCCCCACTGCTTTTAACCGCTTCATGAACCTTCATCCCGTACATTCCTTTTCCCCCGTATTTGGGGAGTAAGGCAGGGTGGATATTGAGGATCTTATCGGGGTAGCTCCGGAGGATGGTTTCCGGGATTTTCCAGAGGAACCCGGCAAGGACAATTAGGTCCGGTTGCTGGCATTCCAGCAATTTCAGCAAGCCACCGGTATCGTGGAAGGCATTGCGGTTGAAAAAAAAGGCGCTTATATTCAATTGGTTACACCGGTCTATAACCTGGGCATCCCTTTTATTGGTCAGCACACAGCACACGGTAACCCTGGGGTCGTCCCGAAAAAAACGTATAATGTTTTCAACATTGGTACCGGATCCGGAAGCGAAAAGTACAATGCGTTTGGTCTTCACATAGTGTATTTTATGAGCCTTCTGAAAGGGACGGACCGGCATGAAAACCAGTCAGATTCCGCCTGGAGAAATGCAACAGGGCATGGAACGCTGTAAAAGGAATTTACACCCGGGCACGGAGCCTGGAAACAACATCCGGTGCCGTAGCATTCCTTCAAACCATATAACGGGTTCATGAGGCTAAAAATTCGGCACTAAATTAGTACTCTTGTGGTTAAATTGCTTAAATTACGTCACATTTTACCGTCAAATAGTATTATTACACCAAAGTTTTTTATTTTTGCCATCGATTTAAATTTATAAAACCAAAATAATATGTCAGACATTGCATCAAGAGTAAAAGCTATCATCGTGGATAAATTAGGCGTTGATGAGAATGAAGTTGTAGCCGAAGCTAGCTTTACCAACGACCTGGGGGCAGATTCATTAGACACTGTTGAGTTGATAATGGAATTTGAAAAGGAATTTGATATCCAGATTCCTGATGATCAAGCAGAGAATATTGCAACTGTTGGCCAGGCTATAAGTTATATAGAGGAGGCCAAATAATCAATTATATCTTGATAAGATTCAAAATTATCCATGTGGTAACCATCCTTCATGGATATTTTTTTTAATTTACACGTGAGTTACACTTCAAACGAAAAATTGGTTCAATGCAGTTAAAAAGAGTTGTGGTTACCGGCCTTGGTGCATTAACGCCAATTGGCAATAACCTGAATGAGTACTGGGAGGGGTTGAAGAACGGACGAAGTGGCTGCGCACCAATTACCTACTATGATACAGAGAAATTCAAAACAAAATTTGCCTGTGAACTGAAGAATTATAATCCGGAAGATTATTTTGACAGGAAGGAGGTACGCAAACTGGATCGGTTCGCACAATATGCCCTGATTTCCTCGGATGAAGCGATACTCGATTCCGGGATTGACCTTGATAAAGTGGATAAGTTCCGGGTTGGGGTCATCTGGGGTGCCGGTATCGGCGGATTGGAAACCTTTCAGCAAGAGGTTCTCAACTTTGCTGCCGGTGATGGAACACCCCGTTTCAATCCTTTTTTTATCCCAAAAATGATAGCGGATATCGCCCCGGGTAATATTTCCATCAAGCATGGGTTTATGGGGCCAAATTATACTACGGTTTCGGCCTGCGCCTCCTCCGCCAATGCCATGATAGATGCCTTGAATTATATCCGGTTAGGGTATTGCGACATCATTGTAACGGGCGGTAGCGAAGCCGCTGTGACCATAGCAGGGATGGGCGGTTTTAATGCGATGCATGCGCTGTCTACCCGTAATGAAAGCCCGGAATCTGCATCCAGGCCATTCGATGCCACGCGGGACGGTTTTGTACTGGGGGAAGGAGCCGGGGCTTTGATCCTGGAAGAATACGAACATGCCATGGCAAGGGGTGCAACAATTTATGCCGAAGTTGCCGGCGGTGGTATGTCCAGTGATGCCTACCATATGACCGCTCCCCACCCGGAAGGAATCGGAGTGGTAAGGGTTATGGAAAATTGCCTGAATGACGCAGGGGTCAAACCGGAGGAAGTGGATACCATCAATACGCATGGCACTTCCACGCCGTTGGGGGATGTCGCGGAACTCAAAGCAATTTCACAGGTATTCGGCGAACATGCGCCGAAACTCAATATCAATTCAACCAAGTCCATGACGGGCCATTTATTGGGTGCGGCCGGTGCGATTGAGGCAATAGCCTCCATATTGGCTATGAAATACAGCCTGGTCCCACCTACGATTAACCACACCACAGTAGATGAAAATATCGATCCCAGTTTAAACCTGACACTCAACAAGGCCCAACATCGGGAAGTAAATGTTGCCATGAGCAATACCTTCGGATTTGGCGGGCACAACGCCTGCGTACTTTTTAAGAAAATCAGTTAATAGTTTCATGAACTTCCCATCTAATATATTCCATTCCCATTCCAAAGAGGATGGGGATTTTTTTTTGGGGATGAAAAGAATTCTTGGTTTTAAGCCCAAAGACCTGGCGATCTATAAAAAGGCCTTCCTGCATAGGTCGGCCAATGTTAAGGATCCTGCCGGTCACCCAATGAATTATGAACGGCTTGAATTCCTTGGTGACTCCATGCTGGGGACCATCATTTCCAGGCACCTGTATAATGAAGTGCCAGCGGGGGATGAAGGATATCTTACCAAAATGCGGTCAAAGATCGTGAGTCGAAAGCACCTGAATGAACTGGGCAAGGATCTCAATCTGATAGCGTATGTGGAAAGCCGGATACCAAAATCCCATTTCGGGGACAATATTCACGGCAATGTTTTTGAAGCCCTGGTGGGGGCCATCTATCTGGACAGGGGCTATAACTTCTGCGAGAAATTTATTGAAGAGCGGGTCATATTGCCCTATGTGGATATTGAACAGCTGGAAGGTAAGGTTATCAGCTATAAGAGCCTGGTCATTGAGTGGTGCCAGAAGCAAAAGAAGGAGTTCCAGTTCCTGGTTTACGAAGATACCGGTAACGATCCCCTTAAGCACTTTGCTGTTAAACTGTCTATCGATGATAAAGTGATGGCAAAGGCCAGGGCTACCTCTAAGAAAAAAGCTGAGGAAAAGGCAGCTAAGAGGGCATTTTTTGCGCTTCAGGATAAAATGGGCCGTTAAGGAAGCCTTTATATTGTTTAACTCCATCGATTTCGTTAATTCTTCCCGGGCTTCAGCCATCAACTTGCTAGGCTGGTTTCTTTATTAATTATATCTTTACCCGTTGCTGTAAATATGGGAACAACACATAAAATAATTGAAGCTTTTTGTGAAGAGGCCTTTTCGTTATTGGCCATTCACAGCAGTCTGGAAGACCATACCCTTGTGTATGCCATCAACAGCCTTTTAAAAACCAGGTTAAAAAGGGGTCGGAATGATCTTGATATTTCCGCTGAAGTATCCTTTCCTTTTTTCGAATGGAAAGATGAATTAAACCACCGATACTGGACCCTTACCACCAACATGGGCAGTAAGGAGGAATATCCGGAGGATCAGGGCCTCTTTCAGAATGAATCCTCGCAGACGCGGTATCATCTTGTGCCGGAATACCGGGAAGTGGATTATTTTTTGAAAATTGAACAGGATGATACGGAAAGTGAACCGGACCTTGTAAAGTCCATCCTATCCATTCCCGGCATCGTCACAGCTTACAGTATAGACAGTACCAATCTGAAATCCAAACGCAACCTAATATTTTAGCCGTATGCCCAGCAAGAAAAAAACCAAGATAGTAGCCACTTTAGGCCCTGCGACCAGTAAGAAAAAGATACTGAAGGAGATGATCGAAGCAGGGGTTGATGTATTTCGTGTCAACTTTTCGCACGCAGATTATGATGACGTCGCCGAACGCATCAAGATGATCCGCGAACTCAATGAAGAACTGGGCACCAATACCTGCATCATGGCCGATCTCCAGGGCCCCAAACTCCGGGTAGGGGTAATGGCCGGTGAAGTGGTGGTAGCGCCGGGGGATGAAATTACCTTTGTTACCGGGAAACCTTTTGAAGGCAATGCGGAACAGGTGTATATGAATTATACCAATTTTCCCCAGGATGTCAACCCTGGAGAAAGAATACTGCTGGATGACGGGAAGCTGATCTTTGAAGTGCTGTCAACCAATAAAAAGGACCAGGTAAAGACCAGGGTGGTCCAGGGCGGGCCTCTGAAATCCAAAAAGGGTGTCAACCTCCCCAATACCAATATCTCCCTGCCTGCACTGACTGCAAAGGATATCAAAGACGCTATTTTTGCCATATCCCAGGAAGTTGACTGGATCGCCTTGTCTTTTGTGCGCTTCAGCCAGGACCTGATCGACCTTCAGAATATCATAAAGGAGCACTCTCCCTACAAAATCCCAATCATTGCCAAGATTGAGAAGCCCGAGGCTGTGGAAAATATAGATAAGATAGTAGCATATTGTGACGGTATCATGGTTGCCCGGGGTGACCTGGGAGTGGAGGTTCCTGCGCAGGAAGTGCCCCTGATCCAGAAAAAACTGGTTTTACGCGCCAAGAAAGCCCGGATCCCCGTTATCATTGCAACACAAATGATGGAAACCATGATCACCAGCCTTACCCCGACCAGGGCAGAGGTAAATGACGTGGCCAATTCCGTGATGGATGGTGCAGATGCCGTCATGCTTTCCGGCGAAACGTCAGTTGGGAACTACCCGGTTCAGGTGATTGAAAAGATGGCCAGTATACTGCAGAGTGTAGAAAGCTCGGAGCTCATACAGGTGCCACATGATCCCCCACATATCCGCACCAAAAGGTATATCACGAAGTCTGTGTGCTACCACGCAGCTATCATGGCCAATGAAATAAAGGCGAAGGCTATTTCCACCCTTACAAATAGTGGGTATACAGCCTTTCAGATCTCGGCATGGAGGCCCAGTGCCCATATTCTTGTTTTCACTTCCAATAAGCGGATACTGACCCAGTTGAATTTGCTTTGGGGTGTGAAGGCGTTTTATTATGACAAGTTCGTTTCTACTGATGAGACTACCGAAGATGTCAACAGCATCGCCTGTAAAAAGGGCTTCCTGGAAGTGGGTGATATGCTCATCAGCCTCGCAGCTATGCCTATAAAGGACAAAGGGATGGTGAATACACTGCGGGTGACGGAAATAGAAAGTTGTTCCCTGTAAACTGGTTTCCGGGCTCCACTGCCCTATAACTAGAGGTCAAATTTAAGTTGCACCGAAACCTTATCATTTCCCGTTGTTGTGTTGTGGTCCCCTTCTTCCTGGCCCGAATTCAGATTGGATAAGGATATTCCCAGCAGCCGGACGGAATTTTGCAGTTGTTCCTGGTAGAGTAATTCTTTGGCGATCTCTAAAATCAGGTGTTTGTCTGAAATATAAAAGGGGTGTGTCCTACTACGTGTTTGCAGAGTAAAATCACTATATTTTATCTTCAGGGTGATTGTCTTTCCCGACAGCCCATTTTTCCATAGGCGCTTTTCGAGTTCATCGGTTATTTGTGCCAACCGTTCGAGCATAAATATTTCACTGCTCAGGTTTTCCGAAAAGGTGCGTTCTGCCCCTACCGATTTGGCAGTGCGGTGAGACCGTACTTCGCTGTTGTGAATACCGCGAACCACTTGGTAATAGTATTCCCCGTTTTTACCGAATGCAGTTGTCAGGAATTCAAGGGATCGTTCCTTGAGGTCGTTCCCGGTAAAAATTCCTAGTTTATACATCTTATCGGCAGTTACTTTCCCCACCCCATGGAATTTCCGGATGTCCAGTTTTTCCATGAATGACACTACCTCCTCCGGATTCACAGTTTTTTGGCCATTGGGTTTGTTATAGTCACTGGCAATCTTGGCTATAAACTTGTTTATGGAAATTCCGGCAGAAGCTGTCAGTCCCACTTGCGTAAATATGCGGTGGCGGATTTCACGGGCGATCAGGGTGGCGGAAGGATTCCCTTTCTTGTTCACGGTGACATCCAGATAGGCTTCATCCAGGGAAAGAGGTTCTACCAGATCGCTATACTCAGAAAAAATCCCCCGGATCCTATTGGAAATTTCCTTATACCTGTCAAATCGTGGTTTGATAAAGATCAGTTCCGGGCAATTGCGTATGGCCATATAACCACTCATCGCACTTTTGACGCCAAATTTCCTGGCTTCATAACTTGCGGCAGCCACAACACCCCTCCTGGAGCCCCCTCCCACTGCAATCGGCTTCCCTCTGAGTTCGGGATTATCCAATTGTTCAACCGATGCATAAAACGCATCCATATCGATATGGATGATCTTTCGGTAAGGCAAATCGATAGTCATAAACAAATTTAAGTCTTATCTTAGTAATATGAAGGATTCGGGAAAATCTGCCATTGTTCTTGGGGCTACCGGCCTTACAGGGGGATTGCTTCTTGACAACCTCCTGGATGATCCGCGCTATGCCCGCATTGTTGTTCTCTCACGGTCTTCCGTGGCAATTGAAAACCACAAGCTGGAAGAACACCTCGTTGATATCCTGGAATTAGAGGCCCATACGCATATCTTTCAGGCAGATGAAGTTTTCTGCTGTATCGGCACCACCCGTGCCAGGACTGCGGATAAAAAGAAGTACAAGGCTATTGACTATGGAATCCCGGTCAGTGCCGCCCGCTTATGCCAGGCAAATGGCATCCGCACTTTTATCGTGGTCTCCGCTTTGGGAGCCAATCCCTCCAGTTCACTTTTTTACACCAGGCTAAAGGGGGAGATGGAACAGGACGTGATCCGGGTTGGACTTCCAAAAGCGCATATTCTGCAGCCTTCCCTGATTGGGGGGAGGCGAAAGGACAGACGATTGGGGGAGTGGGTGGCAAAACAAATTATGTGGGCCCTGCGAATGGTCCTGGTAGGATCCTTAAAAAAGTACCGGGCCGTACCCCCCGGGGATATTGCATTGTGTATGGTATGGTTGGCCAATAATATATATGGGGAGATCAGGGTACAATCGGATGAAATCAGTCGGATTGCCGAATTATAACGAATTCCCTGAACCAATTAATAGCATATGATAGAAATTGAACGCAAATTTCTGGTAACATCGGAAGCTTATAAAATAGAGGCTGCATCTAAAATTCAAATCAAACAGGGGTTCTTAAACACCCATCCGGAACGCACGGTCCGGATAAGGATCATGGGAGAGCGCTCCTATTTGACCGTTAAAGGGATTTCGGATATTGCGGGGATTTCCAGGTTTGAATGGGAAACGGAAATCTCCGTTAGCGATGCAAGGGAGTTGCATGCATTATGTGAAGCCCATATTGTTGATAAAACACGGTATTATGTTGCAGTTGGAAGGCACGTTTTTGAGGTGGATGAATTCCATGGCGGCAATGAAGGGTTGTTGATTGCCGAAATTGAGCTTAATACGCCGGATGAAAATTTCTCAAAGCCTTTTTGGCTTGGGAAGGAGGTTACGGGAGACACTAGGTATTATAATGCACAATTGAGCAGGAAACCATTTAAATTCTGGGAAGTATGAGAAAGATGCTGTTTTTAGCAGCCCTTTTAGGGGTGATTTCAGGATGCAGGGAGAAAGGCCCTGCAACAGGTACAACCGCAACATCAGGTAATGTTGCTGTGAAGTCCATGCGCCAGGTCAAGGATAGCCTTACTGCCCGGGGATACCAGACCTTTGACTATGTGGACCAGGAAACCGGGGATACCGTACTGATGCAGCAATATTTTATAGCTTTTTTGAAAAGGGGCCCCAACCGGTCCATGAGCAAAGCGGAAACCGACAGCCTCCAGGTACTGCATCTCCAACATTTGGGAGAAATGTACCAATCCGGGCATGCGGATATTTCGGGACCTTTCGGGGACGACGGGGAGATACGCGGTATCACGATCTATAATACACCCACCCTCACCATGGCAGATAGTCTCGCCAATGCTGACCCTATGGTAAAAGCCGGTAGATTGGTAATTGAGATACATCCCTGGTGGGCTGCAAAAGGGTTTTCACTGCGGTAGCTGCCCCTCCCGCCATTCTAAAAACCCGTTTCCTCCGGGGGGTAATGGGTTACAGCGCACTTCGGAATTGTTCCAGGAAGCGGATGTCATTCTCACTAAGCAACCGAATATCAGCTATCTGGTGAAGCAGCAACGCAATCCTGTCGATCCCCATCCCAAAGGCAAAGCCAGAATAGTCACTGGAGCTTATACCACAGTTCTCCAGCACATTCGGATCTACCATACCACACCCCATGATCTCCAGCCATCCGGTACCTTTTGTCATCTTGTGGTCCGTTTCCGTTTCAAGTCCCCAATAAACGTCAACCTCTGCACTGGGTTCTGTAAAGGGGAAGTAGGAGGGCCTGAGCCGTATCTTCGATTTTCCAAATAATTCGGTTGTAAAGAATTGAAGGGTCTGCTTAAGGTCTGCAAAGGAGACATCCTTGTCTATATAAAGTCCCTCCACCTGGTGGAAGAAACAATGTGACCTCGCTGAAATAGCCTCATTCCGGTAGACCCTTCCCGGGGAAATGGTTCGGATGGGGGGCTTATTGTTTTCCATATAGCGCACCTGCACAGAGGAAGTATGGGTACGGAGCAGTATATCAGGGTCTGTCTGTATAAAAAAAGTATCCTGCATATCCCTTGCAGGATGATGCTCAGGTAGATTCAGAGCTGTGAAATTGTGCCAGTCATCCTCTATCTCCGGGCCCTCTGAAACATTGAATCCAATCCTGGAAAAAATATCGATAATCTGGTTTTTGACAATGGATATGGGATGGCGTCCACCGAGTGGGAACGGTTCCCCGGGCCTCGTTAGGTCACCATACAAAGCCGATTCAGCCTGCCGGCCGTTCACTGAATTATTAAAGGCATTCACCTTTTCGGCAGCGGCAGTTTTAAGTTGATTGATAGTCTGTCCGAATTCCTTCTTATCCGGATCCGGTACTTTTTTAAAATCCGCAAAGAGTTGGTTCAGAAGCCCTTTTTTACCCAGGTATTTAATTCGAAATGCTTCTATTTCCTGGGAGGAAGATGCGGAAAATTCCTTTACTTCTTCAAGGTGCTTCTTTAATTGATCGATCATCCTGATAATTTGCTAAAAATCCTAACGAACAGGCATAACTGTAACGTGCCCATCAGAAAGCAAATTTAAAACAATTATCCGTTACCTGCAGAAAAACCAGTTATCTCTCATCTCCCGAACCCCAACTTTTACCGACACCAAATACGGATCATAACGAAACTTCCTGAGGCGCCATGTTTACCTCACTTTTTATCCAT
>JBGTLT010000163.1:0-40067 GCA_041743975.1 Zeaxanthinibacter sp.
TTACAATACGTATCATGGCATTGGGATGTCTATGATTACAGTTGTTCCTTTTTGTTTCAATGATTCTATTGTTAGGTTCCCGTTCAGGTTCTCAATTCTTTTTCGTATGGAATACAGGCCCATACCTGAAGCAGGCCGGGTCCTGGCAAGGTCATAACCAATGCCGTTGTCTTCTACCATTACGTTAATAGACTCTGTATGACGCGTTAAATGAATGGTGGCTTCGGTTGCCATGGCATGTTTGATAATGTTAGTAATGAGTTCCTGAATGATCCTGAACAGGGTAATTTCCAGCGAATTTTCGAGCCGTTCATCCATTCCGTGGTCAACGATGTGGATGTATAGTTCCTGGGATGCTGAGACCTTTGAGGCAAAGTTTTTCAGGCCAGGCAACAAGCCTTCCTGGGCATTTACCCCCGCATTCCTGCCATGGGCGAGGTGGCGTACTTTCTGATAGGCTTCTTCCAGGATTTCATCTGTTTTGTCCAATTCTTGTTCGCCCACACCGGAAACATGGTTGCTTTTTGCCCGCAAATGCTGCATATGAAGCTTAAGTGTAGCCAACAGGCTTCCGAGATTGTCATGAAGGTCATTGGCAATACGTTGCCTTTCCTTCTCCTGGCCTTCAATCATTGCGTCGATACCTACCAGCTCCTGTTCCTTTAATAAGGCATCCACTTTTTGGGATTGTATCTCCTTTTCCTTTTCAATTATTTTCTTTTTGCCTACGATGTTCTTGTAAGCAAGGTAACTTAGCAGCAGGAACAATACTAAAATTGATATGGCTACCAACAGCCAGGTCCTGTTCTGTCTGAGACGGATATTGTCAAGTTCCTTCTGCTGGGTTTGTAAAACAACATTAAGCCTGTTGATCTCAAGTGTATTGGTCCTGTAATCTAATTTGTACTCAGCATCGATAGAATTTTTCAGGCTATAATATGCGGAATCGTATTGTTTAAGGCCTGCATAATACCCGGAGGCATACCTGTGGAAAAAGAGATAGGACCGCACGGAGTCCGATTTATCAAAATAGAATTTGGCCTCGTCCAGTAAATCCAGGGCATTCTGATAGTTTTTATTTTGATAGGCTATGTCAGATAGTTTTATTTTCACACTAAACCGGATGTAGTGGAAAAATGCATGATCGCTGGCTGAGTTGAATGCCTCTCGATAATAGTAAACAGCGGAATCTAGTTGCTTATTGATTTGCAGGCTTAACGCCTTTTCATATAATAGTCTGGGCAATAATCGCGAGTCCGGTTCAACTTTTTTGAGATATAAATTCAGCTGTTTTACTTGGTCATAATAGGGAGCAGTGGGATTTTCTGAGGTTTGAGAATAAAAAATCAGGGAATATACAGTAAGAAGGATTTGATCAATGGCATCCATCTTCAGGGCGCCAAATGCATTCAGGAAAATTTGAAACTGCTGACTATTTTTAAGGAATTCTGAATGATAATACTCAAAAATAGCGAGGAGGGTGGCTTTGATCAAGGGTGCATAGCTAATTTCCTTAGCAATTTCATACGCCTGGTGAAAATATTTAAAGGCATCCACCTTGTCTGCGGTATAGTATAACCTGTGGTATCCTTCAACAAGTTGCACCAGCGATTCCTCAAAAGCAGAATGTGGTATTACCTCTATTTTCGGAACAGTTTTTTGGCCCGCGGCCAATAGGAGTTCTGATAAAATTGATCAGCAATATTTTTTCAGGTTGATCCGGGTAGCCGGAAATTTCCTCCCTCGCTTTCTCAAACTGTAGTTGTTTAAGCTGAAAAAAAAAATCATCGATTTCTTCTGACTGCGCAAAAGCTATCTCGCACAATGTCAAAAAAAGTCCGATGCAGATCTTCAGTGGCATATAATTCTCACTATTCCTTTCGGGCATCTGGCGCCGATTCCTGCTTTTAATTTTCGTTCTATTTCATCAAGTTTTTTTTCCAAAGCAGCATTAGGGGCATGGAGGGGGAATAGCCCGTCCCTGAAATAGAATTCTTCTTCGAATGTACCACTGGTGAATATTTCTTCCTTTGGATTGTCCAAGAAAGGTTTCAATTCGCGTCTGACTATAATTTCCGTATCATGATCCAAAATTAACGGCCCGGTGGAAGGAATGAACGATACGCTTTGTACTATAGGCCCCAGGCCTTTAAGGGTTATGGTGAAAGTGAATCTTCCTTGAATTTTTTTAAAATCTATGTCTGCGATGCCTAAGTTGATAATCCCTTTGTAATTGATTATCCTGAACACGACTTCACTGACAGTCGCCTTTCCCTTATTGCATTGGGCAATGAACTTCCCATAGACGCCAAAAAATGTGCCGTACAATTGTGATGCGATCAGCAATTGAAAATCGTCCTTACGGTCCTCTGCAAGGACCACTGAGGCGTAATACTTATCTTTAATTTCATCCGGAAATTTCAAGGATTCTTTCTTTTGTGCCATGATTTTTTTTGTTTGATTATTATTAAATTACGATAAAAATGTTTATCAACTGTTCATTTTATGTAGGATATTTTCCCCGTATAACTATACCAAAATAAGGAAGTTAGGAAGGGTTTACAATACCCATTTATGGGTATTTTGTATTGATAGAAATGCCATTGATAGATACAGTCTTTCAGGAGTATAGGGCAGGCAAATTTTAACCAATTATTAGCAATTGATCAGTTCGATATGTTTCGAACCAATTGTATATTTAGGGCTTATTTTTTGATATGGTCCCTTGTTCGGAAGAAAAAAGAGAACTGATTGAGGAAATCGGTTTGAACTTTCAGGAAAAACACTATTTCACTCCCCTGGCAGGGCGTATCTATGCTATCATGATCCTGTCCCGGGGGGAGGGCTTTTCCTTTGAGGAATTGACCGGCCTTACCAAAGCCAGCAAAAGTTCCGTGTCTACCAATCTCAATTTGCTGATCCAATTGAAATACGTTGAGTTTTTCACCAAACCGGGTGACCGGAGGCGCTATTTCCGTTCCACCAAAAATTACCTGAAACTTACACTGAATGAACACCTGGTTGCAATAGAAGAAGAATTGACACTTGTTGAAAAGATCAACAAATACAATTGTGAACATAATCCGCAAAGGTTCAGGAAAAATGAATCCCTGGGATCGATCTTTCAGAAGTACCTGGAGGTTCAGAAAAACAATATAAAAGCTACCCTTCAAAAAATGGATGCTTTCCATAAAAGGAAGGTGCTATAAACTATAACCTGTATATGATTAAATCACTCCGCTTCCTCCCCGGCATTTTGGCTGCCCTTATACTTGTTTCCTGCGGGGAATCCAACAAAAAAGACTCAAAGGCGGAAGGGCCAACCCCTTTTCCGGTGATGGATGTCAGGACCAGGACCGTCACTTCCTATAAATCGTTTCCTGCAAATATTGAAGGAGTGGTAAACAGTGAGGTGAGGGCAAAGGTTTCCGGTTATATCACCGATGTCCTGGTGGATGCCGGGCAGCCTGTAAAACGCGGACAGCTGCTGTTCCGGCTTGAAACCCAGTCGCTCAACCAGGAAGCTGCTGCAGGAAAGGCCAATGTCAATGCAGCACAGGTGGAAGTGGATAAGCTCAAACCTCTTGTGGAAAAGGACATTATCAGCAATGTGCAACTTGAGACCGCGAAAGCCAGGCTGGAGCAGGCCAAAAGCGCCTACAACGGAGTCACCGCCAATATTGGATATGCCGAAATCAGGAGCCCTGTTGATGGTGTACTGGGTTCCATCAATTTCCGCAAAGGGGCGCTTATCAGTCCCCAGGACCAAAGGCCGCTAACCAGGGTGTCCACAATTGACAATGTATATGCCTATTTTTCAATGAATGAAAAGGACTTTTTAAGTTTTGTTACCGCCACAAAGGGATCCTCCATGGAATCCAGGATAAAGAATCTTTCTAAGGTAAAACTGGTCCTTGCCAATGGGCAGGAATATGAAAAGGAAGGCACCATTGAGACTATTTCCGGCGATATTGACCCGCAGACCGGTACGGTTACATTCCGGGCCATCTTTGATAATTCCGCGGGTTTGCTCCGGAACGGAAGCAGCGGCACCATACAGGTACCCCAGGTTTTTGAAGAGGCCCTCATAGTACCAACATTATCTACCTATGAACAACAAGGGAAGACTTTTGTCTATAAGGTCCAGGGGGATTCCCTGGTTGCCTCCGCCCTGACGATCCTCTCCCAGGTAGGCAACATATATGTGGTAAGCGAAGGAGTGCAGGAGGGTACGACAATCCTGGCTAAGGGCGCTAATAAAATAAAACCCGGCACTAAAATAATTCCGGAAGAAGTTTCAATGGATAGTATACTCAGCTCTTTTAATACGGTTTTTAAATAAATGTACCAATGCTCAGAACATTCATTGAAAGGCCTGTACTATCTACCGTAATTTCCATAATTATCGTACTCCTCGGGGTTTTGGGACTTCTCCAGCTTCCGGTTACACAATATCCCGATATTGCCCCTCCAACGGTGCAGGTCAGTGCCTCCTTTCCGGGGGCCAATGCCGAAACCATACTGGAAAGTGTGATCATTCCTATAGAAGAACAGATCAACGGGGTAGAGGGGATGACCTATATCACTTCGAGTGCCAGTAACAACGGCAG
This sequence comes from Zeaxanthinibacter sp., assembly GCA_041743975.1. Classification (GTDB taxonomy): domain Bacteria; phylum Bacteroidota; class Bacteroidia; order Flavobacteriales; family Flavobacteriaceae; genus JTS-RE37. The sequence continues at coordinate 4,611 of JBGTLT010000163.1, forward strand.
TGCAAGCATCGCTGTGTTTTTCGAACAGGGATATGATGCTGATATCGCGGCAGTCAATGTACAGAACAGGGTCTCCCGGGCCAATTCGGTTTTACCTTCGGAAGTGATCCGTGCAGGCGTAACCACCACTAAAAGGCAGAATTCCGCCTTGTTATATGCCGGGCTTTATTCTACCGACACCAATTATGACGATACGTTTGTACAAAACTACCTTAACATCAATGTAAAACCCGAACTGCAGCGTATTTCCGGAGTTGGTGATGTGACCGTGTTCGGGGGGAAGGATTATGCGATGAGGGTTTGGCTGGACCCGGCAAGGATGGCAAGCTACCAGCTCGTTCCCCAGGATGTGATCAGCGCCATCGGGGAACAGAGCCTCGAAGCCGCAGCAGGAGCCCTGGGCCAGAATGCGGGAGAATCTTTTGAATATGTCCTGAAGTACAAAGGACGGTTCAAAACTGCCGAAGAGTATGAGAATATTATTATAAAGGCATTGGGTGACGGGAAGTTCCTGCAGCTCAAGGATGTTGGGACAGTGGAGCTCGATGCATTTTCCTATTCGTCCCTCTCCCGTTCCAAAGGCTACCCGGCAATCAGTTTTGGTATTTTCCAGACCCCGGGATCCAATGCGCAGGATATAATTGAGGAAATATATGTGAAACTGGATGAGTTAAAACAGGATTTCCCGGAAGGCATAGATTATATCATCAACTATGACACGAATAAATTCTTAACCGCTTCTATTGACAAAGTTAAGACTACCCTTATCGAAGCTTTCCTGTTGGTTTTCCTTGTGGTTTTTATTTTCCTGCAGGACTTCAAATCTACTTTGATCCCTGCCATAGCCGTACCTGTGTCCATTATAGGCACCTTTTTCTTCCTTGGGTTGCTGGGCTATTCTATCAATTTACTCACCTTGTTTGCACTGCTGCTTGCCATAGGCATCGTGGTGGATGATGCGATTGTGGTGGTGGAAGCTGTTCATGCAAAACTGGAAGACGGTGCTACCAACGCCAGGGAGGCATCCGTTACGGCGATGAGTGAAATTGCAGGGGCCATTGTTTCGATAACCCTGGTCATGGCCGCTGTATTTATTCCCATTACTTTTATACAAGGCCCATCCGGGGTATTTTACGAGCAGTTCGGTGTAACGCTCATCATAGCGATCCTGATATCCGCGCTGAACGCCCTTACCCTAAGTCCGGCTTTGTGTGCTCTTTTCCTTAAACCGCCCAGGAAGCTGGAGGGCAGGAAAAATTTGCTGCAGCGGTTTTATATAGCCTTTAATACTGCTTTTACTACCACCCGGAAAAAGTATACCAATTCCCTGGGGTTTTTAATAAGGCACCGGTGGGTGACCGGGGGCATACTAGCAGTGGCATTGGCCGGGATATTCCTGGCAGATGCGGTTATCCCGAAAGGATTTGTGCCTGCGGAAGACCGCGGGGTTATATTTTTGAATGCAGAGTTACCGCCGGGATCTTCCCTTGACCGTTCCTATGAAGTGGCTCTGGAATTATACGATCAGATGCAGACCGTGGAAGGTATTCGCACTGCAACCGTCATAGCCGGACGAAACTTCTTTTCCGGTGCAGGGAGTTCCAATGCCATGGGCTTCCTGATCCTGGAAGACTGGGAGAACCGGAAGGCGGCAGAATCTTCCATTGACAGTATAATCGCACAATTAAACAGAAAATCGGCCTCCCTGGCTGATGCCGATATCATTTATTTCACGCCCTCGAGCGTTCCAGGATTTGGTAGTGCGGACGGTTTTGAAATGCAACTCATAGACCGTACGTCCGGCTCCCTTCAGGCCCTGGACAATACGGCAGATGATTTTGTGGGGTCCCTCATACAGGAACCTGCGGTATCGTTTGCCTCCAATCCCTTCAGTACGGAATATCCACAGCTGCAAATGGATATCAATGTCCCCAAAGCGAAAGAATCCGGTGTCACGGTAAGCGAGATTCTTGGCACGTTGCAAGGGTATATCGGGGGGTTTTTTACATCCAATTTCAGCAGTTTCGGAAAGCAATTCCGCGTTTTTGTACAGGCTTTGCCCGAAGACCGGGTGGACCAGGAGAGCCTCAACAGTATCTTTGTGAGAACCTCCGGTGGAGAGATGGCACCCATCTCGCAGTTTGTGACCCTCAACCGGATCTACGGCCCCCAAACTATTACCCGTTTTAACCTTTTCAATTCCGTCACCATCAATGGGTCCGCCGCCCCAGGTTTCAGTTCAGGGGACGCGATCGCTGCCGTACAAAATATCGCCCGGACGCTTCCAAACGAATATGACGTTGCTTTTTCGGGACTTACCCGGGAGGAAATCGCATCTTCGGGCCAGGCCGGGATTATTTTTATGTTGAGTATTGTCTTTGTTTATTTCCTGCTTGCGGCCCAGTATGAAAGCTACCTGTTGCCGTTTGCGGTGTTGGCTTCTCTGCCAATTGGCGTGGCGGGTGCCTATTTCTCAACCTGGCTGGCCGGACTGGAGAACAATATCTATTTTCAGATCGCCCTGATCATGCTGATCGGACTTTTGGCCAAGAATGCCATCCTTATTGTGGAATTTGCCATTCAAAGGCGGAAGGAGGGGATGCCGATCGCGGAGGCCGCTATTGCAGGGGCCCGTGTCCGGCTTCGTCCTATCCTGATGACATCCTTTGCATTTATTTTTGGGCTGATGCCCCTGGTACTCGCCAATGGGGTAGGGGCTGCCGGAAACCGATCCATTGGTACCGGCGCTGTTGGCGGGCTGCTTATCGGAACGGTGTTCGGTGTATTTGTGATCCCCGTCCTCTTTATTTTCTTCCAGTACCTTCAGGAAAAAATTGTGAACACACCCGTGGTAGTAGAACCTAAACTAAAATCCACCGGCAATGAAACAGTTTAGATCGCTTTATATAATTGCCCAGCTTTGTGTGATCCTTTCATTACAATCCTGCTTTGTAGCCCGAAACTACCAACGCCCGGAATCAGTAGCAGAAGCAGCAAGGTTTCGGACGGATCAGCTGCATCAGGATAGTTTGTCCCTGGCAGGGATTTCCTGGCGCGACATGTTTACCGACCCGCGATTACAGGAACTCATTGCCGAAGGCCTCAGGAATAATATGGACATCCGGGTGGCCATCCAGCAAATCCTTATTGCTGATGCCTACCTAAAACAGGGCAAAGCCGGATACATCCCAACGCTGGAAGCACGGGCCCGCTATACCAGGCAGGAACTTTCTTCCAACAGCCAGTTCGGGAGGCAGTTTTCCACCCTGGATCAATATGAACTCAGCGGTGGCCTTTCCTGGGAGGCAGATATCTGGGGTAAGATAAGGAGCAGTAAACGGGCTTTACAGGCAACCTATCTTCAAAGTGCCGCAGCGCACCAGGCTGTAAAGAGCCGTTTAGTGGCCAATGTAGCTTCGCTTTATTATCAGTTGCTCTCACTCGATGAGCAAATCCGGATCACTTCAGAAACCGTGGATACCCGGCAATATAGTATTGAAACAACGGTGGCCCTTAAAGATGCAGGCAATTTAACCGAAGTGGCGGTTAAACAGACCGAAGCACAGCTATACTCCGCCCAGGCCCTGTTGATAGACCTTAAGAGGGATGTGCAATTACTGGAAAACACCCTTTCGGTTTTATTGGGAAGTCCGGCCAGGGACATCCTCCGTGGACAACTGGCGGAACAGGAGGTAGCATCAGAACTTAAGGTAGGGGTTCCATCACAATTGCTGAGCAACCGCCCGGATGTAATGGCATCGGAATTCAACCTTATCCAAACGTTTGAACTGACCAATGTTGCCAAAAGCGCATTTTACCCCTCGTTCACGATCACGGCAAGCAGCGGGTTGCAAAGTCTGGCCTTTGGTGAATTGTTCAGTGGAAGTTCTGTATTTGCAACCCTGGGCGGAGGCTTGTTACAGCCAATCCTCAATGGGAGGCGGATCCGTACCCAATATGAGGTATCCCTTGCTGAACAGGAAAAAGCTGCCCTCGATTTTCAGAATGCCCTACTGGTAGCGGGCAGGGAGGTTTCTGATGCTCTCTATTCCTACGAGGCTGCCACCGATAAGATAGCGGTGAAGGAAAAGGAATTTGAAGCTTATTCCCTGGCAACTACCTATTCAGAACAACTATTGGAGAACGGTTTTGCAAACTACCTGGAGGTTCTTAGGGCCCGGGAGAACGCACTGAATTCCAGTCTTGATATCGTCCAGGTACAGAACAGCAGGCTCCAGGCGGTTGTGGACCTGTATGAAGCCCTGGGTGGGGGTTGGCAATAGAATAAAACCCACCGGAGGCCAGGATTTATTTGTAAGGAACGACAATGGATTGAAAGTGATTATCCCCCTATAGTGCCTGTTTCAATTCCGGTCTTACCTGCCTCTTTTAACGCAGCATTCACTTTAGGGAGTTCGTTTTTAAGGGTATTTTCCATTTCGGAAAGCAGGCCGTCCAACTCGGCCGATAACTCATCAAAAACCTTGTACGCCCCATCAGTTGGCCGGGCATCCCCATCTTCAATGCTCCTTCGAAGGGAAGCCAGCCGGTTGTTTAGTTTTATAGGAAAATTAAGGGGATCCTGATCCGCCTGGTTTTTTACCTGGTATAATTCCTGCTCTATCTGTGAAAGTTTACCCCCTAAAGCGGTGACCTTTTTGTGGAGTGCCTTATTTCCGGGGTCTCCGGTCTGGGATTTGAGTTGTTCCTTAATGCTCCGGATGCGCACAACAGCTTCATTGGCCACGCTTGTCTTTTTGGTGATTTTTGAGGCCAATTCAAACTGCTCCTGCAAATCTTTTTCAGTTATACCCTTCAGGTTTGGGTCCATTTTTATAGCGAAGCTAAATGTTTCAGTGTAGTCCCCGGATTTCATCCGTACTTTATAATTTCCCGGGGGTGCTTTGGGGCCGCGCTCCGGTCTGGCACTCCATATGATCATTCCTTCGAAGGTGGTAGCACCGGGATATCGGAGATCCCAGGTAAAAGTATTGAGGCCCCGGGCAGTTGTTGGCTTGGACGACCCTCCTTTTTTCCAATCGGGAATGTCCGGATCAACTTCATATTTGGGTTTGCTCCCGGTAAAACTGGCAATCACCTGGTCCTTTTCATCCAGTATTTCAAAAGTTATCGTATCTTTTTGTTCTTTGAGATAATACTGTACGGTGGCGTCATATACGCCCCGGATAGCATCCGCAGGCTGAAAAAGTACCGCTGATTCATCATTCATCCGCGGGTGGTATTGCCGCAGGGGTTGTATATTGTCCAGTATCCAAAAACCCCTTCCATGCGATCCGATTACCACGTCATTATCTTTGATGACGAGGTCCCTCACAGGGGTGTCAGGCAACTTGAGTTGCAGACTTTGCCACAGCCCGCCATCATCCATGGAAAAATACACACCATGTTCGGTTGCTAAAAATAAAAGGCCCTGCCTTACCGGATCCTCCCTGATAGCCCGTGCAAAATGACCCGTTGCAATGCCATTTGTGATTTTGTCCCAGGTCTTACCATAATCATGGGTTTTGAACACATACGGCTCCCTGTCATCAACCTGGTACCTGTTGGCCGCTACGTAGAGGGTGCCGGGATTGTGTATGGATTCATCGATGATACTGATCCTGGAAAATTTTGGTAGTCCTTCCGGGGTTATATCCTCCCAATTTTTGCCCCCATCCCTTGTGATATGGACTTTCCCGTCATCCGAACCAGCCCAGATCGTATTGATATCGTGGTTGGAAGGGGCAAGGGCAAATACTGTGGCGTATATTTCAGGGCCATTCATATCCATCGTTATCACACCCCCGGTCTTGCCTAGGGTGGCAGGGTCTGCATAGGTGAGATCGGGACTGATACGCTCCCAACTTTGCCCATCATTGGTTGTTTTCCAAACGTGCTGTGAACACGTATACATCACCGTGGGGTCCTGGGGTGCAAACATAATAGGGAAAGTCCATTGCCATCTCTCCGGTAGCGCATCCGCGGGTTCCCCGGAGAAGAAGCGGGGATACACCTGTATATCCCGGGATTGCCCATTACTGCGGTCATACCGTGTTAAAAGAGCGCCCTGGCTACCCGCATAGAAGATATCCCTATTGACAGGATGCTGTGTTATCCAGCCACTTTCCCCACCACCGACTTCATAATACCATCCGTGATTGGGCCCCTCTGCCTGCATGTGCTTCCAATTATCGCTGGGAACCGCCACCGTGCTGTTATCCTGTTGTGCGCCGGCCACATGGTACGGCACATCACTGGTGGCCATCACATGGTACAACTGGGTAGTTATATAATCCTGTTCCGTCCAGGTTTTACCACCATTGATGCTAACGTTGGCACCGCCATCGTTTGAATTTATCATGCGGTTCGGGTTTTCGGGGTCTATCCACAGGTCGTGGTTATCCACATGGGGTACTTTAAGGGTTATTCCAAAGGTTTTGCCGCCGTCGACCGATTTATAAAAGCCCGTATTCAGGCAATAGACAATATCCTTGTTCCCGGGGTCGGCATAGATACGGGAATAGTAGAAAGCCCGTTGCCGTAATTTACGTTCATCGTTAACCCGTTCCCAGGTTTTTCCGGCGTCATCTGACCGAAAAACACCGCCTTCATCAGCCTCAACAATAGCCCATACCCGGTTGGGATCAACAGGGGAAACGGTGACCCCGATTTTGCCCAAAGGGGCAGCCGGCATTCCCGGATTAGTGGTGAGGTCTGTCCAACTGTCCCCCCCATCTGTGGATTTCCATAATTTACAATCAGGCCCGCCTCCCCACATTTTCCAGGCTTTCCGATATACCTGCCAGGTACTGGCATACAGGATATCCGGGTTGGTCCTGTCGATGATCAGATCAACTGCGCCGGCTTTATTGCTAACATATAATACTTTTTCCCAGGTATTTCCACCGTCCTTACTTCTGAAAACGCCCCGCTCCTCATTATCACCGTAGGGATGGCCCAGGGCGGCTACATAGACAATGTCCGGGTTGGCAGGATGAACACGGATCCGCGCAATGGCCTGTGTTTCCCTGAGGCCCATATGGTGCCAGGTCTTACCGCCGTCTTTTGTTTTGTATACCCCGTCTCCCTGGGTAATGCTACCCCTTAACTGCACTTCCCCCATCCCTATATACACAACATCCGGATTGGTTTCTGCAACGGCAACCGCGCCTACAGAGGAACTTGTTATCTGGCCGTCGGTTACAGGCGCCCATTCAGTGCCTCCATCCGTTGTTTTCCAGAGTCCGCCACCCGTAGCGCCAAAATAATATTCATACGGCCTGCCCGGGCTTCCCGCTGCACCAAGGGAACGACCTCCCCGGTATGGCCCTATATTGCGCCATTCCAGGCTATCATAAAAAGCCATTGGAATAGGGGGTTCTTCAACACTAGCTGTATTGCTTCCGTCCTGAGCTGAAAGATCCAGGAGAAGGAATAACAAGGAGAGGGATAGGAAATTGCGTAATATGTATTTCATGCTATAAATATAATAGTCTCAGTTTATATACATCCTATTCTTTGCCGGATTATAAATGTATTAAAATCGAAAGGAATTGCAAGATTTTAAACGGGTCCCTTATTTTCCCGGGTAACCTTGTTTTTGAATTCCGGAATTTCCTGGCCGGGTTTTCAGGCTACAGCAATAGTCGGCGTGCCAGTAGCGGGTTGGTACCCGTTGATCCCGTTTTCCGGCAACGTTTCAGGTGGTTGTGTTAAATAAAAATCAACACTATAAATAATATGCGTATAACAATTAGATTTGTAATTTCAATGCCGGCTAATTCAACTATGCAATGAAGACCAGATATATCGTGTATGCTTTTATTGTTCTGGTGATAGCAGGTTTAGTGATATACAGGGCGCTTTCCAATAAGGAAGCCAACAAACCTGCAAAAGGTTCCATTGGCCAGGCTTCGGTTGCCAGAGTGACAGGAATGGTCCTGAAATCACGCGAATTTGAAGACAACCTTTTCCTTTCAGGATCCCTTGAAGCAAATGAACAGATAGACATCAGAAGTGAAGTATCCGGTGTTGTGGAAAGTATCAATTTTGAAGAGGGTAGCAAAGTATCCCGCGGACAAGTGCTGTTGAAGGTGAACGATGTAGAACTAAGGGCTCAGTTGTCTAAGGTAAAGACAGCAGAAAAGCTTGCGGCAGAAAATGAAAGGAGGGCCAAGCTGTTACTTGATAAGCAAGCCATCAGTCAGGAGGAATATGATATTTCCAATGCTGATTTTCAGTCAGCCAGCGCTGAATCCGAACTCATAGCAGCCCAATTATCCAAGACCACGATAAGGGCGCCTTTTTCCGGAACGATAGGGCTGCGATACATCTCAAGGGGAACCTATGTCACCCCTTCCACGACGATCGCAAAGCTTGTCAATACCAATCGGCTAAAAATCACATTTTCAATCCCGGAGAAATATGCTTCCAGAATGAAGGTAAACAATCTCCTTACGTTTACTACTTCGGGTTCAAAGGAAGAGCATACGGCAAAAATTTACGCCATAGAGCCAGAAGTAGAAGTGGCTTCAAGGACACTTAAAATGAGGGCGATCGCAGACAACCCGGCTGGGCGGTTATATCCCGGGACCTTTGCAACCGTGAACCTTCCCCTCGAAAAAATAACAGATGCCTTGATGGTACCTACCCAAGCCCTGATCCCTGTACAGAATGGCAAGAAGATCTTTATTTCAGAAAATGGACTGGCGCGGGAGGTTCTTGTTGAAACCGGATCGCGCAATGATAGTACCATACGCATCCTTTCGGGACTGAAGCCAGGGGATACCATACTTACATCGGGTGTCATGACCCTTAGGGATGGCAGCCCTGTAAACGTCATTTTATAAAAATCTGAAACGAAACCGGAGCGATGAACCTATCAACCATTAGTATAAAACGTCCGGTACTTACCATCGTAATCAACCTAAGCATCATGTTGTTTGGGATCATTGGGTATACATACCTGGGGGTGCGGGAATTTCCTTCTATTGACCCTGCACAAATTTCTGTTCAAACCAATTACTCAGGTGCCAATGCTGACATAATTGAATCACAGATCACGGAGCCTCTTGAAAAATCGCTCAATGCGATAGATGGGATCCGCAATATTACCTCGTCGAGCAACCAGGGATCCAGCAGGATCAATATCGAATTTAATCTGGACAAGGACCTTGAAGAAGCGGCCAATGATGTCCGGGATAAAGTATCCCAGGCAGCCCGAAGCCTTCCCCAGGATATAGATGCTCCCCCCGTGGTATCAAAAGCGGATGCCAACTCCGGGGCCATTATTTCAATGACTGTCCAGAGTGACAATAAAAATGTCCTGGAACTATCTGATTATGCGGATAATGTCCTTGCACCCCGTTTACAAACAATACCGGGGGTGAGCAGTATCCAGATCTGGGGCCAGCGCAAATATGCAATGCGGTTGTGGATAGACCCAAACAAGCTCTCATCCTACGGAACCACTGTTGCAGATGTTCGCAGTGCATTGCTGGCACAAAATGTAGAACTTCCCTCAGGGAAACTTACCGGGGCCAATACGGAGGTAACCGTTAAAACCGTAGGGAACCTTACTACGGAGGAAGAATTCAACAATATAATTATCCGGGCTGACGGGGAAAAGGTAGTTCGCCTTAGCGATATCGGCAAGGCCGCACTGGAAGCCGAGAACATGGAGACAAAACTAAGCGATTCCGGCCAGCCGATGATTGCCCTTGCCATGGTCCCGCAACCGGGAGCCAATTATGTGGATATTGCGGATTCGTTTTATACGGAGTTTGAAAACCTTCAAAAAGATTTGCCTGAGGATTTTAAATTGAATGTAGTACTTGACGATACCTTATTTGTGAAGCGTGCTATAACAGAAGTTGTCGAGACCCTCCTGATTGCTATCATCCTTGTCATCCTTGTTATCTATCTGTTTTTCAGAAATTGGTCCCTGGCACTCCGTCCACTGATAGATATCCCTGTTTCGCTGATAGCGACTTTTTTCATCATGTGGCTTTTTGGCTTCTCCATAAATGTCCTGACACTTTTGGCCATCGTCCTGGCAACTGGCCTTGTGGTCGACGACGGGATTGTTGTGACAGAGAATATTTTCCGGAAGGTGGAAGGGGGGCTGAAGCCGGTTGAAGCTGCCATTAAAGGTTCAAATGAGATATTCTTCGCCGTGATATCCATTTCTATAACACTGGCAGCTGTTTTCCTGCCGGTAATATTCCTGGAAGGCTTTGTAGGGAGGTTGTTCCGTGAATTTGGTGTCGTCCTTGGTTCAGCTGTGCTGGTATCTGCTTTTGTGTCCCTGACCCTGACGCCTATGCTGAACGCTTACCTCATGCGGCCCGGAAAACAAAAGCGTTCACGGTTCTATTTGTTAACCGAAAAGTATTTCGTAAGGATGAATACCGGCTATGCCGCTGCACTCCGCGTCTTTATGGGACGAAAATGGCTAAGTTTTCCTATTCTGGTGGCCTGCCTGGCTATCATTGGTATTTTTTACTCCCTTTTAAAAAAGGAAACTGCACCGTATGACGACCGAAGCATGATCAGGATCAATGTTACGGCCCCCGAAGGGGCAAGCTATGAGTACATGGACCGGTTTATGAATGAACTGACCGATCTGATCAACGATTCTGTTCCTGAGAAAAAGGTGAGCCTGATCATTACTTCGCCTGGATTTGGTTCTTCCTCGGTCAACAGTGGACGAGCGGTAATCTCCCTGGTGGACCCATCAGAACGGGAAAAGACCCAACATATGATTGCCGATGACCTTACCCGGTGGACGCAACAATACACCGCTGCCCGGGCCAGTATCTCGGAGTCCCCTACTATTGCGGTTAACCGGCGTGGCGGAATGCCAATACAATATATCATACAGGCACCTAACTTCAAAAAGTTAGAAGAGAAAATACCGGAATTCATGGCTGAAGCCGAACGCCATCCCACTTTTTCAAATACGGAAGTAGATCTGAAATTCAACAAACCGGAAATTTATGTAAATATCAATCGTGAAAAAGCCGAAAGTCTGGGGGTATCGGTTATTGATGTTGCGCAAACGCTACAACTTTCATTAAGCGGCCAACGTTTCGGATATTTTTTGATGAATGGAAAACAATACCAGGTGATTGGGCAATTCGATAAAAAAGACAGGGATGCGCCGCTCGACCTTACTTCTATGTTTGTAAAAAGCAAGGATGGCAGGTTAATTCAAATGGATAACGTCGTGACCCTGGAAGAGCATAGCAGCCCCCCGCAATTGTACCATAATAACAGGTATATGTCAGCGACTGTAGCGGCAAGCCTGGCTCCAGGGAAAAGTATCAGTGATGGCATTGATGCCATGGAATCGATAAGGGAAAAAGTACTTGATGATACCTTCACCACGGACCTTGGAGGGGAATCCCGGGATTTTGAGGAAAGCAGTTCCAACACCCTCTTTGCCTTCGGTTTGGCCCTGATCCTTATTTTCCTGATTCTTGCGGCCCAGTTTGAGAGTTTTATAGATCCGTTTATCATCATCCTGACGGTTCCCATGGCAGTCGCGGGTGCTGTTTTCTCCCTTTGGCTTTTCGGGCAAAGCTGGAATATTTTCAGCCAGATAGGGACCATAATGCTGATCGGGCTTGTGACCAAGAACGGGATCCTGATCGTTGAATTTGCAAACCAGCTCCGGGAAGAGGGATTGCCCAAAATGGAGGCCATACTTCGCGCGTCAGAATCCCGGCTTCGCCCCATATTGATGACCAGTCTAACGATAGCCCTCGGTGCGTTGCCCATTGCGATGTCTTTAGGAGCCGCCTCTACAAGTCGTATCGGGATGGGGGTGGTAATTATCGGGGGGACCCTGTTTTCCCTGGTTTTGACCTTGTTCATTATTCCCGCCTTGTATGTCATCTGGTCCAGGGAAAAGGTTTACTTGCCGGAGTTAAAAGCCCTGGAAACTACATAAAATGAATAAATTGAGATATGTTGTCCTGTTGATAAGTTGTTATTGCCTGTCCCTCCCATTGCAATCCCAGCAGGTCCTTACCGTGGAAGATGCGGTTAAGATCGCCCTGGAAAACAACTATCAAATTCGATTGGCTTCCAATGAATTACGGTTAGTCGAGGCACGCGTCACTCCCGGATTTGCAGGGATGCTTCCTATTATTGCCGGGAACATTACTGATAATAACAGTATTCAGAACCTTTCACAAGTGCGTTCTGACAACTCCGAGGTCAGCCTTGATAATGCCCGGAACAACAGCCTGAATTATGGTATTGGACTGGACTGGACTGTATTTGATGGGCTTCGTATGTTTGCTTTACACGATCAGTTAAAGGAATTGGAAAAGCTTGGTGAAGTGGAATTAAAGCAAACAATCCTGACCAACGTAGGGGCAGTGATGATTACCTATTTCGACCTTGTACAACAGCAGCAACAGCTTTCAGCACTCGACAGTACAATATTCATATCCAACCAGCGGGTGGAACTGGCCAACAACCGGTTTATAATAGGAAAAGCATCCAAACTGGAAGTATTGAATGCCAAAGTGGATCTGAATACTGATGAGACCTTACAACTGAGGCAGAAAGAACTGTATATCAATACCAGGATCCAATTGAATGCCCTCCTGGCAAGGGACACAAAAATTGAATTTAGTGTAATCCCTGAATTTCTGGTAGATACGGACCTGGTCTTATCCGAGTTGGAATTTCTGGTAGAACAACAGAATCCTCAGTTGAATGCGCAACGCATCAATAAGCGTATCAGTGAATTGCAACTAAAACAAATAAAAGCGGGACGTTTTCCTACCCTGATAGCCAGCACGGGTTATAATTTGAGCCATTCCGAATCAAGCCTTGGTTTCACTACAAGTTCCGATTCACGGGGATGGAATTATGGCTTTGGAGCTACCCTGACATTATTTGATGGATTTAACCAGAATCGTAATGAGAAAATAGGAAAAATCCAAATTCAAAACGCAGAGCTGGCAATTGAACAACAATCCCAGGAATTGATTTCCCGGGTGGGGACAGCATATCAGACGTATCTGACCAATATCAGCCTGATCGAGTTGGAAGAAAGAAACGAAAGTATTGCAAAGGAAAACCTGGCTATTACGGTAGATAAGTACCGTATCGGGATCATTCCTACCATTGAGTTCAGAACTGCACAGCTCAATTACATCAATGCACGTGTGCGTAACAGCAATGCTAAATTCCAGGCCAAACTCTCTGAAATTATTTTGAAACAGTTAGCAGGGAACCTTTCACTATAAGGGGCTTTCCACTGCTCCGGACAATATCCTCATTAAGTTTGGCCTTTATCGCGGGCTTTCTACTTCCTGAATGAATCGAATCGAGGCAACATTTTAATGTTTTAGATAAGTGGCTGTGTGGCAAACCAACTACCTTTGAAACTCAACTATGCCGGGTTCGTTAGTGGGGAAAAATAAGAGGAAATACCGTATACTAAGACGCTTGGCCAGGGTACTCCTGGGTTTGTTGCTTTTATTTATTGCTATCATTCTCTTTATCCGGAGCCCCTGGGGGCAGGATATTATAGTCAACAAGGTGGTAAGATCCATCACAGAAAAGACCCATACCAAAATCGATATTGACAGGCTGTTTATCACGTTTTCGGGGAATATTTATTTGGAAGGACTCTATATGGAAGACAAGTCCGGCGATACCCTTATTTATTCCAGGGCTCTGGAAGCCAGTATTTCTCTTTACGGGGCCGTTTTCAAAAATCAGATCACTATCAGTTCCTTAACCTGGGAAGGGCTTCGGGCGCATATCAGCCGGAAGGAAAACTCGGATACGTACAATTACAGTTTTTTAGCTGAGGCCCTGGTTTCCAGCGATACCACTACCACCACGGCCCAACCCTATGATATTAGCATCGGAGATGTAGCGCTTCAGGATTTCAAAATGGATTTCAATGACGGCCAACTGGGAGTGCAAATCAAAATTGACCTGGGCAACCTTAGCCTGGATACTAAAGAATTCAATCTTACAGACATGCGTTTCCGGGTAGGCGAAATCGTATTAAACGACACAGAAGTGGACTATTATCAAACTAAACCGTTTCCGGTCAATGATACGAGTTCTGTACCACTTCCCTATGTGGCTTTCGATAATTTCAGTATCCGGAATTTAAGGGCTACGTATAATTCGGTACCTGATTCACTTTTGGCAAAAATGAGGATCGGTGATTTCCAGCTCAGGATGCCCCAGGCTGATCTGCCGGGAAATTCTGTTGATATCAACCAACTTTCACTAAAGGATTCTGAATTCTTTCTCCGGACACCCTTACCGGGCACTGCCAAAGGGGGTAACAAAAAACCCTCGCAACCGCAACCATTTACCTGGCCGGACTATACTATCACTGCCAGGAATATTGACATTAGGGACACTAAATTCCAATATATTTCAGGGAATAACGCCGTTAAGAAAACAGGCTTTAACACCAGTAACATGGACATCAGGAATATTTCCCTGCTGATTGAGTCGGCTGCCTACCGGCCCGGGGAAGTTGCACTGCAACTGGATTCCTTCTCATTCAGGGATTCAGGGGGATTTCGGTTGGGGAATATGGCGTTGTACCTCGCAGTTGACGCTACCGAAGCGTCGGTTTCCGGATTGTCCATCAATACTGACCAAAGTACCGTATCCGGCAGTATGAACCTTCAGTACCCATCCCTTCAGACTCTTATGGAAAAACCCGGCGAGAGTTATGTGGAACTCAATTTCCCGGACCTTGAAATTGACCTTGGGGACCTTCTTTATTTTCAGCCTCAATGGTCTGGAAACGACTATTTTGAGAAAGCCATGACAAACAAGTTTACCGGCAGTATTATGGCAAATGGTACCCTGGAAAGGATGGAATTACCGAAAATGGAAATCGCCTGGGGAAAGGGCACGTCCCTGAGCGCCCAGGGGGAACTCCGACATATCACACAGCCTGATTCCTTATTCTTTGACCTTACATCAATACAGGCCCATTCTTCCCGGGAGGACTTGCTAAAATTCGTGTCTGAAGAGAATGCCGGGGTGTCACTGCCGGCAACACTGAAAATAAAAGCCAGGGTCTTGGGTACCCCAACTGCATTTTCAGGGGAAGCCCAGTTGGTTATTCCTGAAGGCAGCGCCGGGATTATAGCCAGTTATAACGGCAAGGAAGAAAAATACAGTGGGAATCTAACCCTGGATACACTGCAACTCGGACACCTTTTAAAAAACGGGCAATTTGGTAAATTATCCGGAAACCTTGAATTTTCGGGAGGCGGTACTACCCTGAATGTCCTGGACCTGCAGTTCAGCTCAGCCGTCACAGAGCTGGAATACAGGAATTATTTGTTTACCGGCCTTGTTGCAGATGGAACTGTCCACAATGGGAAGGGAGACTTGGGATTGCACTACAAGGATTCCAACCTCAACCTGGCTGCCAGGGCCACTGTTGTCCTTGATTCGGCAGATTCAAAAATTGATTTGAATATGAAACTCATTGGGGCAAACCTGCAGGAGTTAGGGATAACCAGCGAAAACATAAAGACAGGCTTCAGCATGAATGCCAACTTTCACGGGAACCCGGATGCCTTTGGGTTGAAGGCCCTTTTATCAGACGCAGTTGCGGTATATGATGGCAAACAATACCAGCTGGGGCAAGTGGATCTTCAATCGAATATCACGACTACGAATACGGAAGTAGCGGTAAAGAGTGAATTTCTGAAGGCAGCCTTTACATCCAATACTTCTCCCGAAGGACTGACGGTTGCCTTAAAGCAACAGTTCCGGAATTATTTTCAAAAGGAGGCCCCGGAATTAACGAAGGCCGACTCTGTCAAACTTCATGTGGATGCGGTCCTGAGACCTACACCTGCTTTAACGGAGGTATTTTTCAGGGAAATCGAAAACCTGGATTCTGTCACAGTGGTTGCAGATTATGATGAAGCCTCCGGGAAAGTGGCAATGGAAATGCATATCCCGGCAGCAAACTATGCCGGTATTGCTATTGACAGCCTCAACATCGTCATTAATGGAACACAGGAGGAACTCAGTTTCACGGCAGGATTGTCCAATTTGGTACGGGATCCGATAGCAGTTAGGAGGACAATGTTTAAGGGAACATTGAATAACAAAATATTGCGGCTCGATTTTGAGGCGATGAATGATACGGAGCGACTGATGCATGTTGCTGCCGATATGGTTATTGAAAAAGATACCATCAGCCTGCACATAGACCCGCAGGATTTTATATTAAACCAGGTAGAATGGGCTGTACCGGAAAATAACTTGCTCCGTATTGCCGATAACCACCTTGGCTTCCGCGATATGGTCCTCAGCAGGGCTCATCAGCAACTTGAAGTAAGCAATACGATGCCGGGCATAAATTCTGAGCATATCGGGATTAAGTTTACCGATTTCCGATTGCAAACCTTTTTAAGCCTGCTTAATCCTGAAGAGGCATTGGCCGCCGGGCGGGTCAACGGGCAATTTGTGGTTGAGAATCCTTACGGGGCCACCGGATTACTTGCTGATTTTACCATAGATTCCTTAAAGTTGTTAGAAAATCCATTGGGGAAACTGACATTAAATGCCACCTCAAAAAATAAAGGGGCGTATGATTTTAACCTAACACTAAAAGATCCGGGTGTCGACATAGACCTTAGCGGGGATTATGCAGCTGCGGATACGGGGGCGATGCTAAACCTTGAATTGGGGATCAACAAGCTGGAGATGCATAGGATTGAGGCCTTTTCCATGGATGCCATCCGGGAATCCAAAGGCATCATCTCCGGCAAAATTGCGGTTTCCGGCACAACTGCTCAACCAAACTATTCCGGGAAACTGGAATTTGACCAGATCGATTTTAAGGTCGCAAGCCTCAATGCACGGTTCAGATTATCCGAAGAGAACCTGAACATAGATACAGAGGGAATCTATTTTGACAATTTTGAAATTGAGGACGCCAATAGCAACACCATGCGAATTGATGGTTCCGTATTTACAAAGCAATTATTGAACCCTGGTTTTGATCTGACAGTGGTGGCCAATGAATTCCTGCTGTTGAATTCCACAGAAAAGGACAATGAACTATTCTACGGTATCGCGAGCATTGATACCGATGCAAAGGTTGGTGGAACCTTAAATGCACCTGTCGTTGAAGGGAAGCTTAAGATAAGAAAAGTGACCGATATAACCTATGTTGTGCCTGAATCCCAGCTGGAGGTCCAGGAACGCGACGGGGTAGTGATTTTCGTCAATCGGGAGGATCCGGATGCCATCCTGACCGAATCCCGGGAGGCAGAGTCCCCACAAATCCTT
This sequence comes from Zeaxanthinibacter sp., assembly GCA_041743975.1. GTDB lineage: Bacteria > Bacteroidota > Bacteroidia > Flavobacteriales > Flavobacteriaceae > JTS-RE37. The sequence continues at coordinate 21,927 of JBGTLT010000163.1, forward strand.
CAGGATACACGGATCAAGGCATTTATAGAAATCGCCGATGACTCCGACTTTCACATCATTTTGGATAAAAGGTCGGGCGATAATCTCCAGATCTCGGGAAAGGCAGAATTGAACCTTGATGTGGTACCGAATAACCAGGTCAGCTTGTCCGGGCGATATGAACTGGACTCAGGCCATTATGAAACGAGCCTCTATAATTTGGTTAAACGGCGCTTTGAGATCAATCCGGGAAGCAGCATAACCTGGCAGGGAGATCCTACCGATGCCAGGCTCGATATAACAGCGACCTATTCCCTTGAGACTTCTGTAGCACCCCTTATGTCAGCTGTAACCTCCGGGCAGGACGCCAGCCAAAGCGGGAAGTACCGGCAGGTGTTGCCTTTTATTGTGTACCTGAATGTGGATGGCCACCTCCTGAAACCCGAATTGTCCTTTGCACTCGATATGCCCGAAAATGCCCAGGGAATTTTTGGGGGCACCGTTTACGGCAGGGTGCAGCAACTCAATTCGCAGGAAGCAGAACTCAATAAACAGGTTTTTTCCCTTTTGGCTCTAAACAGGTTTTTCCCCGATTCAGGCAGTGATGGCAGTGGAGGGGGGACGGCTGCCCTGGCACGAGACAATGTGAACAAGGTGCTTTCAGGGGAACTGAACGCCTTCTCTAACCGGATTTTTGGTAAGACCGGATTTGAACTTGATTTTAATCTCGACAGCTTTACGGACTACCAGGGGGAGACTCCCCAGGACCGGACCCAGCTGAATATTAATGCCAGCAAGAAATTGTTTGATGACCGGTTGATCGTGACAGCCGGAAGTGCAGTTGATGTGGAAGGGAACGCTCAAACCAGCCAGGAGCCTACACCCCTTATCGGGAATGTAAGCCTCGAATACCTTCTTACTGAAAACGGGCGATACCGGCTGAAAGGTTTCCGCAAGAACGAATTCCAGAATATTATTGACGGACAACTTATAGTCACCGGGGTAGCACTCATCTTTAACAGGGAATTCAACAGGATGAGTGAACTCTTCAATCCGATAAAGGAGGTGGAGGCAACTGATAAAAAAACAGAAACACCTTCGGATACTGAACAACAAGAAGAGTAAATCTATGATCCCCGGAACCCATACTAAAAAATTGGCGGTCTTCCTGATAGTACTATCGGGCTTCTATTCCTGCGGTGTGCGCAAGTTTATTCCCCCGGAAGAGGTACTGTATACCGGATCTGATCTTAAGACAGTATCGGAATCCAGGATCCGGAATTTTTCAAATCTAAAGAAGGAGCTGGACCTTGTCCTGAAGCCGGAACCCAATTCCAAATTCCTGGGTATGCGGCCCGGCCTGTATTTCCACTACAAGGCGCAACGCAAAAAACCAGGTTTTATCAATAAATGGCTGAATAAGAAATTTGGGGAAGACCCGGTTTACCTCTCTGATGTAGATCCTGATAGAATAAAGGAACTGCTTTTGAACCGACTGGAGAACCACGGATTTTTTTATAGCAAGGTTACTTCGGCTCTGGATAGTACCGCAAAATATGCGCATATCCGATATTCCGCTGAACTGCCTGAACCATACGTCCTTGAAAAATTCAGACTGGACAGCGATTCATTGCCCATCTACAAAGATATTGAAGAAACGTTGCCACAGCGGGCCATCACCAAAGGGGACCGGTTTGACCTGAATCTCATCAAGTTCGAAAGGACACGGATAGATAATGAACTAAAACAGAAAGGATATTATAATTTCAATCCAGATTTTTTAATATTTGAAGCAGATACCAACCAATATGACAACAAACGGTTTGATCTGTTCCTCAGGTTGAAAAAAGAAGTGCCCCCCAAGGCGCTTATCCCGTACCTGATCGATTCAATTACGGTTTTTTCTAATTATTCCATTGCTACAGATAGCATTGTACAGGACAAAACAACCTATAAGGACCTCACAATTGTACAGGATGAAGAATTCTTTAAGCCTAAAAGGCTGGAACCTTACATCCTTTTTGAAAAGGGTCAGCAATACAATGCAGAGACGGCAAAACTCACCAGTAACCGGCTCGCATCAATTGGGAGTTACAAGTATGTCAATATCCGGTTTACAGAAAAGGACACCACGGCAGGGCCTGGAGAATCGGGATCCCTGGATGCCGATATCTACCTTTCTCCATTGACAAAACGCGCCATCCGCGCAGAACTGGAGGCTGTAACCAAGTCCAATGGCTTTGCAGGGCCAGGGATCGGCCTGACCTACAACAACCGAAACCTCTTCCATGGGGGGGAGACATTGAGCCTCAGAGGAAATTTTGCCTATGAAACCCAACTGGCAAGTGGCAATAACACAGGGTTGAGCAGTATTGGGGGCGGTGTCAGGGCAGAACTCAGTATCCCGAGACTGGTTCCATTTCCAACCGGCATCTTCAGGTACGCAGTTCCAAAGACCAGGATAGGACTGGGGTGGGATTTCCTGAACAGGTCTAAATTGTATACCCTCAATTCAATCAATACCTCTTTTGGGTATACGTGGAATGCCAACAGGTACGTGTATCACGAACTTAACCCTATAACGGTAAATTACCTTAATCTCTCCAGTACAACGCCGGAATTTGAAACGATACTGGATAAAAACCCTTTTCTGAGACGGAGCTTCGAGCAGGAATTTATTGCCGGACTTACCTATTCATTTACTTATAATGAGTTGGGGGATGAGAACATCGACAGGCCATTTTTCCTTTCAACCAGCCTGGATATTGCCGGGAACGCCCTGAGCCTTTTCAGCGGCGGTAAAAAGGAGGTTTTTGGCCTGGAATACGCTCAGTATTTTAAGGCCGACATGGACTTCAGGTATTATCTTAAGTGGGGACAGGAGCAGGTATTGGTAAGCAGGATTTACGGGGGTTGGGGCATACCGTATGGAAATTCAAATACGCTCCCCTTTGTAAAGCAATTCTTTGCCGGGGGCCCATATAGTGTAAGGGCATTTAAAATACGTTCCCTGGGGCCCGGTGTATTTACTTCGGAGCAGGAAGGATCCACTTTTTTTGATCAATCCGGGAATCTCCGCCTGGAAGCCAATCTGGAGTACCGGTTCCCTGTTTGGTCATACCTGAATGGGGCCGTGTTTGCAGATGCGGGCAATGTCTGGCTCACCTATGATCCTCAGCTACCTGCAGATACATCGGCTGAGGGGCAGGACCTGAACAGGAGGTTGCAGGAGGAAGGCAGGTTCGGAAAGGACTGGGTCAAAGAACTGGGGATTGGGGTCGGGTTTGGCTTACGGGTGGATATCCGCAGTTTTGTTATCCGCTTTGATCTGGCATCCCCCCTGCAAATTCCGTACCTCCCCGAAGGGGAGCGCTTAAGGGTTCCGTTTTTGGATGGAGGAAGCAATAATCTTGTTTTCAATTTTGCAATTGGGTACCCGTTCTAACAAATCAGGGATTGTCCTGTGGGTAGGTAAAAACCCCCGGATCTGAAAAAACAGCCAATCAAAATACCCTTCAATGGTGCTGTGCATGAAAGAAGGTTCCACGAACGGATTCAACTGGATTATAACGGTTCATCAAGGTCCTTACTAATGCAGCGGACTGCCAATCCTGGAATCGCAGGAATAGGGTAGCAGTATCCCGAAAGTGACATAGATGGGGGTACATCCCGAAGATGATTATTTCAGGTCAGCCCCAAATTATGAGATGTTATACTCCGAATTGGATATGGAGATATTGTTTAGTGTATAAGAATTGTTAGCGCGGACTTCAGATCCGCGCTAACAAATTCCCTATGCATGTTGTTCGGCATGTTTGCCTTCCTGTATTTCTTCGATGAGCTTATTACAGAAAGCAGGCAGGTCATCCGGATTTCGGCTGGTTACGAGGCCTTGGTCAACCACTACCTCACTATCTTCCCACTTTCCTCCCGCATTGATCACGTCATCCTTTATACTTTTATAGGAGGTTACTTTGCGGCCCTCAATGACACCTGCACTGATCAGTAGCCAGGGCGCATGACAGATCGCGGCAACGGGTTTACCACTGCTAAAAAATGCTTTGATAAATTGAAGTGCTTCCTGGTTGATACGTAATTTATCCGGATTGATCACCCCACCAGGCAGCACAAGCGCGTTATAGTCTGTGGGATTCGCCCCGCTGATTTTCATATCTACGTCGATGCTCCTGCCCCAGTCCGTCTTATCCCAACTTTTGATCGCACCGTCCTTGTCTGAAATGATATGTACAGTAGCCCCTTCCTTTTTAAGGGCTTCCAGGGGCTCGAATAGTTCTGATTTTTCAAATCCGTCTGTGGCTAAAATGGCCACTTTTTTATTTTCCAATTTCATGTTATAAATAGAGATTTAGTTAAAAAATATAGTATACCCTCAAAGTAGCGGAAATGCCAGGAACCCATTTGCTCTAACGCGTCAATAATGGCTCCAATCCAAAAGTATGTTGAGCGGCTCAGGGACGATGCCCGTTAAAACTTGGGGGGCTGAATAGCGATTTGTGCGGTAAGGAAACGCTTTATAGGAAAAATCCATAACAAGTAGCTGTTGTATTTTAAAAAACCAATGGTGGTGAATATCCGGGGCGGGTAATGATATGGCCTGTAAAACAGATTTTTATGGGCAGATGACCGTGGAATTTGTTATGGAGTTTATCGTTTTCATCTAACCGGAAGAATTCCATGGTGACATATTTATCATTGCCCAACCAGCTCTGATGTGTGTGCAGGGGTACCGGAATGCCTTCGGGCGGATTTATATTCTTCTATAAATGGTGGTGGCGTTATGACCGCCAAAACCAAAGGTATTGCACATGGCTACATCAACCTTGACTTCCGCTGCAGCCTGAAGGACTATGGGCAATGATGCGGGAATTTCCGGGTCTATTTCAGTGGTGTTGATGGTTGGGGGAATGATGTTGTTCTGAATGGCTTTTATGGACAAAATGGATTCAATGGCTCCTGCTGCACCCATTAAATGACCAGTCATTGATTTCGTAGAACTTATTTTCAGGCTCCTATACTGATTGTTAAACGTTTTCGCAATGGCTTTCATCTCGCTTAAATCCCCAACCGGCGTGGAGGTTGCGTGGGTGTTTAAATAGTTGATCTCTTCCGGATTAAGTTTTGCTTCTGCCATTGCCAGTTGCATGGCTTTGATGGCTCCGATACCTTCGGGGTGTGTTGCAGAAATATGGTAGGCATCGTTGGTCATGGCAGCTCCCACTATTTCGGCATACATCTTTGCCCCCCGCTTTTTGGCATGTTCATATTCTTCAAGAATCAGGGCTCCTGCCCCTTCCCCCATGACAAATCCGTCCCGATCAACATCAAACGGCCTCGAAGCATGCTGGGGGTCCTCATTGCGGGTAGACAACGCTTTCATGGCGCTGAAACCCCCGATAGAGGCTTCTGTTATGGGCGCTTCCGAACCTCCGCTAACCATCACTTTGGCTTTGTTCAGACGGATGTAATTGAAGGCATCCATTATTGCAGAACTGGAGGAGGCACATGCCGAGATGGCGGTATAATTAATGCCCATCAGCCCAAATTTCATGGCAATCATTCCCGCAGCCATATTGGCAAGCATCTTAGGGACAAAGAATGGGCTAAACCGCGGGTTGCCGCTCCCCAGGGAAAAATATCGTACCTCATCTTCAAAAGTTTTCATACCTCCCTGACCGGTTCCCCATATAACCCCGATATCGAAAGGGGACAGGGATCCTATATCCAACCCGCTATCATGAAGGGCTTCCAGTGCTGAACAGAGCGCATAGTGTGTGAAAGGATCGCTCCTTTTAATTTCAGTGCGGTCTAAATATTTTTCCGGGGAGAAATCCTTAAGCTCACAGGCAAATGTTGTTTTGAATTGTGATGAGTTGAACCTGGTGATTTTGGCTGCTCCACTTTTACCGTTTATGGCACTATACCAAAATTCATCAACCGTATTCCCAATGGGGGTCAAAGCTCCCATTCCTGTAATAACGACTCTTTTCATATACGCTGTTTTTTTGATCAGCACTGCCCAATGGCAAGTGCATCCACACTCTTCACGCAACCCTGCCACTACCTGTTTAAGGACATCAACTGGCTGAGCGTTCTGCGATTTTGCCGTTCTATTGTTTCAGCCATACAAAAGTAAGTTTTGCCGGAACAATATCGGTTGCAAACTATCCAGGAATGCCTAATGGTATCACGGCCCTCCCCTGTCAAATCTGAAAGTAACCGGCAATCTTTTTTGAAATTTTTAATCTAAATTGCAGTTGGGTACTCTTCGGATAGAAAACTGCGCAATTTACAATTTAGTCATCAAATCATAGTATTATTATTGATGATATGGGAGAGGGGTTTGGGCTCCCTGTGCCCGACTATCAACAACAGTATTGAAATGCGAAGTTGTTTAAGGGATTCAATATTCCAAGTGGTTGTGAATGGATTTGGATCAAATCACGGGTCACTGTTATTATTGCGCCTGTTCTCCGTCAGTTTATCGCTGACTACTGGATTTATGTTAATGTGACAGGTATTTTTACGATTCGGTTAAAATATAAGGCGGGCAAGTATTACTTTCAACTTCTGTAACCAAAATGACAATGAGTTTACAGGATATGATGAATACCATTTAGATGATTTGATATCCTCGCTGGCAGCTGAACAATCCCTACAGATTTTTTATGAAAATGAGCTCCAGCCATTTCATCCCTGGTTCCAAACAGCGTAGACGTGAATAGCGGTAGAACAGAAAAAGGACATTCCGAAAGTTTTAGGGTACAACACATTCCTTCATTGATTGTTGAGACCTATAAAGCATGGGATAAAAGCAACCCTTTTCGGCTCAGCGCTGTAGTTGCCTATTATGCGGTGCTTTCACTGCCGGCACTGTTGGTTATTATCGTCAATGTGGTTGGCGCTGTCTGGGGCCAGGAGATAGTGGAAGGCCACCTGACATCCGAATTTTCATCAGCCATTGGAAAGGAAGGTGCAGATGCCATACAGAAGATGCTGGCTGAGACCCAGAATGAACAGCATAACCTGATCTCTACAATCATTGGAATCGCCACCTTATTGTTCGGTGCTACCGGACTCTTCTATCAGCTTCAAATCTCGCTGAACGAAATATGGAACGTGGAACGCAACCCCGATGCCAAATGGTGGATGGTGATACTGGACAGGGCGCGGAGTTTCGCCTTCATACTGGTTATCGGATTCTTGTTATTGGTAAGCTTTGTGCTTACGGCTGGCGTATCGGCTTTGCGGGATTTTATAAAGGAGACATTTCCGGATATCCTGGTAGTGGTGGTATATCTGCTGGATGTGGTTGTTTCCCTGGGCATCATTACGGTTTTGTTTACTTTGATGTTCATGTTTTTACCGGATGCCAAAATAAGGTGGAAGACAGCATGGCTCGGAGCTTTTATCACTGCGGTCCTTTTTGTGATTGGAAAATTTTTGATGGGTTATTATTTCGGTCAGGCGAACCCGGGGTCGACCTATGGCGCTGCCGGAACCATTGTCCTGATTTTGTTATGGGTTTCCTATTCATGCCTGATCCTTTTCTTTGGGGCGCAATTTACATATATCTATGCAAGGCGCTACGGTAGTGGGATCAAACCGCTGTCCATCGCCAGAACAAAGGAATCCGGGTGAGATCAGAATACACAACTGGATAAATAGCCACCCCCGAACCCCGGATTCATTTCAAGTAAGTGGAGTTTGCCCGCTGCTAATAGCAAATTGTATGTCCTAGTACCAATATGCCCTGTAGCCATGCCGATTGTTTCCACTATTTTGGAGGATTCCTGAAAGGCACACTGAAGAAACCTAAACTTTGTTCGATATAGCTCCTGGGTTGGTAAATTATTGCCCGATCAAATCAATATCCGTATGAAAATTGTGAAATGACCCGAAGGGAGCTGGTGGGAGCTTGAAGGATAAATTTCCTATTAATACTTTTTGGAGGTTCGGGGAAGGGGTATATAAAAATCTATATAGTAGAAAGGCCTTCTTTTGGAAGGCTTTTTATCACTAATCCCTAATTACAATGAACTACCTGTAGTCCTCCAGGATTAGGGAAGTAGTCAGGTCATTTTGAATTTCCTCCTTTTGTTCTCGGATTATTTCTTTTACACGATGGGGGATGTGGGGTTCAGCTAAAACTTTATTATATTCCTCAATGGCTGCCTTATCTCCCCTCACGGCCTCTTCAAGCATGGCTTCGTCATTATCCCCTGAAAATAGTGCTTTCAAGTCCATCCAGGATCGGTGCATGGCACCCTTGGCTGTACCGTCAACTTCTGCATCCCCTAATTCAAGTTCGGGTGACGCGTTTCTTAACTGAGAAAGAAATCTTCTGCGTTCCGTGGCTTTCTTTTCAAAATAGGCCTTAATAGTCGCTTCCTTTGCATTTTCAGATGCTTTTTCAAAGCCCTTTACAGAATCTTCGTTTTTTTCAATGATGTCATTAATTTTGTCTTCTATTTTCTTGATGTCCTTATTCATTATATATAAAGTTTTTATTAATGGTGGAAGCTCCATCTATTGTGAGTCCCATGGAAAGAATATAACTATTTACAGCTGAAAATATTGACGCTATTCCGGCAGGTTTTGCCCTTATTCCCAGATGATACCCGGGACCAACGTTTTTACCGCTGCTATTTCAGCCTGTTCTGTACGGTAAAATCGTCCTGAAGCGAATCACTATTCCGGCATCTGTTCTACCATTGCAAAAAAAGGTGTTCAACAATAACACTGAAAGATTATCCTAAATGGGGTTACCCTCCTTTTCCATTACAAGGACCTTCGTTTCATCCTCTGAATTCAGGACATCAACTCTTTTAACAGTCCGTCCTTTCTCTTTCAAAAGTCGGATATCTTCTAAAATAAGATAGAGGCAGGGAACGATAACCAGGATTATAGCGGTTGCGAAGACAATACCGAAACCCAGTGAAATGGCCATGGGTATAAGATAGAATGCCTGGCTGGAATTCTCCAGAATTATGGGAGCAAGGCCCCCGAATGTAGTTATTGTTGTAAGGATGATAGGTCTGAATCTTCGCAAACCCGCCTCGTGAATGGATTCATAAATGGAATCGCCCTGGGCTTTGCGCTTGTTGGCATAGTCAATCATAATCAAAGAATCGTTTACTACCACACCTGATAATGCAATTACCCCCATCAGACTTACCAGGGAAAGGTCATAGCCTAACAGAATATGGCCGATTACTGCTCCCACTATACCAAATGGAATGGCAGTCATTACTATCAAAGGTTGGGTATAGCTGCTAAAGGCTATAGCCAGAAGGGTATAAATCAGAAACATGGCAATTGCAAAGCCTGCCTTCAGGGTATTGGTACTTTCCCGCATATCGGCCTGACTGCCTTCAAAGCTCCATGTTATACCCGGAAAGTCGGCTCTCAACTGGGGCAATACTTCTTCCTGAATCGAAGAAAGTACCCGATTGACCGAATTGGCCGGCTCAACATCCATCCCTACATTCACCACTCTTCGGCCATCCCTTCGATTAATGCTGCTGAAGGCCTCCATATGATTTACTTCCACCACATCCATCAAGGGAACTTCAAGGCCATCCGATGTGCGTATCAGGAAATTTTCCAGGTTTTTAATGTTCTTTCGTTCTTCAATAGGCAGTTTTACGCGGACCTCTATTTCGTTCATACCCCGTAATTGTCGAAGGGCCAAAGCCCCGAAAAAGCCATCACGTACCTGCCTGCCAACTTCGTCTGAAGTAAGTCCAAGGTTCCTGCCTTGTGGCAACAAATTGAAATCATATTGCTGTTTTCCCTTATTGTAATTATCGGAAACATCACGGGTGTTGGAGTAAGCTTCCATTCTTTCAACAAAAGCAGTAGTGGCACTCTCAAGCACTTTGATGTCCGAATGGCTAAGGTCCACGCTTATAGCTTGTCTCGCCCCGCCGGGACCTCGTTCAGCCTCAAAGATAATTTGGTCCACACCTTCAATATCACCGATATTGTCCCGCCACAGGGCAATGACTTCTCCTGCTGTAATATTCCTTTGATCGGGTGGCAACATTACAATTTCCACATCGATAAAGTTTTGTCCGCGTACATTGGTTTTTATTCCTTCGGCAACTTCATAAAGATTGTGTTCTTCAAACATCCGCTGAGTGGATTCTGAAATATCATGCGCTACTTTGGCCGCCTGGTCCGGGGTGGTACCTACTGGAAGCCGAACCCCTGCCTCTATTTCATCAGCGGCTACTTCGGGCATCATGATCATCCCCATGTGTCCACTAAACCCATAACCACCGACGATCAACAATAAGGCCACTGCGCTGCTCAGCGTAATGTAGCGGTATTGCATACATTTGTCAAGAAATGGCCGATACCGTTTATCGACAAAATTGTCAAAACCCCTGGCGAAAGAACCTTGCAATCCTTCCAATGTTACCACCCATTTATTCTTTTTCTTTTCCTTGCTGATATGTGCCAGATGCGATGGTAGAATAAACAAGGCCTCTATAAGGGAAACAGCAAGAATGACGATCACTACAGCCGGCAGCGGTTGCCAGAATTTTCCGGTTTCGCCCGGCATGAACAAAAGGGGGACAAAGGCAATGATGGTGGTAACAATGCTGAAAACTACGGGCATGGAAACGTCTTTGGTACCCGCGATCGCTGCTTGAATCGGACTCAGGCCTTTTTTCCGGTATTCATATACATTTTCCCCCACTACGATAGCATCATCGACCACGATACCAAGCACCACCAGGAACCCGAACATGGATATCATGTTCACGCTAACGCCAATAAGGGGCAATAAAGTCATACCTCCTATAAAAGATACCGCCATCCCCATCATTACCCAAAATGCAAGACGGTATTCTAAAAAGAGGGTCAATATGACCAGCACAATGAGAATTGCCAATATTCCATTTTCTGTGAGTAGTGATAGTCGTTCCCGATAATCCTCGGCGCGATTGCTATCCGTACGATACTGTATGCCAGGCGGCAATTGAAAATCGGCCAATATTTCTTCTACGGCATCCGCTATCTCCAGGGGTGACTGATCGCCAATACGAAATATCTGCAGTTCTACGTAATTCGATTGATTGAATTGGCCATGAAATCCGGTTTCCTCGAATCCATCCGTAATTGTTGCGATATCCGAAAGGGCGACTTTAGCTCCGGATGGGGAAGATACAATGGTAATCTCCCCGAATTCATCGGCCCATTGCTTTCGTTCCTGCATGCGCAACAGTATTTCTTCCCCCTGCGTCTCTACGGCCCCTGCGGGAACATCATTACTACTGCTTGCGATAATATCGGCAACCTCCCCCAGGGTAAGATTGTATTTTTGGAGGTTGGCCCGTGGAATTTCGATGCGTGTTTCGTAGTCAGGCACGTTACCGAGCTCAACTTGAGTGATCATAGGGTTATTGAGCAAAATGGTGCGCAAACGCTCTGCGAGTTGCCGAAGCGTCCAGATGTCTGCCTGGCCATATAAACCGATTTGAATCACATCGCTCTGTTGCGACTGAAGACTTACCTCCGGTTGTTCGATATCCTCGGGAAAAGTACGTATGCGATTTATAGCCTGGTCGATATCCTGAAAAGCCTTCATACGTTCAGAGCCGGCTACAAGTTCTATGGTTACCTGTCCGGATCCCTCGTTGGCCTCGGATACAATTTCCTTAATTCCCTGAACCCCCCGGACCGCTTCTTCAACAGGCTGCAGAATTCCCTGTTCCACTTCGGCAGGGGAGGCCCCGGGATAGCCCACGGATACCTCCACGAAATCGAGTTGAAACTCCGGGAAAACCTCTTTTTGTATATGGAACATGGTGTAGAATCCGCCACCAAGCAATACGAGCATCAGTAAATTGGTAGCGATTGAGTTTCTGGCCATGTACCCGATAACCCCTTCCTTTCGTATTATTTTTTTCTCTTTTTTTGCCATTTCCTTCATGGTCTTTCTATTCTTTAGTTTCAGTTTGAGGGTTGGAGTCTTTCGTTCGAAGCTCAATTCCCTCACTTACCGTACTCAAGTTGGTAATTACAACTTGATCGTCGTCTTCCAATCCTTTCCTGATATAGGCATATTCATCATCCGTAAGCAAAACTTCAATTTTCCGTATTTCCAATTTACCATCCTTCATTATCCAAATCGTCTCGTTACTTCGAATGTAGTCCCTCTTCAAACGACACACACTATCGATGGCCCTGGCTTTTATGTGCACCTCTACAAATGTACCGATCATAAGTTTAGGCTTGTCTTTTTTTGCTTTGGTCCGTGCCAGGGGATCCGGAACTCTGACTAATACCCTCGCCAGGCGGGTCTGGTCGTCCAGAGCCCCTATCTGCTTGTCCAGGTACCCGGTGCGGTGCGTATCTGGGAGCCAGCCCGTGGAATTATAAATCAATACTTCAGAGCCTGTTTCAGAACCGTTTACAGGGAATTGCAGCCAATGTAATTTAGAAATGGGTACAGTTGAATTTACCCAATAATTATCAATACCAACGAGCCTGCCAAGATCATCTCCCTGGGCCACCTGTGAACCCGCAGTTACATTTTGGCTCAGGATATGGGCGTCAAATGGAGCACGAACTGTAGCGCGGGATAAGTTAAGTTGTGCCTGGTTTACCGCAGCGTCCGCTGCCCGTATTGTTGCCTGTACAGCGTTCAATTGAGGCTTTCGCAAAACCAACTGTCGTTCCTCCTCCGAAAGCGGGTTGTCACCGAACAATGAATCTTCATTAATAAGCTGCAGGTCCTCCTCGGCAATCTGCTGTCGGCCCATTTCGGTATCGAGAGTGGTCTGCGATTGCAACAGTTCACTTTTACGAAGTTCCAGGGTGTTTCGAAAATCGGCGGGGTCTATTTGAAGTAATACCTGATTTTTCCGTACAAATCCTCCGGGCGTAAATGAAGGGTCGCGGCGGATGACCTGGCCCGAAACCAACGGGCTTAGGATAATATCCTCCACGGGCTGTACCGTTCCCGTGGCAACGATAATGGGTTCGTAGGTGCCTTTATGGACGGTCACCACATCCACCAGCATTGCCGTCTGGATAGTAGCCCCTTCCTTTTCTGCCTCAGGCTCTGTGGAAAAAATAAGTGTGGTAATTGCTATACCTGCTAAAAGTATGGCCAGGCAAATCACTAGTAGTTTTTTCTTGGTCATAAAAGCTTACATTTTTTTTATTGAGTTATTGTTCGTCCGGTCTCAAACCCCCCGGCCAATGCCCTGTACAATGCTATCCTGATCTGAATTTGTTGCAATTGGGCAGCTACATAATCCCTTCTCAACTGCTGTTCCTGATCCAGACCCAGTAAAACATCCAAATACGGACTGAGTCCGTTCAGGAATTCTACCTGAAGCTGTTTGTTGCTATTTTGTGCAAGTTCCAATTGGCGGCTTATGGTTTCCAATCGTTGCTTTTGCATTGTTTCCTGTATGATCCCGTCCTCGACTTCTCTGAAAGCGATCAGCGTAACTTGCCCATATTCATAAAGCCGTTGTTGTTTAATCGCCTCGTTTCGATCAACTTCAGCGCTTATCTGGCCTCCATAGAATATGGGGGCCAATATGTTGCCCACAACTGAGTAGGCCCAATTTTCAAACAGGTTTGCAAAATTATTGGAACGGAGCTGACCCCTGCCGCTTATAGCAATTCTCGGATATTTACTTTGGATTGCAGATGCCATGTCCCTGTCTGCAGCTAATACTAAAGAATAGGCTTGCTGTATATCGGGACGCCTCCGGACCAGTTCCAATGGCAAACCGGTATCCGGCAATTCGGGCAACACTGGCAAATCACCAGTTTCGAATTCCATATTATTTTGTGGCTGCCTTCCGATGAGAACGGCCAATTGATTTTCCAAAAGCCTGACGGTGGTGCTGAATATTATTTGTTGCTCTTTCGTATTTTCCAGGAGTTGTGCTTGCCGAAGGAGGTCTACGGCCTTAATTTGCCCTCCTACGAATCGGGATCTGATTACTTTAATGATATCCTTATTAGTATCAATCTGTTCTTCCGCGATATTCAATTGCTTTTTTGCCGCAAGTAGCTGGTACCAGGTTGCGGCTATTTCCGCAGAAAGTGATATGGCAGCGGTCTGGTAATCAAGAAAACTTGCTTCTGCACGGTATTTTTCAGCCTGGACCGCGGTTTTTACCCTTCCCCATAAATCAACCTCATATCTTGCTGATAGTCCCAGTTGTGTATTTTCACCCCCCGCAAAATCGGGCTCCGGCCGGTTATAAGCGGTCTGTGCCGAACCTTCTATTTGTGGCCATTTCACAGCAGCTTCCCTGCTGATTATGGCATTGGCCGCAAGAAATTGGTGCCATATGGCCGCCAAATCCAGGTTCGATTGCATTGCACTATCGATCAAGATGTTAAGATTTTCATCCTCAAAAGAAAGCCACCATTTGTCCTGTAAGCCGGTATAGCCTGAATTGGAGAAGTCACTTACATTTTCAATGGGAAGTGCAGTATTTGATAAACGGGGAGAACAGCCAATTAACGGTACAAAGAGTATAGCCACGGAAAACAGGAATAGAATTGTTTGTTTTTGAGGCTTAAAAGGCATAGCCTTTTTATAATGTCCGGAACTTTTGACCATAGTTAATGGGTTATAGGGAACCTACTTTCCTAAAATAACCCTTTTGAAGAATTTAAAAGTGAAGGAAATCTTAATTATTAATGGGAATACCAAAATAGCTAAGAATAAATGGTACAACGACAATATTTTGGGATTTATCAGGTAAAAAATTTGAATATCCGTTTTCACTCATAGCCCTGTTATATTGGCGATCACTATTATTATAGCAAATTAATTATGGTGCGTAATATTTGCCCAGTTTCTTGTCCGCATCCTGTTTTGTAAATGTCCAGGTGATCTTTTTCTCCCCCAAGTTCCTTTCCTTTGTCCACGGGGCCAGCCGCTGCACCAATAGTTCCTCGCTTGCAATCCTTTTCCCGAGGCATTCCCTGTCCATCACGTTGATCTCTATCTCGGCCATGTTCAGCCAGCTCCCGTGTTTCGGGGTGTAGAGAAACGATATCCTTTCCAGGAGCTTTTCGGCCTCCCCTTCCGAAAACGTCTCGTAGAACGATTTCTCGAAATGGGTGTTCAGGTTGTCGAGCACCACCCGTATTTCCTTTGCCCGTCCGTACCCGTTTTCCGCCAGATCCCTTACGAAGGAAGCAAAATCCTGCTTTTTCCTTGTCGCCGTGACGGTTACGGTACGCTTTCCGCCCTTGGGCTCCACGGCCACGAAAATGTTCCTTGTCCCGTTGCGCCTGTATTCGTAATCATGTTTTGCCGCACTACCGGCCTTCAGGGCGATGGGCTTTCTTGCGTCCTCGATGAGCTGCTTGCTCTTCTCGTCCAAACAGACCACGGGGCGGTCTGAATCGTATTGCTCCTCGTACAGGTCCAGCAACCGGTACATGCGCTGCCGGTATTCGGGGGTGATCTCCGCGATGCACCACATCTTCTTCATCCAAGGCTTACATTCGTTTTTTTTAGCATCAGCCGGATACTTTCCCGGTTGACGGTCGCCATCCCCTCTTTCTCCCTGGCGGCCTTTTCGAGCAGTTGCAATGTCCACCTTTCCCTTCCCTCGGGGGCATCGCTGCAGGCCAGTGCGATCAGTTCGGCCTCTTGCCTGCGCCCGTACTTTTTCGGTTGTCCCGGACGGCTTTCCTCTTCAAGGGCGGCATCGATGCCGTCGCGCAGGAAGTTCCGTTTCGTACGGCTTACCGTATTGCGGCCCACGTCCAGGAAATCCGCTATCTCCGTTGCCTTCTTCCCCTTGTCGAGCAGAAGAAGTATATTGGCCCGGTTGATCTGGCGCAGGCTCCTTTTTCCCTGTTGCTTGAAATCCCTCAAAAATTTCCTTTGGTCGGGCGATAGGCCTATCTTTGTCTTTCCCATTTGGCGGAGGATTAAACATCCTACGCCAAAGATACAAAAATAATGCACCTAAATTACATTGTTAACACACTAGAATGCCGAAAGCTGGTCCCCCTTAATGGAAACTAACGATAGATTTGCCCTCTCCCCAAATAATTGGTTTCGAAAATTTCACGTTTTAATAAACATGCCCTGCTCAATTTGGAGAAGGGCATGATTACCACCGAAGGCTCTCTTTTATAACTACTGTTTGTATCCAAAACGCTGGGGCGAGTTGGCAATAGTATTATTTGCCGAAGGGCGGACCACCCACGTTTTCAATGGTCCAGACTTCACCGGTTAATGTCACGATATAGGCGGTGTTCCCGATGAATTCGAGCGAGGTAGGCCGATCAAGCCCGTCCGTGATGATGGTGAAGGTCCCATCTTCATTGACTCGCACGAGTGAGCCGGTGTTCGGCAGTGCCGGCGAACCCTCCTGAACACCATCCCAAACACCTTGCGATAGAGCGAAGAGCGTACGGCCGCGGTTGAATTCAACATCGACCAATAAACGCGCGCCGGAGGCCACGTCTGTAATTGTGGATGATTTTGAACCAAATGATACCACCTTACCATTTTCCGGAAGGTGCGGGACTGGCCCGGCCTCAGCCATATATACGGTGTTTCCATGCAATGCGAGCCCAGTTGGAACAATGTTGACAAAGGTCTTGAATTCAGTAATCTCTCCATCACGCGTAACCTGTAACACGCGGTTGTGATGACCATCCGCCACGAGAAAACCGCCACGATAGGTCTGAATAGAGAATTGCACCCCCATATCAACAAAGAACGGGGTGTTGGGAGGATTGTCAAGGGAAAACGCGCCAATATCTGCAATGATGGTAAACCTGAGATCATCAACTCCGATCAGGGATCCCAGTACACCAGTTTTGCCTGGACCAACTTCCTGGAGAATCAGAAAATCAGAATCTCCATGGATGGCAAAGGAAGGGCAACAGACAACACCTGGATCGAGCGGTTCTGGAAAACCATCAAACATAGGTACATTTACCTGAACCCCTCAGATAATGGCATAGAGCTACTTGAAGGGGTGAACTATTACATCAAGTATTACAACCAGAAAAAACATCAATCCCTAGACACCTCACCCGATCTGAAATACTATGAATCTATCAATCAAAACGCAGCCTGAAGTATGAAAATATTAGCTGAACAATAAAACCTTTTGGTCCAGGAAATAGGGAGTATTACAGTACTACTAAAGGAGCCTTTCTGAAATTAACTTGCCAAAATGAAAAACATTCTTCATGTTAACTTAAATTTTTATCGTAACTTCCCTAATAATTCCCTAACCCTTATCCCTGTTATTACATATTAACCTGTCTTTGATGGTCGTTAAAAACGATTCCAATGTCAGCACTAAAAAGAATGTTTGTCTTCATTTTAGTGGGTTTCATCCTGGTTCTTGGATGCTCCAAGGATTCCCCAGTCCATTATAAACTAAAAGTCTCGGTAACCCCCAAAGAGGGAGGCACAACCAGTCCTTCAGCCGCTACCTTTGAATCTGACGAAGAGGTGACCGTCTCTGCCATTCCTGCCAAAGGATATTATTTTGACCAATGGCAGGAGGATATTAAAGGCACGGATAATCCCTTGACCTTTTCAATAAAATCGGACACCGATCTTACCGCTGTCTTTTTAAAGTTGGACACCGATGCGGATGGGGTGCCCGATGACAAGGATACATGTCCGGAAACCGCTGCAGCAGCGGATGTCAATGAGAATGGTTGTTCCCCGGAGCAACTGGATTCCGATCAGGATGGCGTTAATGATGCCCTGGATCAGTGTCCCGATACCCCCGTTGGGGAAGCGGTGAATGCCACAGGTTGTCCCCCTGATAAACCCGATACCGATGAGGACGGTGTGGAAGATGAGTTGGACCAATGTAGTAATACCCCACCCCTGGAACAGGCTGACTCCATTGGATGTTCACCCAGTCAGAGGGATAGTGATGGTGATGGGGTCAGTGATGACATCGATCAATGTGCTGATACCCCACAAGGAGCCACTGTTAACAACTTGGGATGCGTGGATGGTGAAACCGATGGTGATGGTGACGGGGTAAGCAACGAAGATGACGAATGTCCCAATACCCCTGCCGGAGAAGTCGTTGATGAAAAAGGATGTTCCGTCACCCAGAATGATGAAGACGGGGATGGTGTCACCGATGACAAGGATCA
>JBGTLT010000164.1:0-9255 GCA_041743975.1 Zeaxanthinibacter sp.
GTCAGAAAAGGAAAGGAGCAAGGCTTTCTTGTTAAATCTAATGATAAACATGCGGGTCTGCCTATAAATGCCACCCCCTAGTCCATGATACCATGAAAATTAAATTCATTCATGCTATATTTTTCTTCTTCATCCTAGGCACCAGGCTTTGCGCCCAAATAGACACCCTTCATATCCTGAATTTTCAGGCGGACAACGGCTATCAGCATAATTCCAAAGAGGATGCTCTGGAGATGATAGTCGAAATGGCAAAACGGAACGGCTGGAAGGTCGTCAACTCCGTCTCCCCTGAGGCTCTGAATCCACAAACCCTGAGCCGAATCGATGTAGTGATCTTTAATAATAATTGTGGAAATGAAGGCCCCATCCTCTCCTCAAACGCTAAGGAAGCCTTGCAGGAGTTTATCCGCAACGGAGGTGGTTTTGTCGGTATCCATTGCGCTGGCGCTATATGGAATGAAGGGGGTAGCTTCCAGATCTGGTATGAGTCTCTGGTGGGTACCAGGCTAATCGATCATCCGGAAGTACAGAAGGCGACTTTGCACGTGGATGACCCCACAGACCCCATCACCCGACATTTGTCTTTTGAATGGGAAGTAATAGACGAATGGCACCGGTTTTCCTCTAATCCCAGGGAACATGTGAAAGTGCTGCTTACTCTTGACGAGGATTCCTATAATGGAGAACAGAAAATGCAGGGTGACCACCCGTTTACCTGGTACCAATACTTTGATGGTGGCAGATCCTTTTTTACCTCTCTGGGCCATACGAACAAAATTTACCACAATCCAGATTTCCTGCAACTTGTAAAGGCCGGGATCGAATGGGCCGGGGGTGGTTCTGAAACGGGACCGCTTCCGCTTACTGCCGGTCTTCTAATCGACCTGGATGCACAGCATGGAATCACGCTTGAGAATGGAGACAGGATCCGGTCTTGGAAAAACAACGCCCCGGTCAAAGCCCTGACTGAATTCGTCAAACAGGACCT
Source organism: Zeaxanthinibacter sp. (assembly GCA_041743975.1). Lineage (GTDB taxonomy): Bacteria > Bacteroidota > Bacteroidia > Flavobacteriales > Flavobacteriaceae > JTS-RE37. Next base: position 989 of record JBGTLT010000164.1, read on the forward strand.
GGGTAGGGAGATTCCGGGCTCTGGAAGGCCCAGGATCAGACTGAACAACACCAAAATAAAAGGCCTTAATTCGGTGGTCTTCCACCGACAAGAACTACTGAATGAGGAAGAAGACTTACTGGATACGCTGACCACGGGAGCAGGGTATACCTGGTTTTGTGTAATGAGGGCGTACCAGCAGGTACCGGATTTGCCGGGAGTAAATTCGTTCTTGGGCAATCTCAGGAATTCCAATCTGGATGGGGAGGGAAAATTCGAAGGTTTCTGGGCCGGTCTTAGCGATGACAACAGGGTTTGGATGGGTTCCAGGAATGCTGTGACATTCGGAAGGTGGGATGAGAACAATCCCCAAGTCATGGCGCCGACACCCCTGGATACCAACCGTTTTTATCTTGTGATGGGGCGGATGGAGGCCGGGACGGGAACCGTCCAGCTGGAACTCTTCATTAATGACGTCAACCCGGTGGCCTCGGGCCTATTTCCGGTAAACCCCACTGCGGATGCCTCTCGCTTTTCCATCGGCCAGGAACGCGATGCCACCAATCATCCGGGAAAAGAATCGTTTGACGGAGAAATCGCGCGCTTCTTGCTTTTCAATAGAGAGGTATCGGATCAGGAATTACTACTCCTACGTGACTACCTTATGGAAACTTATGATATACTAATACAGCCCTAACCGAAATGGTCAACTATATATCGAAAACAATTTAATTAATATCCTCTTCATATGACTCTTTCACCTTCCAATGCTAACTTATTCCGGAACCTGCCGTCCAGGGGCCTCATTCGGACGGTCAGGCTCCGCCTTTTTCGTGTTCTAGTACAAGGAAAGACCCTTTGGTTGAAAGGGCTACTACTTGTATTAGGAGCTTTCACTATAGGTTCCCATTCTTCATGCCAGCTGAATTCGAGCCAAAACGAACCTATACTTCCCACCTCCAGTGCCTTACCTAACATTGTACTGATCAATGCGGATGACCTTGGCTATGGCGACCTTGGATGCTATGGAGCTACAAAAGTCAGGACGCCCCATATAGACAGGCTTGCTAATGAAGGGAAAAGGTTTTTGGACGCACATTCGGCTTCGTCCGTGTGTTCGCCTTCCCGCTACGGCCTCATCACTGGCAGGTATCCATTGAGGAGGAATTTTTGGGGCCCGATCGCTCCGAATAGCCCGCTGGTGGTAGATACCACAAGGCTTACCATAGCCCGGATACTTAAGGAGAAAGGGTATGCAACCGCCTGTATTGGAAAATGGCATCTCGGTTTTGGGAAGGACGAACCCGACTGGAACAAGGAACTGCGTCCGGGGCCATTGGAACTGGGGTTTGACTACTATTTTGGGGTGCCGCTAGTCAACAGTGCACCACCCTATGTTTTCATTGAAAACCATAAGGTGGTAGGGTATGAGCCCGAAGACCCCTTTGTTTTTAATCAGCGTTCATTGACCGAGGAATGGCCCGAAAAAGTTGGATACGACTATATCGGTGGTGCTGCGAGTCCGCACCTTATCTACCGCGATCGGGAAGTGGGGACCAAACTCAAGGACAAGGCAATTGAATGGCTAGAAAAAAAAGACCGTACGGAGGAGAAACGCCCGTTTTTCCTTTACCTCTCCACCACCAACATCCATCACCCGTTTACCCCCGCCACTCGATTCGAGGGTAGTAGTGAAAGCGGCCGGTACGGAGATTTCATCCATGAACTGGACTGGATTGTAGGTGAGTTGGTTAAAACCCTTGACCGACTTGGGGAGACCGAGAACACCTTACTAATTTTTACTAGTGACAATGGGGGAATGCTGAATCTCGGGGGGCAGGACGCCTGGAGGGTCGGCCATCGTTTGAACGGGAACCTGCTGGGAGCAAAATTCGGAGCTTGGGAGGGTGGGCATCGTGTTCCCCTGATCGCGAAGTGGCCCGGGAGGATTCCGCCCGGCAGCACATCCAGTATGTTATTTAGTCAGGTAGATTTCCTGGCAACCTTCGCAGCCATTGTAGGTCGGCCTATCAGCAAGGAGGATGGATTGGACAGCCATAATCTTTCAGAGGGTTTTAAAAGTAGCGATGAAGAATCAGGCCGCGAGAGCCTCATCATTTCACCAAATAGTCCAAGCCATCTCGTGGTTCGCAAAGATCATTGGGTTTACATTCCCGCCCGAGGCGAAGGTGGATTTAAAGGAGATTCGGTTGGTGATCCTACTCTGGGAGGAGCCTCTGCTGTGGAGTTTACTGGCTTCGAGAATTCCGATATTGAAAATGGGAGGTTAGCACAAAATGCCCCACCGGGCCAGTTATATAACCTTGCAAAAGATCCGGGCCAGGCTTTTAATTTGTATACTAAATATCCCGAAAAAGTAGCCTCCCTGGACAGTATTTTGGAATTCTATCGTGGTCAGATCGAAGCGTACCCACCCCTGGGCTGGATAGATACCCGCTGATCGGATTGGTATACCCTTACGGCTGAATGATCGAATACCTTCCGAACTCTATGACCTCTCCGAAGATACGGGGGAAGCCAGCAACCTGATTAGTAAACATCCGGCGATAGCCAACCAATTGGCACTAAAGGTCGATAGTTTCTCATTGGAATACACAAAAACCAAAGACCGGCCAGATATATTGCAAATCCTGTGCCTCTTGTCCCTCCGGTCACGGAACTCCCTTAAATCACGGGTAGCCGGACCTTTCCGGTTTATGTTGGGTTATTTGCCGTCTTTCTCCTTTTTCCAGCTTTTCTTTGCCAGATAAATAGAATGGCGAACAACACGATCAAAATTGCAGGGAATATTGCCATCTGGGCCAGCGTGTCCTGACCCGCGGCCAGTTCCAGTATTTCTCCTGAAAGCCCTTCTGCACGATTCGTTACCCGGGCGCTATCTATCCATCGCCCGATCACCGGCTGAAAGATGGAGGTGGAGAAGAAGCCTATACCTCCCAGTACCGACATTCCCAACGCGCTGCTTAACGGTACTTTATCTGCCACAGCGCCAATCATCACGGGCCAGTTATAACAGATTCCTAAAGAGAAGATAACGGCCGCAAGATAAGCCATGGGGCCGGTAACCGTACTAAAGAGGAAGATTCCCAAGGTGGCCAGGACGGCCGATATCAAGAGGATCCCCGTTTGTCCCAGTAAGGAAACCACTGTGCCTGCAAAAAACCGGCCTACGACCATCACCCCGCTAACAAGGGCCAGGATGAGCATGGCATCGGCCCCACTGTAGCTGAGAACCACATTGACCCATTGGTTGGGCCCGAATTCGGTGATGGCTGTAAGTGCCATACAGCAAAACAGGAAGATGTACAGTGGGCTGCCCATGGCTTTCAGATTTTCAACCAGCGAATTGGCTCGCACAAGCTTGGGTTTTGGGAATTCCTTGCCGTAAAACAAATACGCATATATGAGGGTTGGAAGCATGATAACCCAAATCTGGGACTGCCAGCTTGTGTCCAGGGCCGTCATGTATTTAGATATGATTGCTCCTAGAATCACACCTCCGGGAAACCACATGTGAAAGCGGTTGAGCATCTTGTCCATCTGAACCCCGCTGTACGTATCGGCAATCATCGGATTACAGGCTGCCTCCGTACAACCGTTACCCACCCCAATCAGCAGGGTGGAGACCAGCAGCAGTTCATAACCGTTGCCGTAAATAGTTAGCAATATCCCCAGCGTATGGGCAATAAAAGCCACCCGCATGATGTTCTTCGGCCCAAAAGAATGATAGAACAGGCCCCCAAGGATCATTGAGATAGGAAATCCAAGAAACCACATGGAGTTGATAAAACCTAGTTGTTCGGCCGAAAAACCGAACTCCTCAGCCAACTGTGGCAAAATTCCTGCTCGAATGGAAAAGGAAAAAGCCGTGGTGATCAATGCAAAGCAGCTGCCATTGAAAAGGGCCCGCCTGTTGATATGTTCCATTATTTCAGTGTTAACGATTTAAATCTTTGGGTCAACTCTGTGAGGGATTGTTCGATCCCCATGCGTTCAAGAGAAGACGCACCTACGAATCCGTGGGCGTCCGTTTTTTCCAATATAATTTTCACATCTTCTGGTGTGTTAATAGGTCCTCCATGCGCCAGAAAAATGATATCCTTATTAACCGTTCGTCCAGCATCTATGATTTCTTGTGTACGGTTGATGGCAAACTCCATATCTACCGTTGCACTGACCACTCCAATAGAGCCACCGATCGTAGTACCTACATGGGCAATAATGGAATCGGCACCAGCTTTTGCCATTTTTATTGCCTCCTCAGGGTTGGCCACATACACACAGGTATATAAATCCATTTTCGAAGCCAACCCAATCATTTCAACCTCCTTGTCGAACCCCATACCGGTCTCCTCAAGGATTTGCCGGAACTGCCCGTCTACAATGCTATGGGTTGGAAAGTTGTTCACTCCTGAGAACCCCATCGCTTTTACCTGTTGTAGAAAATGCCACATCCTTCTCCGAGGGTCGGAACCGTGTACCCCGCAGAATACGGGAATTTCTTTAACCACTGGAAGAACTTCGAATTCCCCGATCTCCATGGCCACGGCGTTTGCATCCCCATAACCCATCAGGCCAGCTGTGGATCCGTGACCGGACATACGGAAACGACCCGAATTGTAGATGATCAAAAAATCCGCCCCTCCTTTCTCTATGAACTTCGCGCTGATCCCTGTACCAGCACCCGCTCCTATTATCGCCTTTTTTTTCGATATGGTTGCGGCCAGTCGGGCCTTTACTTCTTCTCTCGTATAGGGGTTCCCCACTCCTGTCCATTGGTTTGGCATTTCCTTGTTCTTTTTAGTGTTTATTTTTTGTTTTAGGTTTTACCGCCCGTTATCATGTCGTGCAATCTGCTTACCAAGGCCTTGGCAAATTCCACATCGTTGATATGGGCATCCAGGGCAACGACCTTCAGATGTTCTGCAGCCTCCTCCGTGATGGTATCAAACAACACCCGGTCCACTTCGGGGCGGTAGAACCGTTCCCCTTGCTTATCCAGTTCGGAAATTCCCCTTTCAGGAAGGAGTATTTCCACGAGACCTTTCGAGCCGGCCAGCTTAGAGACCAGCATCCTGCCCAAGGCCTCATTCTCCCCGGCGTTGGTTCGTAGCAAGGTAATGTCCGGTGCCCAACTATATAAATCCCGCGATCTGTATTGCTCAGGAACCGTATCCATGTGTGAAAAATTCACCATGTCCAGGCAACCCGGTACCACAACCTGAGGGATGCCCATGTCACCTGCAGCAGTTAAACGATCAGGGCCCGCGCTCAATACTCCGCCGCAAAGTTCGTCGGCAAGTTCCGTCGTTGTCACGTCCAGCAGCCCATCAAAACACCCTTCCCTGATGAGTGACTCCATGGTCATGCCGCCGGTGCCTGTGGCATGGAAGGCCATCACCTCGTAATCCATTTCCCGTAATAATTCTGTACATAGATTCACACATCGGGTGGTGTTGCCAAACATGCTGATGGCAATGCTTTTCTTCCCACGGCTTTGGGTCTGTTGGTCCACTGAGCCCATAGCACTGATGGCTGCCGCAGCCTGCTGCATCAGGACGGAACTGATGCGGTTAACCCCAGCAACATCCACCACAGAAGGCATCAGGATAATGTCCTTGGCGCCTACCTGGCGGGACAAGTCCTTGGTAGCCAGGGTTGACAAACAAAGTTTCGGGATGCCTAGAGGCACCGCCTGCATGGCCGAGAGTGCAATAAAGGTACCACCTCCGCCACCCATACCGATCACGCCTTTCACCCGTCCTTCCTCCACCAAGCCCTGAAGGATTTTGGCAGCTCCCTTTCCCATACAGGCCACCGCTTCCCCCCGGTCTCCCTTGTGGTGCAGGGCATCCAAACTTCCATCTCCTGCCAGGGCCGTTTCAACACTTCCGCAGTCTATCGGGAAGTCTACATCATTCCCTCGAATTCCTGTATCGATAGTAAAGACCTTTTCTCCCCTGGCAAGAAGGCAGTTCCGAAGATATGTAAAATCCTCCCCCTTAGTGTCAAAACACCCCAACATCACAATGCACTTATCGGTTGCTGTTACCATATCTTAGCGTACTTAATCCTCTACATTAAAATCAAAGACTATAACCTTTTCCAGTTTGGGAACCACGATTTCCTTTACTGCCTCGTGAACGGGGTGGGGCAGGTAAGCATCCCGGGAAGCCGCATTGTCAAAAGTCATAATAAACCCGTGTGTGAAGACTTCATTTAAGCCTTCGCTACTCTGATAGGGGCCGTATTCCATATCTAAAAGTCCGGGGATCTTACCCACCATATCCTTCATAGCAGCAAAACAGTCCGAGATAGTTTGTTCACTTACTCCTTCCTTAAACTGAAATACTCCGAAATGACGTGTCATAATTCCTTAATTTATTCTTGTAAAAACATAAAAACCCCTTTCTTATTGGAGCTGACGATATCTGCCTTTGCGTCCCCATTCAGGTCGCCTATACTAATGTGCCTGCCAAGTCCGGAATCCGAGTCAATGAGATAGGGGACTAATACCGTACCTCCGGGATCCCGTACCGTTCGGAACCAATAGAGAACAGCAGGGTCGGAGGTTCCGGGGTCATGCCAATTCATACGATACTATTTCAGGATGTGTATATAGGCCAACAAGTCGGCAACCTGTTCATCGCTGTAGTTATCGATAAGTCCCCTGATCATAAAAGACCTGCCTGACAGAAAACCTTCACTCCGGATATCCCCTGCGGGAATAAATTTTTCATTGCCTCCCATAAATCCAAGGGTAGTCCCGTGATTATCCCTTTTAACCAGATAGCCCTCGAAGACACTTTCATCGTAAAGGGTCACCCGATATAACGAATAGCTGCTTTCAACAGCTGCATCTGGATCCAATAGGGCCGTAAGGATGGCTTCATTATCTCTGGAGGCTGAACCGTCCAGGGCAGGGGCGTAATCATAGCCCTTGTCTCCAACGCTATGGCACATCAAACAGGCCTGAAATAGTCTTTCCCCCGCAACCGGGTCACCTTCAGTATTTTCAGCGATACCCATGTACCGCTCCAGCTTTTCAGTTAATTGCCTTTTCTCTTCCTCCGTCCGTCTGACAGCTGCCTCATAAATTTGCTTTGCCGCCTTGGTATCTTTCCTTGTACTGTAAATATATTCTGCGCTGGACATGTCAAAATCATCTGAATCGATTAATCCTTTTTCAAAAGCATTGATCAGTAGTTCCGCCCCGGTTTCCGTCTTCGACAGAGTTTTGGTGAGAGCCATTCGGTTTTCCAAACCTTCATATTTCTGAAGAAGGCTATTTAGGATTTGCTGTGATTGTCCAATGTCTGTCTTTGAAAGGGTGTTGATGGCCTCGGATCTGAGGTTTAAACTCAGTGATTCATTGTTGGCCATCCTAACAAATATATCGTGATTTTCCTTAGGTAAGATTTCGAGGGCCTGTAGGATCAGGCGATAGGTTTCTTCCCTGGTGATCGTCGGAATCAGGGCGATTATGGATGGTTGCACTTGTTTAATTTCGAATTTTGCAGCGGCCGTAAGTCCCAGGTCCCTTAGAGAGTCTGTTCCCGATTTTAGCATGTATTCTGTGGGAGGGGCAAGCAGGCTTGCCATCCGGTCTGATTTAAGGTTGCCCACATTCGCCAATGCATAGGAAAGATGTCGGGTAGCATTTTGAAGATTTGCGAGTACTTCTTTGACTAATTCGTAAATCCTGTCATTGCCGATCATTGAAGCAACTGCCACCAGGGTCGACTCATTGAACTCTTTGTAGTTTGCCTTGGGCCAAAGGTCAATAAAAATATTTTCCTTTTGCGCCTGGGGAAGTACCTGGCTTGCCCATATTCTGTTGGTAGCAGGGTACTTATCCACCTGAGGGGATTTGAGGAAGTCTGCCAATTCCGTTGTAAAATTCTCCAGTCCCTTTCGTGCCAGAAATCGTTCAAAGTTCCTTTCGTATATGCCCCCCATTGTGTTGCCTTCCAGCTCCGGCTGGCAGGCTTCTACCAGCATGCCTATTAGTTCGGGATTGGCTTTTTCAGCGGCTCCTATTGTACGTAATACCTGGGACCGGATCATGGGATTGTTGTCCCTGAGAAATTGTTTTACATAGCTTGTTAGCTCATCCGGCGATAACGAGAAGGAAGAAAGGGAACGGATAAGTTCTCTTTTCAGATCCGCCCCGGATTCTTTAAATGCAACCTCCATAACATTGGGGTTATAATGACCGAGGCTTTCAAGGGACCATAAGGCCATAATCCTTGTTTCTTCATTGGCTT
>JBGTLT010000165.1:0-37941 GCA_041743975.1 Zeaxanthinibacter sp.
GCATTGATGCGTTTATAGAAAATGCCCAGCAGGAAGACCGCGGCGATGGGGGGCGAGATATAGGCCTGTACGTTCTGCAGGTATTCATAGAGCCCGTCCGAGAGGGTGGTTATAATCGGAATCCACAGCAATCCAAGGCCTACCACAAAAAAAGTAGCGATCCTTCCGGTCCTGACCAGTTCTGCTTCCGGCTTTTGAGGCCTTAATTTTTTATATATATCGAGCGTGAACAAGGTAGAGCATGAATTGAATACAGAGGCCAGGGAACTCATAAGTGCCGCCAGGAGTCCGGCAGCAACCAACCCCCGCAAACCGGATGGCATGATATTGCTCATCAAGACCGGGAAAGCCTCATCCGGGTTTTCCCAGTGGAGCTTTCCCTGCATCTTCAGCCCCAGGGCAATGACTCCCGGTACCAGGAAAAGGAATACCGGCATCAGTTTTAAGAGGGCACCAAAAATGGTACCCCTACGGCCTTCCTTGACATTCCTTGCCGCCAGAACCCGTTGTACGATAACCTGGTCCGTACACCAATACCAGATACCGACTACCGTACTGGTTATAAACAGGGGTAGCCAGGGATAATCGGGATCCGAATTGGGCCGCCACATATTGAAATATTCGGGACCAATGGTTGCCTTGAGTTCACCCCAACCCCCCACGGACTGCAAGCCCAAATAAGTGAGTATGCCAGCGCCCAACACCAATACTACCGCCTGTATGGTTTCTGTATAGACCACCGCACGCATGCCTCCCAATATGGTATATAACCCCGTAAGCAAAACTGTAGCCACAGCCCCGATCCAGAAAGGAATCCCCAGGAGTGCCGATACCACAACCCCGCCGGCATAGATAGTTACGGAAACCTTGGTCAGGATATAGGCAATGAGGGATACTATTGAAAGCACCCACCGGGAACGGGCATCGAAACGTTTCTCCAGGAATTCGGGCATGGTAAACACCCCGCTTCGGGCATAGAATGGCAGGAACACCCACCCCAGCATCAGGACAATCCAGGCATGGAGTTCATAGATCAGCAACGGCATTTTATCCCCTGCCCCGTTCCCCGCCAAACCTACCACGTGCTCCGACCCGATGTTCGACGCAAAGATAGAGGCTCCAACCATAAACCACCCTATGTTCCGGCCTGCCAGGAAATAATCTTCCGTATTCTGCTGTTTCTGCTGAATGACCCACCATGCCACCCCCAGTAATATTACAAAATAAGCAGTAATCACTACCCAGTCGAGCGTATCGAGGCCTTTCATAATTCGTTGGTTCCTGGTTGGTCCATCTGTCTATTGTTTAACCGTCTGGGGTCGGTCAGGGTCTTGTAGGATAAAAGTGAAATCCGGTAATTTTATGATTTGCCCGCCCTTTTGGGCCGACTCATGTGCCAGGATACCCACGCAGGTAATATTGGCAGATTGCCTTGCGTTGGGATACGGCTGCGAGCCTTCTACCAGGGCATTGATGAATTGGTGCACCAGGTGGGGGTGCGATCCGCCATGTCCGGCCCCCTGGGTAAAGGAAAGGTGCTGGTGTTCAGCGGCATCGTAAACACCCTGGGTTGTAAGATGCTGGATCTCTTTGGGCAGGAGTTTGGCAAAATCCGGGCATTCAATTTTTTCCGGGATTTCTGGTTCAGGCTTTTTGGCGGTATGGATCACGAGGGGCTCTCCCTCTATCAGCGGCCACTCTACAGACCTTTTGGAACCGTATACCTCAAAACTTTCGCGGTATTGCCGTGCTACATCAAAAAGGGAACGGTATACATGGGCACTGAGATCAGAGTTCCTGAATTTGATATGGGTGGTTTCCACAGCAAAGGGGGAATTATAATGTTGAATGAGTTCTTCCCGGATCGTACCCGAACCGAAACAGGATACATATTCAGCCTCCCCACGGGTAAGGCCCAACACCGGACCCACGCAATGTGTCGCGTAATGCATGGGGGGCAACCCAGGCCAGTAATTGGGCCAGCCATCCATATCCTGCTGATGGCTCGCTTTCAGGAATTGCACTTTCCCTAACTGTCCCTGTTCGTAGAGCTCCTTCATGAAGAGGAACTCCCGTGCATATACCACGGTTTCCATCATCATATAGGTCAACCCTGAATGCTCCGATAAGTGTACTATTTCCTCGCATTCCGCTACCGTAGTTGCCATGGGGACAGTGCAGGCAACATGTTTACCGGCTTTCAGCGCTTGAATGGCCTGGATACCATGATCCGGGATGGGGGTATTGATATGTACTGCGTCAATTTCCGGGTCTTCCAGTAATTCTTCATAGGAGGAATACCTTTTTTCAATATGAAATGCATCGGCCAGGACATTCAGCTTATCCTTGTTGCGCTGGGAAACAGCCACCAAATTGGCATTGGGGTGTTTCTGGTAGATCGGTATAAATTCGGCTCCAAACCCGAGCCCCACGATGGCTACATTAATTTTTGTATCATTCATATGATTCCTGTTTTATGGATTGAATATTCGTTTTAAAAATTTGATTCCATCCGATGCGAACACATCCTGGTTCTCCGCCATATTCTTCCAGATGCAGACAGCAGCGGCCAATTCCTTGATTTCAGGTGTGAAACTTTCAATCACGATCGGCCCGGTGTAGCCTATATCGGTCAGCCCCTTCTGAAAGTCATCCCAGGGTGTCAACCCGGTTCCCGGAATGCCCCGGTGGTTTTCCGAAACCTGGACATGTATCAGTTTCTTTCCTACGGATCGTATGGCATCCCTGATATTTTTCTCCTCAATAGTCATGTGGAAGCCATCCAGCAAAACTTTCGCGCTGTCATGATTGATATCCTGTACCAGTCGCATAACATCCTCCGCCGTATTGACCATATCGGATTCGAACCGGTTGAGGGGTTCCAGGGCAATTGCCAGGCCTTTACGCTGGGCCATTTCACATACTTTCTTTAGGTTTTTTACGGCCCGCTCCCACTCCGTTTTCCGTTGTTCGGCTTCTACAAGCCTGGCCTTCCCCACCGCCGAATACATCGGCCCTCCCAGAAAACCCACATCCAGCAGGTTGCAGAGTTCAAAACATTGTTCAATATACCGAAAGCAATTCTCATGAACCGAGACCTCATCATGGGTGAGGTCCTTGGTTGGCCCAAACACACCACAAACCGTGGCCTTAAGGCCGGAGTCTTCCAGGGCCGCTTTGACAACTTTTCCATCTATTAGGCCCGGGTCTTCCACCGGGATCTCCACCAGATCAAACCCCATTTTTTTTATTTTGGGAAACAGGGAGATGGATTCCGAGTTAAACGGTGATTGCCACAACCAGGTACTGACACCATATGTTATTTTTCCTGACATGTTTTGGGTTTCATTAAATTAATCTTCCAGGGAATTTTCCCGATTTACTCCTTATTGATATGCTGAGCCAAAGCGAAGCATGTACATAAGATATCCCGACTGCCTGCCTGCCCGGCTGACGACATTCGGACGGGCCTGCCCGGCTGACGCCATTCAGTACGGGCTGCCACATTCCCTTAAGGCGGGTGCCCGATAGGATACCGGTATCTTAATCCTATGGGCGCTATTACCGTCGGGCATTTACTCTTTAAACTCCTTTGGCAGCAACCACCCTCATGGTTCCCTGCATGATACGCCAGTGTCCGGGGAAAGTACAGATATAAGGGTAAATGCCCGGTTCGGTCGGCGCGGTGAACCGCAAGGTAACCTTGTCTTCCGGGTTGATGATCGCTGTGGCAAACAAAACCTCGGGCATACTCGGGACGTAATTCTGTGCTGCCCCATTAGGGTCCGTAGCCAACTTATCAGCGGCCATTCCCACCAGTTCCTTTTTCCCGGGCTGGGTTATCACCAGGTTATGTTGCATAAAATCCGTATTCTCAAAAACCAGTTCCACTATCTGCCCGGCTTCCACCACAAACTCGGTAATATCGTATTTCATTTCATTTTGAATTGTCCTGATGGTAATGGAGGTGCCTGCTGTGGCCATATCACCAACCGCAGCAACTGTTTGTCCTACTTTACCGATGTAGGTTTTAACAAAAGTTTCGGCCAGTCCTTCTGCCTGTAGTTCCTGGCCTTCGGGCATGGCTATCGTTGTAGCCGGAACCGAATAGGACGGATGCTCCTTTTGAAAGGCGGTTATAAAGCCACTGATATGTTTGGTAGCAGCGGTATACACGGCTTGCGACAACCATTTGTCCATTATTACATTTCGCTCCTGGCTTAATCCATATAAAACTTTACCGATATCTTCTGATGGTTCCCTTTCAGCAACATTCAGGATGGCCTGCAATTGCACCCCTGGGTCCCGGTCATGGAGGACACCTGACTCTAAAATGGCCTTGTCTCCATATCCTGATTTTGGAAGTATCTGTACCGCTGCCCTGCGGACGGATGAAGCAGGATGGAACAAGGCCCCCCTTACAACAGCGAAGGCCTGGGTATCCACTTCAATAACCCCCAGACCATCAAGGGTCCATAATGCATGAAGGGCGCCGGGGTTCAACCCCAGGTTATCAGTGGACGAATCATTGATCAGGGTATATAATCCGTTTAAAACATCGGTTTTCCCACCTTCCACCAAAAGTCGCTGTGCATGGAGCCGCCAAAGTAAATTGTCATTGGACAGGGCTTTCAACAGGCCAGCCGGGTCAACGGTATCTAACGATACTTTCTTATATTCATTTTCAGATGCCGGGACCACCCGCCAGATACGGCCCCTGGAGATATCCCTTAATGGATTTATATAGGCATTCCCTAGTCCGTTCTCGGCATTGTATCCACCCCTTTCTTCAGTAGGGGTTGGGTTGTGCTGCACTATAAAATTATACCAATCGAGTACCCATACGGCCCCATCCGGGCCTGTTTTGGCCTCTACGGGCGATACCCATTCATCGGCAGCTGCCAGGAGGTTTCCAGCATCTTCTTCCCGATACCCGGCCCCCTCACGCATGATCCGGGCCTGGTGTACGACTCCCCCTGTGGGTTCGCAGACAAAAGCTATCTTGTTCCAGTATGCTTCAGGATAGTCCCGTGCTGTATAAAAATGATGCCCGGCAGCAGCCGTAAAGCCCCCGAAAACATCTACCTGCCTTATGTTTGCTGTAATGGGCTGCATGGCATAATGCCCATCGATCTTCTTACTACCCTCTACCGAAATCCCTTCTACGGTGCTTAAAAGCCTGTTTGGTATCCCGAGGAAAACACTATGGGTATTGTTGGCAGTGGAAGCAAAAACAGAATTGTCTTCGGTGATCCCAAGGCCCCAGGTATTGTTGCTGGTATTGGTGAGGAATTCAAAATTCTCCAGTCCGGGATCGAAACGGTAGACCCCCTGCCTGAATTCCTGATCCCGGCCGAATATTTGTCCCTTGAATCCGGAATACCCGACCACACCATATATGTGGTTATCTATGCCATATTGCAGGTTAGAAGGGCCTGCATGTGTATCAAAAACCCCCCAACCTGTAATGATGGTTTCCCGGACATCGGCAACATCATCTCCGCTGGTATCTTTCAAAAACAGGAAATCAGGAGCCTGGGAAACAATAATGCCTCCTTTCGAAAAAACAAAACTGGTAGGGATATTGAGTTTGTCCGCAAAGACGGTGAATTTATCTGCTTTGCCATCCCCGTTGGTGTCTTCGCAAATTTTAATCCGGTCATCGCCCGTGCCTTTATCGTCCAATACCGTATTGGGGTAATCAACAGTCTCTACAACCCACAGCCTTCCTTTTTCATCCCAGTTCATCGCAATGGGATTGATAATGTCCGGTTCTGCGGCAAATAGTTCCAGGCTGAAGCCGGGAGGTACCTGCATGAGTTTTTTGGATGCTTCAGGGGTGAGCGGCAGCTGGTATTTGGGAGCAGGGTCCCTTTTTTCATAATTGGGAATGTTGGCCATTTCCTGGTATTCCAATTTGGGGATATCCCCTGTAAACGCCTCCCAGTTTTTCCGGACGGACTCATTGACCGCCCAAACAATGCCGGCTTTGATCAATTGCTGGAACCCCGGGTTGTTCCAGGTCCTTTCATCATGGCCGTAGGCCGTATAAAATACCTTCCCTCTCCCATAATTTTTGACCCATGTCCAGGGTTCATGGTGTGTGCCTTCCACCAGTTCCATCAATACGGTTATATCATCTGCCATTTTCGTGTGCCGGTAAGTTTCATCCCAGGTGGAAAATTCCTGCGCGGACTGCATGGCGGGATGCTCCTTTTTTATAATGTTTGCTGTGAAAGTGCCCGTTTCATGGCTCATAAACTGGCCTCCTACCAGTTCAATATAAGCAGGGGAATCCTTAAAACAAAAACTGGCTGAATGTATAGGGATAAGGGCATGGCCTTCATCAACAAAATCGAGCAAGGCCTTTTCCCGGGTTGGATTAAGCGATTCATGGTTGGCATAAATGATAAGCCCATCATATAAATCGAGCGTCTCCGGGTTAAGGTCATCAAGGTTTTCGGTATAAGTGATGTTGATTCCACTTTGGGAAAGGTTTGTGGCCAGGACAGGCATATAGGCCCTGGAGTTATGATGTTCCTGGGCATGGCCCAGAAAAAGCAATTCTATCTTTCGTGGTGCTGTATCTTCCTTTTTCTTTTTTTCCGCCTGGCAGCCGGCTATAAAAATAAGGAGTAGCGAAATGTACAGTACCCTTGTTGCATGTATCTTCATGGTTGGTTATTTTGATATTGTTTGTGAGTTTTTGTTAGGTTCCAGAAAAGAAAGTACTTTAATAGTATTATTCCATCATTTCCCATTTAATTTTTTTATAAGTTCCACCTCATCCCGGCGATACGGGGTCCCGTCTGGCATGAACACTTCATGGAACCATTCCACAGGTTCCGATCCGTCTGCTATGGGCGTATTCCAGGCATATTTTGTATTTGATTTCCCCGCCACCAACCCCCAGTTGATCGCGCCTATATTTTCCTTTTTCAGGATTGGCAGAATATTGGAGAACCGGCTGTTGTTGGTTCGTGCCATATATTCTGTGCAAACCATAGGCCGGCCATGGGTTTTCAGCAGGTTGATGATGTGCTGGTGTTTCTTTTCATCATCGTAATTGTGATAGGTAAGGATATCGGAATTCATAGCCTGAAAGGCATTCAGTTCGTGAAAATCCCATGCCCATAAGCCCGCCGTGATAGGTTGGCTGGGATTGACTTCCCGTGCCCAGATGAAGACATTTTTAAGCAACGGCAGAGAGGTTGTCAACTTCCCTGAATTTCCCGGTTCGTTGTAAAGGTCCCACATCAATACCCGGTCATCGGTGGCAAACGTTTGCAATATATCCGTAACATATCGCTCCAATACAGGGAAGCTGCTTTCATCCGTATGTGCCGGGTCACCGGGATCCTGTACCCACCCTGAATTATGGGTTCCTGGCTTTGGTTCGGGTTGTTTCCCTATTTCAGGGGTTTTGTTCCAGACATCGTCAAAGAACACAAATATTGTTTTTATCCCGTGACTGTCCGCTATCCCGAGGTATGCCGTTACCCTATCCTTAAATCCGGTAGGATCGGCGCTATAAGCCAGGCTGTGCAGGTAAACCCGCATGGTATTGAACCCGATGCCTTCTGCATAACCCAATTCCCGGTCAATGGTCTCCGGGTCAAAGGTATCTGCCTGCCACATTTCCAATTGGTTGATGGCTGTGCTCGGGTTAAAATTAGCCCCGGTGATCCATGTATGTCCGGCATACCATTCGTTGGCCTTTTCAATAGTCCATTTTTGCTCCTGCGCATTTCCAGGGTAGGAGGTCAGGAGGTAAAGGCAGGTAAGCAGTACTAAGTTTTTCATGGTCTCAGGTTTGCTTTGGCTTTCATTGATACTTCACATCAGGGTGCTAAAGTTCGCTTCCATTTAGTCCCTGTTGTGCCGATTACAGGGAAGGCGCTTATCCGCAACCGGGCAGCGCCCATGGGGATCAGTTCCAGTTTCTCAACTTCTTCATCAGAAATAACCGGGCTATCCTGCAGTTCCCCCGCCAGGCCATACTGGTCCAGGGTCCATTCCGGGATCTTTTTGCCTGTGGCGGTCAGCACAATAGGAGCATGGTCTGGCGTGAATGGAAAATTATCAGCCGGCCAGGGCCTTTTCTCAATTGTAAATGAATTAACCGGGTCTGCCTCATCGAGTAACAGCCCGTAATTCCATGCGGTTGTCGGGTGAATTTCAAAGGAAGGCCATTTGGAAACATCGGCATTTTCCTGCCATTTGGAATCCCAAACCGCCGTCTTATCACTATCATTCTTACTATAGTTTTCCCCAATTTTAAGGGAAAAGGTCAGCGGGCCATAAGCCACGCTAACACTGTTGTGGTTTTTTTCCCAGGTGTGCACTTTTAGTTCTTTGGGCAATCCGAGTACAATGACATCCCCTTTTTTCCAGGACCGGTTGATGCGTGCAAATTTACCCCCTTGCAATCCGGCCTTTACAGGTTGCCCGTTCAGGGTTAGCGTTGGGGCAGAACACCAGGCAGGAATCCTGAAATAAAGGGGGAATTCCGCTTCCTTTGCCGGGTTCAGTGTAAAGGTGAGGTTGTCTTCAAAGGGATAATTGGTCTGGAGTTGAATGTCAACCACTGTTCCATTCCCTACTTTGGCCCGAACCGTATTGGCCGCATAGATAACGGCTGCCAGGCCATTGTCCGGGGTTGCCATCCAAAGGTTTTCTGAAAGATAGGGCCACCCCTGCCCGTGGTTGTGCTGACAACACCGGGAACTAAACGGGTTCATCATCAAAAAGGGGCCGTCGTTCATGATCCCCGGACGGTGGTTCTGATCATCGTTCAAAACCATATTCGGACTTGTAAAATACCGAAGGCTCCTGAAGTCGGGCATCAGTGCTGCGGGCAGGCTGTTAAAGGCCACTTCTTCCGCATGGTCTGCCCAAAAAATATCCCCGGTGATCCTCAAAAGATGCTCATCAGAGTTCATCTGCTCCACCATGCCACAGGTCTCAATACCCTGCCTGGGATCGTCATAACCTGGGCGTGCATTTTCATCCGCGCCAAACATTCCGCCGGGAGCCTGCCCGAAATGCTCTCTGATAATCCTAAAATTGTCATAGGTCGCCTGCAGGTCTTCCTTTTGATGGCTGAGTTGGTAATATTGTGCGGGTTCGCGGAAAGCCTGTGCCACATTTACGTTGTGCCAGTCCACCAGGTTGGCATACCAGGAAGGCCATTCCATCCCGTCCCGGGTCTCCTTCCAGTTCCCTATCTCATCGAGGGTATTATCCCTTTTGGACCAGGGTGCGGTATTGCGGTGGATCTTTTCCGCAAGATTCAGTAACCAGGCTTCACCGGAAACATTGTAAAGCCACAACACACTATGAAGGTTATCACCACCCCTTATACGCTGCCAGTATTGTGTCCTGGAGAGCAGTTTTTCGTCGGGCAGGCTCAGTTGCAAGCGGAAATAGTTGGCCATCAGATCGATGACCCTTTCATCCCCGGAATATTCATAATAGGATTGCAGGCAATACAGCATGATCATATTGCTCCAAAAGTCCTGGGTCCCATCCTTTTCGGAAACCATAACGGGACCAAAATTTCCGTCCGGACGCCGACTGGCGAGGACCGCCTCAAACCAGACCTGGGCTTCCCTGATCATTTTTTCATCCCGAAGGATATAGGCTGTATTGGCATAGCCTTTTAACCAGTAGGGGACTTCTTCCCATCCCCAGGAACCCATCCCATCTTCAGACAGCCAGGCATTATTATCTTTTTGCAGCCAGGCACTTATCTCCCCAAGGTTTCCCATCAGCCCATTGGCCTGTCTTTTAAGGCACTCCCCGAGCCAATTAGCAGGGCTGATAGCCCCCAAAGGCAATTTGATAAGCGGGCTCGGTTCCAGGGGGGGCCTGTTCCCGACATAATAGGAATTGACAGATTCCGTTGCTGGTTTATCGATAATTTCAACTACCACCGGATCGGGTTGCTTTGGTGAGCAAGCCATCATTAACAAAACGCAGAGTGTACATCTGAAAGTCCCGGCCATTATTCTGCAGGTTGAGGTATGATTTATAAAAATAAGCGACATTTTGGAATTCCCCCTATAAAAACAAACTGTTTCATCGAATTATGAGCAACTGCACCGGATACCATCCCGGTAAAACGCGGAAAGTAACGTGACTAACCATTTCCGTCAATCAATACGCATGAAATTAATAACAAATCAAAAGGAAAATGTGATTGATGTCAATACGTGCTCCATCACCAGGCAATACAGCCTATATCCGCCGTTGAAATGGCACACATGCCCTTAGAGATTGAGAGGTTATTGCATTTCCAATGCGGCTTTCAGATCGAGTTGGGCAACGGAATCGATGACCATATCAGGTTTAAAGGGATAGTCATCCAGGACATTTTTTTTCGATACCCCGGAAAGTGTCAGGATGGTGGTATACCCCAATTGGACACCACCTAAAATATCCGTGTCCATGGTATCCCCTATAATAATCGTTTCCCGTGCCTCCAGCCCCAGGGTTTTTCGGGCTGCCCGCATCATAACCGGACTTGGTTTTCCAACAGAGAAGGCCTTTTTGCCGGTTGCTTCTTCCACCATGGCCACAATGGCCTTTATCCCCAAATTGGCCCATCCTTTTTTCTTGGGCGAGGGATCCAGGTTGGTGGCGATCAGCTTTGAACCCGATAAGACCATGTCGACCGCATTATTGACCATTTCCAGTGTAAAGTTCCTTCCTTCCCCTACGACCACAAAATCAGGGTTTTGGTTGACCAGGGTATATCCCTGTTGATGGAGGCTCGTGATCAGTCCGCCTTCACCCAGCACATAGGCAGTACCCTTTGGGTTCATAAAAGACAGGAACCAGGCGGTGGCCATGGCACTGGTGTACACGTTTGCTTCCTTTATATGGATTCCCATTTTGCTTACCTTGTTGACCGTATCCAGTGGGGTACGCTGGCTGTTATTGGTCATGAAGAGAAAGGGTATTTTTTCCTTCTGCAGGGCTGCAATGAATTTATCAGCTCCGGCTATCATGGTGTCCCCGCTGTAGATCACACCGTCCATATCAATTAAAAATCCCTTTTTCATACCTGTCAGATTAGGCAACCAAAACGAAAGACTGAATATCAAAGCGCTGTAGCTGCAATATAAAACTAAATTAATAAACGATATCCGTACCGTCAAAGGGGAAATCGGGAATATTTCCCGGTTTACCGCAAATAGTTTATATCCAGTGGGAATTCTTCTTGTTCCTCCTCCAGGAGGAAATTCCTGAGGGGCCTTCCCATCCCCTCCCAGGCAACCTGCATAACATCATCTGCAAGGAGTACAAAACCTTCCCCAAAGCTAAAGGAATCAGCCCCGAAAAAATGTATATGGGCCTGCCCCGGTACCAAATGGTTCTTATATTTAAAGTGGTGGTATTCCAGGTTCGAAAGGCTGTGAGCCATGTTTGCCTCCCCCGTCTCTATTTCCTTTTCCCAGACCACAGTTCCCTTGCGCAGGATACTTACGTTTCCCCGGATCGAATGGAAATCCGAACGGATTACCAATTCCGGACCGATGGCACAATTCCGGATTTTGGAAGGGGCGAGGTACAAATAATTTTTCCGTTCCATGATATGGTCCGAAAATTCATTGGCTGTGGTAAATCCTATCCTCCACGGTTTTCCTTCTGTGTCTATGAGGTAAATACCCGCTATTTCAGGCTCCTCCCCCCCGTCATCTCCATAGGATGGGATTTCCAATGCTGATCCGTGGCCCCTGACCAGGGTGCCGTTACCTTTATAAAACCATTCCGGCTGCACCCCAACTTTGCCCGGTTCAGGACGGCCACCCTCTACCCCCATCAGGTATATTTTCATGCTGTCTGTCAGCGCTTGTCCTTCTCCTGCTTCATGCATCTTCTGACGATTCTCCGCGCTGGCCTTATGGGTAAGTCCGGTCCCGGACAATTGAAGCGCCAGGGGTTGAGAGGGGTGATCAAATGAAGGGAGCAACTTCCAATCTGATCGACCCTGATAGATTGGATCATAGGCTAATTCAATTTCCGAAAGATGCTGTTTGACCAGGTTCCCGATATCACCTTTCTTACGGATCGCTTCTGATGCAAGGTCATGCGCTGTATGAAAGCGGTTAAGGACTCTTAGGGTCGGTTCTGATACCAGGGCCAGTTTCCGGCCATCCTTTTGATGGGATAATTGCACCAATCGCATCGGTTATGGTTTGAGGTGGGCTATTAAAGTACTATAAAAACGGAAACCTTCCTATGAAAAAAGCACGGGTAAAAGTTTTGTTCCGCTAATTGCGTCTTTGGTCGTCAGCTATCACACCTCCTTTGCTACAACTTGGTGCAGGGGCATAATCATCCTGACTCCGGCTACTTTTAGTATAGTTATTTACGGATTAATCAGTATAAAAGCAAATTATCAGTGCAAAGGTTACAAATCAAAAGGACAGGAAAGGTTCTGACAGTAAAAAAGCGGGTTCAGACATGAATCCTAAAAAAGGGGCTTCCAAACCCACAATAAAATAGACCTTAAATTGTGTCCATCTTAAGAACGGCCCTGTCTATTAGGTGGGCCTATTAATTGGGGACCGGCTATACGGGGACAATAATCAGGTGTAAACAGGGTTGGAATGTATCTGCCAGTCCACCCTTAATTTTAAAAGCGAATTATTGATTTCTTCCGCCTGTGACTCCATTATTGCATAGGTGACCCCAGGCAACCCTGAGCTCGCCAGGACGCGCTGATAGGAATTTACCAGGGCTTGTTCTTTTTCGATCACCCAGGCCTCCACATCCAAAGGATCCATAGTGCCGTCTGCCAATGCCGGCGGAAAATGGATATAGGCATGTTCGGCAACCGTATGGTTATTCCAGTTTACTTTATGGACCATGCGGTACTCATGAGCCAGTAAATGTGCGAACAGGGTACGTTGCTGCTGCTGTATCCTGAAAAATAAATTGCTGGCCTGATATTGGTTTGAAGCAGCCAACCGGTCATAAGCATCTGCAGAGGCTATTATCTCTGTTAAGAGGTATTCCAGGTTTGATTCACTTTTTTGATCACTAGTTTCCATAACCTTTCTATTTTACTATTTTTCCTTCATTGTTTTGTAGGGACCATAGCGGTTCCTGAACAGCTATTTACCTACTTAAAGTTAATACAAATTCAGCCAATTTAAACACCATAAGCGTGCTAAGGCTAAGCATAACACGGATTACATCACAGAAATTCCGAGCCACAATCGCCTGAGCCTGTCATTCCATAGTGTATTTGATTCCATTGCATTTTTACAGGCATCAACCTCCTGCTTCCTCAGTAATGTCCGGGCTATACGCGGATATCAGTTTCAGGATGGCTTTCTCAGACGGAGAAAAATTAAGTTCTCCATCCGCGTGACTTTCAACATGTTTAAAGGATTTTTTAATAGTGCCATCCTCATATGCGGAGACAAGGAGGGGATGTACATAATATTCCCTGCATACGGTCCGGGTATTGCCAAGGGCTATGGCTGCAGCATCATATGCCTCATTAATATTCTTATTGGCCAGCTTCGGATCTGTTTCCAACCCGAGTTCCATGAGCGCATCAAAAAAAATAACGGAAGCAGACCATGTCCTGAAATCCTTGGCCGTAAAAAATGCCTTGCTGATCTCCTGAAGGTATTCATTCACCAGAGAACTGTCAATCTGTTGTTTTACCCCGTTATCGTCATAGTATTGAAATAATTCCCAACCGGGTATCTCTTCACAGCGGTTCAGCAGGCGGATCAACTTTATATTCTTCAGGGTCACCGAATGTTTTATTCCCTTCTTCCCTGTAAATTCAAATCTAAGTCCGTTTTTATGAATATTCATATGTCGTTTCCGAAGGGTTGACAGCCCGAATGACTTATTCCTTTTGGCATATTGGGCACTTCCGATCCTGATATGGGTTTCCTCCATCAGTTTGATCACCAGCGCTAAAACCTTGGTCCTGGGCCAGCCACGCTGACTCAGGTCTTTATCCACCTGCGCCCGGATAGCCGGCAATATTTTACCAAAGGAGGCCATCTTATAGAATTTGGTCTGGTTACGGATCCGCATCCAGGTAGCATGGTAGCGGTACTGTTTGCGATTCTTTGCATCCTTGCCCACGGCCTGCAGGTGCCCGTTTTGTAAATGGGTAATCCTTACGTTTTCCCAGGCCGGTGGAATCACAAGGCCCTCTATCCGCTCCAGTAACTTCTTATCACTGATCGGTTTTTCCCGCATTCTGTATAAGAATCCGGCATCTTTCCGTATCCGGGTTATCGGCAACTTTTTATCATCCACATATACCAGGTCAAGATGTTCCATTACCTTCTCCGGGGCGGTCAAAATTTGCTTTAACAGATTGCTTCGGGTCATAGTCACCGTCGGTTAGGAAAATTAATCCAAAGTGCCTTAAAAGTAGTATACATATCCCAATGAAAGGTGCTTTAATGACAGCTTGGTTAACACTTTTGAAACGGGGTCGGATGGCGCAGACCCTCCCTTCAAAATGGGTCAAGAATATCCTGTTTTGAGATCCTTGTCGTTACGGGGAAAACCATAACTTTGTATTTGTTTCTTATGTGGGCTGCTAAGCCCGGGGATAGAGCCTACAGTTTATACTAAATCAGATTACTATGAAATCAATGGTTATGGAATATGAGAAATTAGCACAATTTGAGGGTCAGTGGAATGCCGCTGGGAGAATTCTGAATTCAGAAAATAAGGAGCAGGAGGACTTCAGTGGTACCGAAACATATGAATGGCTCCCCGGCGGCCATTTTATGTTCCATAAAGTGGACGTTACAATAGGGAATGAAGCGCACTTTACCTATGAGATCATAGGTTTTGACCAAACTGCCAAACATTATACATTGCAACATTATGATAACAAGGGAAATACAAGGTTTATGACTGCTACGCTGCGGGAAGGGCAATGGGGCATCCTTGGTGAAAAACTGCGATTCAATGGCCGGTTTAACAAGGAAGGCACCGAATTTACCGGGGTTTGGGAAAAGTTGATGGAAGGTGAAGGATGGCAGGAATTTAAGGAAATAAGGCTTACTAAGGTATAGTAGGTCTTCTCAGCAGGGAACTGTCGCTGTATGCTGTTGTCAGCATTGCTGTTATTTGGAGTGCAGCCTGAACGGAACATATTTGGGAGTCGATTTAAAGATTTAAACTCTTCCCCATAGCCCGGGCTCTACTCGGTCTATGGGAGTGGATACAGTTTTTGGAACCCAGGGCCAGTGGTGAGGGGATCCGTTTACATAATAAGGGATTTTATAAAAGCAACTAGTAAATTCGGTAACCACCCATGAAAATAGCGATGTTAGGATCGGGTTTTATTGCCCGTTTTTATGCGGAATCACTGCATGCCCAAAGAAGGAAGGACCATATTACAACTGTTTATTCCCGAAATTTGGAAAATGCTAAACGCTTCGCGGAGGATTATGGCCTGACGTTCCATACTGATAAAATGGAAGCGGCCATAGCCCATCCCGAGGTGGATATCGTACTGATTTCCCTTCCCAACCATTTGCATGAACCGGCTGTAAGGGCCTGTGTGGAAGCCAAAAAACACGTGCTTTGCACCAAACCCCTTGGAAGGACAGCAAAGGAAGCTGGGAACATGCTCAAAATGGTTGAAGGGGCCGGGCTGTTCGGGGGCTATCTGGAAGACCTTTGTTATACCCCTAAGTTTCTGAAATCCATGGAAAGCATCAGGAGGGGTACCATTGGGCGGGTACTTTGGGCCAAATCCAGGGAGACCCATCCCGGGCCTCATAGCGATTGGTTTTGGGACAAGGAGCAATCCGGGGGAGGCGCTATCATCGACCTGGGTTGCCATTGTGTGGAGATCAGCCGAAACTTTATCGGCAAAGACATAAAACCCCTGGAGGTGATGTGTTGGGCAGATACCCAGGTTCATCCTATCGATGCAGAAGACCATGCCATTGGCCTCGTAAAATACGCCAACGGGGCTATCGGGCAGTTTGAAGTCAGCTGGACTTTCCGGGGAGGTATGGATCTCCGGGATGAAGTAATGGGCTCGGAAGGCACCATCTGGATCAATAGCTTTTTACGAACCGGATTTGAAATGTTCTCCAGTGGAAAGGGTGAAAACTATGTAGCGGAAAAAGCGGAAGTGAACCAGGGATGGTTATTTCCTGTTGGGGATGAGGCACATGAACTGGGCTATCCGAATATGTTTACAGATATGTTTAACGCTATGGAGGAGGGACGGGAACCGTTGGAGACTTTTTATGATGGTTATGTGGTGAATGCCATCCTGGATGCGGCCTATAAATCCGCGAAAACCAAATTATGGGAGCCCGTGATCCTGGATGACTGGCGGGGCGATCCGCCGGATATTGCAGACAAAAAGCAGATCTCTTATGATGCCGACCATTACCTCATCAAGAAGGAAACCCTTCCCAATGGCGATACCAAACTAATCCTGAAACACAAGGTAACCGGGGAGGTAGTGCAGCGTACAACCCAAATGCCATAAATGAACTTCCGGCTTTAATTCCGGAAGTTATACGGGGAGTCAGTTCAGATCTTTTCCAGTGTCTGATCGGTATCCCCGGACACCCAGTCCGTTTGCACGTCTCCTTCGAACCCAGCCGTAGCCTTATTCCTGATGGCCTCTGAACCCACTTTTACCAAGGGGGTATAACTGGCATGTTGCACTTCTTTATAAGGGTTGTTCCGGGCGGCATTGTAACAACAAATCAGCGACCACCTCGGATTATCGGAGCGGTTCTGGTCTGAGCGGTGGAGGATGTTACAATCGAAAAAGAGCGCATCCCCCGGGTCCATTTCCACATACACCAACGGAAATACCTCCTTAGCCTGGTTCACCCGCTCCATATCTGCTCCCGCCTGTTCCCCGGTGAGCGAATGGTCTACCCTGCCCATTGTCTGCGATCCTTTCAATACCTGCAGGCATCCATTTTCGCGTGTAGCCTTATCCACTGCGATGGTGACACTGGTAAGCAGCGGTTGCAGCAGCCCGAAATTATACCAGTATCCATAATCCTGGTGCCACGTCCAGGCACCCCCTACCCTGGCATCCTTAAGGATCATCTTGGAGTGGTAATGGTACACCTCACCTCCCAAAAGGTCTTCCGCCACGTCCACAATGCGCTCGCTCCTTGCAAACATCCCATAGATGTTATCCCCGGGGTGGTTCCAAAGCGATAGGCGTACGGTCCCACCTTCCCCGTCTGCCCTTCCATAGGAACGCCGGTCCAGTTCCCGGTCTGCCATGGCTGCATTTTTAAGCAGCCGGATCTCTTCCTTGTCAAATAACGCTTTAAGTAAAAGGTAACCGTCCTTTTTATAAGCACTAAGTTGTTTATCGGTCAACATACACATCTCTTTAAAGGTAGGAAACAGCTTACAATGCTGTTTTCCCTGTATATGAAATTACGACAGTCCGGGTTCCTGCACAAATGTATTCTCCTAAAAAGGTATGGAGCCTGCAGAATCTCTTGCAGGGAGTATATTATTTCAATCCCCGGAAGGTATAATTTCTGCATTTTATGTTACCTTCATGCAGTATAATGGATACAAGTTTTTTGCCCCCGAATGAATACTTTCATTCATCCTGATTCCAATACCTAAAATTGCTTCGACTATGAATCTGAACAATAAATCCCGGAGGAAATTCCTGAAAAATACCGCGATGGCCACAGCCGGCATCAGCATAGTTCCCAGTCATGTGATCTCCGGCCTCGGCCACTTACCACCCAGTGATACGCTGAACATTGTAGGGATCGGGGTTGGCGGGAAAGGCTTCCCTAACCTCAGGGCAATGTCGTCTGAAAATATCATAGGCCTCTGCGATATTGACTGGAATTATAGTGAACACTGCTTTAAATCCTTCCCGAAAGCTAAGAAGTATTACGATTGGCGTACCATGTTCGAGGAACTTGGCAATACAATGGATGCCGTTATGGTAGCTACTGCCGACCATACCCATGCGGCCATCGCGGCAACGGCACTTACAATGGACAAACATGTATTCTGTCAAAAACCCCTTACCCATTCTATCTATGAATCCCGGTTGCTGACCAAACTGGCAGAGAAGCATCCTGTGGCAACCCAGATGGGCAACCAGGGCAATTCGGGCGACGGGGTCCGTACACTCTGTGAATGGGTATGGAACGGGGAAATAGGAGAAGTAGTGGAAGCACATGCATATACAGACCGTCCCATATGGCCTCAGGGGCTGGAACGCCCTAAAGAAGCGATGAAAACCCCTGAAAATTTTGATTGGGACCTCTTTATAGGACCCGCACCAAAACGGCCATACCATGAGATATACACCCCCTGGAACTGGCGCGGTTGGTGGGATTTTGGCACCGGTGCATTCGGGGATATGGCCTGCCATGTGCTGGATCCTGTTTACAGGGCATTGGCATTGGGCTCCCCCGCATCTATCTCCGGCAGTTCCACAGCGGCCAATACCGAAAGTGCACCGAATGCCGAAAAAGTACGGTTCAGCTTCCCGGCGCGGGAAGATAGGGAGAAGGTTAAGATGCCTGCAACAGAAGTACATTGGTATGACGGGGGATTTTTGCCGGACCGGCCGGCCGGACTACCCGATGGGGAGCCCCTGATCCGTGATGGCCTTGGTGGGTGCATGCTGGTAGGCACCAGAGATACGCTGATCAGCGATTGTGGCGGGTTCAACCCGCGGTTACTCTCCGGGAGGGTTCCAAAGGTAACCCCCTATCTGCGGAGGGTACCCGGAGCTGTTGGTTATATCGACGGGCCCCATGAGCAGGACTGGATCCGTGCCTGCAAAGAATCTCCGGAAAACCGGACCCCGGGCTCTGCCCATTTCGGCTATGCAGGGCCATTTAATGAAATGGTATTGCTGGGAGTCCTGGCTATCCGGCTGAAGGGCTTAAACAAGGTGTTACAATGGGATGCGCCAAAGATGGAGTTTACCAATATCGGACAGGGGGAAACCATGGAAGTCGTGGAAAGCTTCGGGTTCCGGATGGTCAATGGGAACCCCACCTGGAACGTGGATCATGTCGAACTCAATGCGCTGGAGTCGGCCAGGGAATATCTGAAGCATACCTATCAGAACGGCTGGAGCCTCCCGGAAATGCCGGCATAATTGGGAGCGATCCTATTCATTGAGAATGGCGATTACCTCCCGGTTGATCTTCCGAACCTCGGGGATGTTCATTTTATCCACCTTCCGGTCATAGGTCATCAGCCCGTTTACTTCCCCTTCCACATCGGTCGTCTGGGTATATACAGCGGCCGAAAACCCTGCCCTTACCAGTTTTTTGAGCATTTCCGCATATTTTATATATTCTGCGGTCACTTCCCGACTGTTCTTTAATTTGATATAGCCCCAATTATCCCCGGTTCTCCATAAATGGTCTTCCAGGGGCAGCCCGATCCCCCCGTATTCACCAAGCACAGTTGCCCTGTTGGCATCATAGAGATAGAGCTCGGGTTGGGGGTAATTGTGCAGGTCCAGTATATCCCCGGTATTAAAATGGTTGCCGCCGCTGGCGGAATTTACCAGCCTGCGCGGGTCTTCATTTTTAGTCCATTGCGTGATCTCTTCTGTTTTGAACTGCCCCCAGGCCTCATTGAAAGGTACCCAGACCACAATGCTGGGATAATTGTAGAGAAAGTCCATTATTTCCTTCCATTCCTTACGGTATATCTTTTCTGATTCCCCGCTGCGCTTCAGTTCATTTCCTTCAAAATAGTTCCTGTTCTGCCATCCCCTCGTATAGTCGCCACTGGGCATATCCTGCCAGACCAGCATCCCGAGGCGGTCACAATGGGTATACCATCGGGCCGGTTCCACTTTTACATGCTTCCGGATCATATTAAACCCAAATTCCTTTGTTTTCTCAATATCATACTTCAGGGCTTTATCGCTGGGAGCGGTATAAAGCCCATCCGGCCACCAACCCTGATCCAGCGGCCCGAAATGGAAATAATCCCGGTTGTTGAGCTGCATCCGCATAACCCCCAGCTCGTCCCTCTTCATACTGATCTTTCGCATCGCAAAATAGCTTTTTACTTCATCTACCACTTCCCCGTCACGGGTCAGCTTAACCTTTAAATCATATAAAAACGGGGATTCCGGAGACCATAATCTGGGATTTTCAAGGGCAAGCTCCAGGGGCTCATGTGCCGATGCCCTGGCATGCGCTACACTATGGCCATCCTCCAGCACCTCTGCTTCAATAAGGTCCCCATAGGCAGCCGCGGGCACCCTGGCTTTAATCCGGACGGTGTGATGGTCTATATCGGGGGTTGTGCGCAATTGCGTGATATGATTTTCAGGAACCGGCTCGAGCCACACTGTTTGCCAGATCCCGGTGACCGGGGTATACCAGATACCCTCCGGCTCCGTTACTTGCTTTCCCCTGGGTTGCGGGCCTTCATCGGTAGGATCCCAGACCCTCACAATTAAATTTTGCGTCCCATCCTTTAAAAAGGGGGTAATATCAAAGGAAAACGGGCTGTAGCCGCCCGAATGGGAACCCACCTTGATATCGTTGATCCATATATCGGCCTTCCAGTCAACCGCCCCAAAGTTCAAAAGAATATGTTTCCCGGTCCATTCCTCCGGTACTCTAAACCCTGTCTGGTACCACAGTTCGTTTTTTGCCCCCACAGATTTCATTACGCCAGACAGGCTCGATTCCACTGCAAACGGCACCAGGATGCTGCCGTCAAAACGGGTTGGTGTACCACTTCCGAAGGGTACTATGGCATAATCCCAAAGGCCGTTAAGGTTTTTCCAAAGGCCGCGTTCAAGGATTGGCCTTGGATACTCACGCCAGACATTTTCAGGGTCTATACTATCAGACCATTGTGTTTTGATCTTATCACCCGCCTGTTGCCATTGTGCCATAAGCGGAAGGCAGCTGAACATAAGCAACAGGGTACAGAGGTTATTTTTCATAGGGTTGTCATTTGTATGTGGATAACAGGTTAGTTCTGAATGTACATTACAAAGTACAGCAACCAAACCAATTGGCATTTAAAGATATAAAAGTCGGGAGAAATCCTTAAAATAATTACAGCAGGCTTTGGCCATTTTGGTATCCGTGGGGAAAATAAAAACCTGGAGAAGTTACACCAGGTTTTTTTTATAAGCAGCAAGCCGATTGCAATTCCGCTAAAACAGGGAACCTGTATAGTGATTGCAGACCCAGCCAATGGACGCGATTCCGATGCAAATCATAAACCGGGCTATTTCAATAAAATCAGCTTTAACTTTCATATTCCGGGGTTTTAAAGGTTGATCAAATAAAAATAACTAAAGCGCAAATGGGGACTGTAAAAATTAGCCAAGGTGGGGAATTATTCGATAACTGATCGGAGGGGGTATTTCATCGCAATCTGTGCAGGTTTCAAGGATTAGGCTTTTTCTGATTCATTCCGGTCAAAAACAACAAAATGGTGCTGACAGGTGCAGGCCGGGGGCTAAGCCATTTCGCCTTTCCAAACTTTACCACGATAGGTCACGGAATTGGGTATTGCCGATCAGAAGATGGAAGTACTGATTCCGCTGTAAAGGATAGGATCCGGTGCAGGAAGCGTGTTCGGGGATGTTTTAGCCTTCCGTCATTTTCCTGATGTGATATCCTCAATAGACAAAAGAATCGAGTCGCTGAATTCCTTTTCACCTTTGATTTCGCGGGCGTTGAACCGAAAGGACCGTTCCTCGCCGAAGGCGGATTTGATACGGATTTCTATGTCCCTGATACTTTTTTTTAATGGAAGCACCTCCTGAAGCCTGGACCGCAGGTCCGAAATGCTCCACATATTGTCAAGGACCGTAAAAAAAGGTTTGCCCACCGTTTCCCTTTCTGTCACCCCGAAACTGGTATAATAAGACGCGTTGGCAGCCTTTATGCTAAAATCCTTTTCAAGTATCACAAAAGGTTCCCTTAAATTGGCAAGGACTGTGTTCAGATATTTCCTCATCCTCTCCTGCTCCTTCTGGGTTTCCTGAAGCTCAAGGTTTACATGCGTAAGTTCCTTAATGGAAGACTTTAATTCCTGCCTGGATGATTCAAGTTCCTCATTAAGGCTTCGCATCTCCTCATTGCTGCTCAGCATTTCTTCATTGGCACTTTGTAATTCTTCGGTATAGGCTTCCTGTTCCTCCAAAATGTCGTGCATATCCTCCTGGGCCCGCTCCAATTCCCTTTCAAGAGCTGCGATCCGCCACTGGGTATTGTTCCTTATGGGTGGCGCAACCATCTTTCTCAACTTTTTCCAAAACATATTGAACCAGGTAGTATCCCTCATTTTTTTACGGAACAGGATGAGAAAATAGGGTTCAACGGTATCCGTCAGCGGTACAACCTCTATGGTGGCCCTGAAGCGTTCCCCGCTGTGACGGATGGGAATTCCGTCAGCGATGACAATTTCCTGTGAATTTTTTGCTTTCTCCAATGCGTTGCGGAGATCCAATGCCAGTTCCTTGTTTACCATTTTCATGATGGCATGAGAAGGCTTGCCGGAAGAGGGCAACAGAAAAGGCGCAATACTGTTGTTGAAGTGCACCACTTCCAGGTTTTCATCAACAATAACACAGGCTGGAATATATCTCGAGACCAGGATGGCATCCGCACTTTTCCTGAAATCCGTCTGGGAGGGGCCATATGGCAATGGTGTACTTCCCCATCCCCGATGCAGCATGCTTTGCTTGGAAACTGCCTTCAGAAAACTCCCTGATCCTGTTTTGCGTTCATATATATTTCCTTCCCCGGACACCGCCACAAAAGAATCTGAAGGTATGGGCACAGACTCCGATTTACCGAGTAACAAAAATCCGTTTTCCTTTAAAGCATAATGAAAAGTAGCAAGTGCCAGCTGCTGCATTTCAGGATGTAGATAGGTCACTATATCCCTGCAGCTCACCAGGTCCACTTTTCCAAAAGGAGGATCTTTCAGGATATTATGAACCGTAAATACGATGGTATCCCGGATGGGCTTGACCACCTGGTAATTTCCCCCTGACTTTATAAAATAGTCCTCTCGTTGCCAATCGGGAAGGGGATCGATTTCCGTGCTACTGAAAATGCCGGCACGCGCCATTTTTATTGCGGCATCGGAAATGTCTGAAGCAAAGATCTTTATGCTGGTGCGATGAAGGTTATAACCTGCCGTAAGCCCCCCAAGCGCATCAAAAAGTCCAAAAGCCAGCGCATATGCATCCTCCCCCGTATTACAGGCCGGAACCCATATCCTGATAGGATCATCGGGCCTCCTGTCCTGCAAGAGTCGGGGAAAGACCTTCCTGCCAAGCTCTTCGAATATTCCCTGTTCCCTGAACAGGGAAGTTGTTTTTCTGAGGAGATCCCGGAAAAGGGCCTCCTGCTCGGCCTTGCTTTCCCGGAGTATTCCCAGATAGTCCTCGTGCCGGGTACACTGGTTGATCACCATTCTACGGTCAATACGCTTTAAAAGTACAGAAGGCATGTAGTAACTGAAGTCCACGCCGCTATACTGTAATACTTCGGATACTATTTTTTTCAGGTTGAGTTCACTTATTTTTATTTGACCGTCTCCGGCTACTATTCCGGTTTCATAGAGGGCATGTACACTGATCAGCTTGCCAGGTATTTCCTCCACGGGGAGGACAAAATCCACCACGCCGGCAAGGATAGCGTTTTTCGGCATACCTTCCCATGCCGCATGCACGGGATCCTCTGCAAAGGTAATGCCGCCATGCTCCCTTATATTCCTCAACCCCACTGAACCGTCATGTGCATTGCCTGAAAGCACTACCCCAATTGCGAAGGTGGAGTGCTCACGGGCCAACGAACTGAAAAACGTATCGATGGGCATCGCAACAGCATTCTTTTTTCGCGGGCTAAGCTTTAGAGAATGGCCTGAAACCTCCAGCTTTGTATTCTCCGGGATAACATAGACATGGTCTGGCTCAATCCTGCAATTATTAAAAATTTCATGTATGGGTATGCTCACCGACCGGGAGAGGATTTCCGGCAGCCTACTTTCGTGAGATGGGGAAAGGTGTTGTACGAGTATATAGGCCATACCTGAATTCGCCGGAATGGCTTTCAGAAATTTTTGAAAGGATTCAATGCCCCCTGCCGATGCACCTACACCGACCAAAGGGAATTTTTCCTGGGCCTCGTATGCGGACATTAGAGCGATTATTTGTTTAGGGGGACAGCCTAAAGATAGTGGATAAATCCCAGTAATAGATGGTAAATGGCATCTTTTTGGGTCGGATAGGATGAACCGGGAGATGTAATTTTAACCTGATTGGTCACCTGGTCTCCCGGTAAAAGTCTGCGACCCTAAAAAAAATACTGTAAAAAGAGATATAACAGGAACTCCAGAGCGCGGGTATTGCTTTCACCGGATATACAATGAGCCTGTTTTCATCGGACCTAAAAGACCGTTCATGGCATATCCGTTTTCCGGTATGTATTTTAACCCCTTTACCTGCCCTTGGACAAAAAAATAGGGACAATGCCCCCATATGTCGCAATTTTGCCAGGTAACGCGTCATCCAAATGCATTCAAATATGAAAAGGAGATTTTATTTTAGGGACCTGATATTACTGCTCGGAGGCTTGTACATAATATATATTATCTTTCGTATCATTACTACCCTATCGCTGCACTAGCTCTATGTCTCGCAGCTGCCCTTGAAGCGGTTTATAGGTCAGGTTCCGTCCCACCAGGATTGCAAAGTACCGATGAATTCCGGATTCCCGTTTTTTTTTAATGGGCATCTCTCTTTACCGGAATTTAGATCGACAAGAACCTGCATACATAATTTTCAGGCCTGGGAATCCCGTTCAGCAGTGGATTTGGGTTTAAACTTACAACGGTATTACCTGTAACATAAAAATAGCCTGAAAGGAATCCATTCCCCTCCAGGCATCTGCAATTCTGTTTCAGGTAATTCTTAAATGGGATCTCCCTGCGCGAGTTTGAGTATAAAAACGATTATAGTGAGGCCTATTAGGGAAAAGCATACCCAGGAATAGACCATCAGTAATTTTTTTAGGAAAGTATTTCCTTTTGACCTGAACCCATTCCAATAAATTTCCTTGATAAGGGATACTGTTTTCATATTTGTATAGTGTTTCTGTTCGCTATAAAGATGTGCTAAAATCAGCAGTTTGTATAATATTCTAGTTGAACTACTCAAGCGTAAGTCTATCCGCAACACAAATTGTACTAATCAGTTCATCTACCTATAAATCGGTATGAATGGTATGCAGGGATTTGCAAAACAATCCACCATCTTTCCGGAATTGCCGGACATCTGAGCAGTTTTGCTATTCCATCATGCATTCTTTAAAAACAGCTACGCTGTCTATTGCGTTTTCAATATCAATACCTGGAAGATCAGGTTGGTATTTTACGCAAAAAAAATCCGCCATAGGGGCCCTTATATGACGTAACGATCTTGTGTTTACGCAGGCTTTGTAGGATTTTAGCCGAAAAACCGGAGGCGTTTCAATTTCTTCAGCGATTGCTGTCACGCCCGGTTTTACATTCACTACGGACTGGGAAGCTATAAAAACAGTTGCTCTTATAGCATATTTACAGCTATTACTTATCATATAATCCTGTTTAAAATTGTAAATTGACTTTCTAAATAATTGAAAGACAAAATGCTGATGATCCAAAACTTCGAAAGCTGAATTAAAGAGGAATTCAGAAAGCAAAAAGATGAACCAGCAAAAAACTCTTTTTATAAATTTATCATAATGGATTATAAAATCGCCTCCCTTAGAAAACTGGAAGATAAAGGTGTAAATGTAGGCCGGCTGCCTTTTTCTATTCGCATATTACTGGAAAATGCGGTCCGCAACCACGATGGCTTTGCCATTACAGATGATCATCTTGATACGCTATCCCACTGGGATGCTGCAGGGACTGATAAGGAGATCCCGTTCAAACCGGCCAGAGTGCTTATGCAGGATTTTACCGGGGTTCCTTCAGTTGTGGATATTGCTTCTTTGAGATCTGAAGTGATCAGAAAAGGAGGTGACGGCACAAAAATCAATCCGGTCATTCCTGTTGATCTTGTTATTGATCATTCGGTACAGGTAGATTTCTTCGGAACAAATTACTCGGAAGGCAAAAATGTGGAGCGCGAATACGAGCGGAACAGTGAGCGCTATAAACTGCTGAAGTGGGGGCAAAAAGGAATGGACAACTTTACCGTGGTCCCTCCAGGAATGGGAATATGTCATCAGGTAAACCTGGAATATCTTGCCAAGGGAGTTATTGAACGGGACGGCTGGGCTTTCCCGGACAGCCTTGTTGGTTTGGATTCGCACACCCCTATGGTGAATGGTATTGGCGTATTAGGCTGGGGGGTTGGCGGAATTGAAGCAGAAGCAGCCATGCTGGGGCAACCGGTTTATTTCACCTGCCCACAGGTTGTGGGCTTAAAACTCACCGGCAAGATTCCAGAGGGCTGTACCGCAACAGATATGGTGCTTACCATTACCAGGCTTTTGCGGGATTTAGGGGTAGTTGGGAAATTCGTGGAAGTGTTTGGGGATGGCCTGGATCACCTCACAGTAACTGACAGGGCAACCATCTCCAATATGTCTCCGGAATTTGGTTGTACTGTCACCTATTTTCCAATAGACGACCAAACCCTGGAATATATGAAGAAGACCAATCGTTCGCGGGAACAAATAGATTTGGTAAGAAAGTATTGTGAAGATAATTTATTGTGGCGTACCGGAAATGAAAATATAGAATATTCAGAAATAACAGAACTTGACCTTAGTAGTCTCAGACCCACAGTTTCGGGTCCAAAACGACCCCAGGACAAGATCTTTGTTGAGGATCTGGCAACCAAGTTTCAGGAATTGCTGAAGGAAGAATTTGCAAGACACTATATATCTGTTGAAGACCGGCAGGAGCATCGCTGGCTGGCTGAAGGTGGTTCTCAAACCGAGTTCATCGAGAATGAAAAACAGGGAGCCCCGAATGTAATTGTTGAAAATGAGATGAAATTGCGCTCAGTGAGGATAAAACAACAAAATGCCGAGTATCATTTAAGTGATGGACATATCGTTATTGCCGCCATAACCAGTTGTACCAACACCTCAAATCCTGCCGTAATGGTGGGTGCAGGCCTGGTGGCAAGGAAAGCCCTGGCAAGAGGATTGCGTACGAAATCCTGGGTAAAGACCAGCCTGGCGCCTGGATCAAAAGTGGTGACTACTTATCTGAACCGTTCCGGCTTATCGGAAGATCTGGATGCCCTCCGATTCCATACTGTGGGATACGGCTGTACTTCCTGTATTGGGAATAGCGGTCCGCTTCCCAAGCATATAGCAGATGCGGTAGACGAGAACGAACTCATTGTAGCATCGGTATTATCCGGCAATAGAAATTTTGAAGCCAGGGTACATCCCCAGGTTAAAATGAATTTTTTAATGTCGCCCATGCTGGTGGTAGCTTATGCCCTTGTTGGGCGGGTTGATATCGATCTTATTAATGATCCACTTGGATATGACCCTAACGGACTTCCGGTGTATCTTAAAGACATTTGGCCCAGTCAGGAGGAGATCAATCAGACCATTAAGGAAAGTATGAATGTGGAAGATTTCAAGCAGGTGTATGAGGTGATTTTTGACGGAGAAGAACAATGGAAAAATCTTGCTACCGCGGAAGGAAACCAATATATCTGGGAAGAAAATTCTACTTATATAAAAGAAGTTCCTTTTTTTAATAACCTTCCTGAAACTCCTCAAGATCCTGAAGACATTAATAATGCCCGGGTGCTTTTGCTTTTGGGCGATTCTGTGACTACAGATCATATATCACCTGCAGGTGCGTTTGGTGAGAATTCGGCAGCGGGAAAATATTTGATCAGTAAGGGTGTGGAGCTGAAGGACTTCAATTCTTATGGTTCCCGCCGGGGAAACCATGAGGTTATGATGCGCGGGACTTTTGCCAATGTGAGGATAAAAAACAAAATCACCGGGAAGGAGGGTGGCTTTTCCACCTATTTTCCCACAAATGAAACTATGACTGTTTATGATGCAGCTATGAAATATGCTGAAGACAATACTCCGCTGATAGTTATTGCAGGAAAAGAATACGGTAGCGGATCGTCCCGTGACTGGGCCGCGAAAGGAACAAATTTACTGGGAATAAAAGTAGTCCTTGCAGAAAGTTTTGAGCGTATACACCGCAGTAACTTAATGCAAATGGGTGTATTGCCCCTTGAGTTTATGAACGGAGAAACTTCGGAATCCCTGGGAATTAAGGGTCATGAAAAATTTAGCTTTACAGGAATTTCAAATATTCATCCCGGTAAGATCATCAAAGTGTCAGCAGAAAAAGAAAATGGGGAAAAAGTGGAATTTGAAGCTGTATCCCGCTTGGATTCTGAAATAGAAGTAGCTTATTATGCAAATGGGGGTATCCTGCAGTTTATTTTAAGACAATTTTTGATGGAAGTAAAATAATCCGGGATCGCCGCATGGGCCATTAGAACCTAAGGCTTTTCCCCAAGCGCTTTACGCTTTCAGATGCCACTAAAATCCGGAGCGGTGCTGTTATTTCCTGTATCTGGTATTGGCTCTCCAAAAGGGATGCCCCAATGCGTCCCCGCCACCTGGGGAGCTCGCATCGGTAACTTTTTTACATTAATTCTTCCATATAGGTATTTTTATAAAACTATCGTTATGCCATTTTATTTGTAAAGGTTCGCCCGCGTCCTTTATAGTTTCCTCTGAAACAGGTTTTCCTGAACCGTAATTAATTATTTCGAATGGATGTTTGTTAATGTTGAGCAAAATTACGAGACTACTTCCCTTGCTGATTTTTTTACTTATAAAGCGTGTATTGTCAAAATGAATGCTTTCCTTTTTATTGGGTCTGAGCAGTCGTCTTTTAGTATTGTCTTTGGCATAACTTGCTCTGCCAAGGTATCGGGTAAGAAAAAAATAGTTGCCATCGGGCATTAGCTCATACAATGCCAGGGAAACATCTATATCCTTTTTATTGATGGTTGCAAACAGGTTACCGGTGAAGGAACCATTTATGGCAAAGTCCTGCTCAAATGGTTTTGAAGAGAAGATCAAGCCATTGCTTATATCCAGGGTGTCAAAAATAATTCTGGGCGTGAAATAATTATTCTGATTTTCCCTGTCCGTGAAATCCACCTTTTGTCTTTCAAACCCTTTACTTTTTGGTTTTTGAAATGCAAGAACTTTATTGTCCAGGTAAAAAGTCGCTGTATCATTATTTATTGCTTGTAATGTAGGAGCGTGTTTCCATTCATTTGTTCCCATAACCTGGTAGTTTACTTTGTCTTTGAGAAGTTCAGGTTTAGGTTTTCCTTTCAAAATATAATCGAGCCAATCATAAGCCAGGTCCATCATACTGATATTAGCTACACTGTCAATTTCATATCCCATCAAATTTTCAGCAGCCCGGCGTTGTCCGCCCCAATGGTCATATGGTCCAATTACAAAATAGTGAATGGCGTTGTGGTTGTATCTATTATGAAGTTTGAAATAGTGAATGGCACTTAGTTGAGAGCCGTCATAATACCCTGTTGTGGATAGAACAGGGATATTGATTTTCGCATATTCCTCAGGCGCAGGGACCAATGATTGCCAATAGGTGTCATAAGCAGGATGTTGTAGCCATTTTTGAAAAATTTCATTTTTATAGCCAGCCAGACTATCGAGTTTTTTCCACGCAATACCGCTTTCAAACCATTCAAAAGGCAGGCTCCTTCGAATGGGATTTTTTTTATAAATATGGTCATTTGGCCAATACAACCCCAGGTTCAGTTCAACATTATTCTCCATTGGAACGTCAAATCCCGGCATTACAGCAACCTGCGGAACAATAGTTTTTAATGCCGGGTGGATATTTTTTACAGTTGCCCATTGGGAATAACCCGTATAGCTGCCGCTAAACATACCTGCACTTCCATTGGACCACGGCTGTTTACTGATCCATTCCAGAATGTCGTAAACATCTGAACCTTCGTTTTCATAAGGCGCATAATTCCTTAAATCGGTTTTGATGCCTCGGGCATAAGCCACAACACCTACATAATCTCTGTCGGCGGATTTTTCCCCAAAAATCGCATCGCCGGCCTGATGGTAGGTTGTATAAAACAGAATTGCTGGTAATGGAGTTGTGTTTGTCTTTTTACGAACTACAATTGCAGAAATGCCGATACCGCTTCGCGTGGGTATTAACACACTATCCTGGGTAATGTAAACGGATTCACCTGTTTGCTGGCCAATAGCGGCCATACAGCTTGTTAATAAGAAAAAGGCACTAAAGAAATATTTCATAATTTAAAAATGGGTTGTCTCTTACGGCATTATGTATTACAACTAAAGGTTTGGGCGCTCTGAGTATAATTTAATTCAACATGATGCAAAGTGAAGGGTTTCTTTTCCAGTATATGTTACTCAAATTTAAGTAAAGTGAGGATGGCTTAAATGTCATCAATTCTAAAACAACAATTTTTTTATAAGGTTGTACTTCCAATAAGTGGTCATACCCTCTCTATTAAATCCATCCAAATTTTTTATTGTTTGATCAATACTAATTTATCCTGTATGCCTGCTGTTTTTATGTTCTATCAACATCAGCTGAATTTCAGCTTCGGCAATTGACCGGGGAAGGTTTTCAATTCCTCCGGGAACTATCAAAATTTCCCCGGGCAAACTCTTTACCAAAATCTATATGTAGCCTAGCTGCCGATAGTGCCCGCCAATACCTATTCCGCTTTTTCGATTAGTTCATCCCTGAAAATGGCCTTCACCGGTTCGCAGCATATAAAAAATTAATCCGGTTCAATCCATGCAGTACGCGTGTTTTGGTTCATTTTTTAAAGAAATGTGTGCCATTTATACCGTGATTCCATCCATTTATACAATTCGATCCGGTTTATCCAACCTGATGCTTTAATTTTCGGACAGAATGATTACAGGCTATATGATTTTCAGCCTTTTCAGAAATTATAAATCCCTTGCCCTTTGGCACAACTCAACTGAAATGAACACAATCTGAATCCGAAAACCCTCCACAATTGTTCCCCCCTAATAAGTAATAATCCTCAAATAAATCATTATGGGAACACGAAAGAATGCCAAGTTTTTATCTGCAACTGAAATAGAAAATTTTGTAAAGGCGTGCATTCATATGAAAGCGGACATTATAAATCCGGGTGCGCCAGCCAATCAAAGATATAGTAAATGGGAAGAGTTTGTAGCTGTCCATTGGATGATCCAACAAGCTTTTGCCCCGGGTGCGGCTAGTGTTAATTTTGGCCACGGCGCGTCCAGTAATGCAACCGGTGCATACGGTTTTTTAAGCTGGCACCGGTATTTTTTGTTCCAGTTTGAGAATGAATTAAGGAGTTATTTTCCGGCTGACGATGTACGAATACCATACTGGGACTGGACGGATCCCAGCAGTATTATGACCGACACATTTATGGGGCCGGATGGAACGGGGACGGGGAACGTCGTTCGGCAGGGGTATTTTGCAGTGGACAGCCCGGGTAATGGGGTCAATGCCACACCGGTGCCTGCCTGGTGGCCGGGAACCCTGGATGGTTTCCGGCTGCCTGGG
The DNA here is from genome assembly GCA_041743975.1 of Zeaxanthinibacter sp. Classification (GTDB taxonomy): domain Bacteria; phylum Bacteroidota; class Bacteroidia; order Flavobacteriales; family Flavobacteriaceae; genus JTS-RE37. The sequence continues at coordinate 31,630 of JBGTLT010000165.1, forward strand.
ATGTTTGGGCCTCCCAGTGGTGGCCTGAGAAGAAATACCGGCAATCCTGCAGATTTACCCTCTTTAACGGATATACAGGAAACCCTTGGCATGGGTAACTATGAGGATTTTCAACAAGCCCTTGAAAATGGGGAGGGTGCCATTACCTCAGCAACCCGGATGCACAATGACATGCATAATTGGGTTGGGGGTGGCGGGTATATGAACTCGCCCATCAGAGCTCCTTTTGACCCATTCTTTTACCTGGTCCATTGCAATGTGGACCGGTTGTGGGCCATGTGGCAAATGGACGGCCATGCCAACGAATATCCCGTTGCCGGCGGTAATCCCCACCACCACAGAAACGATTTGATGTATCCCTGGATAGGGGGTGCCGGGGGATATGGCACCAATGCCTCTATTGCTGCCTCCGTACCCATGCCTGCCTGGGTCACAGCAGCAGGGGCACAGCAAAATGTGGACACGCTCAACTTCAGGAACCTGGGCTACACCTATGACTGCATACCGATCATGGGAATAGGCCTGGACCGTACCGGTAGTATGCTGGGGCTTACCCCGGATCCCATGGTGGTCACCGATCCGGATGTCACCAAATGGGAGGCAGCCAAAAGGGGGGTATCAGCGTTTTTACAGGATGCTGAGACAGCCCAGGCAAGTGGGGCAATTTATATGATCGCAGGGGTAAAAACCTTTAGAAGCTTAATCGGGAACCAGTTTGATCCTGTCTTCGGTGCTCCAAATTTTGGTCTGATCAAAACCGGTGGCAGCTTTAGTAAAAGTTCATTTGATGCCAATGTTGCCTCTATGACACCGGGAGGGGGAACCCCGCTTGCCGACGCACTGAACAATGTGCAGAACACCCTGGTGGAAGCCCCCTTTGGAGGGGACCCGGCTGATGAGCGACGCTACCTGGCCATGTTGACCGATGGCCTCCTTACCACAGGTGCTCCGATGAACTCCATTCCTAACGGCAGTTTTAACAGAACGGCTGTCTTTGCTATGGGATTCGGGACGGGAGCAGATGTTTCGTATGCCACATTGAACTCTATGGTTGCGAAGGGACAAAACCTAACGACCCAGCAGGTCTTTCAGGGCGAAACTGCAGGAACTATCGATAAGTTTTTTAGCCAATCATTGGCCGAGGCGATTGGGTTTACAACTGTGTTTGATCCTGTTATTGAACTTTTTGCCGGGGAACATACCCATCTTTATTATGATGCAACCTCTGCGGACGATGCCTTTTTGATAACTGCCCAGGGCATGGATTTCAGGGACAGGAATTGGAACTTTATGCTTCATGCACCCAATGGAGAGGTGTTATATGGGAATGGAAAGGGGCACGAACACAAGGAATCCTGCCACCACTGTTGTCCATCTCCCCATATCACCAGCAGAAGATCCGATGGGCGTTTGACGTTAGTGGTGCAAAGGGGCAGTACCAGCAAGGATTGCTGGATAGGCAGATGGGAACTTATGATATCATACAAAACAGACGAACTCACCAGTATGCTGATGTTGGAACTGGGGGAACTGCTGTTTCCGGTATCCGCAGGTACTATACGGGGACCACGATATTCCCGCCTCCTGAACAAGCCGGAAAAAAGGACGGCTACCCGGAATATTTTTACCAGGAGCCAGCATGGACTGGATATACGGGCGGTAAGCACAAACAGGAACGATAATGATGCCTGCAACATGGTCGTCAACTTCTATGCCCGGACCAGCTTAAAAATTGAATTAAACCTGGAAAACTTTTTGGTCAACACTGGGGCGGAAATAAAAATTGGGATCCATGCAAACGCAAGTCTGGGGAGGGTGCAGGACCTGAGGGGATTTGCCCGTATGGTGGCCCCGGCTTTCGATATTGCTGAACTGCTCCCGAAGGATAAGGTGGATGAAATTATACGAAAACTAGAAGAAGAAAAAAGGGAGAAGGGTTATCCCCGGAACAAAAAACCTAAGGCAGATTTGGATATAGCCCTCATCCTTGCGAAAATCGAAAAGGAAAAGGAAGGCCTCGAATTTATAAAGGATTCTGAAATCCAGGTGGTAAGCCATGAGGGAGGTCCTTTGCATATGCATATCAATGACACCCAGGTGCCTGGAACGTATCATTTTGGCATTTATGTAGAAGGCAGCTACGCCCCAAATGCTTCCAGCACTTCAGGGAGTAATTCCGGCCACGAGCACGGGAATATGGAAAATACGCCTCCCATCGCAGATCAGGAACTGGAAAACTTTTCAAGACTGTTGAATATTAGTGTGGGCGTCGTAGGTTCATGACAAAATCCTTTACGGATTCAGATCTAATGGTCCCGGGATTCCCAGGCAGTGTCAGGGTAATGGGTGTAAAAAGCTGCTTTTAGAATAATATACAATATTCGGGAAACCGAGAACTTATAATTCCTAATGTAATTTAATCAATTTTGATATGAATGTCAGAAAGAATGTTAGCGCACTTACAAATCCCGAGAAAACGGCTTACGTCAATGCAATCCTGGCACTGAAGGCCGATACTATAAGTCCAAGGCCTGATGCCGCCAATGCGGCGGGGGCACTAAACAGGTATGATGTATATGCCTGGATCCATATGTTGGTCAATAACGGAGCACACAGAGGGGCCGCTTTTACCCCATGGCACCGGGAATTCTTAAGGCAGTTTGAATTGGAACTGAAAGCGGTTTCCGGTAATCCCGCAATGACCATCCCCTACTGGGATTTTGTGGAACATCGCAATCCTTTAGCCATGGCAGATACGGGCAATCCCTTTACTGCGAATTTTATGGGAGGAATGGGCACGGGCGCGGATAACCGGGTGGAGACGGGCCAATTTGCAGAAAGTGCTGGATTGTGGGTATTGAATGTAAGAACCGGTCTGGCTACAACGAATAGACGGGACAATACCACGTATTTAAGGCGAAGAACGGGGCAAAATCCGGCCCAATTGCCAGTGAGGGCCGATTTGGACGCAGCTTTGCCGCGTATGTCCTATGATACGGCTCCCTTTGCAGAAGGTAATGCCGTACCGGGTCCCGCAACGATTGCGGCGAGCTTTAGAAAAGTATTGGAATACGATTTGCACAATGGGCCGCATCAGTGGGTAGGGGGTAATATGATGCCAAGCACCTCCCCCAACGATCCCCTTTTTTTTCTGCACCACAGTAATATAGACCGGATTTGGGCCATTTGGCAGCAAAGGCTAAACGGAGGTATTCCCAATTACCAGCCCAATGCAGGCACCCCTCTCCACAGTCTTAATTCCGTAATGGCCATGTTGGAAAGCAGTTTTTTCCTTTTCCCGGTATTAAACAGGCCCACAGATGTTCTGGACCATAAGAATCTGGGTTATATGTACGATGTGGACCTCCCGATAATTGACACCATGGTTACCACCTTAGATTTTGGTACGGTGGAAGTAGGTTCGACAGTACAATTGCCCATACCATTTACTATGGAATCTGGAAGGAACATGAAATTCCAGATCGATGCATTTGGTGGGGCTCCTGAATTCGGTCCTCCTACAGGTTCTCCGGCTTTTGTGAACGTTACCCATACCAATGGTTTACCCCAGATGCATACTGTAAACATAGAATTAAAGGCGACCACGAGTACAGGAAACAAAAGTGGTTTGGTAACCATTAACGTCTATGTTAATGATACGGACCGCTATTATTCCAATGTGGCAGGGGATTATCTGGCAGGCTCCTGGACGGTAACCCTGCAGGCCAACGTTGTGGAGGAAGTCAGATCCGCCATTGCCCTGGTATTGGATAAATCCTATAGTATGAGCTATAACGACGGTACCAGTATTACCCGATTCGAAATGCTGGAAAATGCCATTATGGCCGTTCGGGACCTTCTTGCATCCGATGACGGTGTGGGAATGGTCTATTACGATACCACTGCCCATCCTCAATTTGGCATTACCCTGAAATCATCCGGGGGCGCTACCGCTATCAACAATGCCCTCGCGAACCCTGCAAATGATCCAAGCGGCTCAACAGCTATTGGCCAGGGGATTATCGAAGGGGCAGCCATGTTGACTCTCGAGATCAATACCTCAGGTACCCCCTATACCAATTTTGGTTTGTTGGTAATGACTGATGGCAATCAGAACGTACCGCCCTATATCAATTCGGCACCGGTAACGGCTGCAATCTCGGGGATAAGCCAGGATATCTATGCCGTAGGACTCGGCCAGCAAAGCACAGTCAGTGAAGCCGCTTTGAACGATATCTCCAAAGCAGTTTTGCTTACCGGTACGATGACCGGCCCGGACCGTTTGTTCAAATTATCAAAATATTTCCAGCAGATACTGGTGGATATCAAGAAAATGGACATTGTACTTGACCCTGTAGGAAGCCTGGTGTTTGGCATAAAACAACAAATTGAATATGCTATTTGTGAGGCGGATATCGGGGGTACTGTTGTTGTACTTTCTCCCCTGGCGCCCTTTATAAAAGTAGGTCTGATTACTCCCGGTGGCGAGGATATTTCCGGAACAATGGGCAATATAACCCATGAGGTCAATACCAACAACCAAATTTACAGGCTACGATTCCCGGCTATTCCGGACAAGCCCGACGAAAGCCATGCAGGGATTTGGAAGGTAAGGCTTCAACTCTATTCTAAGGACGAGGTAAAAAAATTATGTCTGGAGTGGAGTAATTATGGGGACCTCTTTAAAAATATGCGTCGATTTACTTCTGTTCCCTACAGCGTGTCCATCTATACCCGATCAAACCTGAACTTTCGATGTTCCTTAGAGAAATCCTCCGATGTGGTCGGAGCAACAGTCAAACTTTTTGCAGATCTTACCCAATACCGCCAGCCTATCAGTGGTACGGTATGGGCTGAGATACAATGGCCCCATGGAAGTAACAAAGTGGTGAGATTAAACGAAACGGCCATGGGGGAATTTTCCAGCAGTTTTGTTGCGGAACGCTCCGGGATTTATCAAATACTAATTAAGGCAAACGGTCGTTCCAAGGCGGGTAATCCATTCACCAGGGAAACATGGAGGAGCATATCCATCTATAAAAGAACTCCGGCAAGGCCAACCGCCCCTGGAAACGAAAATGGGGAAGCAATCTGTAAGATAATTCGCTGTCTAATGTCCCAGGACAGTGTTTATCATTTTTTGAAAAAGTACGAACTTGATCCGGATGCGTTGAAAAAATGCCTGGAGGAAAATCGTCCCGAAGGCGACAAGGAAATTAGTAAAGTCTTGTTTGAATCAACAATAAAAAGTCCCGTGAAAGAAATAAAGGAAAATAGTGCGGCTTCTTCTGATGTCAGCGCTTCCGGACAGGAGGATTCCTGCCTGGAATCCGTGGTTACAGCACCAGAATTAAGAAAGGTTACATATCCCGAGCCAAAGATTCCGGAAATGTCAAATATGGAAATGGAAATGCCAGCCTTTAAGGTGAATGAAAAGGGTGTGTTTGAGAAGGTAGTTTTTACCTTTGATGAATCCCCTAAAAAGACAAAGGATAAAAAGAAAAAATAGAAGTTGGATTGGTATGAACCGGCATCCGGTAAATAGTATACATAGCTCTTATTTTATTGACATTATATGTTTGCTTTTAAACCGGTTAGTTTTAAGTATTGTGAATAGTATATTATGATTCGTGTTTTATCATTCTTTTTTTTTTATCTATACACGATAAGCTTCCAACTATACATCTCTGTACTTTATATTAAAGGTATTGGTTTACCTTTATTCAACGGAAACTTTATCCTGTTTGGTTTCAGTCTTGTTCATTCATTCGTATAAAGTTCACCAATTCTTGCCCCATTTAGGACGGTTTACTATCTATTCAAGTTTTTCATCTGGAGAAAACTAAACATATTATGTTTTAATGCAATCATGTGTGGTTTAAAGATAGTATAGGAAATAAAACGTAGTCAATCAAAAATGGAAAAGATGAACATTAGAAAGAACATCAGCACAATGGCCACCGCGGAGAAAACCGCCTACGTAAATGCACTTTTGGCCCTAAAGGCCGATACAACAAGTCCCAGGCCTGCTGCTGCCAATTCAGCCGGGGCAAAAAACAGGTACGATGTATATGTCTGGGTCCACAGTATGGTAATGAACGGAGCTCATAAGGGAGCCGCCTTTACCCCATGGCATAGGGAATTTTTAAGGCAGTTTGAGCTGGAGCTGCAAGCTGTCACAGGTAATCCGAGAATAACCATTCCCTATTGGGATTGTGTGACAGGCAGAACATCTGCCGATGCAGGTTATCCATTTACCCCTAATTTTATGGGAGAAATGGGAACAGGTACTGATAATCGTGTGCTGACGGG
>JBGTLT010000166.1:0-3822 GCA_041743975.1 Zeaxanthinibacter sp.
AAGAGGACAGGATAGCTAAAAATCCCAACGGAATCTACAGGCAAGCAGACAAGGTAATCAAAGGTAACCCCAAAATACTGGTTAACCTGTATCTGCTGTTTTCAGCAAATCTGAATACTTACAGTGTTGCATTAAGCAGGATTTCAAATGTTATTCAATGCTTTCAAAGCAACAACTTTTTTTCTGCTTCTGATTTTCCCTCCCTTGATCCCGGTATTGAGAAATTACACCTCGAATTGTATACTATGAATTTTGAACAAGTCAATCATTTATGGGGAATTCTTGGGGGCAAATACCTGCCCTCTGTTTTATACAAAATGAAATTAGTAACCATTGCGGATGAGGCCAACCAGACCGAGGGAAGTTTAATTACCGAAATCCAAATTAAAAAAAATGTGCTCGCAAGTGTTTTAAAATAACGCCAAAACCGATAAAGGAATGAAATACACTCCCTTGTTCACAATAGAATTGCAACACGATTATTTTTCGCTGACCAAACCGCAATTGCTACGTATCGTACCGACCGAAGCTACGGAAAAGATATTGCGGGGCGCAGGCCTGATCTCCAAATTCTTTCAAAACAAACTTTTTGTACTTGTCCGTCATATGGTTGATTCCGCTCCTCTTTTGGAATTGTCCAATGATTTTAAGTTCCAATTTTTTTTGGATGTTGTAGGCTATGATTTTTCTAAAATCACAAATTACACTTCAAATGATCCCTACCAGACCAAGCTCTATTTTAGTAACGCGAATTCCATTTTGGATGGAAATAACAAGGCTGTGGATAATGTATTGTACCTCAATGAGAAATTACCCCAGTTTGCAGCTACAAATGGATACAAATATAATGACATGGTTCGCAGTGGCTCGGATATCGCCTATGAATGTCTTGTAAAAGTCGATCCCAATACGGGAAACCTGAACAATTCCTCCCAATTCAGGAAGTTGGAAAAGATAAGTTATGTTTCAGGGGCAACCAGCATGTTATTTACGGGACCTGAAAAAGTAATTGCCCTGGAAGCACCATCGACTAATGTGGCCATCACTTACTTTCAATTCGATCCTACAACACAACAATTTGATAAGGAGGTAAAGCATACTGATATCGGACCCGCAGAAAATCCTGCTAATACAAATTTAAAAAGTGTCCTCTTAAATTTTTATAATGAAGAGAAGATGCCATTGGCAGAGGGTATATATAAGGTGACTCTGAACGCACAGGAAGAATACCTTTATTTCAGATTGGAAAACGATTGGCAACCCTACCTGGGTCTGATCACCATCCATAATGATGCCCAGGCCACAGATGACAAGTACCGCTTCTTAAAAGAGGACGGTACATTCTACATGGTATCCCCGGGCAACTTGGAAATTGAAACCCGCAATTATATAATCAGGTATGCCCCCGCCCAGTACCTTTTAAAATATGTATGCAAGACCAGCAAAGTAACCAACATTACCGATGATGACGCCATTATTGAATTTGACAATCTGGGCGGCAACATATTCCAGAGCAAATTGCCAGTTCGGATGAATGAACAAGCCATTGATTCGATCTCTGTTGCCTATGATGGTTCGGATATTCTGACGAAAACGAAAATACCCGGGTATCGTGATCTGTCCATTATGGAGGGCGAAAACAACTATATAGTAAGTGAAACTTTTTTGAATTTATAAATAATTAAAATCACAGATTATGGCCACAGTTTTTAAAACACCGGGTGTCTACATTGAGGAAATACCGAAACTACCACCTTCCGTAGCTCAAGTAGAAACGGCGATTCCTGCCTTTGTGGGCTACACGGAAAAAGCAGAAAAGCGGGGAGATTCCCTTCTCATGAAACCCACGCGTATTTCTTCCTTGCTGGAGTTCAGGGAGTATTATGGCGGCGATCACATTATTGATGATATCGACATAGTACTGGACGAGAACAATAATTTTGCGGTAGAGCTTGTTTCCATTGCCAACACGGAAAGATATTTGATTTACGACAGCCTTCGCCTCTTCTTTGATAATGGTGGGGGAGATTGTTACATTGTATCCGTCGGTCTATACGGCACCGCACCGGTTTATGGGGATGAAAATGATAGCACGAACCCGGGATTACGGACCGGGGTAAAAGCCCTGGAGAAATATGACGAGCCCACGATCATCTTATTTCCCGATGCCACAAATGTGGTAACCGACGGCACGGATGATGCCGGCTTCTACAGCCTGCAGCAAATGGCACTCCAACAAAGTGCCAAATTACAGGATAGGGTGGGCCTGTTCGATCTTAAGGAGAACATTGACGGGGATTTGGATGATGCTATCTCCAATTTTAGAAGCAACATTGGTATCAATGACTTAAAATATGGCGTAGCATATACGCCTTATGTGGTTACAACCTATCCTCGTGAAATAAATATAGCGGATTTTGAATCCAATATTACAGATTCATTATCAGCACCGCTTACACTAAAAGACCTTTCCTCAAATAGCGAGCACCTTCTATTGATCGATACCTATGATTCGGCCAATACCGAGGTTACAACAGTAGATAATTTCCTGGCTACCGTTAAAAGCGCCCAAACCAATGGAGCCCTTAGCGGGGGTACCGTTGCGCCAAGTTTAAGGGAAAAGTATCTGGAATTCAAAAAGGCGGTCGATGGCACTACTACTTCGGCCACGGCAAAATCAACATTAAAATCCCTGTTCACTTTTTGCCGCAATACCATTCTGGGATTTCAAAATTTGTACCTCGGTTTGGATCTTACAACAAGCCAGATAGCAAATGATCTAAATACCTACGCCAAATCGGAGAGCATGCTAAGGGGAGGGGCGAAGGGAATTATTGCAATAGACAAGAATGCGGATGTATTGCTACTGAACGACAATGCCAATGAAGCTGCCGTGGACGCCCTTTACCCTACATTAAGCGCTGAATGGCTGGGCGTTGCAACCGGCGCATCGGATATTGGTCCAACTTCAAAAGACTATGGGGACTATTCGACCGCTGGCGAACGACCCTCAATGGCACGGCAGGTTGCCAATGATGTCCTTGTCCAGTTTGAAAAGCTCATTGCCTATGCGGACTCCATCTCCAGCGCAGCTAGCAGCTACAGGAATGCCGCACAGGATGCCCTGTATGAAAATCATCCGGTAATTGGCAACATCGCAAAACATATCATTAAAACTATCAATACAATCCCCCCCAGTGGAGCCATAGCCGGTATCTACGCCAAGGTAGACAATGCCAGGGGAGTTTGGAAAGCCCCAGCCAATGTTAGTATAAATTCGGTGAGCGAGCCGTCAGTGATGATAAGCCACGAGGAACAGGCGGACATCAATGTGGATGCCGTGGCAGGAAAATCCATCAACGCAATTCGAAGTTTTATCGGAAAAGGTCCCCTTGTTTGGGGCGCAAGAACCTTGGCGGGCAATGATAACGAGTGGCGATATATCAGTGTTCGACGCTTTTTTAATATGGTGGAGGAAAGCTGTAAAAAGTCTACCGAACCCTTTGTGTTTGAAAACAATGACTCCAAAACCTGGATCAAAGTGCAGACCATGATCGAGAATTTCTTAAGCAATCTCTGGCGACAGGGGGCCTTACAGGGTGCCAAGCCGGAACACGCCTATTATGTAGCTGTAGGTTTGGGTAAAACCATGACTGCAGTGGATATTTTGGAAGGCAGAATGATCGTTGAGATTGGACTGGCAGTGGTTCGCCCCGCCGAGTTCATCATCCTTCAGTTCTCCCACAAACTGGCAGAATCTTAAGTCGATTGTCATGCTACCGAATATAAATTAAATCATAAATAAAAAAAATAATCATGGAG
>JBGTLT010000167.1:0-7822 GCA_041743975.1 Zeaxanthinibacter sp.
TCTTGTCACGCTCGGACTTGAAGTGGTTGCGACAAGCTTCCTCGCTATCGAAATGGGCCGTAAAACTGAAAATATTCACATCTTTCTTTTCGGTAAATTTAAGCAGATTATATCAATTATTAGTAATTACGGACATTCAAATTATTAGAAGACTTTCGTTTAAAATCAGTGGGTTATAGATCGATTATTTTATGATCTAAAACAGAAGAACAACAATACATCTTTTAATAGCGGCAAAAAAAAGATGGAAAGAATACCCTGGGAATTAGCCAATTAGTATTTTTAAAGGATTTGAACTACAAAGGGGTAAAATGGTGCCCTGCTCAAATCTTAAAAAGGAAACAATATTATTTATTCAAGTATTTGAATATAGGCTAATCTGGATTTTGGTGCCGGCGGTTAGCAAGTGTACAGTCCGCCCTGAATTCTCCGCCTGCAATACCGGCTTTTATTCAATTACATCATTTGTCCCTAAAAATGGAATTTTAACCTGAAAATTTAAACATTAATGGGAAAAGTTCGTTATATGATTGAATGAGTATCTATACGCCTGAATATGATTGAAGCAATTCAAGACAGGAAAGCATGGAACCAACTGCTTTCCCAATTTGAAATCTTTGACTACTGTCACACCTTTGATTATCATCAGATTGCAAAGGTAGCTGGTGAAGAGGCTGTACTATTGCGGTATACAGATGAGAACTGCCTGCTTGCCCTTCCATTGGTTATTCGGAAAATACCAAATTCTGATTACTTTGATGCAACTTCGGTTTATGGGTATTCAGGGCCTTTGGTAAAATTAAAATCAAGCAAGCTGAATCACACCCGCCTTAAACAAGCCCTTGATTCTTATTTTTCAGACAGGAAAATTATCTCCGTTTTTTCGCGCTTACATCCCTTCCTGCCCCAGCAGGAAGAATGCCTGCAATATTTGGGAGAAATACAGTCAAAAGGTATGATTGTGAATATTGACCTTACACTGCCCCCGGAGGAACAGCGCAGGCGATACCGGAATAGGTACAAGACCTATATAAACAAGTCCAGACGCTTATACACCGTAAAAAAAGGATCTTGTAAAGAGGACATTGAGGCCTTTATCGATCTCTATCTGAAAACCATGACCAGGGTCGGTGCAAAGGATCATTACTTTTTCGAAAAGTGTTATTTCTTTGCCCTTATGGAAAGTGAAGAATTTGAGACCGAACTGCTCCTGGCCATCGATAATGAATCCGGTACCGTAATCAGTGGTGCCATGTATATTACAACTAATGGCATTGTCCAATACCACCTTTCAGGATCTCTTGCCGGATATTCCGGTTTGCATCCCATTAAACTTTTAATAGACGAGATGCGTATCCGGGCCACCCATAAAATGCATAGATTTTTTAATCTGGGGGGCGGGCTGGGTACCCTGGAAGATACGTTATTCGATTTTAAATCCGGGTTTTCCAATGATCTCAGGCCATTTAAGGTATGGAATTATATAGTAGACCAACAAGCCTACGAAATGTTGGTAAGCCGCATAAACAAGGAGGACAAAGGGGATGATCCGGAAAAATATGATTCCTTTTTCCCAAGCTACAGATTCATAAAGTAAATAAGCGACCCTAATCGCCTGAACCATGAAGAACAATCCGTTTACTTCAGAGTCTTATATTGCCGTATGGCGGCAACATTTCAACAGAGGGGATGCAGGATTTAAGCCTGACTTTATCCCGGATTTGTCGTTTGTGAAGCATCCCTACCTCCCTTACTTTTTCAATACGGGAAAAACCCATACAAAAGGTATCTCCTATAGTTTGAATCCCCAAAATACACGCGATTGCCGCGGAAGGGTTTTTCTGATATATGATGTCCCGACGTACTTCCGTTTAGAGACTGGTTCCGGCAGGTCCCCGCTTGGATTGAATACTGTAAAACAATACCCGGGATTTCTTATTGAGCTTGAGAAATTTGCAGACCTTACGGGTTACCTGTCGGCCACCTTTAGCAAAAATACCCGTACGAAACTCAATAAATTTCGCAGGCGACTGGAACTTTGTTTTGATATAGAATATAAAATGTTCTTTGGGGAAATCACGCATGAAACATATGATGCCCTCTTTAACCGGTTCAGGACACTGCTCGAAAAACGTTTTGCTGATAAACAAACCACAAACAACAATCTGGCTTCCGGGGAGTGGGAATTTTATAGAGAGGTAACCTTCCGGATGATCATGGAGAAAAAAGCTGCGCTCTTTGTGGTATATGACGGGTCCAAACCCATTGGCATTACGCTGAACTATCTTTCCGACGATACCATTTTTGATGCCATCACTGTATTTGATATCGAATACACCAAATTCCACCTCGGGGCAGTGATGCTTATGGCGCTGGTGGAATGGAGCATAAAGGAAAAACTAACATATTTTGATTTTTCCAAAGGGTATTTTGACTACAAACAACGATGGGCCAGTAAAGCATATGATTTTGAGTGTCATATCTATTATGACACCCGGTCACTCAAGGCCAGAACCATGGCATATCTGCTAAAAAATTACTTCAGGATAAAGCAGGCACTCCGTGATAAAAAAATAAACGAGAAATGGCACAGGTTCACCTATCGGCTGAAAAATAAAACAAGCCGGGAAACAGAATCCATCTCCTGCATTTTTGAAGACCTTCAGGAGGAGGTCAGGAGGGAGGAGCTGGAGCAAATCTTCCCGGCATTTACCACAGACCGGTGCCTTAAACATGTGGTATTTGAATTCCTGTACCTCAACAACGAATGCTTTAAAGACCTTAAAATTTACAGGATGCCAGACGCGAAAGCTACTTATTTATTATGCGGCAGGAATAAAGAGGTACTGGCAACCGTTATATCCTAAAACCTTTCAGGTATACCAACCAAAATAACATATTTCAAATTGCTATTCAATTCAATCGAATTCCTGATTTTTCTCCCTGCGGTATTTATACTGTATTGGACTGTATTCAACAAAAACCAAAAGTACCAAAACATCCTTATCATCCTTGCCAGCTACTTGTTCTATGGCTGGTGGGACTGGAGGTTTTTGTTGCTCATCCTCTTAAGTACCATAGTGGATTATTTGGTTGGCCTGCGGATATATGACAATCTGGATGACAGGAAAAAAGCAAAGATCTGGCTTTGGGTCAGCGTGATCTTCAATGTAGGCTTGTTAGGGGTATTCAAATATTTTAATTTCTTTATAGATTCCTTCATCGACATGTTCAGCGCTGTCGGCTATGAAATGAAGAGCGTATGGACACTCCGGTTCATTCTGCCGGTAGGTATTTCATTCTATACCTTCCAGACAATGTCTTATTCCTTTGATATCTACTACAAAAAACTGGAACCTTCCCGAAACCTTATTTCATTTATAGCCTTCGTTGCCTTTTTCCCTCAGCTTGTAGCAGGCCCCATCGAAAGGGCTTCCAACCTGCTCTCCCAGATCAACAGCAAGCGGGCATTTAGCTATGCCCAGGGCAGCAGTGGTATGAAACTGATACTCTGGGGGTTCTTCAAAAAACTGGTCATCGCTGATTCCCTGGCACCCATAGTAGATGACATTTTCACCAATTATGCACAGTATCCAGCCTCTACCCTTGTTTTAGGGGTTTGCCTGTTCAGCTTTCAGATATACGGGGATTTTAGCGGATACTCTGATATCGCCATAGGGACGGCAAAACTCTTTGGGATTGAACTGATGTCTAACTTTAAATTTCCCAATTTCTCCCGGAATGTTGCTGAATATTGGCAAAGGTGGCATGTCTCCCTGTCTACCTGGTTCAGGCATTATGTTTACATTCCCCTTGGAGGTTCGCGGGTAAGCAAAATAAAATCGATCAGGAATATCATCATTATATTTGTCCTGAGTGGCTTCTGGCATGGGGCCAATTGGACCTTCATATTCTGGGGAGGCCTTCATGCACTTTTTTATATACCCGTTTTTTTAATGGGCCGGAACAGGCTATATGCCGATAATGTCATTGCCCAAAATAGTATGCTCCCTTCCATAAAGGAGGTATTACAGGTGTTGCTTACCTTTGCCCTGGTTACATTCTCAAGGATTTTCTTCCGGTCTCCTTCCCTGACAGATGCATTTAATTACATCCAAAGGATAGCTACGGACCAAAGTTATGCTGCCTATGTACATCCCATGGGCTACCGAATGGTGGATTTTTATATTTTGATAGGGCTATTTATCGGCTACGAATATCTTATACGCAAGGATGAAAGGCGTCCGGTAAGGTTTAATTCCAAATACGTAAGGTTCCTGGCCTATACGGTATTTATATTAGGTATGTTGTTGTTCTATGATGATGGGGTCAACCGCTCCTTTATATATTTTCAATTTTAAAGGCAATGAAGAAATTTATTTTAAAATCCTCATTTTATCTGTTGCTGATATTGCTTGCGCTGGAAGTCATCGTAAGGGTATTCCATCTATATACTGAAGACCCGCCCAGATTTATTGATGAACTCGGCGTGGAGAAAAGGGTCCCGGGAAACAGGGGTAACTCCGTAACGGGGAACAGGAACCAGAATTTTTCCGCGTTTGTTATCAATGATTTCGGTTTTAATTCCCACAGGGAATTCAATCCGTCCAGGGATGCTTTTGATGTGGCAATTATAGGGGATTCTTTTATAGAAGGGTTCCATCAGGATATTCAGAATTCCATAGGTGCCAAAATTGAGGAAAAATTGCCCGGGGTTACCGCATATAAAATGGGATATGCCGGATATGACCTGGCCAATCAATTACATCTGATCAATGCCTATAAAGTCCAATTCCAATTGATTGATAAAATAATTATTTATCTCAATTATGAGAGCGACCTTAACCGGAATATATATGAACCCAATCACCAACGGATCAAAATGTTGTCATCCAATTTGTTCAGGCTAAGGGACAATATCAAATTACTGTCCTACGGTTCCAAGATTGGCGTATTGGAGACTGTGAAGGACCTTGTTGCAGCTAAAGGTAAAAAGGAGGAAAAAGGAGGTTATAAAACCAATGTAGTGCTCCCGGACCCGGAAGAACTGTTAAAAAAGAACCAGTTACGCCTGGATAATTTTAAAAGCCTAATTGGACTATATGGGTTTGACAAGTCCAAAACAGCCATTTTACTCGATTCCAGAAAGACCAGCGACGAATTCCTGAAATATTGCAGGGACGAGGGCATAGAAATCATAGATTTTGCAGATACATTTTCGGAATCCGCTAAACCTACTACACTCATCTATGACAGGCATTGGAATGATCACGGCAGGAGTATTATTGCAGGGGAAATTGTTACCTTCATTACCAACGGTAAGGAAAAAACGCCATAAATATACAAGGCCCGGTCTGACCAACATATATTCCTGCCCCTATAGGATCATTTGTTTATTTTTTAAGCATATTAGCAGATCAAATACCTGGGGGTGGTTTTGACCAAAGGTGTTTGAATGACTTAAAATGAGAAAAACGACGGTTACACTATTGACAGATATGGCGGTCAACCCGGGGCTGGTTGCTGATTTTTGCGATAGGGTGATACTTACCGGGGATATGAACTGCCCTGTCTGGGAAGCACCGAAGGATTCCGGGAACCACAAAAACCAGGGATTGATTTGTTTTAAAAATGTTCCCGATTATCTGCGCGTCGGCTATCTGAAGACTGAAGACTGGCAAATTCATTCCATCCCGACTGTCAATGGATATACCATCGACCTTCATCATCTATCTGATGTTCACCAATATATGGGGAAACACTTTTCCAAAAAAGCCCGGGGGACCATTCTTCGGGGGATGAAACGCCTGGAAGATTCTTTCAGTATCCGGTACAAGCGGTATTATGGGGCCATTGACAAACGACTATGCCATGACTTACTGGTTTTGCTAAAGGAAATGATTCTTACCCGATTTGAAGAGCGAAACGAGACCAGCCATACCCTCAAGGATTGGGAAGCTATCCGGGCCACATTATATTCTTTGATTTTGGATAAAAAGGCATCACTTTTTGTTATTTATCAGCAAGACAGCCCTGTTTCCATATCAGTGGCTTACCATTTTAATACACTGTTTTTCTACTATATCACGGCCTTCGATATTAGCTATTCCAAATATAGCATGGGCAACATCATGCTTTACAAACAGTTGGAATGGAGCATCTCCAATGACTACCATTTCTTCGAAATGGGTTGGGGCGACCTTGATTACAAAAGGCGATGGAGCAATAGCGTCCACCCTGTGAAAAATTATTACATTTTCCCAAAACATTCTGTAGGCACTTATTTCAGATTTATATTTGAACGGAATAAATCCCTGTTGTTCACCTATTTGATCAACAGGAAAGTCAATATCCTCTACCGGCGGATAAAAAATTCCATTCAGGGGAATAAAAGTAGTTTTGTTCCCATCAAATACCAATTGACAGATGTTGACAATTTGAATGAAGTTGAAATATCAGGTAAAATAGATACAGAACTACCTGAATATGCCCATTTGAAAACCATTCTGAATGAATTTCTCTATTTCGCTCAGGAATCCTATGAGAATTCCCGGATTGTAAAGTCCGGTAACGATTTCTACATAAAAGGGGTAAATTCTTGCAAAAAAATCATCCTGGAGCAATTCTGAAATTAAAGAATTTCCTGAAACCAACTATCCTCACGGCATAGGGTACCTTGTCTACGCTCGGTACAGGTTACCTCGACTACGCTAACCTGACAAAGCCTTCGACTTCGCCAGACACTTCAAAAAGGATTAATCTGGCTACATTTTCTCACTATATAACCTGATGTGCACTGTTTGTTCATACATAACAGATTGGCGCTATTTTGGCAGCATGTCAGGCTGAGCGGAGTCGAAGCCCAACAAAAGAAACTGCTCGTTTTCTGCAGGTTCCAGGCTATCTTGGCAGCATGTCAGGCTGAGCGGAGTCGAAGCCCAATAAAAAGTAAAACTTGTATAGCTACTACGTCTACATATTTAAATGTTCAGATGGTTCCTACAATACAGGAATCACCAATGACCTTACCAGAAGGTTTCAGGAACATCAATCAGGCTACAAGAAATATTGCTATACCTATAAAAGAAGGCCCTTAACCATGGAATTTTACCAGGAATTTAATGATGTCCTTCAGGCAATTTATTTTGAAAAGAAAATAAAAGGTTGGACAAGGGCAAAGAAGATGGCTTTGATAAATGGAGATGGCTTCGACTCCGCTCAGCCTGACAATCCTTCGCTATGCTCAGGATGACAAAAAAGATGTCACATTGAGCGCCCGCCCGTACCGTCCGGTACGGGCGGGAAGTCGAAATGTGGCTACAGTTAGCATGAAAGGGGAATTTTAATGAAAATATAAATAAAAACGAACAAATAGCTCCTCCCTTTTCCTAAGGGAGGTGGCCCGATGTATCGGGTCGGAGGGATCAGGGAACACGTTTACAGGAGGAATCTCCCCTTTCTCTGCCTTTGGCAGATTCATTCCCCTCTTTAAAAAAAGAGGAGAGCCGTTGAATTTGCTTATCAGTTTATATACCAGTACGGTGTTGTGATGGTGATGGCTTCGACTACGCTCAGCCTGACACGCAGCTGCCATGGTTGTTCCGTTCGGGCGGGAAGCAAGAAACCTACTAAAAAGAAACTGCTTGTTTTTTGCAAGTTCACAGACTATTTTGGCAACTTGTCAAGCTGTGCGTAGCGAAACACGAAGCCCAACAAAAGAAACTGCTCGTTTTCTGCAGGTTCCAGGCTATCTTGGCAGCATGTCAGGCTGAGCGGAGTCGAAGCCCAATAAAAAGTAAAACTTGTATAGCTACTACGTCTA
>JBGTLT010000168.1:0-10968 GCA_041743975.1 Zeaxanthinibacter sp.
CCTTCCTTCACTGTATGGATCGCTTTGAGGAATTCGGACTTCCCTGTATCCTTCAGGAGGTACCCACTGGCACCCGCACTTACCGACTTTAATATATACTCTTCTGAATCATGCATGGATAATATGATGCACTTTGTGGTAACGGACTGACTGGTAAGTTCTTCCACGGCATCGATCCCGTTCATTTCCGGCATTCGGATATCGATGATCAGGATATCAGGGTTTTTATCCAGGACCATTGCCACGGCCTCTTTGCCGTTGGATGCCTCCCCGATAACTTCCAGATTTCTGTCTTCTTCCAACAGGGCTCGGATCCCATCCCGTACCAGGGAATGGTCATCAGCCAGGACAATTCGTATAGATTGATTCAAAATCCTTCTTTATATGGGCACAAAGATAGGCTAAAACCAAAAACTGCGTATTGATACGGTGGCGGTTCCGGATTTTAATACACTTTAGACGCGGTGCCCATAGCTAATGACCCATTACGCCACCCTCCCACAAAAATAATTCCACCAATCATACAAAACATGGCCGTGAGCAGCCAACCGAAAGCAATCCTTGCAAACACCGGTTTATTGTGCCGTATTAAGAAATGACGGCTTGAGGGTCAGCATGGCCCAGGCCCAGTATTGATTACCTGTGGCTGCATCTTTTGTGGTGCCTTTCAAAGTATACATACCATCCCCTGCAAACATTTGGGAATATCCTAAACTTAGGGTATAACCCTTGAAGGCTTTGGAGTATACCATGTCGATTTCCGTGCCCAGGGAACTTATACCATTGGACAATTTTTGCTCGCCGCTAAAGTTTAATACTTTGACCAGCAAACCTGAATTCTCCCCTATTTTTAAAGTGGCACTGGCATGTATATCGAATATCCCGATCGAATTGGCATGATTTCCCACAAAGAAATAATCCATAAATCCGTTGAACTTGTGGTTGGTGCCATATAAGGGAAAGAATGCCTCCGTCTGGTCTGATGATTCGCGCTTATCGCCGCTGATCAATTCCGTTCCAAGGCCAAAACCTAAGTTCCCTTTTGCCTGGTAACCAATGTCTAACCCCATTAAATAAGCGCCTGAAACATCTAAATTGTTTTGATGTTCCCCGGTTTGCAAAAATGCGTTCAGGGAAGTATTGAAATTCCCTTTTTTATATTGCCAATGGACCCCCATAGTCTGAAGATAGCTCGTTCCATTTCCGGTAATGCCGTCTCCCTCGAATTCCTGGAACCCATTGTTCAGCAGGAGCAGGCTACCGGATAAATTTTCCCAGCTTTGTTTCAGATAAAGGAATTGCATAGTCTTATAGGAAAAGAATCCCGTAGTGTTGTATGCCGAGCCCACCGACTGAAACCCCGCCGGATCGTCAAAATCCTGATTGAATGCCACTCCCAGGTCGGCTTTAAATTTTTCCGATCCAAATTTTATCAACGCAGCATCATGGTTACGTGCCTGCTGGGTCCAGTCAACCTCTCCCAAAATTCGCTCGTCGTCATAAGATAGGAGTTGCCTGCCGAATTTGGCGGAGAATCCGCCTCCCAGGCCAATGTCTGCCCATGCTTCAAAAATGGAGAATGAATTGTTGCTGTCCTCCGGTCTCAGCTGCCTGTTCTCCCCCCAAAGCAATACATCCTGTAAACTAACATAGAATTTGTAAGCTTCCACTGCATAGGCGGCATTGAGACGTATCCGTGTGGCAATCGCATAGCCGGCATTTGCCCTGTCTGCGATGATGTTTCCGAAACCATGGCGGAATTCTGTTCGGGGGCGGAACTCCCCATCCAGTACAAATTGGGCTTTCAGATTCTGAACGGCCATAAAAAGCACAACCCATATAAATAACTTCCTCTTCATAATGAATGTTTCAATGATTATTCTTTGGTTTTCATGTTCCCATACCGGAACCTGACCTGATTGATGTTCTATTTATCCGCACCGGCCAGTTGTAAGCCCTTGATTTCTTCAACAGCCGCCTTCTCATCAGCGGTCGCGAACCTGATGGCCAGAGAGAGTACCGCCGATACGACTATAAACCCTCCTATCAGAAAATAACCGCTGGACACTGCCGAGGAGGCTGCCGATGCCTGGGCCGCCTTCATGGCTTCTTCCCCCAGGGCGCTGTTGGCCTGTAAGGCAGCGCTTTCAGCGACGGCGGATTTTGATTTCAGCAACATAGCCGCCAGGAAGGCTCCCACATTGCCTCCGGCTCCCACTATGCCGGAAATGGAACCGATGGCTTTTTTATTGATAAAAGGTACTACTGAAAAGGTGGCACCTTCGGCCATTTGAACTGTGAGGCTGAACGCAATGAGGAAAATCATTCCCAGGACCAGGCTCGTTGTTACGGAAAATACGGAGAGCATAATTCCTTCCGCTGCGAGGATTAGGGCGAGAAACAAAACCCTTCCCCGCAACCCACGGAGTTTTCCGGACAAGTCTCCAAAATAACCTCCAAGGGTCCTTGCAAAAATGTTCATCAGGGCAAAGGAAAGCACCAGGTTACCGGCCGTCATCCGATCCAGTCCGAACCGGTTCTGCAGGTAGTCATCCATGGTTCCATACACGGTGAGTTCAATACCAAAGCAGGCTGCATAGACCAGAAAGAGGATCCAAACCCTGTAATCCTTTAACGCACTCATAAAAGAAGCTTCATCCTTTGTCAAAAGTGGCAGGCTGCCATCCTTTTTCAATTCTGAGAAATTGCCCTCCGGGGTATCCTTGGTAAAGAAAAAATAGATGATACCCATCAACAGGCAAACAATTCCGGCTATCACCATAGCATACCGCCATGCCGCCTCATCCGCTACCCCGAAACTTACCACAGCAGCGGCAATCAACGGCATTCCCAATCGGTTGGCCCCACCCCCGAGATTGCCCCATCCGGCAGAGGTGGCATTCGCCGTTCCCACAATGTTGGGGGCAAACATAATAGAGGTATGGAACTGGGTAATGACAAAGGAAGCTCCTATAAACCCTATAAACAGTCTGCATATCATAAACTGCATGGGGGTTTGCACAAATCCCAGGAGGATAACCGGAATCGCACCGAGTAGCAATAAATAGGTATAACATAATCTTGGCCCATATTTATCGCACAGCATGCCTATCAACAAGCGTGCAAAGACGGTTCCGGTAACAGCGAGGATTATGGAATTCCATTTCTGAGAGGGCGTCAGGCCCAGGTCCCTTTCCACATCGGGCATAAAAGGAACAATGCCGAACCAGGCAAAGAAACAGATGAAGAAGGCGATGGAGGTTATCCAAAAAGTACGAGTTGGTAAACTTTTGATGTTTAAAAGGTCCAATTTGGTGGCTTTTGCCGATACAATACGAGACATAACGATGCTATTGATGGTTAAGAAATTATATTCAATCGCAAAAATACGTAGTACTAAGTATTTTTACTTATTTTATTATAAGTATTTATACCTAACCTGTCGATTTTTAAGAAGATTGAAAAAAAGGAGAGGATAATTTGACGAATCGAAAAAAAAGTGATCGGATGATTATGGTATTGAATAAAATCCGGGAGCATCTCCGATTTCCAGGCTGAAGGTATTGTATTAGTTACGCAAATTCCATCCTAATAAATACCGAATCATAAGAAATACTGTTTAATTACTTGTATATCAGGGTTATATTCAAAATGTATGGCCTTGCCGGTCCGTTGCATTCCGGTCTTATATTTCATACACCTGCCTCATGGGAAGTAAAGGTGTACTTGCTACTTACCAGGGATCCTCCTCTCAATTTGTCCGCTTTATTTATGGCACTTTTCTGATGGAATTCATCTGAAATGTATCAAATAACGGTATCAATTTTTATAGAATTCTAAAAATAGATACGTATTTATTTTGATAATCATTGTAATATTATACGTATTTATACCTATTTTTGCTTTGTAACAATTATATGACTACATATGAAAACCGTTATTGTTGTTGGAAATGGAATGGTGGGATATAAATTCTGCGAGACCTTTACAGCCAGGGCAGACAGGAAGTCCTTCCGGCTTGTTGTATTCGGGGAAGAACCCAGGGTGGCCTATGACAGGGTACACCTGAGCGAATATTTTGAAAACGCCGACGCGGAACGATTGACCATGGCGCCCAGGAGCTGGTACGAAGAAAATGGAGTTGAATTGCATACTGATGAAAGGGTTACGGATATTCATCGAAGATCGAAAACTATAACCACTTCTGCCGAAAAAACACTTCGGTACGACTGCCTGGTATTGGCAACGGGATCAGCGCCTTTTGTCCCGGCCATGAACGGAGTGGATAAGGAGGGTGTTTTTGTCTACCGCACCATCAGTGACCTTGAAAAAACCCTCGCCTTCGCCCATAAAATAAAATCTGTCAAACAGTCGCCCAGGGCTGCCATTTTAGGTGGCGGGCTCCTGGGTTTGGAAGCAGCCAAAGCAGTAATGGATATGGGACTGGAGCCGCATGTGGTTGAATTTGCACCTAAATTGATGCCAAGGCAACTCGATACGAGGAGCAGTAAGGTGCTGCAGGTTAAACTGGAGTCAATGGGAATCAAAATACACCTGAGCAAAGCTACCAATCAGATTTTAGGGAACGGACAGATCACAGGCATGGAATTTGGCGAAGATGATGTATTGGAAGTAGACATGCTGATTATCTCCGCTGGGATTCGGCCCAGGGATGAACTGGGAAAGAACAGCGGACTTGAAATGGGTACACGGGGGGGGATCATTGTTGACAATAAAATGAAGACTTCAGATCCGAATATTTTCGCAATCGGGGAAACAGCCCTGTACAAGCAAATGATCTATGGCCTGGTAGCCCCCGGGTATGAGATGGCCAGGGTGGCAGTGGACCAGATCATCGGGGTACACGGAACGGTAATGGCAGATGAAATCGATATGTCGACCAAGCTGAAATTGATAGGAGTGGATGTAGCCAGTTTCGGAACGCCTTTTATGCCACCCGACAAAGGTCATTCCATCATTTTTGAAAATAAAACCGAGAGCCTTTATAAAAGGATCAACGTTTCACATGATGGCAAAAAATTGCTGGGTGGTATATTGATAGGTGATGCCAGCGACTATAACAGGCTCCTTCAAATGTACCTGAACGGCATGCCATTGCCTAAAAACCCTGAGATCCTGATCCTGGGAAGCCGGGGCGAGGAAGCCGCCTCTTTCGGCAGTGCGCTGGACCTGCCCGATACAGCGGTAATTTGTTCCTGCGAGGCAGTTTCCAAAGGCCAGGTATGTTGCTCCGTTGCAGAGGACGGCAATGAAACGGTAAAAGCCATCGCCAGGGCAACCAAAGCCACCACAGGATGTGGAGGCTGTAAGCCCATGGTGGAAGACCTCTTGAAAGGAACCTTGAAATCGCTCGGGAAAGTGGTCAAGGAAGCCATCTGTGAACATTTTTATTATTCCCGGCAGGAACTCTACGATCTTGTTAAACTCCGCAACATCCAGGACTATGACGAATTACTGGACCTGGTAGGGAAAGGACATGGGTGTGAGGTGTGCAAACCAGCCGTCGCCGCAATCTTTGCAAGTATCTTTAATGAAACGGCCAACAAACAGGAAACAATTCAGGATACGAACGACAGGTTTTTGGCCAATATCCAGAGAAATGGGACCTACTCCGTAGTACCCCGGGTCGCCGCAGGGGAAATTACCCCCAAACAACTCCTGGCCATCGGCAGGATCGCTCAAAAATACGACCTGTACACAAAAATCACAGGGGGACAGCGGATAGATATGTTTGGCGCCAGGCTGCACGAATTGCCATTGATCTGGGAAGAATTGATCCTGGAAGGTTTTGAAACCGGGCAGGCGTACGGAAAATCACTCCGTACCGTAAAAAGTTGTGTTGGTTCTACATGGTGCCGGTACGGGATGGACGAAAGCGTCAGTTTTGCGATCGAGCTGGAAAACAGGTATAAAGGCATTCGCTCCCCTCACAAAATAAAGGGCGGGGTTTCCGGATGCATCCGGGAATGTGCCGAAGCCAGGGGAAAAGATTTCGGTTTTATCGCCGTAGAAGGCGGCTGGAACGTCTTCATCTGCGGAAACGGGGGAGCCAATCCCAAACACGCCCGGCTTCTGGCGGAGAAAGTGGATAACGCAACGGCCCTGAAATATGTGGACCGGTTTTTAATGTATTACATACAAACAGCGCCACCCCTGACAAGGACGGCTTCCTGGCTCGACAAATTGGATGGCGGGATCGATTATGTAAAGGACGTGGTCATCAACGACTGCCTGGGAATCGCGGACCAGCTGGATAAGGACATGCAGCATCTTGTGGATACCTATACATGCGAATGGAAAGAGGCGGTGGAAAACCCCGAGATCCGAGCCCGGTATACCCATTTTGTCAATACTGAAGAAGCAGACGACTCCATTGAATTTGTATCCCTGAGGGAGCAGAAAATGCCTAAAGCATGGATATAAAAAAGGGACGAATAGAAAAAATCATATGCGCCTTTCCCATCTACCCTGCTGAGCTGCGGGCGACGAACGCGAATTTAAAAATATCAAGTAATCCTCCAAAAAAAATATAAACATGATGCCAACAGATCTCAACAGCAACACTACCGTACAACCTGAAGCGGTACAATTCTGGTTTAAGGCCGCACCGGTTTCCAGATTCCCGAAAAACGGGGGTGCCTGTGTACGATATAAGGACAAACAGGTTGCGGTCTTTAACTTTACCCGTGAGGGAACATGGTATGCCTGTCAGAATTTGTGCCCGCATAAAATGGAAATGGTATTGTCCCGGGGCATGATTGGGGAAGACAAGGGAGAACCTAAAGTGGCCTGCCCGTTGCATAAGAACACCTGGTCCCTGAAGACAGGGCAACACCTTAATGGGGATCTGAACACTTTGGTCACCTATCCTGTCAAAGTAGACGACGATTTTGTGTATATTGGTTTTTCTGAATAGATTTGGAAGAAACCCGACCTTAGAATGTCAATAAGAGAAAGACGCGATAATGCTTTCCGGATGTTTGATGACGCAAACAGAGAGGATCCCCATATTGAAGTATGGCAGGGGAAACAGTATCCCAAAGAATTGCTGTATGCCATCAGAATGACAGAGATGCTCGCCGACTTCGCCCCGGCCGCTTCCGAGGCCTTGCAACTCGCCGCCCGCTGCCAGCATATAAGAAGGTGGGAGATTCCCCGGGAATCTTATGATATGGACCGGACGGGATATTTAAAATGGAGGCAGGACCTCAAAAAATTCCACGCTGCAAAGGCCTCTGAAATTTTGCAAAAAGTCGGCTATGATGGAGAGACCATAGCTGCCGTATCCTTTTTATTGGAAAAAAAACAATTGAAAAAAAACAAGGATACACAGACCCTGGAGGATGTCATTTGCCTGGTTTTTCTTCAATATTATTTGGAACCATTTGCCATGGAACACTCGGAACAAAAACTGGTTGACATACTTCAGAAAACCTGGCGAAAAATGTCTGAAGAGGGCCATGAGGCGGCTTTTAAGTTGCCATTATCCCGAAAAAACCGCGACCTGGTTTCCAAAGCCCTTGACGCCTGACATCACATCTTCAACACTTAATTATGAAAAATGAGCAAGGACGCAAGCCGGATGCCTTTGGACACCATAACCTTCTTTAGGATCCGTAAGTGGTACCTGCTTGCACTGGCCGCAATCGCCATTTCCATAATTAGCGCCCAGGTACTCATTCAACGACATCTAAACTCACAATTAAGTGATTCCAGGGTGATCAACGTTGCGGGAAGGCAAAGGGCTTACAGCCAGAAGCTGGCCAAGGAGGTTTTGTTACTCAGGCAAGCCCGAAACAACGGGGATCACACAAAGATACGGTCCACATTGCAGGAAACCCTGGATGTCTGGAAATCGTCGCATAAGGCGTTGCTTTCCGGCAACGATACCCTTGGCATCCCGGCGGGCAAGGATGCACATATCGGGGAGCTTTTCAGGATGCTGACCCCTTACCACGATGCCATGGTTGGTGCAATTGAAGGGATTCTCACCCAAACGGAAACCGGTACGGATTCATTGACATACCAATTGGATGCCTACATAGCGACGGTACTTCAGAATGAAGGAAGCTTCCTCGAAACCATGGACACCATTGTGAACGAATATGACGAACGCAGCAAGGAACACCTGGAAGTCCTGAAGCGCAAAGAATATATATTGCTGGCCGTTTCCCTGGCTATCCTGCTCCTGGAAATATTCCTTATTTTCAGACCTCTTTCCCTTCAGATCAGGAAAACGATCAAGAACCTGATGGCAAGCAAAAAGGAATCCGAGGAATATGCGGAGGAAATTAAAAAATTGCTCGGTGAGAAGGAACGGTCTTTGCAAAAACTGCAGGAACTCAATTTTGTAATAGACAATGCCGCCCTCTTCGCGAGCGCCAAAAGCGACGGCGACGTTGTTTTTATCAGCAAGAAGTTCATCGAACTCCTGGGGTGCAAAGAGCAGGACCTGAACAAACCCTTATCGGAAATCCTGACAACAGATGAAGGACAGCAACAATACCTCCGGGAGGTATTAAAAAGTAACAGAAAGCACATACGTACGGAGGAAATAAAGATCAAATCTGTAAAAGGTGAAGAACTTTGGCTGGATATGTCCATCATCCCGATGCATGGATCCAGTTTACAACAGAGTATTCTGATCCTTTGTTCGGATATCACGGAACGCAAGCAGACACAGTTAAAAGTAGCCCAATTAACCCGGCAGAACTACGAGGAAACCATGCGGCAAAAGCAAATGCAGGCCAGCCTGATAGTTGAGGGCCAGGAGGAAGAACGCAAACGGATTGCGAAAGATATCCATGATGGTATCGGGCAGATGCTGACCGCACTAAAATTTAATATTGAATCCATAAACCTGGAAAACAAGGATAAGGCGGTGGAAAAAATTGCCTATATCAAAGGGCTTACCGCAGACCTGATAAAAGGGGTCCGAACAGCAACTTTTAACCTCACCCCCCCTGAACTTAGTGACCATGGACTTTTTCCGGCACTCCAGAAAATGACATTGGAACTTTCAAAGTTGACCGGGAAGAATATTCTCTATGAAAATAAGACCGAGGCAACTATTCGGCTGAATTCCCTTGCTGAAACCAATATTTACAGGGTGGCACAGGAAGCCATTAACAATGCCATAAAATATGCGGAGGCACACTATATCCTGGTGACCATCAACTATAACAACCATGTTCTGAGTGTGGTCATAGATGATGACGGTAAAGGTTTCGATCCCTCTGTGGCAGGGAAGGCACCAAAAAACACAAGTGCTGGCGGAATGGGGTTGTTTTTCATGAAGGAACGGATAGGGTATATCAATGGCCGTTTATTTATAAGTTCGGTCCCCGGGAAAGGGACGCGTGTGACCATCAACTACAATACCGAAAAAAGCAAAAAGTGAGCCTAACCTATGGTTTGATTGTATAGTCATTGATGAGGATATGGCTTCCGGGAACACCCATAAATTTCAAAGATTGGGATTCTCCTTATACACGGGCGCGACTTCAATGTTTTTTCCCTTTGTATTATGACCCTTTTCAATGGAACCGGCCCAGCTTTCCACCATAATTTTGGCAGTTTCGTTGCATGCCTGCAGTCCATATGAATACGGTCGGACGCCTGAACTGTGTATAAATGACAGGTCGAAAACGGTTTCATTGGGTTCGCCATTTTCCCCTATTACCCGGTAAGCAGCATCAATATCTATGCCTCCAATACGATAATATTTCCCCTTATCATCCTCCTGGAATCGATCTTTTCCTACCCTGGAAACCTTCTCAAACACTTCCCTATCGGCAATGACCGCCCTTGCCGGTCTGATTACCCCCTGTTCCACCAATGAAGGGAATGGATAATCGGCTAATTCTATATTTTTCTGGCCCCCGCAACCGATGAACATTTTGTAATCCTGGATTTCGGAGCTATCCCCCTCGGTCAGCCTGATCCTGGTTGAATCCCCGGAGGGTTGTTTTTCCAAAACCTCCACCTTTCCGCTTTTAAGTTCAAGTTTTCCCGCATCGTGCAGGGCAAGGAATATTTTGGCCGAACCCAATGGCATGGCTGCAATAACATTCATAAGGAAAGGCATGATGGTCTTTTGTAAAAAGAGGTGGTCTTCGGCCGGCATTAGCTCAGCATGAAAGTTCAAACAGTACATCAGGTCGTCCATAACTTCTTTCCAGTGTATCGGTTTGTTATGGTCAACAGACTGTTCAGCCCCCGCCATTTCCTCTTTCATCCCATTAAATGCGTTGGCATATTCATGCCTTTCAGACATTTTCTCCACAAAGTCCTCCATTCCGAAATTGGGATTATTCAATAAGCTGGCTACCGGTTTCAATTCATCCTTTATCAAAGATGATTTGAGGGCTGGCCTGCACACAGTATCAAAAAAAGTGTCGATACGCAGCTGACCATTCTTATCCAACAGGGCCATCATTCCCTCCCTGTCAACATACCGGTATATTTCGCGCATCGGTTCTTCCTGTTCATATTGCAGGTGCGGCAGCCACCCATTGGCGTCGTGAAGGATCAGTTTAAAGTTTTCCGTGCCGTCTGATGGCTCATAAACGGTATGCCCTTCTGTTTCTGTAAAACTCCCGTGACGATGAGAGAGGGATGAAACAACGTCAAAGGCACTCAGCGATGCACCGAGAATCCCCACCGGGAAATTATAACGGGTACCTTCTGCCGGGAGTATTTTTGAGATGGGCCAGGGGGAAGCGAAAAATTTTCTATACGGGCTGTCCTTTTCATTCCATACATGACCTGTAGCAATGACCACTTTGTGTGCCGCGTAGGATTTCCCGGAAGCAGAAAGCAACCCGAATTTCTCCCCACCCGGGATAATATCGATAATCCCTGCAGATGGAAATTCGAGGATATCAAGACCGGAATCCCGCAATTTCTCCAGATAGGCTTCGTATTGTGCACGGAAATAGGCCCCCA
>JBGTLT010000169.1:0-31473 GCA_041743975.1 Zeaxanthinibacter sp.
GCATTGATTGACGGCATAAAACTATATGTCCAATACGAAGACGATATAGGGTTTATGGGTTTTGCCAATAATGGGCGGGACCTGTTGGACCTGGTGGCAAGAAAATCCCCTGATGTTGTTATATGCGATATCCGGATGCCCATCATGGACGGTATTGAAGCTACCCGGCTCATTACCAAAAATTATCCCCGAACCAGGGTAATTGCATTTACCATGTTTGATCAGGACGATGCCGTTCAGGAGATGCTCCGTGCCGGGGCGAAGGGGTACATACTAAAAAATTCCTCATTGAAAGAATTACTAAATGCCATCCGACGGGTTGCTGCCGGGGAGGAATACTATGATGCCACAATTGTTCCTAACAAATCTGCGAAAACCACCAGGGATAATATTCTAACGCCCCGACAAATAGATATTTTAAAATTAGTAGCCCTGGGTAAATCAAATCAGGAAATCGCAGATGTATTGTTTATAGGGAAGACCACCGTGGAAACGCACCGAAAAAATATGATACGGGCATTAAACCTTCATGGAGCCGGAGAACTCCTGCGTTATGCACTGGAAAAAAAATATGATTATTGATACTTTGAACCAATTGTAAACCAGCCTTACCCCAATTACCCTTTAATCAGCCTGAAACCCTTCCAAAGACTGAATATTATTAGATAACTTCCTGATTACTATAAAAATACCCATGTTTGGGTATTTTTTTGTGGTCTGCTAGACTGTAGTTTTGTCCTGTTATACAACGTTATTCTGTATACAAAAAATCGGGAGGCATGAATGGTAAAGAATCCATTATATGACAATTTAAGGGCCCGTTATTTCATGAGTTGGATTTTATGCTCACTCAGGTCCTCCCACTTCTAAATTAATTGCAGGGTGCAATTAAAATTATTAATCTTTAAAATTCAACGCCATGAAAAAATTAATGATCGGTTTAGCAATCCTAAGTCTAACCAACCTGGTATACCCACAAAATTCGAATGGTGGGTCGGAAGTACTCCTGGAGGGAGTTACCGTATCACCTAACATGCACTATTTATCAAAAGTATCGAACGGAACCCTTTCAAAAAGGGTATTGGATCTGGAGAATATGGCTGCCCGGTATGATATTACCAAATATCCCTTATTTGACAATTCCGATAGGAATTACACCATTGTCTTTAAACAATCCAAAGGGTTTATTTTGGCCACTTTTGATAAGGATGGCAACATAATCAAGTCCTATGAACGGTTTAAAGACATTGCTGTCCCTGTAAGTGTTAGAAATTACATTGGACAGAATTATCCGGGATGGATTCATCAGGGCAATTCCTATTTGGTTACTTATTCGGGGAAGCAGGACGTGAAAAAGATCTATAAGGTGGAAATAGAGAAAGGCAATCTGCAGAAAAAAATCAGGATTGGCTCATAGCGTACCAATTTCCCTGCTAACGAACTTGAAGCAATTTTGATCCCCTCTCCTGACACCGGCAGGCAGAGGGGATTAAATTTTGGCGCAGGACGGAATTCTCCTTTAGTCAATTTCGTATGCGACGGAGGGTGTGGTAAGATAAATGTATAAAAAGAAAACATACCCCGAATATCAGTTGATAATCAAAAAAATACCCCCATTATCGCTAAGATACTGAAGAGAATGCTTCCGGCACCAGGTTGTTTAGGCATTCCTGTTATTCAGGCTTCCAGTCTCGGACTGCTGAATTGAATCTAGGTTACACTTCCTTTGCCGGAAAACACTTGGTTGTTACTGTAATCCTGTTCTATGTCGTAAACACAACTACAGGAATGGAAAAACAGCACCCGGTTTCGGATATGGGCGCTCCGGCCTTCTGTAGTGCAAATCGTTGTCGGACAACTTGAAAATGACAGGCTGACAGAAACCGTAATGGGCTTTTACATGGGAACCAGCAGACCCTATCGGCGATCTCAGAAATTCGCGAGATGCTGAATGATATTGATAAAGCCAGGCACTGATCAAACTGCTTCTTACTTTAGGTACCATGTATGACGCATTCAGCATAGCATGGTTTGATACAGCTGACTACCTTAAGGTGTTTCATCTTCCCGGATTTAGGGATTAATATATGAAGCTGTATTCTCCATTCCGCCCATTGGTGGATATCCCGGTTGTATTATATGAGGTGGCTGCGGGAAATGTTACCGTTACATAAATTGGCAGGTACCATGTGGATTGAAAATGCCTGGTTTACATGTTAGTGATTATCCAAAAACCTGATTATCTTTGTCCCCTTAAAATAATTGCCCGGGTGCTGGAATTGGTAGACAGGCATGGTTGAGGGCCATGTGTCCGTATGGGTGTGTGGGTTCAAATCCCATCCCGGGTACGATTGCCCCTGAATGTAAAAACTTGGGGGCTTTTTTATAGCAGGTGGCAAATGTGCGGTATGGGGAAAAGTGTTATCGTAATAGGAGGTGGGATCATTGGATTAAGCTGTGCCTATTATCTTCATAAGGAAGGACATCAGGTTACTGTTCTGGACAAGACTGATATGTCTCGTGGCGCATCATATGTGAATGCGGGCTACCTCACCCCCAGTCATATTATCCCCCTTGCATCCCCGGGTATGATGGCGAAAGGCATCAAATATATGTTCAAAAGCAGCAGCCCATTCTATATGAAACCCCGGATGGACCTCGATTTTTTAAAATGGGCCTGGCAGTTCAACCGGTCGGCCACACCTTCCAATGTGGAAAAGGCAATTCCGCTAATTAAGGACATCAACCTGCTGAGTATGGATCTGTTTTCTGCACTTCACGGATCATCCGAAATTGGGGATTTCCATCTTGAAAAAGCAGGGTTACTGATGCTATATAAAAACTCCCTGGAAGGCGAAAAAGAACGGCAGGTGATGAAGCGGGCCATTGATGAAGGACTGGATGCCAAGGAACTGACACGCGCTGAACTGGATTATGTCCAGCCCAACCTCA
Source organism: Zeaxanthinibacter sp. (assembly GCA_041743975.1). Lineage (GTDB taxonomy): Bacteria > Bacteroidota > Bacteroidia > Flavobacteriales > Flavobacteriaceae > JTS-RE37. The sequence goes on from JBGTLT010000169.1 coordinate 2,953, forward strand.
ACGCGGATATACAGGGAGCCATCCATTATAAATGTGATGCACATACTTCTCCCGTTGAATTCATGGGCAAATTAAAGGAATACCTGATATCGCAGGGTATAACTATCAAAATAAATGAGGAAGTTACCGGCTTTAAGGTTATAGGACCCACCTTAACTGCTGTCATCACTGCCACGGCTTCCTATCCTGCAGATGAAGTGGTACTTGCATCCGGTTCCTGGAGCCAGGGCCTTGCTAAAAAATTGAACCTCCGGCTTAGCGTCCAGCCTGGGAAAGGTTATCGTATTAATGTAGCCAGGCCAACAGGAATAAAGCTCCCTGCCATTTTGCTGGAAGCCAAGGTAGCGGTCACTCCCATGAAAGGATTCACCCGGTTTGCCGGGACTATGGAATTGTCCGGGATCAACCACAATATCAATGGGAAGAGGGTACGCGCTATCGCAAATGCCGCCATGGGCTATTATAATGGCCTGGAGATCACGGAGGTGGAAATGGAGGATGCACAATGTGGCCTCCGACCGGTCTCCCCGGATGGACTTCCCTATATTGGACGGGTATCGCCTTATAAGAACCTGGCGGTTGCCACAGGACATGCCATGATGGGTTGGAGCCTCGGTCCTGCCACGGGAAAACTAATTGCAGAGATCATATCCAACAAAGAACCGTCTATGAAAATAGACGGCTTTAATCCTAATCGCACCTTCTAGTTACAGACGCCTCACTTTTACGTTCCGGAACCAAACTCCGGCTCCATGGTCCTGTAATCCCAGATATCCTGAATTGGCATTTCCATATTCAGGGTAATCATTCCATTTCCCGCTGTTCCTTTTAGCTTTCCAGTCTTCGGAATTTTTATCAAATTCCACGATCTTTTCACCATTCAGCCAGTGTTCAACCTTCCCATGATCGAATATGATCCGTGTTGAGTTCCATTCTCCTACAGGTTTCAGGGTTTTCTTGTCATTGGCAACATGCATGGCATAGTTTGCGCCAGCCATTTGCCAGTCTTCCAGGGGTTCCTTAAATCCCTTATCATCCATCAGCTGGTATTCCGGGCCCGTCTGATATGGGGAATGGTAGACAGTATCTTCGACAACATGGTAAAAGACACCACTGTTGCCCCCTTCACTGATTTTCCAGTCCAGACTCAATTCAAAATTATCATATTCATCCCTGGAGATAATGTCGCCGCCAACGTCCCCGGCCTTTCCGTAACATTCAATAACCCCATCCTTAATGGACCAGTTATCCGGAAGGGAATCCATGTTGTAACCCCTCCAATCCGATTCGCCCATCAGGGAGACCCATTCTGCTTCAGCCGTCTTTGCTGATACCGCAACCTCAGGGTCCGGTGGTGATTTCTTATCATCCTTACAAGCCAAAACGGCTATTCCTACACATACTATGGCAATCAGGTTTTTCATTTTATTGCTTCTTTATTGATTTAATGTATAATACATTTACTTTTTACATCTTGCCTTTATCTTCCCTCTGGAAATAAAGAATTTCATTTTGACCTGAAGGTCAAAAACCGAATTCTTTATTTTTCCTCACCCGAAACCGTTTTGTGGGTTTCGACCTCTCCGGAGGAGAGGTAAACCCTGTGGCTAAGCCCCAGGAATTCTTTTGATTAAATATATCCATTTTATGGAACAATTTATGGTTATTATAGGAATATCCCAAAATGCTGGTCGCATCCTTAGGCCAGTCTTAAAATTTTAACGTTCTCCTTGCGGGTGTGATGATATATATATTTAAATTTGTTTAATCTTTATGTTCATTATATGAACAATGTTAAGAAATTCTTTAGTATCAGGGACCTGGAAAACTTATCCGGTATCAAGGCACATACCATCAGAATTTGGGAGAAGCGTTACCAGATGTTGTTGCCGGAACGTACTGCCACCAATATTCGGACTTACAGCCTCAGCAGTTTGCAGAAACTGCTGAACATTACATTGCTTTACAACAATGGGTATAAGATTTCCAAAATTGCAAAGATTCCTGAAAAATGCCTGGCTGGCGTCGTACGGGAAATTGGGTTTAAGGATAACACTGATAAACATGCCATCAATGCATTGAAATTTTCCATGCTCAATTTTGACCAGGACCTGTTCCTTAAAACCTATGGGAAATTAAGTGAAGAACGATCCTTTTCTGTCATATTCTGGGAAATTTTTATTCCTTTCCTGGAGGATCTGGGCTTGCTTTGGCAAATCGCAGCGATCAGTCCGGCCCATGAACATTTCATAACCCATCTGATCAAACAGAAAATCTACACCAACATAGAATCCCTGCAAGCTCCAGCAGCTGCCAAAACCGATAAGGTTTATGTGCTTTTTCTGCCTGAGAACGAAATACATGAGATCGGCTTATTGTTTATCAACTATGAACTTCTGGTAAACGGCGCCAGGACAATCTACCTCGGGCAGACCATGCCTGTAGAAAATCTTGTTGATTTGCAAAACTATTATGATAATATCTATTATATATCGTATTTTACTGTAGCACCAACCAAGGATAAACTAAAACGTTATATTGACGATTTCAATAAAAGTCAGCAAAAAAAGGAACAAGCTCCCCTTTGGATACTGGGAAGGCAGACACACTTCCTTGATCCGGAAAAATTACCGGACAATATCAGAATGTTCCGGACGATCCGGGAGCTAACCTCAGCAATAAAGACCGAAAACCCATAAACCCCGCCTGTCAGTATGCATGAAAAAATTGTTGTCATAGGTTCCGGATTTTCATCCCTGGCGGCTGCCTGCTACCTGGCCAGGGCGGGATGCGAAGTGGTCATTTTTGAAAAAAATGACACCTTTGGGGGGCGCGCCAGGCAACTCTTGAAGGATGGATTTACTTTTGATATGGGGCCAAGCTGGTATTGGATGCCAGATATATTTGAGCGTTTTTTCAGCGATTTCGGAAAAAGTGTATCGGATTATTACATCCTGGATAGATTAAACCCGGCCTATAAAATATTCTTTACCGATGAAACCATTACCATTGCAGACAGCCTTCAAAAGATCTGTGATGAATTTGAACGAATTGAGAAAGGCAGTTCTGCTACGCTCACAAAGTTTATGGTGAAGGCAAAGAAAAATTACGATATCGCGATTGGCAGCATTGTGTATCGTCCCGGTTTATCCCCATTTGAACTCATTACATCGGATACCATTATACGGCTCGACCAGTTTTTCAAAACCATTAGCTCCGAAGTACGCAAGCAATTCAGGGATCCCAGGCTTATTGCCATCCTTGAATTCCCGGTATTGTTCCTTGGGGCCAAACCTTCCAATACCCCGGCTTTCTATAATTTTATGAATTTTGCGGATTTTGGCCTGGGAACCTGGCACCCGCGTGGCGGCATGTACAGGATCATTGAAGCAATGGCAAGCCTTGCCAGGGAACTGGGCGTTGTCCTTACCAATAATTCCGCAGTAGATAAAATAAGGGTGGAAAATGGAATGGCAACCGGTATAGAGGTCAACGGAAAATATGTTCCGGCAGATTTGGTGCTGAGCGGTGCGGATTATCACCATACCGAAGGCTTGCTCAACGAACCTTACCGGCAATACACCAAAGCCTATTGGGCCTCGAAAACCTTTGCCCCCTCCTGCCTGTTATACTACATTGCTTTCGATAAAAAATTGAAAAATGTAAATCATCATAACCTCTTCTTCGATACGGATTTTGAACAACATGCCCGGGAGATCTATGATCATCCGCAGTGGCCATCCAAACCGCTATTCTATGCCAATTTCCCATCCGTTACTGATCCGGCCATGGCGCCGGCAGGTTGTGAAGCGGGGTTCTTCCTCATGCCGCTTGCTCCGGGTTTGGAGGATACTACGCAACTACGGGAAACCTATCTGGACATTATGCTCACCCGGTTCCAGGCCCATACACGACAGGAGGTTTTGGGAAATATTCTTTTTAAGGAATCCTTTTGCATCAATGATTTCACGGAGCATTATAATTCTTATAAAGGAAATGCCTATGGAATGGCGAATACCCTTTCCCAAACTGCCTTTTTGAGGCCGGGGTTGCAAAGCAAAAAAGTAAAGCACCTGTACTTTACAGGCCAGCTCACTGTGCCGGGTCCTGGTGTTCCGCCTGCCCTGATCTCGGGAAAACTGGTTTCTGAACTTATGCTTAAATCAATTCATATTCATAAAAAGGATGAAATCTACATTTGACAATGTTTCTTTCAATTGCAGCAAACTGGTAACCGAGTCGTACAGCACCTCATTTGCGCTTGCCACTAAAATGCTATCGTCTAAAATCAGACAGGATATCTATAGCATATATGGTTTTGTGCGCTTTTCCGATGAAATAGTGGATTCATTCCACCCCTATGATAAGGAGGCCCTCTTTGATAAATTTGAGGCTGATCTGGAGGAATCACTTATCCAAAAAATTAGCCTGAACCCTATCTTGAATGCATTTCAGCACACGTATCACAAATACCAGATACCCCACCACCTTGTATCCGCCTTTATGAAAAGCATGCGGATGGACCTCAGCAAGTCAACTTACACCACCCTGGAGGATTTTAATGAATATATTTACGGGTCTGCGGATGTTGTTGGCCTGATGTGCCTTCGGGTATTTGTTAATGGAAATGATATCCATTATGAGGAATTAAAGGAATCTGCTATGGCCCTGGGGTCCGCTTTTCAAAAAGTAAACTTTTTAAGGGACCTAAAAGCGGATTATGAACTCCTGAACCGGTCCTATTTTCCCCATGCCAACCTGATGGCACTCGACGAAGCATCAAAATCACGGATTGTTGAAGAGATCCGGGCCAACTTTGCATGCGGGTACAAAGGAATTATAAAATTACCCAGGGAAGCTAAATTTGGTGTGTACACGGCTTACCGTTACTATTACAAATTGTTGAAGAAACTGCAACAGACCCCCTCCATGGAAATTAAAAATACCCGTATTCGTGTCCCAAACTACCAAAAATTTGGGCTATTGGCGAAATCCTACGTAACTTATAAACTCAATTTAGTATAAAATGTACGCACTACTCTGGGTATTGATATTCATCGGAACATTCAGTATTATGGAATTTATGGCATGGTTTACCCATAAGTACGTAATGCACGGCTTTCTATGGAAGCTTCACCGGGACCACCATAAGAAGGACCACGATTCCTGGTTTGAACGGAATGATGCCTTCTTTATTTTTTATGCCATTGTTAGCATGACGTTCTTCTACCTTGCTGCGAATACCGATTTCTGGTATGGATGGCCTTTGGGATTGGGCATACTTGCCTACGGCATCGCATACTTTATGGTTCATGATATCTTTATCCACCAGCGATTCAAGCTGTTCAGGAACGCCAATAACTGGTATGCCAGGGGGGTTCGCAGGGCCCATAAGATCCATCATAAGCACCTGGGCAAGGGAGAAGGGGAATGCTTCGGGATGCTGGTGGTGCCCTTTAAGTATTTCAGGAAGTAACCAATCCGCGCATACCGGCCTGCTGCATCATTCCAGCAGTAGGGTATCCAAAAACGCCCGTGTTTCGTTGCTGTTCCAGTCCCTGCTGCCAACCTCGGCCATTACTATCCTTCCATGGCCATCTATTATAAAGGTAGTCGGCAATGCAGCATTGAACAATATTTCCGGTGTCAGGCCACTTTCAAAATAGACCGGCAAGTCATACTTTTTCCGGGCCAGGAACTTTGTTACTTTTTCCTTTTCGTCCCTTGCTATAAATAAAAAGGCGGCCCTGTTCCCATAATCCAGGTACAATTTCTGGAATCCCGGCATTTCGGCGACACAGGGAGGGCACCAGGTGGCCCAGAAGTTGATAACGACTACTTTTCCCTTAAGCTGGTTGAGCGAAAAAGCCCGCCCCTCCAAATCGTCCACCTCCCAGTCAAAATCCTCCAGCACCAACTGCTCCCGTTGTTCCACCGGGGTCGGATTAAAAGAGATCAACCTGTTGAGGTAAACCTTAGCCTTAAAACCCAGGGGGGTGAAAAACATAAGGCCGGCAATCCCAATCAATCCAAGATTAAGTAAAAGGCCTTTCTTTATCTTCATTATTCCGACAATAAGCTATCCAGCACACTATAAACCTTGGGACTGTCCCAATCCGCAATTCCCTGCTTGTCAACAACGATATAACCCTTTTTATCAATTACATAAGACCTTGGAGGGTCATTGGTCTCAACCGGACTCGGTTCACCAATGATAAGGTAGGTCACCGGAAACGTAAAATCGTTCTTTTTCATGAACTCTCTTACAGGGATTCTTTCTTCATCAGTAATGATGTAAAAGTCCACCTTTTCCTTATATCGGTTATACAGCTTTTGAACTGTTTTCAATTCCGCTGCGCAAGGCAAACGCCAGGAAGCCCATAAATTGACAAAAACCACCTTACTTTCAGACCGGTCAAAATTAAAATAATTCCAATTGGCATCCTTTAGCTTCCAATTGTAATCCGTGATCCTTTCCCTCCCGTTGGCTTCAACAACATCAGGACTAAACGAAAACAGTGTGTTCAGCAAGACTTTGCCATGATAGCCCAGGGGGGTAACAAAAAAAGAAAGGATAAAGGCGAATAGCAGAATATTGAGCACTGTCTTTTTACGAACCGGCATCTAGGTTGATTTCTTCAAAACTAAAAAACTACCAAGGATATTCGGGAGTTTTATAGTATTATTTATGTTACACTTTAACCGGCATTCTCAGCCTTTATCACATTAAGGGCCGAACCTTTCCTGAACCACGCTATTTGTGGACTGTTATAGGTATGATTTGCCAGTATGGTATCCGTACTGCCATCGGTATGGACCACCTCTATTGTAAGAGGCTTATCGGGTGCAAAATCACGGATATCCACAAAGTTGAAGGTGTCGTCCTCCTGGATAAGGTCATAGTCGGCCTCATTGGCAAAGGTGAGCGCAAGCATCCCCTGCTTCTTGAGGTTGGTCTCATGGATACGTGCAAATGATTTTACCAAAACAGCTGCCACCCCTAAATGCCTTGGCTGCATGGCCGCGTGCTCACGGGAGGAGCCTTCCCCATAATTGTGGTCTCCCATCACTATTGTTTTGATCCCTTTCGCCTTGTATGCCCTCTGAGTATCGGGCACGCCGCCGTACTCTCCGGTCAATTGATTCTTTACAAAATTGGTCTTCTTGTTGAATGCATTCACGGCACCAATAAGTGTATTGTTTGCAATATTATCCAAATGTCCGCGATACCGGAGCCATGGCCCGGCCATGGAAATATGGTCCGTGGTGCATTTGCCAAAAGCCTTGATCAGCAATTTCATTCCCTGGAGGGCTTCCTGAGTAAGCGGTTCAAAGGGATCCAACAGCTGTAACCGTTCGGAATCCCTTGCTACTTTCACCACCACGCTGCTTCCGTCTTCCGTTGGCGGGATATAGCCCGCATCCTCAACGGCAAAACCTTCCGGCGGTAATTCATAACCCCTGGGTTCTTCCAGCATAACCTCAACCCCGTCCTCATTGATGAGTTTATCTGTAATGGGGTTAAAATCCAGCCTGCCGGCGATCGCGATCGCTGTTACCAGTTCCGGGGAGCCTACAAATGCAAGGGTATTGGGATTTCCATCGGCCCTCTTGGCGAAATTCCTGTTGAATGAATGTACAATTGTATTCCTGGGGCCATTGGCGGCATTATCGCCATAACGGTCCCACATCCCAATGCACGGCCCACAGGCATTCGCGAAAACGGTTGCCCCGATATTATTGAAGGTATCTATAAACCCGTCCCTTTCTATAGTATAGCGTACTAGTTCGGAACCCGGGGTAATCGTAAATTTCGATTTGGTTTTTAAATTCTTTTCCGATACCTGCTTTGCCAGGGAAGCCGCCCTGGAAATATCCTCGTAGGATGAATTGGTGCAAGACCCGATAAGCCCTACTTCCACATTTAACGGCCAGTCATTCTCTTTTGCCGCCTCTCCCATCCGGGAAACAGGGGTGGCCAGGTCCGGGGTAAAGGGCCCGTTAAGGTGGGGCTCCAATTCGGAAAGGTTGATCTCTATCAACTCATCAAAATAGGGTTCCGGGTTTGCATAGACTTCCTTATCTGCAGTAAGGTATGCTTTTACTTTATTGGCAGCATCTGCAACATCTGCCCTGTCTGTGGCCCGCAGGTAGCGGTCCATGGATTCATCATACCCAAAAGTTGATGTTGTCGCCCCAATTTCTGCGCCCATGTTACAGATGGTTCCTTTCCCTGTACAGGACATAGAGGTAGCCCCTTCCCCGAAATATTCCACGATTGCTCCCGTACCTCCTTTTGCAGTAAGGATACCGGCCACTTTTAAAATAACGTCCTTGGGGGCTGTCCACCCGGATAATTTTCCGGTTAATTTTACACCTATGAGTTTTGGGAACTTAAGTTCCCAGGCCATTCCCGCCATTACATCAACAGCATCAGCACCACCAACACCTACTGCAACCATACCCAACCCCCCTGCATTAACCGTATGGGAATCCGTTCCTATCATCATCCCGCCCGGAAAGGCATAATTTTCAAGCACTACCTGGTGGATGATCCCTGCCCCTGGTTGCCAGAAACCGATGCCATATTTGTTGGACACCGATTCCAAAAAATCAAAAACCTCATTGCTGGTCTGGTTCGCGCGTTTGAGATCGGCTTCCGCCCCTACCCTGGCCTGGATCAAGTGATCGCAATGTACAGTGGTAGGTACTGCCACCTTGGGTTTTCCGGCATGCATGAATTGCAATAATGCCATTTGCGCCGTGGCATCCTGGCATGCTACCCTGTCCGGTGCGAAATCAACATAATCTTTGCCCCTTTTAAGTTCCCTGGTGGGATTGCCTTCCCAAAGATGGGAATAGAGTATTTTTTCGGCAAGGGTTAAAGGCCTGCCCACAATTTCACGTGCCATGTCTACACGTTCTGCAATGTTGGCGTATACGCCCCTGATCATGTCTATATCAAATGCCATCAGTATATTTATTGGTTAAAGTAGTTTCCAAAATTACTAAAATAGAAGGGTAAATAAAACTTTTGAACCGCTTAAGAAGGAGAATTGGGAAATAACCAAAATACGGGCTATTCACTAACATTTACATCAGGGGTTGCTTTATCCGGAAAGAGCTGTAAGGCTGGCCTGTTATAGCCTTGACAGCCCTGAAAATACAGTACGTACTGGCTTCCTTACAATAATTTCCGGATGATGTCCTCTTCAGAAATACCCTCGGCTTCCGCCTTGTAATTCTTTATGATCCGGTGCCTCAGGATGCTCATCGTCACTGCCTGCACATCCTCGATGTCCGGAGAATACTTTCCCCGGATGGCTGCATGTGCCTTCGCACCCATAATAAGGTTCTGGGAGGCCCTGGGGCCCGCACCCCAGTCGAGGTATTGCTTAACGAAGTCCTGTGAGGATTCCAATCCCGGCCGGGTACTATTGACCAGCTTCACTGCGTATTCCACCACATTATCAGGTACCGGGATCCGGCGTACGAGATGTTGTATTTCCAGGATCTCCGCTGCGTTAAAAAGTGGGTTGACCCTGGGTATCTCGTCTCCGGTAGTGGCTTTTACCACCTGCATCTCTTCAGCAATGGAAGGATACTTCAATTCAATGGCAAACATAAACCGGTCTAATTGGGCCTCCGGTAAGGGGTAGGTTCCTTCCTGTTCTATCGGGTTTTGCGTGGCCAGGACAAAATACGGGAGATCCAGTTTGTACTGCTGCCCTGTTATCGTAACTGTGCGCTCCTGCATGGCTTCCAGCAAGGCGGCCTGGGTCTTGGGAGGGGTTCGGTTGATCTCGTCGGCCAGGATGATATTGGCAAAGACCGGGCCTTTTATAAATTTAAAATTCCGGTTCTGGTCCAGCACTTCACTCCCTAAAATATCACTGGGCATCAGATCGGGTGTAAACTGTATCCGCTTAAAATCGAGCCCCAGGGTTTGTGCAATGGTATTAACCATGAGTGTTTTAGCGAGTCCCGGCACCCCGATAAGCAGGGAATGGCCCCCTGTATAAATGGAGAGGAGGATGAGGTCTATCACCGTTTCCTGACCTATTATTACTTTGGCTATCTCTTTTTTTAGGGCTTGGTGTTTTTCTACTAAGTTCTTAATCGCAGCAACGTCAGACATGCAATTAGTCTTTTATCCAATTATTTGCAAAATCGCAGTCCTTGTTTTCGCTGTTCACACTTACATAGGTATCCTCAATGTGTTCATCCATCCATTTCTTGATGGTATTGAACTGTTTTTCCCGCAGGGCCAGTTCCTGGATCTTCAAGTAGTCTTTCGCAAAATCTGCTTTGTGCTCATCGTACCTGTTGGTAACCTTAATTATTTTGTATAGCGGGGCGCCTCCCCTTGGATCCTGTTCCAGCAGTGGGTAGGATATTTCATTGTCCTTCAGGTTCCTTACCTGGTTGTAGAGGGAAGGGTCCATCTTGGTCAATTCAAATCGCGAATCAAAATTGGTAGGATTGCGCAAAAGGCCGCCATCATATTTAGTCTCTTTCTCATCTGAAAAGTTCAAGGCTGCCTCGGCAAAAGTGTATTTCCCGTCAATCACCTGCTGGCGAATGGAATCGAGTTCTTTTTTTGCATTATCAACTGCCGCCTGTGGTACCTGGGGAATCATCAGGATATGCCTTAGATCCCTTTCTTGCCCCCTTACCTTTTCGATGTATATGATATGATACCCAAATAGTGTTTCAAAAGGTTCCGATATTTCCCCTTCCTGAAGGCTGAAGGCAACATCCTTAAATTCTTTTACGAACTGCGTTTCCTTGGTGATGCTATAGAAGCCCCCATTAGGCCTGGAGGCAGCATCCTCCGTATATAGAATTGCCTTTACCTTAAAACTGGCATCGTTGTCCTCTACATCTTCCTTGATCTCCCTGAGTTTCTCGATGACCTTTTGCTTTTCGGAATCCGAGATCACCGGTCGCTTGATAATCTGGGATATTTCCAGTTCCGCACCGAATACCGGGCGTTCATCTTCCGGGATCTTGTTAAAAAACTGTCTTACTTCCTCCGGGGTTACCTTTATATCCCCCACTATTTTTTGCTGCATTTTTTCGGAAAGCATCCGAAGTTTATTAATATTGAAAAGTTCCTCCCTGAAATCTTCTACGTTTTCTTTTTTGTAGAATTGCAAAACCTTTTCCATGGAGCCTACTTGCTGCACAAGTTGTTGCAATTGCCGCTCGCTGGTGGCGTTGACTTCATCATCGGAGACCAGGATACTATCCTGAACTGCCTGATGGGCATATAGCCGGTCTTCCATGAGTTTACCCAAAAGGCTGCAATGGGTTATATCTTCTGTAGAGGCACCCTGGCTTCGGATATCAATCAGCGCTTTTTCCACATCGGAGTCCAGGATAACATAATCCCCAACAACGGCCGAAATGCCATCCAATTTCACGCGTTTAAAATTAACAACCGAGTCTTTGCGGATACCAGGCCCGGCTTCTGCCAGGGCTTCGGGCGGCTCTACCTGTGTATCGGGAATGGAATCCGGTACTTGCGCAAAAGCACCTGCGGCAGTAAAGAGTAGTGCCAGAAGCATCCAGGTACTATTCCTTCGGCCCATATACCTCAAATTCTTTATCTTTTGTAGCTTCATCTATGATCTCAGTTTCTAATTTTCGAATATAATCCAACTTTCTCCTGTTCAACAATACCTGGCGGATGGTGGGTTCAATATAGGAAAGCGGTGCAATGTCATTTACCTTGAGTATATCGGTAACCATTGCCAAATATACCCCCATTGAATCCTCCAATTCAAAAAATTGTGATTTTTTTAAGTATCGGTCCTCGTTATCATAATTCAGGGGTGGTATTTCCTCGATTACCTGTGATGCCGGGATCCAAAGCGAATCATTAAAATTGAGTTTCACAAAGTGGACACCAATGGAATCGAGGTATTCCAAATCCCCTTCATTGAAACGCTCTAATTTTTGGGTGACTTCCTTCCTCTGCATAAATTGCAGTGGCAATCCAATAAATCGCAATTTTATAAGCTTTTCCTTTAAACGGAAGTTTTCCCTTTCCGTATCATAAAATTGTTGTAGCTGGTCCCTGGTTATCGTAGTATCCTCAGATTGCAGCACCAGCGCCTCTTTGTAAGCCCTGGTATACAGGTCTGTCCTGTAATTTGAGACCAGCTGTTCAAATTCTGCCAGCTTATCTTCCGTTAAATTTATCTTTGCTTTGGACAGCAGTAATTGTTTGGTCGCCCAATTATTGATATAATTGGTTATGATGGAAGCACTATCCTGTTCCGAAATTCCTTCCCCCAGGAGGTCGGCTACATCTTCCCTGTATAAATAGGCCTTTCCCGCCCTTGCCAGTGGCTCCTTCGGCTCTTCCTGCTTCCAAATAGAATTGCAGGAAAGTATAAATATGGAAAGTACACCCAATGTAAGTCTATAAGGAATGAACCTGGCAGGTCCCTTTACAAATTTCATAGGGCAAAAATACTAATATAGGAATGGCTCGCAAGCGATAACTTCATTCATTAACACAATTTTAGTGCTGAAAATTCCTTAAATTACTCCATAAATAGGGCAATCAACCATAACCAATGAAATATACAAATGAAATTACAATAGATTTACCCCGCCCCGAATTTATTAAAAAACTTGATAATCCTGAAAACATGAAACACTGGCAGCGGGAGCTGGTAAGTTATAAAGTGCTTTCGGGAACCCCGGGAAAGGAAGGAGCCCAAATGGAATTACGCTATATCACCGGCAACCGGAAAATTGTGATGATCGAAACCATCATGAAACGGAACCTGCCCTATGAATTTCACGCAACCTATGATGCCAAGGGTATCCACAATATTCAAAAAAAATATTTCAGGGATGTGGATGACCATACAACCAAATGGATCTCTGAGGCAGAATTCCAACTCAATGGTGTAATGCTAAAGCTCATGGGCTTTTTAATGCCTGGCATTTTCAGAAAACAATCTGTAAAATACCTGAAGGATTTTAAGGCATTCGCCGAAATAGGCACTTCGGTTGCACAAGGTTGAAGCAATTTAAACAGAATGGATCTTGGGAAAAAGGATTAAATTGATTTGGGATTTTCGGGGAGAAACTGCCAGTGAAACGGCAAAGCACCATGCCGCACATTTGAAGGATTATATGGCGCAGCAGGAACTGCAACCATGCATTGCAGGATTTTCGGACTTCAGCAGCATGCACAGTATTGCCTTTATGGTGGTGGATGAGTCCCATATGCTGCGGGTACGCGATGCCCTGATCCCGCATAGGGGCGAATTATATGACGAATGAACTGTCTGGCCAGTAACTATGAATGCACTACCCACTTTTTTAAAATATTTTGGATGCCTTCTTCTTTTTACAGACATCCTTTCCTGTAAAACCAAGATCCCGGTTCAGAACCCGTTGGAGTTGGCCCTTGCATCAGATGATCCGGACATCAGGAGGGTTATGGATAGTGTGGGGCCATACGAGGTGCAGATCCGATATACCCGGATAGACCGCCTCGCAGACAGTATTGCATTTTCCGATTTCGATTTCCAGGTAAACGATCAGAATTATTTCTACCCGGCAAGCACGGTGAAATTTCCTATTGCGGTCCTTGCCCTTGAAAAATTGAATAAGACCGATACCCTATCCCTGGAGACCCGATATTATATTGAAGGGGATTCTGTTGAAAACAGTTTTGCAGAGGATATCTCAAAGATTTTTTCTGTAAGTGACAATCATGCCAACAACCGGCTGCTGGAATTTTTAGGGCAGGACGCAATCAATAAGGGCCTGCACAACAAAGACATTGCAAAAGTGCGGATCTCCCACAGGTTAGGGATCCAGTCAGATGATGTCACCACAAAACCTTTGGTTGTATACCATAATGACAGCACCACCTCCGTTACCCGGCCAACGATTAATGCCGTCCCAAAACCCCTGCAGCTAAACGGTATACGGAAAGGGAAGGGATATTATGAAAAGGACTCCCTTTTCCTGGAACCTTTTGATTTCAGCCTGAAGAACTATTATCCGGTAAGTTCCCAGCACGAAGTTATGAAACGCGTTATCTTTCCGGAAAGATTTACAAAAGAAGAACGCTTTGATTTGGATGAGGCCCAACGTGAATTTCTATTGAAGGCCATGCATACACTCCCCAGGGAACTCGGATTTGATACTGATGAATATTATGATGGATACTGTAAATTCTTTATCTACGGGGATACTAAAGCCCGGATACCGGATGATATAAAGATCTATAATAAAGTGGGGTTCGCTTACGGGACCCTTACGGACTGCGCCTATATCAGGGATAGCACCCATGATGTGGAATTCCTCCTTACAGCAACCATACTGGTTAATAGTGATGGTATCTTTAACGATGATATGTATGAATACGAGGAGGTTGGCTTACCTTTCCTGGCTGCACTGGGCAGGGTGCTTTTCGCTTACGAATCGGGCAGGAATAAATAAGATAAGTAATAATATCCACCCTACATTCCCCAGTCAAGGGCCGTTTCAGTTAATTCTAAAGAATGGTATCATGGAAAAACCCACATTTGATAGTTTCACCAGGAAAATCTACATCAAAGCACCGCCAGACAAGATATATGCCTGCTGGGCTACCCCCAAGGGGATCTCCGCCTGGTTTTTAAAGGAGGCGAGATACACCTACGGGGACGGGCAATACCGGGGGCTTGATGAACAGATAAAGGCAGGGGATCAATATTCCTGGAAATGGCATAACTGGAACGGGCAGGAAAAAGGTGAAATATTACAGGCAAACGGCAAAGATTTCCTGGAATTTTCCTTTGCAGGGGTAAGCACTGTATCCCTGAAACTGGAAGATAAGCAGCAGGCCGTTTTGGTTACATTGCAACAATATGGAATACCCACCGATGAGGAAAGCAAATTGAAGATACATTACGGCTGCAGTAATGGCTGGACATTCTGGCTGGCCAACCTGAAAGCCTACCTGGAGCATGGCATACTGCTGAATGAAACCGATTTTGATCTCACCAGCACTCCCCTGGCCGGTTTTGAATTTGTGAACATGTAGAAGCCGGGCTGAGCTCACAACGGGGATAGGTGGTCAGGCTACCGGTATGGCATACAGGTCAAATTCTGCGGCATCTGTTATCAACAGGTCCACGAATTCCCCTTGTTTTACAAAGTAGAGCGAAGCATCTACCAACACCTCATTGTCCACATCGGGCGAGTCAAATTCTGTCCTTCCAACGAAAAAGCCACCTTCCTTCCGGTCGATGATACAGCGGTATGTTTTTCCTATCTTTTCCTGATTCAGTTCCCAGGATATGCCTGATTGAAGTTCCATGATCTCATCGGCCCGCTGTTGTTTCACGGATTCCGGCACATCATCTTCCAGTAGGTAAGCATGTGTATTTTCTTCATGGCTGTAGGTAAAACAGCCAAGCCGTTCGAAACGCATTTCGGCAACCCATTCCTTAAGGATCCGAAAATCTGTAGTGGTTTCCCCGGGATACCCTACAATCAATGTGGTCCTGATGGCCATCCCCGGAACGGCATCCCTGAATTCCCTCAGCAAGCGGGTAGTTTTTTCTTTGGTTGTACCCCGGCGCATACTCTTAAGGATAGGGTCGGAGATATGCTGTAAGGGAATATCCATATACTTGCAGATTTTTGGCTGTTTGTTCATTACCTGCAGAACGTCCATGGGAAAACCGCTGGGAAAGGCATAATGAAGGCGGATCCATTCGATGCCATCTACTTCCACCAGCCGATCCAAAAGCTGGGCGAGATTCCTTTTTTTATAAAGGTCCAGACCGTAATAGGTAAGATCCTGTGCTATCAGGATAAGTTCCTTTACCCCTTTCGCAGCCAGTTTTTCAGATTCTATTACCAATTCTTCAATAGGCTTGCTTTTATGCCTGCCCCGCATGAGGGGGATGGCACAAAAGGAACAGGGCCGGTCACATCCTTCCGCAATCTTAAGATAGGCATAGTTTTTTGGGGTGGTGGTAAGTCGTTCTCCTATCAGCTCATGCTTATAATCTGCCCCCAGGGCTTTCAGCAGGTTCGGGAGCTCGCTGGTGCCAAAATAGGCATCCACATCCGGAATCTCCTTTTGCAAATCGGGTTTATACCGCTCACTCAGACAGCCAGTCACAAATACCTTGTCCACCTTCCCCGACTCCTTCCGTTGTACAAAATCCAAAATGGTATTTACACTTTCCTCCTTGGCATTTGCAATAAACCCACAGGTGTTGATCACCACAATATTCCCTTCCTCTTCATGGACAACGTCTTTGTTGTTTGCCTTCAACTGGCCCATCAGGATTTCTGAATCGTAGACATTCTTCGAACAGCCCAGTGTAACCACATTGATCCTGTTCTTTTTCAACGACTTTGTCCGCATACCTCTGCTAATAAGGTGCAAAAATACAACATGCCCGTGCAACAGCCGGGATTTAATAAGAATTCTTCGTTTTTTGCGTTACATCATAAACAAAATCCATGCTTAAGACTGGAATTATATCTAAAAGGATCCCAGTATCAATTTTGGCCTGTTTCCTGTGTTGCCTGTCCCTCTCCTGTTCCAAAAATTCTGATGGGGTCCCGGCGGAAGATCCGGTTCCCCCACTTCCTGAGGCAGAACTCTATTTCCCCCTTGCTGGAAGCCCTTCCTGGGATTCGGTGGGCCTCGATGAATTGGAATGGAATACCGATGCACGGGAACCCCTCTATGACCTCCTGGCTGAAAATAAGACGAAGGCCTTTATCATTCTTAAAGATGGAAAGATCGCTATGGAAGAATATTTCGGCACGTATACAAAAGATAGCATCTGGTATTGGGCTTCGGCAGGAAAGACCCTTACCGCGTTTACGGTGGGAATTGCACAGGAAAAAGGTATATTGAAACTTGAAGACAAGACCTCCCGGTACTTAGGGGAAGGATGGACCGTTGGCCCCCGGGAAAAAGAAGACCTGATTACCATCCGGAACCAACTGACCATGACCACCGGACTGGATGATACGTCCTTCGATTGTATTTCCCCGGACTGCCTGGTGTATAAAGCCGATGCCGGCTCCCGATGGGCATATCACAATGGGCCCTATAGCCTATTGCAACAGGTGATAAGCGAAGCGATCAACACCCCTTTCACCGCGTTCTTCAATACCTATCTCCGCAATAAAATCGGGATGAGCGGCACATGGATCAGCACCAACGGATCCAATAGCGTATACTTTAGCGATGCCCGAAGTATGGCCCGGTTTGGCCTTTTGAACCTCAGCGGTGGGAAATGGGACGGGGAACCAATACTGGCGGATACTGATTTTCTCTCTGCCATGACCAACACCTCCCAGGAGTATAACAAGTCATACGGTTATCTTTGGTGGCTCAATGGTAAGGAAAGCTATATGGCCCCTTCCGTTCAGTTGACCTTTCAGGGGGAGCTTATCCCCGCTGCCCCGGCGGATACATTCTGCGGGCTGGGGAAGAATGACCAGAAACTATATGTGGTCCCAAGCCTTTCCCTGGTGGTGGTACGCATGGGTGAAGATACCGGAGATAATGAGCTGGGGCCCTCCGGTTTTGACAATCAGCTATGGGAGAGGATTATTGCCCTCATAAAATAACTGTATCCCAGAATCGGGCTTGGCTTCCATCCCACAAAATCCAATATTCTGGAAGCGCTAGGGATATAATACGGGTATTCTACGGGCACGAGTCAGGGATTCAAATGCCTTTCCCAAAGCCAATAACCTGTCTTCACAGAAGGGTTTGGAAATAAATGTAAGGTTTACGGGTTCCCCGCCTGGCCTGTACCCTGATGGGACTGTCAGTGCCGGGTATTTGGCTACAGCGGCATACCCGGCATGAACGTTATTGACAGATAATATGGCATCGAGTTGGTATGCATCAAGCACAGTATCGAAAAATTTGCGCCCCTCTTCCTGGAGCCTGGCTTTTATAACAGCCAATTCATCCACAGTGGTGGAATCTGCGAGGATCCCCCTGAACAGAGCCTGGCCATACGGGATGCGAAGCAGGGAATCAGCTTCATTGAAAGCAACTGCATCTGCAATGGAAGTGATTTTTACTCCTTCTGTATTTTTAACATTGGCATCGAGATATTTGGGAAGGTCATGTTTCATATCGATGTTGAGGATAGTGATGAAACCATCGAGCTTGATTTCGGATGGTGAGAATACTTTTATAAAGGCACCGGCACCTTCCAATTGAGATATAGTTGCACGGTATAGGGAATCAGACTCCATCAAACCCGCAAAAACACCCAGTCGCATTCCCTCCAGGCCAGGCCCCTCCACAATATTTGCAAACCATCCGGCCTCCCATGGTGGTGGCACAGACAGGATATCCTGGGTGTCATAACCCAACATGGCATCCAGTAAAATGGCATTATCAACAACGTTCTTCGTCATGGGCCCTGGGGTATCCAGTGTACTCGAAATGGGTACAATACCGTTCCGGGACAACAATCCTATTGTAGGTTTTAACCCCACAACCGAATTCTGCCCTGAGGGTGACAGTATGGATCCGGAAGTCTCCGTCCCCACTGCCGCCACCGCATAATTGGCGGCCACAGAGGTGCCACTCCCGGAACTACTGCCACCAGTTTCAAAAATGCCCCTGCCATATGGATTCAGGGTTTGGCCCCCTATGGCACTGTAACCTACAGGGCAACCGGTACAAAGAAAGTACGCCCATTCACTCATGTTTACCTTTCCAAGGATAATTGCGCCTTTCTCCTTTAAGCGCTCCACAATGTATGCATCGGTAACATCATTTTCCTGCAGCGCAACGGAGCCTGCGGTTGTCTTCATCCCCCTCGCATCAATATTATCCTTTAACAATACGGGCATCCCAAAGAGGGCATGCCTGTCTACTGTATCTTCAGACCAGCTTTGGCGGTCCCTGTCCCGGGCTTCCTGTACTGCATCCGCATTAATCGCCAGTATCGTATGGAGCGTGGTAGTATTATTCAATTCATATTTGTATATCCGGCAGAGAAAGAACAGCACCAATTTTTCATAGGTTAACCTCCCGGATTTTATATGGGATTGGATGGTAGGGATATCCTGTTCCAGGATCAGCGGTTCCAAACTTTGATAATCAGCTTCTGTAAACCTGGATACTTCAGGGTACAAAGGCCGGAACACCTCGTTTTTATCCAGTACCCTGGATTGAATAAGCCTGAACCGCATCCGGGCAATTTCGTGGTTCCGGTTGGCAGCCACGTCTGCCGAATCATTGTAGGGGGTCCAGAGGATCACCGTATCCAACTTCCTTTCCAGGGGCTGGTGACTATGCCGATCCCGGTCCGTGCATCCAAAGCACCACAGAATGAATGGAAGTATCAGGAAGAATTTCATGCCGTGTGTACACCGTATTAATGGTTCGTTAGTTTCTGCTTTGTACTTGCCAAGGGCGCTTCCCTGCCAGCGGCACGTCCCTAACAGCATCATTGGCCTTTGCCACTGTTAAAAAACGAATCGATAAACTCCATCTTATTGAATACCTGCAGGTCTTCGATCCCTTCCCCTACACCTATATATTTTACAGGTATCCGGAACTGGTCTGAGATCCCCAGTACGACCCCTCCTTTTGCAGTACCGTCCAGTTTGGTGACCGCCAGGGATGTAACTTCGGTTGCTTTGGTAAATTGCTTTGCCTGTTCAAACGCATTCTGCCCGGTTGAGCCATCAAGCACCAGTAAAACCTCATGGGGAGCTTCTTCCAGTACTTTTTGCATTACACGTTTTACCTTTCCCAACTCGTTCATCAGGTTCACCTTGTTGTGCAAGCGGCCTGCCGTATCTATCAGGACCACATCGGCATCCTGGGTTACTGCGGAACTCAGGGTGTCAAATGCCACTGAGGCAGGGTCACTTCCCATTTTTTGCTTGATCAGTGGAACACCCACCCGTGCAGCCCACACTTCCAGCTGATCTATGGCAGCCGCCCGGAAGGTATCTGCCGCTCCTATCACCACTTTATAGTTCCTTTTCTTGAACTGGTATGCAAGTTTCCCTATAGTGGTTGTCTTCCCCACCCCGTTGACTCCAACAACCATAATTACATAGGGCCTATGGGCAACAGGGATGCTGAATTCGGTTTCATCGTCCGTGGTTGTCTCAGATAAAAGGCCTGCGATCTCTTCCCTCAATATCAGGTTCAACTCTTCAGTGCCCATGTACTTATCCCTTTCCACCCGCTCCTCAATCCGTTTAATGATCTTCAGGGTAGTCTCCACCCCAACGTCTGAGGATACCAGCACCTCTTCGAGGTTGTCCAAAACTTCATCATCTACCCTGCTCTTGCCGGCGACGGCTTTGCTTAATTTGGTGAAGAAACTGGATTTGGTCTTTTCCAGCCCCTTATCGAGGCTTTCCTTGTGTTGTGGGGAAAATAATTTTTTGAATAAACTCATACCAGCAAAAATTGTGTGTTAAAGATAGGAAATAAAAAAAGCCGCTATCCAGGGAAAGCGGCTTTATATATTGGGGTTGCTGAGTTACTTTTTGGATAACCAATCATTGACCATTTCCGGGGGCATAACCGCTTCCATAAAAGTATATGCACCACTTTTGGGGGATCTGACCATTTTAATGGCCTTGGTCAATCTTTTAGAACCCCCTTGCAGGGTTGCTACCGTTTTCTTTGCCATGATATATTTATTTTATCTCTTTATGAACTGTCATCCTTTTAAGGATCGGATTAAATTTCTTGATTTCCATCCGGTCAGGAGTGTTCTTTTTATTCTTGGTTGTAATGTACCTGGAAGTACCGGGCATACCCGAATCCTTGTGCTCCGTACATTCCAAAATTACCTGGACTCTGTTTCCTTTCTTTGCCATCTTACGCTATATTATTTCGGACTATTTTATCAACCCTTTTTCCCTGGCTTGTTTAAGTACCGCGGAAATCCCATTCTTATTGATCGATTTCAAGGCCCTTGTTGAAACTTTCAGGGTAACCCAGCGGTCTTCTTCAGGAATATAAAAACGCTTCTTGGAGAGATTTACATCAAATCTCCTTCTTGTCTTGTTGATAGAGAAAGACACATTGTTTCCGAACATGGCCCTCTTACCAGTAATCTCACAGACTTTTGACATTGCGCTAAGTTTTACTTTAATTTAAACAGGCTGCAAATTTAGCTCATTTTTACGGGACACACAAAATTCTTTTCTAGAAATTCAAAATTTCTTTATGCAACATTTCAAAGGCCTTGTTCACAGATTTCCGTACGATTCTGGTTCTGTGGTTTCCCATGGTGAACCGCTCCGCATAAACCCCACGGGAGGAAGCAATAGCGATATATACAGTACCTATTTCCGCATCCGAGTCGCCCTTTGATGGGCCTGCATTTCCGGTGGTGGCCACTGCTATATCGGCATGCATCATTTCCCTTACATTCCGGGCCATGGACTTGGCTACTTCTTCACTTACAACGGAGTACGATTCTAAGAGCGATTTTGGTACGCCCAGTACCTCCTCTTTAATCCGGGTTGCATAACTGACCACACTACCAAGAAAATGGGCAGAGGCCCCGGGAATAGAAGTTATCCGGGCTGCGATCTTACCCCCTGTAAAACTTTCAGCAGCAGCCAGGGTAAGGTGTTTGGCTGTAAGCAACCGGGCGATGACCGATTCGATATCTTCCTCATTTTCAATTCCATAAACGAGATCGCCGATAAGGCCATTCAATTTCTCCACCGCTTCCGTAACGGAACTTTCCAGGAGTTTTCTGTCAACCCCCTTGGCCGTAAGTCGAAGCCTCACCCTGCCGAGATTGGGGAGGTAAGCCAATTTGATATAAGGAGGCAATGCATCCTCCCAATCTGCTATCCGTTCCGAAAGGGCACTTTCACCCAGGCCATAGGTAATGATAGTCCTGTGAAGGATGTAGGGCCGTTTGTATTCAACCACAATCCTAGGGATAACCACTTCGGTCAGTATGTTTTTCATCTCAAAGGGGACACCGGGCAGGGATACGTAGACGCAATCACCCTCCCTGATCCACATACCGGGTGCTGTTCCGTATGCGTTGTGTAATACCTCAGCCCGGGAGGGAACCAAGGACTGCCTCCTGTTCAGATCTGAAATGGGGGTAGCGATATAGTTTTTGAACAGGTCTTCAACATGGGCAAGTACAAGTGGGTTTTCAACAAGGGTATCCCCCATGAACTCACATAATGTATGCTTGGTGATATCATCCTTTGTCGGGCCGAGTCCACCTGTCAGGATAACAATGGCTGTACGCGAACCTGCATCTTTCAATGCCTGCAGGATATGTTCCTTACTATCCTGTACGGAAGTAATCTGGTAAACGGAGATGCCGATTTTGTTCAGTTCCCTGGCAATAACGGTGGAATTGGTATCCACCACTTGCCCTATAAGGATCTCATCCCCTATTGTGATGATCTCCGCGAACATCAGATATTGAAATCATTTCTTAATTCGGTGATAACCTGAAAGATATCTTTTTTGAGAAGCGGGAATTTTTGTGCGACCTGTTCGCTATTGGCTGCATCTTTACCCAGTGTTTCTATCTCCAGGGCAGTTGCCCGCGCCTGTTCCATACCCAATAGGTCAACATTGGGCTTGATCTTATGAGCTAACTTGTAGACACTCTCATAATCGTTTTCGGCAATGGCACGTTCCAGGTCCAGAAGGTCCTGTGGCACCTCTTCCAGGAATACCGATATCACAGATTTGATAAAATCCTGATCCCCATCCGCCATTTCCCTTATTTTATCCAGATTGTATATCATTCATTTAATTTTAACGGAAAACATTTCCTCATTTTCGAGCAGGCCCGAAAGGTAATCATTTGCCTGAATTCTTCCAACACCTGATGGGGTTCCCGTAAAAATAATATCTCCCTTCTTAAGTGTAAAAAATTGGGATACATAGGAAATTAGTTCGTCTATTTTCCAAAGCATATGGCCCGTATTGCCTTCCTGAACTATTTCCCCATTCTTCAGCAGGGAAAAACTGAGGTCATGAAGGTCATTAAAATGGCTTTTGGGTAGCCACCTGCCAATTACTGCCGCACCATCAAAGCCTTTGGCCTTTTCCCAGGGGAGGCCCTTCTCCTTTAAACGCGCCTGCATGTCCCTGGCCGTAAAATCTATACCTAAGCCTATTTCGTCATAATAACCTGGTGCATATTTTGGATGGATATGTTTTCCCACCTTTTTAATCTTTACCAAAACCTCCACTTCGTGGTGTACATCATCTGTAAACCCGGGAATATAAAAATCCTGTTCCCGCGGCAGTATGGCCGAATCAGGTTTAATGAACACTACCGGTTCTTCCGGCCGATCGTTGGCCAGTTCTTTGATATGATCCGCATAATTGCGGCCTATGCATACAAGTTTCATGGTATGGTTATTGACCGCAGTCCCTGCGTTTGGGTAAAGAAGGTGCCCGCCGGGGATTCCACACCCAAATACTATTTAACGGCTGTTCTACTGTAATTTATTGTTTAATTTATTCAGTTTGATCTGCGTCAATACTTTTTTGGTGTATAACGGGAAATCAGCATTCAAAATCCATCCAAAATAACCTGGTTCATTTTCAAGTACCTCGGCCACTTTTTTACCTTTGTGTTTTCCAAAAGAAAATACTTCCTCCTCAGCTTCATCCAGGATGATAAATCCGGCAAAGTCAACGGACTGTTTCCGCCTTGAAAAGTCGGCAAGCTTTTTAATATTGTTTTCCAACTCCGGGTAGCGCTCCAGCTGGGACAGCAAGACCTCGTATGTTGCCTCTGTATCAGCCTTCGCGCTGTGTGCATCGGTCATCTCTTTATCACAATAAAATTTGTAGGCGGCCTCCAATGTACGTTTTTCCATTTTATGGAATATGGTCTGTACATCTATGGAAACCATGTGTTTCATATCGAAATCGATATCTGCCCGCAGCATCTCTTCTGCCAACAAGGGGATATCAAACCGGTCTGAGTTGAATCCTGCCAGGTCACTGTCACGGATCATAGCATATATTTCCCTGGATAATTGCTTAAAAGTGGGCTCCCCAGCCACCTTTTCATTGGAAATGCCATGTATGGCAACCACCTCTTCCGGTATGGGCATCTCCGGGTTCACCAGCCAGGTCTTGCTTTCCTTGTTGCCGTTGGGATATATTTTCAGGACCGAAATCTCCACTATCCTGTCCTTTGCCACATTGGTACCGGTAGTTTCCAGGTCAAAGAAACAAATGGATTTAGAGAGTTTAAGTTCCATCATTTAAAAGTTTAGGCAAAGATAGTTATAATGAATGGGAAAGTGGACGCCTTGTGGTGTTCACAGCACGCCCGGCAACCTTGCCGAATCCCATATCCCCTTTGGGCAGCGGGAGTCTTATTTTTGCCAAAGAAGGCTTCCGGGTGCGTGTCCTTACTGATTCGTTCGATGCAAAAAAAAAACCTCCCTACCGGGAGGCTGTATAATTGAATTTGCCTGCATCTATACCTCCCGGTTCAGGTCCCAGCTTTCGAGGTAATCGGCCACTGATTTTACAAACATCCCTCCCAATGCCCCGTTTACGACGCGGTGGTCATAGCTATGGGAAAGGAACATTTTACTCCGGATACCTATAAAATCACCTTCCTCTGTCTCAATGACCGCAGGCACTTTCCGGATCGCACCCAATGCCAGTATCCCTACCTGGGGCTGATTGATGATGGGTGTTCCAAATACACTTCCGAAAGAACCCACATTTGTGACGGTATAGGTGCCTTCCTGTACTTCTTCCGGTTTAAGGGCATTATTCCTGGCCCTGTAGGCCAGGTCATTGACAACCCGGGCCATCCCTACCAAATTCAGCTGGTCTGCATTCCTTATGACGGGGACAATCAAATTGCCATCGGGCAAAGCTGCCGCCATACCGATATTGATATTCTTCTTCCGGATAACTGTATCGCCATTAACGGAAACATTCATCATTGGAAAATTTTTGAGCGCCTTGGCAACCGCTTCAATAAAAAGTGGTGTAAAAGTAAGTTTTTCCCCTTCCCTTTTTTCAAAGGTATCTTTTACCCGGTTACGCCAATTGACGATATTGGTAACATCAACTTCTATAAAACTCTGCACATGGGCAGAGGTAGAAATACTGTTGACCATATGCTGCGCAATGAGTTTCCCCATTCTCGTCATCGGGATTACTTCATCACCAGTGCTGGTTTTGGTCCGTTCGGGTGTAGGGGCCGCTGAAGTCGGTTTGGAAGAAATTTCAGGGGCGGGGGTTGCATGGATTGCAGGGGTTGCAGGGATTGCAGGGGTTGCAGGGGAACTTACCGTATGCCTTATTTCCGGCCTGCCGGTGCTGTGTTCGGCGATATAGGCCAGGATGTCATTTTTGGTTACCCGGCCCTCGCTACCTGTCCCCTTTATGGTTTCCAATACCGAAAATGGGATGCCCTCCTGATGGGCAATATTTTTTACCAGGGGAGAATAAAACCTGTCGGAAGCATCACTCTTGTTGCCGTCGCCGTTAGCTCCTGCCTGGGTTGATGCCTTTGCCACATTCTCCCTGATCCCGGTAACCGAAGCGGGAGGTTCTGCATGATCTTGCTGCCCCGCGCCTGGTTTTGATATTGGCGTCTCTTCCCCGTTGTGTTCAATCACCGCCACAGTCTGCCCTACCTTGATGATATCGTCTATATCAAACAGTTTTTCCACCAATATACCCTCTACCTCACTGGGAACCTCAGAGTCTACCTTATCCGTGGCGATTTCAAAAACTGCCTCATCCATTTCAATGGTATCGCCTACCTCCTTCAACCAAGAGGTAAGCGTTGCCTCTGCAACACTCTCACCCATTTGGGGTAATTTCAATTCGAACTTTGACATATTCCTATTTCAAGTACTTTTTTCCAATATTATTTTGCAAAAATAATAAAAAAACGGCCCAATTTTTGTATTTATTGTATGTTTTGGGTTTAAGATGCCCGTAAGGAGCCTTCAAAGGGGATCCTGTTCAGAATACTGCGCCCCAACGTCACTTCGTCAGCATATTCCAATTCGTCACCAACAGCTATACCCCTGGCAATAGTTGATGCCTTCAGATCAATGCCATCCAACTGCTTGTAAATATAAAAATTCGTTGTATCGCCTTCCATGGTAGTACTCAGCGCAAAAATCAATTCCTTGACATACCCTTTTTTTATTTTTTCAACCAAAGCACCAATAGTAAGGTCAAGGGGGCCAATACCTTCCATAGGGGAAATCTTTCCTCCTAGAACATGGTACAGGCCATTGTATTGTGCTGTATTTTCAATCGCCATTACATCGCGGATATCCTCCACTACGCAAACAAGGCCCTCATCCCTTTTGGGATTGGCACAGATCTGACAAAGGGTGGTATCCGATATATTATGGCAGTTGGCGCAGAACTTAATATCCTCACGCAGGGCTTTTAAGGCCGAGGCCATCCTTGTGGTCTGCTCAGTGGGTTGTTTCAGCAGGTGAAGGACCAGGCGCAATGCTGTCCGCTTCCCAATGCCCGGTAACTTGGACATTTCGTATACGGCGTTTTCCAGAAGTCGGGATGAAAATTCCATAGGAGCAAAATTACGTACTATTTTTACTTTTTGTACTTTGTGCCTGAAATTTATTTATATGATGGCTTCTCAAATCCTGCTGCTGATCGGCGGTTATTTCCTCCTCCTAATATTGATTTCTTACTTTACCGGAAAAAACGATTCGAATGCAGATTTTTTCAAAGCCGGGAAGCAATCCCCCTGGTATCTGGTGGCCTTCGGGATGATTGGCGCATCCCTATCTGGGGTAACCTTCATTTCGGTCCCGGGATGGGTACAAAGTTCTGAATTCAGCTATATGCAGGTAGTCTTTGGATACTTCGTCGGCTACCTTATTATTTCCTATGTTTTAATGCCAATCTATTACAGGCTCAATGTTACGTCGATCTACGAATACCTCAATCAGCGTTTCGGCCGGGTAAGTTACAAAGTGGGTGCCTTATCATTTTTTGTCTCCCGGGTGCTCGGCGCTTCCTTCCGCCTTTTTCTGGTAGCCATTGTCCTGCAGCAGTTTGTATTTGATGAGTGGAATGTTCCCTTTGAACTAACCGTAATCCTGTCTATTTTACTCATATGGGTCTATACCTTCCGGGGAGGGATAAAGACCATTGTCTGGACAGACACTCTGCAGACCTTATTCATGTTGGTTGCTGTTGGGCTCTCCATTTACTTTATCAACCAGGAACTGGGATGGACTTTTGCCGAATTCCTGGGATCTGATGAGTTACAGCAATACAATAAAATTTTCTACACAGAATCCCTGTTCGATAAAACACATTTTCTGAAATCGTTTTTCGGGGGTATGTTCATCACCATTTGTATGACCGGACTTGATCAGGATATGATGCAAAAAAACCTTACCTGCAAGACGCTGAAGGATGCCCAGAAGAATATGGTGTCATTCAGTATCGTTTTGATTGTGGTCAATTTTGTATTCCTGCTTTTGGGTGCACTATTATTTATATATGCTGATCGATATGATATTGCGATACCATTGATGGACGGATCTCCTAAAACCGACCTGCTGTTCCCCCAGATCGCGATGAAGAGCGGCCTCGGATTTACGATTGCCGTGACCTTTATCCTGGGGTTGATTGCGGCGGCATATAGTAGCGCTGACAGTGCCCTTACATCCCTTACAACCTCCTTTTGCGTCGATTTTCTTGAAATTGAGAAGAAGGAGGAAGCAGCCCAGAAGAAAGTACGTAAAAAAACACATATCTGGATGAGCGTCCTGCTGGTTATTGTAGTGATTATATTCAAATACATTCTGGATAAAAATGTCATCGATGGGCTTTTGACCGTTGCAACCTATACCTATGGTCCTTTATTAGGTCTCTTTGCCTTTGGAATAATCACAAAACACCAGGTAAGGGATCGGCTGGTATGGATCGTGGCTATTTGTTCTGTCGGAATGATCTATTTTTTGGGGAAAATCCCCCCGGAGTATCTTGGGGGGTACGAGGTGGGTTATGAACTATTACCATTAAACGGGCTGCTGACCTTTATAGGATTGTATGCCATCAGAAGGAAGGAAACGATTATTCCGCAACCAATAAATTAGTTTTAAACGGGTTCAGGTAGTTTTACAAAAGACCCTTTGTGAACACCGTGGTTTCAGTTCCATAACCCGCCCGGAAAATTTTGAAATTCACCTGATTTTGCTTAATTTGTATCCTTACGCGGGAACAGCTAATTGATCCATCATGACACTACCTTAAAGTAGGCCTATAGTGGCAGGGCAGTTCCTTGAACATATTATATTAGAGCACCGGTATAAAGGTTTATCAGTGGAAGCCCTACCCGGACCTTGTCTGCCCTGCGAACTGTTAAATTGTATTAATTGCTGTAACCATCGTCATCCCGAAACGTCTATAGATAAACCCTTAGAATATAATCGTTGATAAAGCTATATTTTTAAATTTAATGGTTAGTGTTTAGTGTAGCTTATCAATGTAAGAAACCC
>JBGTLT010000170.1:0-8150 GCA_041743975.1 Zeaxanthinibacter sp.
AGAAAGGCAAACATTCTTGGCGAAGTTGTGGGTGGAGGTATGGCCGCGGACGCTTACCATTTAACAGGCACACATCCTGATGGTGAAGGTGCTTATCTCGGTATGTTGGATGCACTGGAAGATGCGGCAATTGATGCATCCAAAATAGACTATATAAATGCACATGCAACATCTACTCTTATGGGAGATGAAAGTGAATTAAAGGCTATTGCAAGGGTTTTTGGCGAACGAAAAAAATTAAATATAAGTGGCACCAAATCCATGACCGGTCACTTATTAGGTGCCGCAGGTGCTGTGGAAGCCATCATAGCCTTAAAAGCAATACAGGAGAATATTGTTCCACCCACAATCAATACGGATGAAGTGGAGCCAGAATGGAAAGATAGATTTAACCTGACCCTTGGCGTGGCACAGCATAAAAAGATTAACTATGCGATGAGCAATACTTTCGGTTTTGGAGGCCATATCGCTACTGTTATTTTTAAAAAATACAAGAGATGAACATAGCTAAAATCAATATCCTCGCGTTTGGCGCTCACCCAGATGATGTTGAATGTGCTGTAGCCGGTACGCTACTCAGGCATATTGCTATGGGCAAAAAAGCGGCTATAGTCGATATAACAGAAGGGGAAATGGGTAGCTATGGAACCGCAGAGATCAGAAAACAAGAAGCAGCAATTGCTTCTGAAATATTAGGTGTTCATTTTAGGGAGCAGTTGCACATTCCCGATGGCGGAATTGAAAACAATGAAGCAAACCGAATACTGTTGATACAAGCCATTAGAAAATATCAGCCTGAAATTATTTTATGCAATACTCTTCACGACCGCCATCCTGATCATGCCCAGGCCGCTAAACTGGTAGCCGATGCAGCTTTTTTATCTGGTTTGAAAAAGAAAGAAACGTTTTGTGAAGGTCACGCACAGGAACCATGGAGGCCCAAAGTTGTATATCATTATATTCAGGATTATTTTATAGAACCGGATTTTGTAATTGACATTACGAAACAGATGGAGCGTAAAATGGAAGCAATTCTTGCATTCAAATCACAATTTGTTCATCCGGAAGACCATTCCGCCATTTCGATTCTTGGATTGCTAAACCAGATAAAAAGTATGAATAGCATCTATGGCAGGCCTATTAACGCTGTTTATGCTGAAGGGTTTACGGCAAACCGTTATTTAGGCGTGCCCGATTTATTTCAGTTAGTTTAAATGATGATTACTTAAAGACCTTAATCATGAATAATCGATCTGCATTTACATTGGTGAATCCCCAAAACGGGAACCTGGCATTTAAATTATTTTCATTTGAAGACAATTCGCATTTCGATCACATTCAAAGAATTAATTGTTTTTCTTTGATTTGGGTGCAGGAAGGCCATGGGAAATTAAAAGCTGATTTCACCGAATATGATTTTGAAGTAAATACGTTATTCACCTTTTCGCCCTATCAACCGTTTATGATTACTGAAGATCAACCTATTAAAGGAAATGCGATTTATTTTCATCCGGAGTTTTTCTGCATCTTCAAACATCACAAAGAAATTTCCTGCAATGGTGTACTCTATAACAATGTTTACAATCCTCCTTTTGTAAAAGTTGATGAAACATCAGTTGCCACCTTCCATATGTTAAGTGAGCAAATAAAAACGGAGATGCAGAACGCTGACCTCGCACAACATGAATTATTGGTTTCTTATCTCAAAATCTATCTTATTACGGCGGCCAGATTAAAAACAAAGCAGCAACCTGCCGCTGTTGAAGTTTTGAAAGACAATAAAGATCCATTTATGCTACAAAAACTAAAGGATGCAATTGAAGAACACTTCAAGACCAAGCATTCACCTGCTGATTACGCTGAGATGCTTCATATTAGTTCTAAGGCATTGGCAAAAATCACCAAAACATATTTTAACAAAACAACTAGCAGCCTAATCAACGAACGTATTATCATTGAAGCTAAAAGGGAATTATACTTAACAAATAAACCAGTAAAGGAGATTGCCTATAATCTGGGCTATGACGATGAGTATTATTTCTCCCGTTTTTTTAAAATAAATGCAGATGTTTCTCCAATGCTATATAGGGAAACAGTGGGTTATGGAAAAGGTGTAAGTCTTTAGAATATCAATTTTTATATTGGTTACAACCGCAATTCCGGTAGAAAACCAACCAAATATTTATCTGAAATTACCATGTAAGCAAACCTCGATGCATTATTTACTACATTCAAGGACAATAAATATGATGATGCGACAAATAAAAAAAACAGGGTTTAACTTTGGCTGGAGGATTGTACCATATTCTTTTAATTCCTGTATGGGCAGTTTTTATGGGGTGGATATTTGCATTTATGTAGGGTTTGGTCAACGGTCCCCCTAAGAACGACACCATTCCCAATCTGCTTGCCCTCAACCAATTTTTCATCAACAATCAAGTCTTGAATTTTGGAATAGTGCCCTAAAAAGAACGTTTAATTGTACTCGACTTAACCTATCAGACACATTTTTAAATTATCTAAAATCGCTCGATTATATGCCTTTCCAATTTATTGTCATACTTCAAGATTTCAACCTTGATAGGCTAAACCAAATTTCTTCATTGTAGCTAACATTCTTCTAATAATTGCAAAAACTACTAATAGATTAGGATATATACTAATATATTAGTAGTTTTGATTTCTATATAGAATATATCATGAAACAACTAGCAAAAAGGGAAGACCAGATTATGCAAATTGTCTGGAAGTTAAAAACGGTGTTCATAAGGGATATAATTGAAGCGCTACCAGAACCCAAACCGCATTACAACACGGTAGCTACCATTGTGAAAATATTGGTCAAAAAAGGGTTTTTAAAATCTGAAATGTTAGGAAACACCCATCAATATAGTCCGGCAGTCGATATGGAAAAATACAGGGACGAGCATATCATAAATATCAAAAAAAAATATTTCGGCAACTCATTACCAAAGATGATCGCCTATTTCGCAAAAAAAGAGAATCTCTCAAAGCAAGAACTCGAAGAGTTGGCGCAGCTAATCAAATCGGAGAAATCATGATAGTATTTCTTTTAAAAGCTTCGGTTGTGGTTCTTGCCATGCTAACTT
This sequence comes from Zeaxanthinibacter sp., assembly GCA_041743975.1. Taxonomy (GTDB): domain Bacteria; phylum Bacteroidota; class Bacteroidia; order Flavobacteriales; family Flavobacteriaceae; genus JTS-RE37. The sequence goes on from JBGTLT010000170.1 coordinate 3,111, forward strand.
TTTATAAGATTTTTTTGGAAAAGGAAAGCTTCTTTGCGGCGAACAGAATGTATCTTTTTCTAGGACTACTATTAATAGTCGCCCTCCCCTTTATTCCACTTCCGAACATAGTGAAAGGGCAGGGCATTATTTCTGAGAAAATCGAACTCATAACTCCTAAAGGAAAATTTGTTTCTACTATACAAGAGAATCCAGTTAGCGAACCAATAATTAGGGATTCTAATAGCACTCCCTACGTTTTGAAAACAATTCATCCGGATAAAGAAAAAGGACTGACCTATTGGCTTTTGGTCGTCTATTATTTTGGAGCGGCCGTTCTGCTACTAAACCTCATTTCACAAATAATTGGCATACTGCTCAAGGTAATCAGAAGTTCCGATAGGGTCGATGATGCTCAGTGCATTATCATCAACATCGAGCTAGTTAAGGAACCATGTTCCTTTTTCAGATATATTTTCCTTAACCCTGAGAGCTATGATTTTGAAACCTATGAGCAAATTATTGAACACGAAAAAATCCATGTGAAAAAACGGCATACGTTCGACCTTATTCTATCTGAAATAATCGTAGTAGTTCTTTGGTTCAATCCTTTTATATGGCTCTACAGAAAAGAAGTAGAAAAAAATCTGGAATACCAGACCGACAATTTACTGATAAACAATAATACTGTCGAAAAAGAAAAGTATCAAATGAACCTTTTAGAAATAGCGACTCTTACCAGACCTCTAACGGTAACCACAAACTATAATCAATCCCTTGTAAAACAAAGAATTTTAAAGATGAACTCAAAAAAATCAAATCCACAGGCATACTGGAAGTATGCCTTTACAGCCCCGCTATTACTTACACTGTTGATTTCAATGAACAAACCTTTTTCCATGGAAGGTCAACTAAGTGATAACGAAAGGCCTACTTATGACAGTCAGCAGGAGCTAGATACTTATAAGGACGTTAATTGGCTTACTGAACAGGAGGAAAAATTAGCGAAAATTCCCGATTCTAATTGTACTCAATTATTGATTGCGATTAAAGAAATGGAGATGGTAGAAATCAAACGATTATTAAAGACCGTAAACCCGAATTGTATCGATCCGAATCCTGAATCCGAAACAATAACTCTTGGCTCTGATTCCTTTACAATTACGGGTCCAAGAACCGCGCTTGTTGCCGCTGCCAAATATGGTAATACCCAAATTGGAAAACTATTGATCGATTCGGGAGCCAACATTGAGTTTCACGCGGAACATGATAAATCCCCATTAATTTCCGCCGCTGCTAACGGACATCTGGATTTTGTGAAATACCTCCTTTCCCAAGGTGCCCAAATTAACCGTGCGGTTCAAGGCGAAGGCACCGCCATACTGGCCGCTACGAGAAATGGAGATTTGGAAATCGTCAAATATCTACTTCAAGAGGGGGCGGATATGGAAAGAGTGATCACTGGCGAGGGTACCCCACTTTTAGCAGCGGCTAGGGATGGAAATACCCAAATAGTCGAATATCTAATTTCTAAAGGAGCCGATGTAAATATGCAAATCATGGGCGAGGGTACGGCATTAGTGGGCGCCGCACAGAATGGACATATGGAAACGGCAAAATATTTACTGGAAAACGGGGCGAATATAAACGGTCAAGACTTGAACGAGTCAACTCCCCTTATAGAGTCCACAAGAAATGGACATATCGATATGGTCAATTATCTTTTATCCAAAGGGGCCGTTGTTGATGCAGTGTCACTTGCCGAAGGAACGGCTCTTATCGGTGCGGTTCAAAATCAACATTATGATGTTGCCAAGCTTTTGCTTGAAAATGGCGCAGATCCCTATTTGACTACACCTGGAAATGGTTATGCAATGTTCCATGCCAGAAATTCAAAAGATGATGATATGATCGCACTATTAAACGAATATAAAAGAAGCAATTAAAAACCAGCCCTACTTAAAATAAATGGCACTGACAAAGGCCAGCTTGCATACCTTTCCTTTTTCCAAAGTAAACCTTAAGGGAGTTTCTACTATAGGATCAACTAATCCTTATAGATGAGCTACATGCTTATCCAAAGTTTTGATGACAGGAAAATTAGCACGTATTGCAGGCATATTTTAAAAAATCAACTATTATTTATACTTAAGAAATGAAAAAAATACCTCTAATTCTTATCTTATTACTTTTCCAAATTTCTAATGCACAAGTGTTCAAACCTGTACCTCAGGATTTGAAGGACCGTTATACATTCGATTTTGAAAAGAATTTTTATCCAAATGAGGGGGCTCTTAAAAACTCTTTGCAAAATTTACGGACAAAGATTCAGGAAGAAAAAATCCTAATTGAAGGAGGATTAAATAGCACTACACTTGTCCAGAATATGCTCATCAAATATGACAGCATTGAACGCATTTATAGACGATTGGATCTCTATTATTTCCTAAAATACGCAATTGATACACGAAATGACCTTGCATCCAACACTTCTGATTCTATTAGAGCTGTAATAAGATCCCACAGAAATTTAGTAAAAAGAGCTGTAATGGCGATGTCAACGTCTTCTGTGAAAGAACTGTTGCAAAAAGATGCTAGCTACTCCTTTTTCATAAATTCATCAGTTTCGGAGGGCGAACATATTCTTTCAGATTTAGGGCAAAATATAAGTAGCAACTTTGATTACCTAAAAAACAACACATTCTACGATGAAGCCTTCAATAAAATCGTCTTCGAAAAAATCATTCTTAAAGATGAAGAGATCGATGTAATAAGAGAGATGGGCAAATGGGAAAACCATCCGGATTCTTTGATCAGGAATAAAGGAGAGGAACTTCTATTCGCTGGCTACGATTCGCAAAAAAATGCCTTTGGATACGGCTATATAAACTATATCAGGGGCCTAGACGCCTTTTCTAAAGCAAAAGGGTTTAAGAACCTACTTGAGGAGAAGGAATTTTACAATCAATTGCCCGCTAAGTCTATCGAAAATATAATTCTGGCAATTCTAAGCACGAGGGCAACAGAGAAATCAAAGAAGGTAACCATCATTCAGAATCCCAAAATCCAACGTTATACTATTATGGAATCAACGGATATCCTTAATAGCGCCCTGTCCGTTCTGGGGCCGGAATACAAACGGCAACTCCAAGAACTGCTATCCCCAAAAAACGGAAGAATCGATATTGTGGGAGGGGAAAACAGAATTCCAATACGTGGTGCGGCAAGCGCTTTTCCCATTTTCCCGAGTATTTTTTATGCCTACAACTATGAGGGCTATCCACTGGATTTGGTTTTGTTGGCACATGAGGCAGGGCATGCGGTGCAGGCCTCCCTAATGTATGAAAACAAGGTTAAAATGGTATATGCCTCCGGCCCCGCATACTTTACGGAATCCTTTGGTAAATTTAACGAGCTATTGGTTTATAATCATTTATACCTGAATTCCAAAGAGAAAGAATCGAAAGCCTCATATAGACAGGAATTATGGGAGAGGATGAATGTTCTTTACGGTAGTGCCGAGGAAGCCTATATCGAGTATTTTCTTATCAAGGGGATAATCGATAATAAAATAAATACGCCCTTGGATTTGGACAATGAAACTTACAGGCTTGGGTTAGCGTTTAATCCAAACCTGTATGAGCGTCAACCATTTCGAAAAGGCTTATGGATGCTGATGGATTCTAGTTTTCGGGAACCGTTACAGAATGTCCACGATATGCTGGCATCGGCTCTCTCCGTAGAATACTTTAAACGCTATGTTTTAGAGGAAGATTTATTTTTAAAAAGGTATAATAGACTTCTGAAAATGGGATATGATGACACCCCGGAAAATATGTTGCGGATTCTAGGCATCGATATCAATAACGAAGAATTTATTGGAGATGTGACTAAGTTTATCGATTCCTATTAGGGAATTTGACTAAAGATACTCGGTGTTCAATTGCTTGAAGTGTTGTAAATTCCAAGTAAAGTGTTTTTGTAAGGAAATAGAAGTATTGGAATTTACCCCTGACTTTATCCTTTGGTTTTAACGATAATGTTCGCTTACACTTTTCTTACTCGTTTCCAGCAACAACTTTGCATGCTCCAGTCTTTTTTGCGTAAGCCATTTTCCGGGGGTGATGTGGTAATATTGGAAAAACTCTTTTTAAAAACAGAGACACTACGATGGCCCATACGGGCAAACTGCCCGATGGTCAGATTGAACATATAATTAGTCTCCATGATTTGCCATAGTGGTGTTTTTTCCATGTGCCCGATGCTGTTGGCATAAGCAAGCAAGCCTGAATTGGAAGAATCTAAAAAGATGTTGAAAAGAAGTTCTTTGAATTTAAGTTCCAGCAAACCCTCAGCGGGCGGTAACTTCTCTGTAAAATAAGGAAGGATACTGTAAAAAAACGCACGAGTAGTTTCGTTTACATTTATTTCTATCAGCATATCACGGGGTGGTTCGGGTAGATTTTTCAGGGGCAGATATTGATGGTATTCGTTGAATACCTGACGAAAAAAACATCCTGAAAATAAAAAGCGAGCACTTCCCACCCCTCTAGTTCAGGCAGTTCCTGGAGATAGGCAGTTTTTCGGGTAAAAAGGCAGGAGTGTTTTGCAAGTGTCCATGATTTTCCATTATGATGCATGATCCGGGAACCGTTTAGCGTAAACATGATCTCGTTGTAGTGTGAACAGAGCTGTAAATACTTATCCACCTGTGGACATCTGTAATACAAGAACAGTGCATCTTTCACGGCCAGTTGCTTAAAAGTAACCGGGTCGGTTATGCTGTCATCATAATTGTTGGTTACGATGTTCATAAAACAATATTATATTAGTATTTCCGCATGGTCAGTCTAGTAAATTTCTGTTAAACTCAAATTTCTTCATGAATTTAATAAGTCCGTATCTTCTTTTTTAATTAGGGCGTGTTAACACAAAATAGTTATCTTTGTCAGATGGAACTGACAGATACTCAATTTGAAACGATAAGCTCGCATTTGCCCATAAAACGCGGCAATGTTAAGCTTTCGGACCACAAAGTTCTCAATGCGATACTATATGTTG
>JBGTLT010000171.1:0-3917 GCA_041743975.1 Zeaxanthinibacter sp.
TCAAAGAGTTTAAGCATGGACGAAGTGAGGGCCCTATATGAAGATCGTGAAGGGACACTTTGGATAGGCACGGGATTTCCATATACACGTGATGAAAAATATAAGGGGGGCGGCCTGAACCGCTATAACCCTACGGAGAACAATTTCACCCGGTATTTGCATGATCCAAAGGATCCCAGCACTTTAATAGATAACCGTATCTCCAGCATCTATGAGGATAGCAAAGGCCGGTTTTGGATAGGTACTGCCGGTGATGGCCTGCATTCTATGGACCGGGAAAAAGGAATATTTAAAAGGCACCTGAACAATGCAGAAGACCCCAATGCTTTAAGCAGGCCCCCAGTAAGAAATGATCTGTCCTGGGCAGAGGATTTCATTGTATTTATCCATGAAGATAGCATTGGAAATCTCTGGATAGGTACATTACAGGGGGGAATAAATCGATATGATCCTGAGGTCGGGACAATGACACATTATACCTCCCTGAAGGATAATCCTTCGGATACAAACCAAATAACTCATTTATCCTGGGGTGGTTCCTCATTTGATGGAGTGCTCTGGGTTGCGGGTAGTGACGGTATTTTCCGGATTGACCCGGAGCACTATATAATACCACATTATGATACAGGCGCTCCTGTCACCAGTATATTTCAGGAAGACAACGCGAAGCTGTGGTTGGGAACAAAAAATGGGCTTTTGGTTTTGGATTCCTCCCAAACCAATCAAAAAAAATGGTATTTCCGTGATCTGCAGGACACAACAAGTTTGAGTAATAATATAGTTCAGACTATAGCCCGGGACGGGGATAACAACATTTGGATTGGAACGCAGATTGGCCTGAACCGGTTCGACCGGGATTCACAAAAATTCAGGCGCTATTTTCCAGGTACAAGCAATAACATCACTGCCTATGATCGACGGAATTGCATATGGTCCATTTGTGAGGACAAGGATGGCTCCTTCTGGCTGGCCACATCTTCAACTTTAAGTTTAATGGATAGAAAGAATGGAACCTTCAGTCATTACGGGCTCTACCAATTGGAACCCGATAGAGAATACTTTAATAATATTTTAAGGGAAGATAAAGATGGGTATCTGTGGATTGGATCGCATGCAGGATTGAACCGGTTCGATAAGAATACTAAAATGTATCAACCTTACCTTTTCGGCATAAATATCCTGAGTGTTTTTGAGGCCACGGATTCGGTTTTGTGGGTCGGCCCGAACAGGGGCCTTTTTTATTTTGATCCCACGAATTCCCGCTTTGTACCCTTTACCAGCGAGGCAGCAGGGTTGACCGCAAATTTAAGCATATTCCATATCCTGGAGGACGACCGGCATTCCTTATGGATTACTACCAACACAGGCCTTTTTAAGTTGGGAAAAAATCGAAGTGATATTCGTTTTTACGGGAAGGACCATGGATTTTTGCCATCTATAGCCTTTCATCCCAATAGTTGTTTTAAAGGCGTGGATGGGAAGGTTTATTTTGCTGACGCTGACCGCAATGGCTACTACGCTTTTAGTCCGGAAAAGCTGAAAGGGAATTTGACACCCCCACAGCTGTATATTACGGGTTTTAAACTGGGAGATTCCACGGTAAACCCAGGCATAAGAAGTCCGCTGAAACTTCCGCTTTCGGAAACAAATGAAATACACCTTCCCTATGATCAGAATGTCTTTTCCTTCGATTTCGCGGGAATCCAATATAGTAATCCAGACCAAAACCAACACTATTTTATGCTTGAAAACCTGGATTTCGACTGGAGAAATGCAGGAGAAGATAAAACCGCTCAATATTATAATGTACCTCCCGGCGATTATGTTTTTCGGGTAAAAGCGGCAAGCGCCAATGGGGTATGGGCAGAAAAATCCATTGCGATTCTAATCTCACCTCCCTGGTGGGCTACCTGGTGGGCTTATTGCATTTATGGGCTATTCTTGATTTTCGGTATTTGGGTAATCCACAAATATCAGAAAGCCAGGGTAATCCGTTTGGAACGGGAAAGGGCCCAAAAGAAAGAACTTGCACAGGCAAGGGAGATTGAAAAGGCCTATGCGGAACTCAAAACAACCCAGGCCCAACTCATCCAATCAGAAAAAATGGCCAGTCTTGGAGAACTTACGGCCGGTATCGCCCATGAAATAAAAAATCCTTTGAATTTTGTGAATAATTTTTCAGAAGTCAATGAAGAATTACTAACTGAAATGAAAGAAGCGCTTGATTTGGGAAATATTGAAGATGCCAAATCAATTGCAAATGATGCCATTAACAATCAGCAAAAAATCCTGCATCATGGAAAACGTGCCGATAGCATCGTAAAAGGGATGCTTCAGCACAGCCGAAGCAGCAGCGGACAAAAGGAGGCTACGGATATCAATGCCCTGGCCGATGAGTATTTGCGGCTGGCCTATCACGGTTTAAGGGCTAAAGACAAAACATTTAATGCCGTCATGATAACCGATTTTGATGAAAGTATCGGAAAGATTGATATAGTCTCCCAGGATATCGGACGGGTACTCCTGAACCTGATCACCAATGCATTTTACGCCTGCACTCAGCGGAGTCGTAGTGACGTAACCGAAAAGTCCACTTCTATTAATCCATCAATTGAAGCATTAGGTATGCAGGAAGTTTCTGAAGACAAATACGAGCCTGCCGTTACCGTCACCACCAAAAGGATTTCTGCCCGGTCAGGGGGCGGGGAGCAGAAGGGCCAGGTAACCATCTCTGTTCGGGACAACGGCATCGGAATTCCAAAAAAGGTCCTCGACAAAATATTCCAGCCATTCTATACAACCAAACCTACCGGCGAAGGAACAGGTTTAGGACTTTCCATAAGCTATGATATTGTAAAGGCCCATGGAGGGGAATTAACAGTGGATACAAAAGAAGGGGAAGGCACCACTTTCCATGTCATTTTACCAATTGTTTAGATCAATGAATTAGAGATCACACCCTGAAACTATGAAAATATTGGTGTTAGATGATGAAAAAGACATACAGGTCCTTTTTCAGCAACACTTCAGAAAGGAAATCAGGAAAGGCGAACTGCATTTTGTTTTTGCCTTTTCCGGGGAAGAAGCCCTGGGAATTTTACAAAAAATGGAACACAAAGCCGTTTTGATCCTGTCAGACATCAATATGCCGGGTATGAGCGGATTAGAATTACTGGAACGTATAAGGACCCGATTTGAGAATCCGCCCCCGGTGGTGATGATGATCACCGCCTACGGGGATGAGGGAAACCGGAACCATGCAAAGCGTTTGGGCGCAGACGATTTCCTGACCAAACCCCTGGATTTTGTGCTGCTAAAAAGCAAACTTTCAACACTGATATGATGGCGAGAATATTGGTTGTAGACGATGAAACGGACCTGGAAGTGCTCATTAAACAAAAGTTCCGGAAGCAAATCCGGCAAAGGGAATATGAATTTGTGTTTGCCATCAACGGGAAGGATGCCCTTGAGAAACTTAATACAGAGCCCGATGTGGATATCGTATCGATCGATATAAATATGCCCGAAATGGATGGGCTAACCTTACTCACCAAAATCAATGAATTCAATCCTTTACTCAAATCGGTTATAGTTTCTGCCTATGGGGATATGGCCAATATCAGGACGGCGATGAACCGGGGTGCCTATGATTTTATAACAAAGCCCATCAATTTTGAGGACCTCCATATTACTTTTGAAAAAACCCTCAAACATGTAGGTCAGATCAAGGATACCCTGAAAGCCATTAAGGAAAATAACATCCTCAGGATGTATGTGGACGAAAACGTCCTGAACTTCATGGGCCGTAAGGAGTATGAATCTTCAATCATGGCCACTGAAAATATTGAGGCCACTGTCATGTTTATTGATGTCTGTGGTTTTACGGCCATTGCCGAAAACACCCAGCCCGATGTGGT
>JBGTLT010000172.1:0-118073 GCA_041743975.1 Zeaxanthinibacter sp.
AAAGCCAAGCCCGTTACCAATACCCAATCCGGCCACGTTGGTGTCAAAATTGGTGCTGTCAGGAATATTGAAGGCTTTATACCACATGTTGAATCCGGTTACCGTAAAGCTTAAGGAACCGAAAGGGGTCTTATCCAAAAACTTGCTGGGGATTGAATATCCAAGGGATACTTCCTGTAACCTCAGGGTGGTAGCATCATATACCTGTAGTTCGGAAGGCCCGAATACCACGTTGTTGAAATAGAAATCCGAGTTGTTGATCTGTACATTGTTCGGGTTCCCGTCAGGTCCCAGTCCTGGAAGGACATAGGTATTTTCCCTGTCAACAGTATCATCAACCAATCCACGTCCTAATAATACAGAAACCGTACTGGTATAAATATCGCCTCCCTGAATATGGTTCATCAGGAAACTGAAATTAAATCCTTTATAGGAAAAACTATTGCTAACGTTCAAAGTCCAATCAGGATTTGGATCCCCGATTATGGGAAGCCTTCCGTTTTCGTCAACTTCTTCCGAAATATAGTTACCGGCGGCATCCACCAGGAGGTTGCCATTCTCATCCCTGCCTACCCTGCTTCCTACTATTACCCCGAGTTGTTCGCCCACAATGGCTGCATTCCCCAGGTTGGAGAAACCTTCATAAACAATGATGTCTGTGTCCTGACCAAGGTCCGTAACTTCCGAAACATTGGCATTGAAGTTGGAGTTGATAGACCAGTTGAATCCTTCACCCCTGAAAAGGTTTAGTCCAAGGTCTACTTCAACACCTTTGCCTTCAATCTCCCCAACGTTCGTCTGGATCAAGGTACCACCGGTACTTGGGTCAAGGGGCCGGTTTACTATAAGGTCTTTTGTAAGGCGCTTGTACAGGGATACATCAAGGTTTATAATATTGCGGAATAATCGGGATTCAAGCCCAACTTCAAATTCCGTATACCTTTCAGGCAGGATATTCGGGTTGGCCACAGTATTGGATACGGAATTGGTTACCACTGTTTCCCCGTCGCCATTTATAAATGACTGGGTGTTGATACTCAAATCCACAGAGGTTGGGAAGTCTTGCGCAAATCCGGCTGATTCCCCGTAACCTCCCCTTAGTTTCAGGTAATTGATCCCACCTTCGCTTTTGATAGCGTCGAAAGCCTCAGTTGGGATAAAGGAGAAACTTGCCCCCTTATACAATAGAGACCTGTTATCCTTGGATTGATTGGAAACCCAGTCATTTCTTGCATTGACGGTAAGATAGAACATCCTGTCATATCCAAAATCAACCTGCCCGTAGACCCCGGCAATATTCTGATATGTAGTAAACTGGATCTCATCCTGCAGGTTAAAGTTAAAGTGCCGGCGTACGCCAAATACATTCTGGCCGCTACTCGCTACACCTTGCCTGTCGTAGTTGGTGCTACGGGTGGTACCACCCAGGTTGAAATTCATATCCAACTTCTCGGTAAGGTCATAATTTCCGTTCAGGATCACACTGTGGTCCCAAATGGTATTGTTGTTATCCCAGGTCTGATAGATACCACTGATGACGGCAACGCTACCACTGGAGCCTCCTTTGTCCTGGTAATAGGTGTTGCGTTCGTTATAAACATCATACCCGAACCTGTACAGCAGGTTAAGGTTGTCGCTCAGGTCATATTGCAACGACATATTTCCAAATGCCCTGTTTGTCAACTGGACGTTCCCGGCATGGGCTACGGTCCAGTTAGGGTTTTGGATATCGTTCCCCTGGCGGTAATAGACGCTAGCTCCCGTAATCGGGTTTTCAAAAGGTAGTCCCTGAAGGTCAACAGAACGCGGTGTAAAGAACAAGTGGCCGTAAACCGAGGAGCCTGTACCAAAAGATCCGTTACCCTGGCTGGCGGCAACCGGGGGGGATTTAAAGTCGGTCCTTGAATAGTTCATCGTACCGGTAACCGTAAATTTATTGCTCAATTGGGCCCTTCCACCAATACCGATGTTATTTCGTGTCAGTTTATTGCCGGGAGTAAATCCATTGTCTTCCAGGTGGCCAAAGCTGGCGTTGTAGGAAACTTTTCCGTCTTCCGTGGCGCCATTGGCATTGACAGACAGGTTGGAAACACCGCCGGTCCTGAAGAAATTGGGAACACTCTGATATGGTTGGATCTTGTACCTGGCATTTGCCAGTTCGGGAAATGCTGCAGGGATACCGGTTGCAGAAGATGCTGTGGAATAAGGGTGGCGTATGGTGGCATCGTTCGGATTTAACTCATATACCGCAGGATAATTGGCAGGATTGCCATATCCGGATCTGCCATCCCTGCTGAAAGAGGGTCCCCAGTTGCTGAAGAACCAGCCGAAAGCCTGGTCGAACCCTCCGGCATATTCATTCTGATAATCCGGCATGGATGCTATCTCGTTGAAGAAAAAAGAGGTGGCGACGCTGATCTCTGATTTTTTCGGGCCTGCGGCGGTAGCGCCGTTTTTGGTAGTGATAAGGATTACCCCGTTCTTACCTTGTTCCCCGTACAGGGTGGCTGCAGAAAGGCCTTTTAGGACACTGACGTTTGCGATGGAGTTAGGATCGAGATCCAGGAAACGGCTTGAACCGCTATTGCCATCAATGAAATCTCCGGAGGCATTCGTGTCGCTGCTGAAAGGAACCCCATCCACTATAAATAAGGGTTGGTTGTTCTGGCTGAAAGACTGGTATCCCCTGATGACAATGTTGGTACCGGAACCTGACACCCCACTCTGGGCAGTAATATTGACACCGGAAGCTTTCCCTCTCAGGACCCGGCCAATATCACCTTCTGTTTTTTGTTCAAGGTCTTCGGCGCCTACTGTGGCCACTGCATACCCAAGGGCTTGCTTTTCCCTTTTGATACCTTGTGCGGTTACTACTACCTCCTCCAATGCCTGCGCATCTTCTTCCATTTGTACATTAATAGTACTCTCTGCACCAATTGTCATTCTGATCTCCCGTTGTCCAATATAGGTAAACACGAGCACCTGCCCGGCGCTACCCTCAATTGAATAATTTCCGTCAAAATCTGTTTGAGTACCTGTGGTAGTACCCTCTACGACGATGTTCACCCCAGGGAGCGGCAGACCATCCTGGTCCGTTACATTACCTGAAATCACATTGTCTTGCGCAAAGGATAAATGCACAAAAAACGCCAATAACAGCGTTAAGATTCCATTTGAATTTGTTCTCATTTTTTAATTATTTGAATTAGCTAACTGCGAAAATCCTAATTTCACGTTAATATTCCAAACTTATTTTAATAAAACTTTAAGAAGTGGTATTGGGAAAAAAACATTTGGCCCAGAATTTGTTAGTAAAAATACAGGCGATTTTGTTAAAAAATATCTAATAATTATACCTAATTGTTATTTATTTGATAAAAGCATGAAAAATAGCCTCGGTAATTAGCAACACTGTAATCGCACCGTTTTTTTGATCCTTAAATTTCCGGTGAAACCTGCGTCAATGATTTCTTACGCAACTGTGGGATTTCTGGGGTTTATAGCTAAACCCATGATATCATCCCTTCTTTAATTAAAAGAATTCCTCGGGGGGTTTCCGGATTTACCTCTCCTCTGGAGAGGTCGAAACCGCATTAGCGGTTTCGGGTGAGGAAAAATACAGAATTTCGGTTTTTGACCTTCAGGTCAAAATGAAACCAGCGAAACATGGGCCGAGCGTAGTCGAGGTATACCCATATAGCTTGCCCGCCCGTAGCGAACGCCAGCCCGACAGATCATTCTGGCAGGGCACGGGCGGGCCCGTCCGTATGGCTTCAGCCGGGCGGGCCTTGGGATAGTTGGTTTCAAGAAATTCTTTATTCGCATCTGTTCCGGCATTTGACAGTATCCCTTATCTACCCCCTTACCGCTATATAGTAAGGTATAAAACTCATTATGCGGCAGCCTGTCTTCTGGGAAATAATCCGCTGTTTAAAAAAATACCGAAATATAATGGGTATCGATTTGAATTATTATGAATAATTACTACATTTGCCAGCCCTTAAACAAGGGTAGTTTTTATACATATAAATATAGTATGCCAACAATTTCACAATTAGTACGAAAAGGAAGGGCCACAATTACCAAGAAGAGTAAATCGGCTGCTTTGGATTCGTGCCCCCAGCGGAGAGGGGTTTGTACCCGAGTTTATACCACTACGCCTAAGAAACCTAATTCTGCGATGCGAAAAGTAGCCAGGGTTAGGTTAACGAACGGCAAGGAGGTGAACGCGTACATTCCTGGCGAAGGGCACAACCTGCAAGAGCACTCGATAGTATTGGTTAGAGGCGGAAGGGTGAAGGATTTGCCGGGAGTTAGATACCACATTGTCAGGGGAGCCCTGGATACCGCAGGGGTAGCCGGAAGGACCCAAAGGAGATCTAAATACGGTGCAAAACGCCCTAAGAAGTAAATTTAAGAAGGAGGCACTGCCATTCAGGATTCAATTCGCTGTTTGCAATTGAAGGACTGTATGAAAGGTGCTGCCTACAACACTTTAGAAGATGAGAAAAAGACAGGCAAAAAAGAGACCCCTATTACCAGACCCCCGGTTTGATGATCAGTTGGTGACGCGTTTTGTGAACATGTTGATGTGGGATGGGAAAAAGTCCGTTGCATTTAAGGTTTTCTATGATGCGATTGATATCATTAACGAGAAGAAGACCGATGAGGAAAAATCAGCCCTTGAATTATGGAAAGATGCCCTCTCCAATGTAATGCCCCACGTTGAGGTCCGTAGCAGAAGGGTGGGGGGTGCAACCTTTCAGATCCCGATGCAGATCCGTCCGGATAGGAAGATCTCCACGGCAATGAAATGGTTGATCAGTTATTCCCGTAGAAGGAATGAAAAATCAATGGCGCAAAAACTGGCTTCAGAGATTCTGGCCGCTTCCAAGGAAGAGGGTGCTGCTGTAAAGAAGAGGATGGATACCCATAAGATGGCCGAAGCGAATAAGGCTTTTTCGCACTTTAGATTTTAACAATCAGTAATGGCAAGAGATTTAAGATATACACGAAATATAGGAATTGCAGCGCATATTGATGCCGGCAAGACCACCACAACCGAACGTATTCTTTTTTATACGGGGGTTAGTCACAAAATGGGCGAGGTACATGACGGTGCCGCTACGATGGACTGGATGGAACAGGAGCAGGAGCGCGGTATTACCATAACTTCCGCTGCCACAACCTGTACCTGGCAGTTTCCTACCAAAAAAGGTGAAGTTATTCCGGAATCACAGCCGTACCATTTCAATATTATCGATACCCCGGGCCACGTGGATTTTACCGTTGAGGTAAACAGGTCCCTGAGGGTTTTGGATGGTTTGGTATTCCTCTTCAGTGCTGTTGACGGTGTTGAACCACAGTCAGAGACCAACTGGAGGCTTGCGGATAATTATAAAGTGCCCAGGCTTGCCTTTGTCAATAAAATGGACAGGAATGGTGCGGACTTTATGATGGTGTGCAAACAGGTAAGGGAAATGCTGAAGTCCAATGCCGTTCCTATCGTTTTGCCGATTGGGGACGAACAGGATTTTAAAGGGGTAGTTGACCTGGTAAAGAACCGTGCCATCATTTGGCATGAAGAGAATATGGGTTCCACCTTTGATGTGGTGGATATCCCGGAGGAATTAAAGGCAGAAGCCAGGGAACACCGGGCCACTTTGATAGAAGCGGTTGCAGAATACGATGAGACCCTGATGGAAAAATTCTTCGTGGATGAGGATTCCATTACGGAAGATGAAGTGCATGCTGCCCTCAGGGCCGCTGTAATGGACATGAGCATCATCCCGATGATCTGTGGATCCTCCTTCAAGAACAAAGGCGTTCAGTTCCTGCTCGACGCCGTTTGCCGATACCTTCCTTCTCCAATGGATAAGGAAGCCATTGTGGGCACAGATCCCAAAACAGGAAATGAAATCAAAAGAAAACCGGATATCAGGGAGCCATTTGCCGCACTGGCCTTTAAAATCGCCACGGACCCATTTGTTGGAAGGCTGGCTTTTTTCAGGGCTTATTCCGGGAAGCTGGATGCCGGTTCCTATGTATTGAATAACCGTACCGGGAACAAGGAACGTATCTCCAGGATCTACCAGATGCACTCCAACAAACAAAACGCTGTGGATTCCATAGCAGCAGGAGATATCGGGGCGGCAGTAGGGTTTAAGGATATCAAGACAGGGGATACCCTGTCTGATGAAAAACATCCGATCGTTCTGGAAAGTATGAACTTCCCGGATCCGGTAATCGGTATTGCGGTGGAGCCCAAAACCAAAGCCGATGTGGATAAAATGGGGATGGCCCTTGCCAAACTGGCCGAAGAAGATCCAACCTTCCAGGTAAAAACAGATGAAGCTTCAGGGCAGACCATTATTTCCGGGATGGGCGAATTGCACCTGGATATCATTGTAGACCGGTTGCGTCGTGAATTTAAAGTTGATGTAAACCAGGGGCAGCCCCAGGTTGAATATAAGGAAGCCCTTACGCGAAGTGCGGATCATAGGGAAGTATACAAGAAACAGACCGGTGGCCGTGGTAAATTTGCGGATATCGTATTCACCATGGAGCCTGCTGATGCGGACAAGCCGGGATTGGAGTTCATCAATGCTGTCAAAGGCGGGAATATACCAAGGGAATATATCCCTTCTGTTGAGAAAGGCTTTAAGGAAGCTATGAAAAACGGGCCCCTGGCCGGTTTTGAAATGGACAGTATGAAAATCACCCTTAAGGATGGATCATTCCACGCGGTGGATTCAGATTCGCTCTCCTTTGAACTTGCTGCCAAAATAGGATACAGGACAGCCGCCAAGATGGCAAGGGCCGTCCTTATGGAGCCGATTATGAAACTGGAAGCGCTTACACCGGAGGAATATATGGGGGATATCGTAGGTGACCTTAACCGAAGGAGGGGACATGTAAACAATATGAGTGACAGGGCCGGGGCCAAAGTGATAAAAGCCGAGGTGCCGCTTTCCGAGATGTTCGGATATGTTACTGCGTTACGGACACTTTCTTCAGGCAGGGCAACCTCTACCATGGAGTTTTCACATTATGCTGAAACCCCATCAAGCATTGCAGAAGAAGTCGTAAAGGCCGCTAAAGGTGTAACCGCTTAATTTTAGAAGGATGAGTCAGAAAATCAGGATAAAACTAAAATCGTACGATCATAATTTGGTGGATAAATCCGCTGAGAAGATCGTGAAAACGGTAAAATCTACCGGTGCAGTGGTGACAGGGCCAATTCCTTTACCCACCCATAAAAAGATATTTACGGTTTTGAGGTCACCACACGTGAATAAAAAATCGAGGGAACAATTCCAGCTGAGTTCTTATAAAAGGCTGCTGGATATATATAGTTCCTCATCAAAAACAATCGATGCACTCATGAAGCTTGAGCTTCCCAGTGGTGTAGAAGTGGAAATAAAAGTGTGAGATAAAAGCACTTTAAAGCTGGCATCATAAACGGGTAGCACAGTGCTTCCCCAACATGTCCGGAGCGTTTCGCAAAGGAAAAACGGTAACAAGAATATATTCGGGGTCGGATTATTTTTGACCCTTTTTTATTACTGATAACCGGGGCCAAAAGAATGGGCCACGGGTTGGAAACTGCAGGTTGCCGGAACAGTGCAGCCTGCAAATTATAGAATACGGAATATTAAATATTAAATACTAATTATATGTCTGGGTTAATAGGAAAGAAAATAGGCATGACCAGCATTTTTGACGAGAATGGGAAAAATATCCCCTGTACCGTTGTAGAAGCTGGCCCATGCGTAATTACCCAAGTCAGAACCGAAGAGGTAGACGGGTACAATGCCCTTCAGCTTGGTTTCGATGACAAGGCAGAAAAGCGTGCAAATAAGGCCGAAATGGGCCATTCAAAAAAAGCAGGTTCTTCTCCCAAAAAGAAAGTCGTTGAATTCCGGGATTTTGAGGGTGAACACAAATTGGGGGACACAGTTGACGTTGCCCTGTTTGCAGAAGGGGAATTTGTGGATGTAACCGCAACTTCCAAAGGAAAAGGTTTTCAGGGGGTTGTGAAAAGACATGGGTTTGCCGGTGTCGGACAGGCGACCCACGGGCAGCACAACAGGTTAAGGGCGCCGGGCTCCATTGGGGCGGCATCTTATCCGGCCCGCGTTTTCAAAGGCACTAAAATGGCCGGTAGAATGGGCGGTGTGAAAGTAACGGTGCAGAACCTACAGGTTTTAAAAGTTGTTCCGGAAAAAAATCTTTTGGTTTTGAAAGGTTGTGTTCCAGGGCATAATAATGCATACTTAACTATTATCAAGTAATGAAAGTAGCAGTCTTAGATATCAAAGGAAAAGAAACAGGGAGAAAGATTGACCTTTCAGACGCTGTTTACAAGATAGAGCCTAACAATCATGCCATCTACCTCGATGTGAAACAGTACCTGGCCCACCAGCGGCAGGGTACCCACAAAGCAAAGGAAAGGGCAGAGATCGCCGGGAGTACCCGTAAGATCAAGAAACAGAAAGGCACAGGAACCGCCAGGGCGGGGAGTATTAAATCCCCTGTTTTCCGTGGTGGTGGAAGGATTTTTGGGCCAAGGCCAAAGGACTATACCCAAAAACTGAACAAAAACCTGAAACGCCTGGCCCGGAAATCGGCCCTGAGTATGAAGCATAAGGAAGCGGCAATTATGGTGGTGGAAGACTTCAATTTTGAAACCCCGAAAACGGCAGATTTCAGACAGGTTTTGAAGTCCCTCGGCCTTGAAAGTAAAAAGTCCCTCATTGTGTTGGGCGATTCAAATAATAACGTATATTTGTCGTCGCGCAATTTGAAGGGGTCTGAGGTTATAACTAACTCAGAATTAAGCACTTACAAAATATTGAATGCCAATAGCATTGTGCTTCTTGAAAGTTCTTTGCAGGGAATAGAATTGAACTTAAACAGATAGGGAAATCATGAGTGTGTTGATAAAACCGATTATAACTGAAAAAATGACGGCAGATAGCGAGTTGTATAACCGTTATGGGTTCCTTGTAGATCCCAAGGCCAATAAAATACAGATAAAAGATGCTGTAGAGGCAGCTTATGGTGTTTCAGTGACTAAAGTGAGGACCATGAACTACGGTCCTTCACGGCGGACCCGGTATACCAAGACCGGGGTACAACACGGGAAAACCAATGCGGTTAAGAAAGCTATTGTAGCCGTTGCGGATGGGGAAGTAATTGATTTTTACAGTAATCTATAAAGACACGAAATGTCAGTTAGAAAATTAAAACCGATCACTCCAGGACAGCGTTTTAAAGTAGTAAACGGGTTTGACGCCATTACTGCTGATAAGCCGGAGAAAAGCTTACTTGCTCCGTTAAAAAAGTCGGGAGGCAGAAACAGTCAGGGTAAAATGACCATTCGCCAAAAAGGTGGTGGGCACAAGAGGAGGTACCGAATTATCGACTTTAAAAGGGAGAAGGAAGCCGTTGTGGCTGAGGTTGTATCAATCCAGTACGATCCAAACAGAACGGCGTTCATCGCATTGCTTGCGTATACCGATGGTGAAAAACGATACATAGTGGCCCCCAACGGGTTGCAGGTAGGCCAGCAGGTTACTTCCGGTGCAGGGGCTGCCCCGGAAATCGGGAATGCATTGCCGTTGATTGATATCCCTTTGGGAACTATCATTTCCTGCATTGAATTGCGCCCGGGACAGGGAGCTACTATGGCGAGGAGCGCAGGAACATTTGCACAGCTGATGGCCAAGGAAGGGAAATACGTTACGATCAAGCTTCCTTCAGGGGAGACCCGTATGATATTGGCGAATTGCCTTGCTACCGTTGGTGCAGTGTCTAACTCAGATCACCAGCTGATCGTTTCCGGGAAGGCCGGAAGGAGCAGATGGCTGGGCAGGAGGCCACGAACCAGGCCGGTTGCCATGAACCCGGTTGACCACCCGATGGGTGGTGGGGAAGGCCGTGCCTCCGGTGGGCATCCAAGATCCCGAAATGGTATTCCTGCAAAAGGTTACAGGACACGTTCCAAAACCAAGGACACCAATAAGTATATCATAGAACGTAGAAAGAAATAAAAAGCAGATAACAATGGCACGTTCATTAAAAAAAGGACCTTATGTTCACTATAGCCTGGATAAGAAAGTCCAGAACAATGTGGATTCCGGCAAAAAGACTGTGATCAAAACATGGTCAAGGGCCTCTACAATTACGCCCGACTTTGTCGGCCAGACCATCGCGGTGCATAACGGAAGGCAGTTCGTACCGGTTTATGTGACTGAAAACATGGTTGGACACAAATTGGGCGAATTTTCCCCCACCCGCTCCTTCAGGGGCCATGCCGGGGCAAAAAATAAAGGTAAAAAGTAAAGACGCTATGGGAGTTCGAAAAAGACAAATGGCCGAAAATATAAAGGAAGAGAAGAAGCAGCTGGCATTCGCCAAACTGAACAACTGTCCAACCTCGCCCAGGAAAATGCGTTTGGTAGCTGATTTGGTACGAGGGGTTGAAGTGGAAAAAGCCCTTGCCATCCTGCGGTTCAATACCAAGGAATCATCCAAGAGATTGGAAAAATTATTGCTGTCAGCCATCGCCAACTGGCAGGCCAAGAATGAAGATGCCGACGTGGAAAGTGCAGACCTGATTGTAAAAGAAATTACCGTTGACAGCGGTCGTATGCTGAAAAGGTTAAGACCGGCACCACAGGGAAGGGCACACAGGATAAGAAAACGTTCCAACCATGTTACCTTGGTTTTGGGATCTAACACTAACAAAGAAAGCTAGAGTATTCAGTATGGGACAAAAAACAAATCCAATCGGGAATCGTCTGGGAATTATCAGGGGGTGGGAATCTAACTGGTATGGCGGAAAGGATTACGGAGATAAACTGGCCGAGGATGATAAGATCCGCAAGTATATACACGCCCGTTTAGCCAAAGCGAGTGTTTCCCGGGTCATCATAGAGCGTACCCTTAAACTGATTACTGTGACCATAACCACGGCAAGGCCTGGGATCATAATTGGTAAAGGCGGGCAGGAAGTGGACAAGCTTAAGGAGGAATTAAAAAAGATCACCGATAAGGAAGTACAGATCAATATATTCGAGATCAAAAGGCCCGAACTGGATGCCAACCTGGTTGCCGCCAGTGTTGCGCGGCAGATCGAAAGCAGGATATCCTACAGGAGGGCTATTAAAATGGCCATTGCCGCTGCCATGAGAATGAATGCAGAGGGTATCAAAATAATGATTTCCGGTCGATTGAACGGAGCAGAAATGGCACGTTCGGAATCTTTTAAAGATGGCCGGATCCCATTGTCGACCTTCCGGGCAGATATTGATTATGCCCTGCACGAAGCCCATACCACTTACGGCAGGCTAGGCATTAAGGTATGGATCATGAAAGGCGAAGTATATGGGAAAAGAGAACTCTCACCCCTGGTAGGTATGACAAAAGGCCAGGTAAAAGGAGGCGGTGGCGGAAAGCAGCAGGATGCACCAAAAAAACAACGTCGAAGAAAGTAATATTTAAAGCAGCAGGAAAACATGTTACAGCCAAAAAGAACGAAGTTTCGGAAAGCCCAGAAAGGGCGTATGAAAGGTGATTCCGGTAGGGGAACGCAGCTTTCTAACGGAATGTTTGGTATTAAGTCAATGGAGTCCGAATTCATTACCTCCAGGCAGATAGAGGCCGCGCGTATTGCCGCCACCAGATATATGAAAAGGCAGGGGCAGCTGTGGATAAAAATATTCCCGGACAAGCCGATCACCAAAAAACCATTGGAAGTAAGGATGGGTAAGGGTAAAGGTGCACCCGAATATTTTGTAGCAATCGTAAAACCCGGAAGGATTATGTTCGAAGTCGCTGGGGTGCCTATGGACATTGCCAAGGAAGCACTAAGGCTCGCAGCCCAGAAATTACCCGTTAAAACCAAATTTGTGGTGGCCCGGGATTATGAGGCGGCATAACTCAGGAACGAATAAGCCAGTCGCCTACCGGTAGAATAGTGGGTAGCAAGACCTGAATTTTAGGATAAGAAATAGTATTGAACAATGAAACAATCAGAAGTAATAGCATTATCAGTGGAGGAACTGAAAGAAAAATTTGCTGAATTTAAGAAGCAGCATGCCGATTTAAAATTAGCCCATTCCGTGACCCCACTGGAAAATCCGCTTCAAATACGAATTGCACGAAAAACTGTGGCGCGATTGGCAACTGAATTAACAAAAAGGGAAAACCAATAACTGGTTCTGCTTTATGGAAAAAAGAAACTTAAGAAAGGAAAGAGTAGGGGTTGTAACCAGCAATAAAATGGAGAAATCAATTGTGGTTTCAGAAGTTAAGCGGGTAAAACACCCCATGTACGGAAAGTTCGTATTGCGGACAAAGAAATATGTTGCACATGATGAAACCAATGATTGCAATATTGGGGATACTGTTAAGATAATGGAAACACGTCCATTGAGTAAAACCAAATGTTGGAGATTGGTAGAAATCCTAGAAAGAGCTAAATAATATGTTACAGCAAGAATCCAGACTGAAGGTTGCGGACAACACAGGTGCTAAAGAAGTATTGACGATTAGGGTGTTAGGCGGTACCAAGCGCAGGTATGCGTCCGTGGGTGACAAGATTGTAGTTGCCGTTAAAGAAGCAACGCCCAACGGGGGCATTAAAAAGGGCGCTGTATCCACAGCAGTTGTGGTTCGTACAAAAAAAGAGGTCAGAAGGCCGGATGGATCTTATATCCGTTTTGATGACAATGCCTGTGTCCTTTTGAACCCCACCGGGGAAATGAGGGGAACAAGGGTTTTCGGGCCGGTGGCCAGGGAACTCCGGGATAAGCAGTTTATGAAGATTGTTTCATTGGCTCCTGAGGTACTTTAAAAAGAAGATATTAAGATTCAAGACATGAAATTGAAGATAAAAAAGGGAGATACCGTCAGAATAATTGCCGGGGACCACAAAGGGACCGAAGGGAAGGTTGTCCTTATTGATCGGGAGAAAAATAAGGCTATAATCGAAGGGGCAAATTTGGTTTCCAAACACGAAAAACCCAGTGCCAAAAACCCACAGGGCGGTATCGTAAAGAAAGAGACACCAATCCATATTTCCAACCTGGCGCTTTTCGATTCCAAATCGGGGGAAACAACCCGGGTAGGTTTCGAACAAAGGGATGGCAAAAAAATCCGGTTCTCCAAGAAATCCAATGAAGTAATTTAGTTATGGCTTACGTACCAAGGTTAAAAAAAGAATACAAGGAGCGCGTTATTAAGGCGCTTACTGAAGAATTTGGATACAAAAATATAATGCAGGTACCCAAATTGGAAAAAATTGTGGTCAGCAGAGGTGTCGGTGCAGCCGTCGCCGATAAGAAACTGATTGATCACGCCGTAGATGAACTGAGCATGATCACCGGCCAGAAGGCTATCTCTACCATATCCAAGAAGGATGTGGCCGCCTTTAAACTGCGGAAAGGGATGCCGATTGGTGCCAAGGTAACCTTGCGCGGGGAACGTATGTATGAATTCCTGGACAGGCTGGTAACTACGGCCCTACCCAGGGAAAGGGATTTCCGCGGGATCAGGGCAACCGGTTTTGACGGCAGGGGAAATTACAACCTGGGGATTACGGAACAGATCATTTTCCCGGAGGTCAACATAGACAAAATCAACAGGATTAACGGTATGGATATCACTTTTGTGACCTCCGCCGATACGGACAAAGAGGCAAAATCATTGTTAACGGAATTAGGTCTACCTTTTAAAAAGAACTAGTATGGCTAAAGAATCTATGAAAGCCCGTGAAAGGAAAAGGGCAAAAATGGTAGCAAAATATGCTGAAAAGAGAAAGGCTCTTAAAGAAGCCGGCGACTATGAGGCATTGCAGAAGTTACCCAGGAACGCTTCCCCTGTGAGGCTGCACAATCGCTGCAAAATAACGGGAAGGCCAAAAGGGTATATACGCACCTTTGGTATTTCGAGGGTAACGTTCAGGGAAATGGCCAACCAGGGACTGATCCCAGGTGTAAGAAAAGCAAGTTGGTAAAAGGGAATTCAGGAGGCTGAATGCCCCGGGCAACAGAACCCGCCACCCATTCAAAATCCTCGGTTCGCCATTCAAAATTATAAATATGTTTACAGATCCTATAGCAGATTATTTAACCCGAATCAGGAACGCCAGTAGCGCGGGCCACAGGGTAGTGGAAATTCCGGCTTCCAGTTTAAAGAAGGAAGTAACAAAAATATTGTTCGACCAGGGCTATATCTTAAGTTACAAATTTGAAGAGGACGCCGTACAGGGTACCATCAAGATTGCATTGAAATATGACAAGGTTACCAAGGAACCTGTCATCAAAAAGATTCAACGTATCAGTAAGCCCGGATTGCGGAAATATGCAGGATCTGATGATATGCCCAGGATCCTGAACGGATTGGGGATAGCAATTGTTTCTACGTCCCACGGGGTAATGACCACCAAACAGGCCCGGCAGGAAAATGTGGGCGGGGAAGTATTGTGCTATGTTTATTAATGCGATTAAAAGAGAAGAATCATGTCAAGAATAGGTAATAATCCAATTGCAATCCCGGAAGGTGCTTCCGTTGAAGTCCGGGACAATGTCATTACCGTTAAAGGAAAACTGGGAGAATTGTCCCAGGAATTTTCAGGGGTTGCCATCAAAGTAGAAGATGGACAGGTATGGGTGACCAGGCCTTCCGATTCCATAGAGCACAAGTCAAGGCATGGCCTTTACAGATCATTGGTTTCCAGTATGGTAGCCGGGGTTTCAAAAGGCTGGACCAAGGAACTCGAATTGGTTGGGGTTGGATTCCGGGCAAGTAACCAGGGACAGAAATTAGACCTGGCTTTAGGGTACTCCCACAACATCGTATTTGAGGTGGCATCAGAAGTAAAAATTGAGACCGCATCGGAAAAGGGGAAAAACCCAACGATTAAACTTACTTCCCATGACAAACAATTGGTGGGACAGATAGCAGCAAAAATACGATCATTCCGCAAACCGGAACCTTACAAAGGTAAAGGTGTAAAATTTGTGGGGGAACAATTAAGAAGAAAAGCAGGTAAATCAGCTTAAGAACTGAATTATGGGATTAACAAAGACTGAGAGAAGATTACGCATAAGGAAAAGGATCAGAAAAGTATCCTTCGGTACCACAGAGAGGCCCAGGTTGTCCATTTTCAGGAGCAACAAGGAAATCTATGCCCAGGTAATTGATGATACCAACGGGGTCACCCTGGCTGCTGCATCTTCCCGGGACAAGGAGCTTAGTAAAGCAAAGGGTACCAAGACCGAAGTAGCTGCCGTTGTGGGGAAAGCCATAGCAGAAAAAGCACAAAAAGCCGGCATTGATACAGTGGCCTTTGACCGCGGGGGAAACCACTACCACGGAAGGGTTAAATCATTGGCAGAGGGTGCCAGGGAAGCAGGACTAAAATTTTAATTGATAGTATGTACGGGAAATACAAAAATGTAGAAACTGTTAAACCTGGAGGCCTTGAGTTAAAGGATCGCCTGGTGGGAGTACAAAGGGTTACCAAGGTTACCAAGGGAGGAAGGGCTTTTGGCTTTTCCGCTATCGTGGTTGTCGGAGATGAGCATGGGGTAGTAGGGCACGGGCTTGGAAAATCCAAGGAAGTGGCAACTGCCATAGCCAAGGCCATAGAAGATGCCAAAAAGAACCTGATCAGGATTCCTTTGAACAAAGGGACGCTGCCACATGAGCAGAAAGGCAAATATGGAGGTGCCCGGGTCTATATTCAGCCTGCATCACATGGTACAGGGGTAATTGCCGGTGGCGCTGTCCGCGCGGTACTGGAAGCGGTTGGGGTTCACGATGTATTATCCAAATCCCAGGGTTCTTCCAACCCGCACAATGTGGTAAAAGCTACATTTGATGCCCTCTTGCAATTAAGGGACGCCAATACGGTAGCCAGTCAGCGCGGTATTTCCCTTGAAAAAGTATTTAAAGGTTAAGATAGAGCAGTATGGGAAAGATCAAAGTAAAACAGATAAAAAGCACCATCAAAAGGCCAAAGAATCAAAAAATGACTCTTGAAGCGCTTGGATTGCGTAGGATCGGGCAGGTTGCAGAACATGACAACACCCCCAATATCCTCGGAATGATCAATAAAGTCAAACACCTGGTTTCCACAGAGAAGGTATAGTTTGCAGTGTAATTTCAGTGGATGTTTGATGCCGCGGTGCCATCAGATGGCATCAAGACATTTAAAATTGCAAGGGAGATATAATACAACAAAAGATTAACAGATGAATTTAAGCAATTTAAAACCAGCCCAGGGTTCCGTTCAGAAGTCCGGGAAGACCATTGGCCGGGGCCAGGGATCCGGTAAAGGGGGCACAGCCACCCGGGGGCACAAAGGAGCGAAATCACGATCGGGATATTCTAAAAAGATCGGTTTTGAAGGGGGGCAAATGCCCTTACAGCGACGGGTACCTAAATTTGGTTTTACAAATATCAACAGAAAGGACTACCGCGGGGTGAACCTGGATACCTTGCAACAGCTGGCAGATAAAGGTGCTGTTAAGGATACGATTACCCTGGAGGACCTTATAGAAAACAAACTAGCCGGTAAAAACGACCTGGTAAAAATAATGGGCAGGGGGGAATTGAAAGCCACCCTGAAGGTAACTGTACATAAATTTACTGCAAGTGCCCAGGCCGCTATTGAAGCAGCAGGAGGGGAAGCAATAAGTTTATAAGTAAAACCAACTATGAAGAAATTTTTTGAGATCATATCAAATATTTGGAAGATAGACGAACTAAGGGGGAGGATCATCGTTACCCTTGGCTTGTTAGTGGTGTACCGTCTTGGTGCCCAGGTAGTACTTCCGGGTATTGATACGACACAATTGGCAGAATTGTCATCCAATACGGAACAAGGTATTCTGGGCATCCTGAATGCGTTCACTGGCGGTGCCTTTGCCAATGCTTCGGTTTTTGCCCTTGGGATCATGCCGTATATCTCTGCATCCATTGTAGTGCAGCTTATGGGGATTGCCGTTCCCTATCTGCAAAAACTCGATAAAGAAGGTGAAAGCGGGCGCAAGACCAAAAACCAGATAACCCGGTGGCTTACCATTGGGATCTGTATAGTTCAGGCTCCTGCCTATCTCTATAGTCTCGGGGCGCTGGGCGTTCCGGATTCCGCCTTCCTTTTAGGCAAAGGCCTTGGGTTTATCGTCCCTTCCGTAGTGATCCTGGTGACAGGTTGTGTATTTGCAATGTGGCTTGGTGAAAAGATCACCGATAAGGGAATTGGAAATGGTATCTCCTTGCTGATCATGATCGGGATTATCGCTACCCTGCCTCAGTCATTTGTGCAGGAAGCCTTTTCCAGATGGGATGGCAATGGCGGCCCTATGCTTATTCTGGTGGAGGTAATCCTTTGGTTCGTTGTGATCCTGCTCAGTGTTTTACTGGTGATGGCCACCCGGAGGATACCCGTGCAGTATGCCAGGCGTACGGCTTCTGGCGGATACGAAAAGAATATAGCCGGTTCCCGGCAATACATACCCCTTAAGCTGAATGCATCGGGGGTAATGCCCATCATTTTTGCCCAGGCAATTATGTTCGCTCCCGGTTTGCTGGGAAGGACATTCAACGATACCGCAGTAGGTCAGTGGATGGAAGTACAATTCCAGGATATTTTCGGGTTGGCCTATAACTTGTTGTTTGCCTTCCTGATCATCATATTCACATATTTTTATACAGCTATTACGGTACCTACGAACAAGATGGCAGATGATTTGAAACGAAGCGGTGGGTTTATACCAGGCGTAAGGCCAGGCAAGGAAACCGGGGATTTTCTGGATAAGATCATGTCTTTGATCACACTTCCCGGATCGGTTTTCCTGGCCCTGTTGGCAGTATTGCCGGCCGTTGTGGTAAAATTGATGGACATACAGCCCGGTTGGGCATTGTTCTACGGCGGTACATCCCTCCTTATTATGGTGGGGGTTGCCATAGATACCGTTCAACAAGTCAATTCATATTTGTTAAACCGGCATTACGACGGATTGATGAAAACGGGTAAAAACAGAAAGGTAGCATAATATATGGCCAAGCAAGCACCTATAGAACAAGATGGCAGTATCATTGAAGCATTATCCAATGCAATGTTCAGGGTAGAACTGGAAAATGGCCATGTAGTAACAGCGCACATTTCAGGAAAGATGCGCATGCATTATATTAAACTGCTTCCGGGAGATAAGGTAAAGCTCGAAATGAGCCCCTATGATCTTTCGAAAGCGAGAATTACATACAGGTATTAATCAGGAAGGCAAATTCCAGGAGCGGATCGCCCCCATACCGGTTTAAAAGCCAGTGGGAAGTCACAACGGGATAAAAGCCGTTAACCCTTTACAGGCAACCAGTATGATAACCCGGTTCGATTGTAGAATTTGATAAAATAAGACAAAGGTGAAAGTAAGAGCATCCATTAAGAAGAGAAGCGCCGACTGCAAAATAGTACGCAGAAACGGCAGGTTGTACGTAATTAATAAGAAGAATCCTAGATTCAAACAAAGACAAGGGTAATTATGGCAAGAATTGCAGGGGTAGATATCCCCAAAAACAAGAGAGGGGTCATAGCACTTACCTATATTTTCGGTATCGGTAAGAGCAGGGCAGAAGAAATTTTGGAAAAGGCACAGGTAAGTGTCGACACGAAAGTATCTGACTGGAATGACGATGAAATCGGTCGGATCCGGGATGCTGTTTCTTCCTATAAAATAGAAGGAGAACTTCGTTCAGACACCCAGCTGAATATCAAACGCCTGATGGATATCGGTTGCTACAGGGGCGTACGCCACAGATCCGGTCTTCCCTTGCGGGGCCAACGAACCAAAAATAATTCCAGGACCAGGAAAGGGAAAAGAAAAACAGTTGCCAACAAGAAAAAAGCAACGAAATAATCAGAGTATGGGCGTATTAAGGAGATTGGTCCCACCAACATCTCCATGGATACCAACTGCTTGATACACAATTCGCAATACTAAAATATATGGCAAAGACAGGTACTAAAACAGCAAAGAAACGGAAGGTTATTGTAGATTCTGTAGGGGAGGCCCATATTGCGGCATCCTTCAATAACATCATTATTTCTTTGACCAATAAAAAAGGAGATGTCATTTCCTGGTCATCTGCCGGGAAAATGGGATTCCGGGGTTCCAAAAAAAATACCCCCTATGCCGCCCAGGTGGCTGCTGAAGAATGTGCTAAAATCGCACATGATGCAGGTTTACGAAAAGTAAAGGTATACGTTAAGGGCCCGGGTAACGGCAGGGAATCCGCGATACGGTCTATACACAATTCCGGGATCGAAGTTGCAGAGATCATCGATGTAACCCCGCTGCCACATAACGGTTGCAGGCCCCCTAAACGAAGAAGAGTATAATATAAATCAATAGTAATTCCATCGGAAGATGGTTTTTTTCACAGGAACTGTAGTTACGATTATCGAAGGATTAGCCTTAATTCATAATCACAGTTCCCAATTTAAAGAAAATGGCAAGATATACAGGACCAAAAACAAAGATCGCCCGTAAATTCGGCGAAGCAATCTTCGGAGACGATAAGTCATTCGAGAAAAAAAATTACCCTCCGGGACAACACGGCAACAACAGGCGCCGCGGTAAGAAATCCGAATACTCTGTTCAGCTGATGGAAAAACAGAAAGCCAAGTATACCTATGGTATTCTGGAAAAGCAGTTCAGGAATTTATTCACCAGGGCAAACAGGAGCAAAGGGGTTACCGGGGAGGTATTACTGCAACTATGTGAAGCGCGTTTAGACAATGTCGTTTACAGGATGGGGTTATCAAATACCAGAAGCGGCGCCAGGCAACTGGTTTCCCACAGGCATATTACGGTGAATGGGGAACTGGTGAACATCCCTTCCTATTCTCTTAAGGCCGGTGATGTAGTTGGGGTACGTGAAAAATCGAAATCCCTCCAGTCTATCCAGGATGCACTCGATGCCAACAGCAGCGTGTACGAATGGATAACATGGAATACCGAAAAAAAACAAGGGTCCTTCGTTTCTGTCCCTGAAAGGATTCAGATTCCGGAAAATATCAAGGAACAACTAATCGTCGAGTTATACTCTAAATAAAACAACACAGATCCGACTATGGCATTATTTAATTTTCAGAAACCCGATAAAGTAATAATGATTGATTCTTCAGATTTTGAAGGGAAATTTGAATTTCGCCCTTTGGAACCTGGTTATGGATTGACTGTTGGGAACGCTTTGCGAAGAGTATTACTTTCATCTTTGGAAGGATTTGCAATCACTTCCGTAAGAATAGACAAGGTAGAACATGAATTTTCGGTTATCGAAGGGGTAGTTGAGGATGTAACTGAGATTATCCTCAATTTGAAGCAGGTTCGCTTTAAAAGGCAAATTGATGATGTTAACGAGGAAACCGTTTCCATATCAGTGAGCGGTAAAGAGCAGCTTGTTGCGGGTGATTTCCAGAAATTTATTTCCGGATATCAGGTTTTGAACCCGGAACTGGTTATCTGCAATATGGATCCCAAGGTAAGCATCAATATGGAAATCATCATTGAGAAAGGAAGGGGTTATGTGCCGGCAGAAGATAACAAGAAATCCAATGCCCCATTAGGAAGCATTGCTGTGGATTCCATATTCACACCCATTAAAAATGTGAAGTACAGTATTGAAAACTTCAGGGTGGAACAGAAGACCGATTATGAAAAATTGATTTTTGAAGTGGTAACGGATGGGTCTATCCACCCCAAAAACGCCCTGACAGAAGCTGCCAAGGTGTTGATACACCATTTCATGCTGTTTTCCGATGAACGCATAACTCTGGAGGCGGATGAAATCGCACAGACCGAGACCTATGACGAGGAATCGCTCCATATGAGACAATTGTTGAAAACCAAACTGGTTGACATGGATCTGTCTGTAAGGGCTTTGAACTGCCTGAAGGCGGCTGAAGTGGATACCCTGGGAGACCTGGTTTCCTTTAACAAAAATGACCTGATGAAGTTCAGGAATTTTGGGAAAAAATCGTTGACAGAATTGGAAGAACTGGTCATTAACAAAGGCCTGAACTTTGGAATGGATCTGTCTAAATATAAATTGGATAAGGATTAAATTGTCCTGGGGGACCAGGGAATTCCTGCTCCTTTGAAGCATATATAGTTAAGAACAATGAGACACGGTAAGAAAGTCAATCACTTAAGCAGAAAAACAGCCCATAGAAGGGCAATGTTGGCCAATATGGCCTGTTCCCTGATTGAGCATAAGCGAATCAATACCACGGTAGCAAAGGCCAAAGCGCTAAAGCTGTTTATAGAGCCCCTGATCACCAAATCCAAAGCGGCGAACAATGTAAGTGCAGAAAACGGAACCCATAACAGGCGGATCGTTTTCAGGAACCTGAGGGATAAATATGCTGTCACTGAACTCTTCAGTGCGGTTTCTGAAAAAGTTGGTGAACGCCCAGGGGGGTATACCCGGATTATTAAATTGGGGAACCGATTGGGTGATAACGCCGATATGGCTATGATAGAGTTAGTGGATTTCAACGAGATCTACAGCCTCGGGAAGTCTAAAAAACAGAAGTCCACAAGGCGGGGCCGTAAGGGCAAAACAACCGATACTGCCGCAGTGGCGGAAAAAGCCCCGGCTGCTGAGAAGGCAGTAAAGGAGCCTGAAACCAAAAAAGAACCTGCCGTCAAGGACCCCGGAGTTGCCGCGGTACCGCTGGCAGCTTTAATAGGTACCGAAGCAGGTGATAAGAAAGAAAAGAAAACAGAGGCTTCGGCCGATGATTCTGAAGAATAAATGGACAATTGCAAAAATACGGATCGAATAAAGGATAGACCTCACAGTCTATCCTTTTTTGTTTTTTTGGAGGTGATCCTATCAAAAGGACCCCCTCCTTTCAAAGTGGGGAACCCAATCCTTCAATTTCCAATCTTCTTTTTATCTTTGTACCCGGAAACCTGACGAATTTTCCATAGTATTAAACAAATCCCTGAAAGACATTAATCTAAAACATACAAGCAAGTGAAATACCAACTAAAAAGAAAAGCATTGATCTTATTGCAGGATGGAACCATTTTTTATGGCAAAGCCGTTGGTGACGCCGAAGGGACAGCATATGGTGAGGTTTGTTTCAATACAGGAATGACCGGCTATCAGGAGATCTTTACGGATCCTTCCTATTTCGGGCAGCTTATGGTCACTACCAACGCCCATATCGGCAACTATGGGACAAGGGCGGAGGAGACCGAATCAGATTCGGTTAAGATCTCCGGCTTGATATGCAAGAATTTCAGCTATGACTATTCCCGCCCGGTTGCTGATCATAGTTTGAAACAATTTTTGGACAACAGTAAATTATTTGCCATTTCAGATGTCGATACCCGAGCGTTGGTAGCCTATATCCGGGATCATGGGGCCATGAACGCCGTCATCACAACAGATGTGGGAAATATTGAAAAACTTAGGGAGAAATTAAAAGAAGTCCCCGATATGGAGGGACTGGAACTGGCCTCAAAAGTTTCCACCAAGGAAGCTTATTTTTTCGGGAACGAATCAGCGACCTATAAAATTGCCGCACTAGACATAGGGATCAAAAAGAACATACTCCGCAACCTGGCAGGCAGGGATGCTTATATCAAAGTATTTCCTTATAATGCCACATTTGAAGAGATGAGGGAATGGCAACCCGATGGTTACTTTATTTCCAATGGCCCCGGGGATCCGAAGCCGCTGCTGGATGCTATTACAACCGCAAAGGATATAATTGCTGAAGATAAACCCCTTTTTGGAATATGCCTGGGCCATCAGGTAATCGCATTGGCAAATGGGGTGTCAACCTATAAAATGCACAATGGCCACAGGGGAATCAACCACCCTGTCATGAACCTGTTGACCGGGAAAGGGGAGATCACATCCCAGAACCATGGTTTTGCAATTGACAAAGAAGAGACCGAGGCCCACCCGGACCTTGAAATTACCCATTTACATTTGAATGATAAGACCATTGCCGGTATCCGGATGAAGAATAAAAATGTATTCTCCGTGCAATATCACCCGGAAGCCAGCCCGGGACCCCATGATGCCAACTACCTGTTTGATCAATTTTTCGAAATGATCAAATTGGGTGTTAGTAATACCGCCGTGGTTTAAAGAATTGTTATTTTATGGCCCGGGCAGGTAAATTCTTTCCGGCCAAATGCCTGCTTTTGTATATTTACCACAGACAGGATTCAAATAGTGCGCGGCACGCTCTGGTTGGTCCTTTTTACAGCGTCCATTAACATAATCAACCTAATAAAACATACAAGATGAGTATCATTATAGATGTACACGCAAGGCAAATATTCGATTCAAGGGGAAACCCGACAATTGAAGTAGACGTTATAACTGAAAATGGTGTCATGGGCCGGGCGGCCGTACCCTCAGGTGCCTCCACAGGGGAACATGAAGCGGTGGAATTGCGGGATGGGGGCAAGGCTTATATGGGGAAAGGGGTCGGGAAGGCGATCACAAACGTCAACACAACTATTGCCGAAGAGATCCGGGGTATGCTGGTCTTTGAACAGAATCGGATAGACCAGACCATGATAGACCTGGACGGCACCCCCAATAAATCCAATTTAGGGGCCAACGCGATCCTGGGGGTTTCTCTGGCTGTTGCCAAGGCGGCTGCCAATGAACTGGGGATGTCCTTATACAGGTATATAGGAGGCGTGAGTGCCAATACCCTGCCGGTACCGATGATGAACATCATCAACGGAGGTTCCCATTCCGATGCGCCCATCGCCTTTCAGGAATTCATGGTCATGCCCGTTAGAGCAGAAAGTTTTACACACGCCATGCAGATGGGGACAGAGATTTTTCACAACCTGAAGAAAGTGTTGCATGACAGGGGCCTTAGCACCGCAGTGGGGGATGAAGGAGGCTTTGCGCCTACCCTGGATGGTACAGAGGATGCCCTGGACACCATAGGCAGAGCCGTAAAAAATGCCGGGTATTCCCTTGGGGACGATGTTATGATCGCTTTGGATTGCGCTGCGGCGGAATTCTATGTGAATGGTAAATATGATTATACAAAATTTGAAGGGGATTCAGGTGCCATACGGTCCTCCGAACAACAAGCCCAATACCTGGCCGATCTTTGTGCAAACTATCCCATCATCTCCATCGAGGATGGCATGGATGAAAACGATTGGGATGGATGGAAATTATTGACTGAAAAAGTGGGCGATAAAGTCCAGCTGGTTGGAGATG
Source organism: Zeaxanthinibacter sp. (assembly GCA_041743975.1). Taxonomy (GTDB): domain Bacteria; phylum Bacteroidota; class Bacteroidia; order Flavobacteriales; family Flavobacteriaceae; genus JTS-RE37. Next base: position 24,292 of record JBGTLT010000172.1, read on the forward strand.
ACCTGTTCGTAACCAATGTGCAGCGACTTTCGAAGGGGATCAAAAATGGCATTGCCAATTCCATTTTGATCAAGGTTAACCAGATCGGGACGCTGACGGAAACCATCGCGGCTGTAAATATGGCCAAAAATGCCGGCTATACCTGCGTCATGTCACACCGCTCGGGGGAAACTGAAGACAATACTATTGCCGATCTCGCCGTGGCACTCAATACCGGACAAATCAAAACGGGATCTGCATCCCGCAGTGACCGGATGGCAAAATACAATCAATTGCTTCGAATTGAAGAAGAATTGGAAGGAATGGCCTATTACCCAAAGGAAGCCGCGTTTAAAATTAAACGGTAGGTTCAACTGATATTTCAAAGGCCTTTCTTACGCGGATACCTTCCGGATAGAAGGGCCTTTTTTTTGGTGCAATGGTTTACTTTTCCTATCTTTTAATCAAAAGAATTCCTCGGGTTTTGCCCCTGGTTTTCCGATTTCACCTCTCCTCGGGAGAAGTCGAAACCGCCTAAGTGGTTTCGGGTGAGGATAATCCCTTTAGTAGTTTACCGCATGAATAACTTTCTTTTTGTAGCCGCTGAAAATGATGGTATTGCCCGATGTAAGGCCGGGGGTATGGGGGATGTAGTACGGGATGTACCGAGGCAGATAGCAGCCCGGGGGGATACGGTTCATGTTGTGGTGCCCTCTTATTCCAGGTTGCACCAGAACGGGACCTTAAAAACAATACTGACCCTGAACCTGAAGGGGATAACGTACCAGGCTGAGTTATATGAAGTAAGCCCCAAAAAGGAAATCCCGAATATCAACCACTATGTGATCCATCATCCGGAAATTGAAGCGGGGGAGATTGGGCATATATACCATGATGACCCGAAGGAACCCTTTTATACGGATAATATCAAATTCACGATCTTCTGTGCTGCGGTTGCCGAAGCCATCCGCCAGGAGGCCTTTGGTAAACTCGATATCGTCCATATGCACGATTGGCATACCAGCCTGTTGCTCTTCCTGAAAACCTATCATCCGGACTACCGGTCCCTCAAAAATTTGCGGTTCGTCTATACCATACACAACCTCGCCATCCAAGGGATACGTCCCTTTGCAAATAATTATTCCTCCCTTACCCATTGGTTTCCGAATGTCCCTTTTGATGTTGAAAAATTGAGTGATCCCCGGTATCCTGATTGTATCAATCTGATGGCGGTTGGTATCAGGTTGGCCGATGCGGTACAAACCGTATCCCCTTCTTACAAAGAGGATGTCCTTAAGCCCAGCAGGCCCCCGGAATTCATCGGAGGTGAGAGCCTTGAAAAGGACCTGCAACAGGCAGATCGCGAAAGGCGGTTGTTCGGTATCCTGAACGGGTCCAATTATTCAAATATCAGGGTTGCTGAAAAAGGGCTGCTGTATCGAAATACGGTAAAAGCACTCTTTGGCTGGCTGCAGGACGAATCAAAGAAATACAAGGCGGATTTTTTGGCCCACACCGGCGAAAAGGTGATGCGGTATGTCACAGACAGGCCAAAGTTTATCGTGGCGAGCGTGGCCCGACTCACAGAGCAGAAGTTCTACTTTTTCCGACGTTCCCCGGAAGCCCTGGTTGAAATCCTGGAAAGGTTGAAAAAAGTGGATGGAATTTTTATGATGCTGGGTACCGGGGCACCTGATTACGAAGAACATTTTCGCAAACTGAGCTATAAAAATGAAAATTTCATCTTTACGAATGGCCAGTCCGAAGACCTCATTGATTCAATATATCTTGAGGCCGACCTGTACTTTATGCCCAGTTTGTTTGAACCCTGTGGTATCAGCCAGATGCTGGCAATGCGCAATGGAAATCCCTGTCTTGTGCACAACACAGGAGGCCTTAAAGATACGGTGGAACATCTGAGGACAGGGTTTAGTTTTGACGGTGATACCTATGATGAAAAAATCAGGGATATGGCGAAAGTATTTGACCTGGCAATTGATATTTATAAAAATGATCAGCCCACCTGGAAAACGATCCAATCCAATGCGCGGAACATGCGGTTTACATGGGAAAAATCCGTGGACGACTATTACAGGTTGCTCTATAATATCGAAAGCATCAAGGCCTGAAATCGGGGCCGTGATCCCGGGAGGGACCATGGTGAAAATTCTGCAAATGCCCGTAAATTAAAAAAAACGACAATTGTTAAGATGAAGGGTTTTTTGTAGATTTACGAATCCAGCACAAAATAGACAACCAATCTCATGACGAACATAGCTACACTCGAGTACAACGGCAAAAAATACGAATTCCCGGTTATTGAAGGTACCGAGAATGAATTGGCTATCGATATTCAACGCCTTAGATCAGCCAGTGGTATGATAACACTCGACCCGGGGTTTAAGAACACGGGTTCCTGTGAAAGTGCCATTACATTTTTGGACGGAGAAAAGGGCATCCTGAGGTACAGGGGCTATGCAATTGAGGAATTGGCGGAGAAAGCAGACTTCCTGGAGGTGGCTTATTTATTGATCTTCGGTGAATTGCCGGACAAAACCCAGCTTGAAAAGTTTCATAAGGACATTAAGGCGGAATCACGGGTTGATGAGGAAATGAAAAAGATATTGGACGGTTTTCCGAAATCCGCACACCCAATGGGCGTAATATCCTCACTTACAAGTGCTTTGATCGCCTTTAACCCATCTTCGGTCAATGTTACCTCCGAAAAGGATATGTATTTTGCCATTGTCCGGATCCTGGCAAAATTTCCCGTACTGGTAGCCTGGACCCTTCGGAAGAAGAAAGGGTTGCCCCTTGAATACGGCGACAGTACGCTGGGGTATGTGGAAAACATCCATAAAATGATGTTTAAAATGCCAAATGAAGAATACCATAAAAACATGATTGTGATTGACGCACTGGATAAATTGCTGATCCTCCATGCAGATCACGAACAAAACTGTTCCACCTCCACTGTCCGTATTGTAGGTTCCTCGCATGCAGGGTTGTTTGCCTCCCTGTCTGCCGGTATTTCTGCTCTATGGGGCCCCTTGCACGGGGGTGCCAACCAGGCGGTACTTGAAATGCTTGAAGCTATTGACCGGGATGGAGGGGATACCAAAAAATATATGGCCAAAGCAAAGGACAAGGAAGACCCCTTCCGGTTAATGGGCTTTGGGCACAGGGTCTACAAAAATTTTGACCCGAGGGCCAAAATCATCAAAAGAGCAGCAGATGAGGTTTTATCAGACCTGGGGATAGAAGACACCATTCTGGATATCGCCAAAGGATTGGAAAAAGAAGCCCTGGAAGATCAATATTTTGTTGAACGCAAGTTATATCCCAATGTGGATTTTTATTCCGGTATCATCTACCGGGCACTGGATATCCCAACGGATATGTTTACCGTAATGTTTGCCCTGGGCAGGCTACCAGGCTGGATTGCCCAATGGCGCGAAATGCGGCTCAAAGGGGAACCAATTGGAAGGCCAAGGCAGGTATACATCGGCAAGAATGTCCGGCCATTTATCCCCCTTGAAAACCGTAGTTAAAAACTTCCAGTTTCCATATGCTTAACCTTTCTATTACCGACGAGACATCTCGGCTAAAGGCCGTATTGCTCGGTACAGCCAAAAGTTTGGGACCCGTTCCGAAACCGGAGGATGCGTATGACCCCAAATCCTATGAACATATCCTCGCCGGCACCTACCCTTTGGAAGCGGATATGGTACGGGAAATGGATGGTTTTGAAAAGGTATTGAAAAAATACGGGGTGGAGGTTTTTCGCCCGGAGGTAATCCAGGATTGTAACCAGATCTTTTCTCGCGATATCGCCTTCGTACTGGAAGACAAGCTGTTCAAAGCCAATATCCTTCCCATCAGGGAAAAGGAATTTGAAGCGATTCTGCATGTGCTGGATACCATAGACCCCAAAAAAATCCTGACCCCACCGATGGAGGTGCATATAGAGGGAGGGGACGTTATGCCCTGGAACGACTATATTTTTATCGGGACCTACACCGGCAGGGATTATGCTGATTTTATTACTGCCCGCACGAATAAAGAGGCTGTTGAATATTTACGTTCGCAGTTTCCCCACAAAAAAATAAAATCCTTTGAATTGCGGAAATCCAACACCAATGCCCTGGAAAATGCGCTGCACCTGGATTGCTGTTTCCAACCGGTTGGCAGAGACAAGGCTATAGTCCACCCGAATGGGTTTTTGGTGCGGGAAGAATATGAATGGCTCGTACGGTATTTCGGGAAGGAAAATATTTTTGAAATAACGCAAGATGAAATGTACCAGATGTTCAGCAATATATTTTCCATCTCACCGGAAGTGGTGGTTTCTGAACGCAGTTTTACCCGTCTCAACAATTGGCTCCGTGGATTGGGGTTTATTGTTGAAGAAATCCCCTATACGGAGATCGGCAAACAGGAAGGGCTGCTCCGGTGCAGTACCTTACCGCTTGTCCGGGAATACTGATCCGTAAAAAGGGGGCAACCCTGCCATTGGCTGCCCATTTGAAATGGTTGAGATATGTAGCAAATGAGCTACTTTTACATACGCTAATTCCACTTCCATTATGCAGATTACCAACACCATATTAATGGTTCGCCCGGTTCAATTCAGGATGAATGAACAAACAGCCGTCAATAATTATTTTCAGGAGGATTTGGATATTTCCAACGCACTGATCAATAAAAAGGCACAGCAGGAATTTGATGCCTTCGTGGAAATTTTGCGAAAAGAGGGCGTTCGCATACTGGTTGTGGATGATCTTCCCGGAACAGATACCCCGGATTCCATTTTCCCCAATAACTGGATTTCCTTCCACGAAAATGGGACGGTGGTCCGCTATCCCATGTTTGCGCCTAACCGCAGGAAGGAACGGAGGGACGATGTGCTAGATATGCTGGAAGAACATGGCTATGTTATTGAAAATATTATGGATTATACCTCGGCAGAGGAAGAAGGTATCTTTCTGGAAGGGACAGGGAGTATCCTGATGGACAGGGAAAACAACAAGGCCTATTGTGCCTTATCCGAAAGGGCACATGAGGTTTTGTTTATTGAATTTTGTGAGGATTTTGAGTGTACCCCTGTCCTGTTTACGGCAAATCAATGGGTGGAAGATGAACGGATGCCCATATACCATACCAATGTAATGATGTGCCTTGCCGAAGATTTCTGTGTTATCTGCCTGGATTCCATCGATGATAAAAAAGAACGCAAAAATGTAGTGGAACACCTCAGGGAAAGCGGGAAGGATATCATACCGATCACCGAAGAGCAAATGCACCAGTTTGCCGGGAACATGCTCCAGGTCCTCGGTGCGGATGACCGTCGGTTAATGGTCATGAGCTCAGCCGCGTTCTATAGTCTTACGGAAGAGCAGCTTGCAAGGATACAGCAAAATAATAAAATCGTTCACAGTTCCCTGGAAACAATTGAAACCTGTGGTGGCGGGAGTGCCCGCTGTATGATGGCCGAGGTCTTCTTGCCCAGGGTCCCTTCGGAAAGCCTTAAATGAAGCGGCACCCGAAAGGGTAATATTGGGAGTTACCATCTCCTGATATTAAATAGATAGCCCGGAGAATTGATTGCTGCAAGTTGCAGCTAATCATGGTCTCCGGCAATAATTGACATATAATTAGTACATTGTCATAAGTGGATGGCAACGGACAAATACTTCCCGGACCGTATTCGGAATATCATGGATGCACACCATATCACCCGGAAGGAAAAGAAAATGTTCGGGGTTACTGTTTATGGTAAATGATAAAATGTGCTTTGGCACCTGTAAGAGGGGGTTTATGTCGCGGGTTGGCCACTATGGAGCTGCAGTACTAAGCCTGCGGCACGGGGCTTCACAGATGTTCCGGAGCGAACGGCCGATAAAGGGCTATGTCGAACCACATGGATATGACAAGGAGGATGCGCTCGAATTCTGGATAACAAACTCGATTATAACCCGCATGCCCAATCAGGTGACAAACAGAAAATCAAAAAACAGGTATACCGCCCGCCAGGTTTAAGCTAAACATTCCCGTAACCCATGACACAAATCAGCAAAAATACCCTGAAATTCCTGAAGGACCTGAAAGCAAATAATTACCGCGAGTGGTTCCTTGTCAACAAATCGGGTTATGAATCGGCAAAAGCTGAATTCGAATCATTTGTGGATGATCTCCTGGCAGAAATCGCAAAATTTGATAAAACCATAGGACATTATACCGCCAAAGACTGCATCTTCAGGATTTATCGTGATGTACGGTTCTCCAGCGATAAATCACCTTATAAAACGCATATGGGAGCGCATGTGACGGCCACTGCCAAAAAATCGGAAATCCACTCCAGGGCAGGTTACTATATCCATATTGGCCCCGGGGAATCAATGCTTGCGGGAGGAGCCTATATGCCTCAGGCGCATTGGCTGAAGGCTATTCGAACTGAAATCGCCGGAGATCCAGAAAGTTTTAAAAAGATCCTAAACAGCAAGGATTTTAAAACCTATTTCGGCGCACTGGAAGGGGAGCAATTGAAAACTGCACCAAGGGACTTTCCCAAAGACCATCCGGAAATTGAATTGCTGAAATATAAAAGCTTCCTGGCATCCCACCAATGCACCGATGCCATGGTAACGGCGCCCGACTTCCTACAGCACTGTGTGGCAACATTTAAAGCCCTGTACCCGTTTGATCAGTTCCTGAACCGGGCGGCGGAGTAACTTTCAACAGGTCCCTCAAAAAAATAAGGGCCATCAACATCATAAAAAAAGCAAAAGGCAGGGATGTTATGATGAGCAGTTTTTGAACTGCCACCAGCACATCAACCTCTGGCTTTGCATTCCCCAGTATAAGTAATGCCAGGGTAGCCACCAGGATAAATACCGACCACAAAAGCCTGTGTTTTTTTCCGGGTTCCTTTTTACCGCCATCAGTGAACATGCTAAGCACAAACACAGCAGAATCTACGGAGGTTACCAAATACCCGATAAGCAGCACAATTGTCGTAAAATTGAGGAGGTACGCCATAGGGTAATTCTCAAAGAATTTAAAGATTGAGGAGAAAACGTTGCCAAATTCATTTTGATAGACCCCCAGGGCTTCAATTATCTGGAAGGCAGATGTGCCAAATACGGAGAACCAGAAGAACGTGCCAAGGGAGGGGATTATCAGTACGCCCAACAACAATTGCCGTAAGGTTCGCCCTTTTGAAATCCGTGCAATGAATATCCCTGTGAAGGGTGCCCAGGCCAGCCAGAAGGCCCAGTAATAGAAGGTCCAGTCCGTTAAAAAGGCCATACCCGGATCATAACGCCCAAGGGCCAGGCTCATCGGAATAAAATCAACAAGATACTGGAAGGTGGCGGTTACAAAAGAGTCGAGGATTACCCACATATCGCTGCTAACAAATACGATCAGCAATAATACCAGGGTGATCAGTATGTTTATCTTGGATAGTATCTTAATCCCTTTATTGACGCCCTGCCAGGCAGAATAAAAAGCCAGTCCCGATATCAGTACTGCCAGAAACAAGGTGGAACCCAGGCCAAACCCTCCGGAAAACAAATGGTTGAGGCCCCCACTGATCTGAGTGGTACCAAGCCCAATGGCGGCAATCAGCCCAAATACGGTGGTTATGATCGTAATGATGTCAATGCCGTTCCGTGCGGCCCCGTTGGAAATGGTATCTTCTATGGAAGCACTGACGAGCACCTTTTTTTTCCTTACAAACAATGCATACCCCACAACCATGGCAAACAGGCCATAAAATGCCCATGCAGTAAAACCCCATTGGTAAAAGGTATATTCCAATGCGAGGATCTCCGGGGACAGATCGGAAGGGTATGGGGGATATTGCTGCATATATACGGGTTCCTGTACTGCCCTAAGCAGAATACCGGCACCCATTCCTGCACTGTATAACATGGCAGTCCAGGCCCATAAGGAATGTTCAGGCCGTTGGTGTGGCTTCCCAAGCCGGATCTTCCCCAGGGGTGATAACGCAACAATTAATAGTAATAACACGCATCCGAGTCCAAGGTACAGGTAGAAGTAACCAAAATAATTTCGAATCCAGAGGGAAGATACCTCGATGGCCCTGTAACTCTCATCCGTGAAAAAAAACACCGCGAGGGAAAAGGCCAGAATTATTCCGACAGACCAACGAATGAGCATGTTATTTGTAAGGATTGCCCTGATATGTGCTGCTTTAAGGATTAAAGATAAATGAAATTATAAGCCACAGGGCAGCATATCGCTATTCTTCTGGAATAGTAAAGGAACGAAGGGCCTCATTTGGTTCCATAATGTTATACCCTTTCCAGAATTCTGGGTCATAATGAGATTGGTAGGCTGCTTCCAGGTTTGTATTTTCTTCCACCCCTGATAATTCAACTCCGGATACCATAGCGGTGTTGAAAACAACCAATTCATATTTTTCCAAATTGTTATTCAGGATATCCAACTGCAGGGACAATTCATTCTGTTTTCGCCTGCCTTTTACAAATTTATTCTTCTCAATTACCTGTAAAGGCCTGTTTACCCCCATGAGCCTGCCCTCGATCTTTTCCATGAACTGAATTTCATAGTGGCCTCCGGAACCCTTTGCAAAGAGGGTCGTCCCCCGGTATTTGGTTTCCTCATACCGCAAGCCAAGCAACCTTATCCTCCGCAGGGACTTTATATTCTCATATTCCACCCGCATAATCGCAAAATCTTCCAGGTTCACATACAGGGTCCCTTTGAATTCTTCCTTCCTTCTTGGGTTAAAATCAAGCACATAGACATCCTGATCGCCGATGTTGCTGTAACCCCTTAAGCTGAACTCATAGCGGCTGGACTGTAGTATAAAATTCAATTTGGAATCCCTGTTAAAAAACTGGTCATTATACAGGTGCTGAAGGTGCCTTTTTTGTTGGGATTGGTACTCGTGTTTCTTCGGCTCTTTCAGGCCTTCTTCCGTGTCAGAACCCTCCTCGGAAGCTTCCAGGATGGAATCTACCTGCACCTTCTGCCCGAAGATCCCCGATTTGATTTTCAGATAGGAATTTGACTTAACATTGTCGATGAAGATTTTTTCAAGCTTTTTGGAAAGTGCTTCCATGGAACCTTCATTATTCTTATCATAAAGCTCTGCCGCTTTTACGATCTTCAGGCGGTTTTCCCCGGGGCTCCTATAATAATCGCAAAGGCTTTCGGTAAAATACGCAGCGCTCCTGGGAAGGATTCGGACTATACTGTCTATAAATTTTTTGTTGAATTCGGCAATGGTGGATTCCTTAACCGCTATATCGAGCTTTTGTAAGGTATTAAAGCTGGAATGCCGTATGAACAACCGCTGTTTTGTAGGATCGGAGCGGTAGTTCTCCGCTAAATTATCTTTTATTTTCGCGATGATTTCGGCTACTGTCAGTTCCTTGTCAAAAAGGTAGACGCCCTCCAAAGCGATAGGTTTGGGGGTAAGGTAAATAATGCTATCAGACAGCTGCTGCAGGGAAACCCCTCTTTTTTCATATCCCATGCTCGATATATAAATTGAGTCCCGTAGCACTGAAATATCCGTTTGTATACTGAACCTCCCTTCTTCATTGGTTACCGTTCCGGTATGGGCACCCAGTTGGATGGTCGCATAAGGGACACCTTCCCCGGAGTGTGCATCCATCACTTTATAACCAGCGCTTTGTGACATAAGGCAAGGTACCTGGAACCCGCCAAACAGTGCCAAAATGAAGAATACAGGATATTTCATAGGGTGATAGGGATAAATGATTCATCACTGGTTAGACGGTCACTCATCAGGGTCATAGGCTTCTGGTTTTGGCGATATTCCGAATCATTCCTTCAAAGATGAAATAATGGAATGGCAACATACTGTACCAATATATCCTCCCCCATAGACCTCTGGGCCGAAAGGTCGCGGTCTGGTGGAGCATGTTCTCGTCATCCACCCTGAATTCAAGCCAGGCTTCCCCGGGCAAACGCATCTCTGCGAAAAGCAGCAACCGCCCATTTTCCCGATCTGCCAGCAAAACCCTCCAGAAGTCGAGCGCATCACCAGTTGATATCCTGTCCGGATGGGTACGGCCGCGCCGGAGCCCAACCCCTCCATTGAACTTATCTGCCAACCCCCGCATCTTCCACAGCCAATTGCCATAATACCATCCATTGTCACCCCCTATCTTCCAGATATTCCTCAATACCGCTTCAGGATCCGCAATGCGGATATTCTTTACATCCCGGAGAACCCCATATTTTGGTACCTGTATATGTTTCCCGATATTGTTCCGGAACCTGCCACTTACCATGCTGTCCTTCCAGCTACTTATCACAAGGTTTTGCTCTATTTTATTAAACGCCATGTCAATAGCTTCGCGGTAGCTATGCGTCTTGAGGCCCAGGATATCCTGCAGCCTGCTATCCCTGGCTATTATTTCCATTTTCATACTGTCTACCAGATTAACCGCGAGTTTGTAGGAGGTTGAGGTCACAAAATACAACCAATAAGATGATAGTTTAGGGGTCATCACCGGCACCGTAATAATCCAGTTTTTGAATCCTCGTATCCGTGCATATTGTTTCAGCATGTCTTTATACGTAAGTACATCGGAACCGCCAATATCAAAGGAATCATTATACACTTCATTTCTGCCGAGTACTTCGGTGAGGAAAAGAATGATATCCCTTATGGCAATGGGCTGTGTTCTTGTCAAAACCCATTTTGGGGTTATCATTACCGGAAGTTTTTCACAGAGATCACGGATGATCTCAAAGGAAGAACTCCCGGAGCCTACAATAATTCCTGCCCGCAACACCGTAAGGTTAAAGTCGCCTTTGTACAGGATGTCCTCAACATTTTTCCGGGATTTCAGGTGTTTGGATAGCTTCTGTTCATTGACAATCCCACTCAGATAGATGACCTGTATTGCGCTCGTTTCCTTTAAATACGCGCAAAAATTACGGGCGGCCAGCGCTTCCTGTTCATCGAAATCCTCCGTGGAAGAACTCATGGAGTGAATGAGGTAATAGGCAGCGTCAATATCCTGGGGGATGAGGTCCTCCTTTACCCCGCTTAGGAAATCAATTTCGATTACAGCTATCGCGGAAGAGGTTTCCGGATCCACAGCAAATCGGTTTTTATCCCTGACAACACACACAACCGTATGGCCCAGTTCCAGAAGTTTAGGCAGCAGTCGCATCCCTATATATCCGTTGGCACCAGTAAGGAGTATTTTCATAGTATTTATTCAAAAAAATTTCTCGGGGCTTTTGCCCCGGGGCACCTCTCCTCTGGAGAGGTCGAAAAAGGACGGATCACTCACTTACAGGTCCTCAATGGAAGTAGGGGTGTTGTTGGCCTTATAATCCAGGAGTTTTTTAAAATAGCGCTGTACAGCCTTGGTATCGGAACGAACCTTTATAAAATGATGGTCTTTATAAATGGAGTAGATTGCAAAGTCCCCTTTGTATATACATAGTTTATAATAGGGGATTACCAGGGCGAAGGTTTCCAGCAAGGAACGGAAACGCACAATGATGCCTTTTGGTCGCATCTCTATATTACAAATGTTAAGGTTGTTATCCAGCATCAGTAAGTTGCTGATTTCCATACTTGTTGCGGTTATGAAGAGTTTTGGAGAGCCAATGCCATCCATAGCCCAGCGTTCTTTTAAAGTAAATGGTTTGCCAACTTGTGCATCAACTTTTTGGGTAACTTGTTTATTGTTGTAAGAAACATTTTGCAGCATGGATATCTGTCGCCTGGACTATAAAACATAAAGTTAATCAATGTCCCGGAACTGATAAGTAGCCTTAACATTTAGTTAGCAAAGCCTAAAAAATGTTTAGTTTTGCACCTTCGGAACCCAGAAGATATGAATATCCAGGACGTATTAACAATTAAGGTCAAGGAAGTAGTGGCTTCCGCATATGGGGTGGATTTGCCAACGGTGGAATTTCAGCCGACGCGGAAGGATTTTGAGGGGGATATCACTGCCGTTATTTTCCCCATGCTTCGCTATATAAAGGGAAACCCGGAACAGATCGGGAAGACAATCGGGGAATACTTACAGGACCAGATCGAAGAAATTGCAGGTTTCAATGTCATCAAAGGTTTTTTGAATCTCCTGCTCTCAGACACCTATTACATCGAATTTTTTAATTCGATCCGGGATAGCGAAGACTATGGGTATTTCCATTCAGACGGAAAGGAGGCGGTGATGGTGGAATATTCCTCCCCGAACACCAACAAGCCCTTGCACCTGGGCCACATCCGGAATAATTTGCTCGGCTATTCCGTGGCTGAGATCCTCAGGGCTTCCGGGAAGAAGGTGTATAAAACACAGATAATAAATGACCGCGGGATCCATATCTGTAAAAGCATGCTGGCCTGGCAACGGTTTGGCGAAGGGGAAACACCCGAAAGTTCAGGTCTTAAAGGCGATAAACTGGTTGGGAATTATTATGTGGCATTTGACAAGGCCTATAAGGAAGAAGTTGATGCCCTCGTGGCCTCCGGGCAGCCTAAAGCCGAGGCGGAGAAGGAAGCGCCTTTATTGTTGGAGGCACAGGATATGCTTCGGAAATGGGAAGCCGGGGATGCCGCGGTTGTGTCACTCTGGGAGACCATGAACAAATGGGTTTATAAAGGCTTTGAAGAGACCTATGCCAGTTTAGGGGTTGATTTTGATAAGCTGTATTATGAGAGCATTACCTACCTGTTAGGGAAAGCAGTGGTGGATGAAGGCCTGAAAAAGGGTGTCTTTTATAAAAAGGAGGACGGCAGTGTCTGGATTGACCTTACTGAAGAAGGACTGGATGAAAAAATAGTCTTGCGGTCTGATGGGACGGCGGTCTATATGACACAGGATATCGGGACCGCTCTACAAAGGGTAAAGGATTTCCCGGATATAGACGGCATGGTCTATACCGTAGGGAATGAACAGGATTATCATTTCAGGGTGTTGTTCCTCATCCTGAAAAAACTGGGGTTCTCCTGGGCCCGGCACCTTTTCCACCTGAGTTATGGGATGGTTGACCTTCCCGGTGGAAAAATGAAAAGCAGGGAAGGCACGGTGGTGGATGCGGACGACCTTATAGCAGAAATGACGCAAACTGCCGCCGCTATTTCTGAGGAACTTGGAAAATTGGAAGATTTCAGCGAAAAGGAAAAGCAGGAGCTTTATCATATGATCGGACTTGGCGCGCTGAAATATTATATACTGAAGGTAGACCCCAAAAAAAGGATACTCTTCGATCCGGAAGAGTCGGTTGATTTCCAAGGCAATACAGGTCCATTTATACAATATACCTATGCCCGGATCCAATCCATACTCCGGAAAGCCACATCAGATATGGGATCATTCAATACTGGCCATTCGGCCGGCGCGGATGGCCGAGGCAAAGGGGAGCTGCCTGTCAGTGAATTGCACTCAAAGGAAAAGGAACTCCTGAAACTCCTGCAGGTATATCCGGAAACGGTTCAACTGGCCGCGGAAAGTTATAGTCCGGCCATCATCGCCAATTACACCTATGACCTTGTTAAGGAATTCAATTCCTTTTACCAGCAGGTTTCCATATTAGGGGAAAATGAGGATTCGGTAAGGATGTTCAGGGTACAGCTTTCCGGAAAAGTAGGGGAGGTGATCCGTTCGGCATTCCGGCTGCTGGGGATTGAAGTGCCGGACAGGATGTAGGACCCTTCATTCCATTTAAAAACTCACCCTGAAACTTATATTGGGGGTCCTTGCCAGGGAGAGGCTTTCCACGGTCTCTATTTCATCACTACTGTTGAGGCGGTAATAGGTATTCAAAACATTGTCCTTGTTTAAAAGGTTCAGAAGGGAGATACCCGCCGAAGCGTTTAAGTTTGGCCCCACTTCAAATTCATAGATGGCGGAGGCATCTGCCCGCAGATAGTCTGGCAATCTGCTGCTATTGGGCTCCTGGTAATTGATCTCATGTGGGAATACCCTGGTGTTGATGGCATTACTACCGTCCTGTGGTTTGGTAATAGGCCTCCCGGTCCTGTAGGTAATACCAATTCCCAGCTTTAGCTTTTCGTAGGTGAAGGTACTGGCAAAAGCGAGGGTATGCCTTATATCGAGGTTGTTGGGGAAGCGGGAAGGTGTGATACTGCCGAAGGTATAATTGTTGATATTGTGGGTATAGCTTGCCCAGGTGCTGAGATAATTGCCTTTGTGGTTGATGATAAATTCCAGGCCTCTCACATCATATTTCCCGATTTCCCCGTTGAATTGGTTTTGGTTCTGGAATCCCTGTGTGGAGGTACTGACACCTTTTACATTCTTAATGAACCCTTCCACACTGGCGTACCAATTGTCCTCATCGTAGGTTAGCCCCATGGATGCCTGTTTGCTTTGCGTTACCGGCAAGATGGAATCGTCTGAGAGCAGCCACCTTCTTTTTTCAATTCCCAGAAAATTCTGTTCCAGGTCAATAACCTGGTTGGTGGTTTGGTTCTTAAATTCGCCCAATACTTCAAAACGGAAATGGTTCGCAAGGGTATAATTTATATTCAACCGCGGCTCGGCAATGAATTTGGTAAAGGTGCCGGGGTTTTCAATATATTGGAAACGCCCGCCCCCACGGGCCCTGAATTTTTGATCTCCTGAAATATATCCCAATTCCGAATATACCGCATGGGTGCGGATGATCCCTTTGACGCTGCTGTTATAGGCTGGCCGGGTAACATCTGTAAAGTTGGCGATGCCTGCTTCACTAAACTGATAGCCATTGAGCCAATTCAATTTATCAGACAGCCCATAAGTGGTATTCAGTTTCACAGAGGATTCAACCACCTTGTTACTTTGCAGCAACTGCTGAGCCCCATTTTCCGTTATGCTATGGGAATCGAGATTATAGTGGGTATAGTAGGAATTGAGTTGCGATGAGAACTTTCGGGACCATTTACTATCCAGGACCAGACCTGTAGAAATATTGTCCTGATCCAGGCCGCTGACGTCAGACCTGCCTGGGTCCCGGGCAGTTTCCGTATAATCAAGCGTGTTATTGATCCGGATAAAGCTCAACCTGCCAGTATGTTTTTCATTGATGTCATATAATATTTTCCCGGAAAAATCATAGAAATAGAAGCTTTCCTCCCGGCTGATGGTGCTGTCTGAAGGCTGATTACCGGTATCATTGATATCGCTATCCTGGAAAACCCGGTTACGAAACTGATTGTACGTAGGTGTATTCAGGAAATCTGTTACGGATCTCCGGGCAGAAAATTGAATTGCCAGCTTTTCACCCAGGGGGATATGGCCGTAAAAATCGCCGCTTATAAGGTTAAATCCGGCTCCCCCGAAATAATCCTCCTCAATTTTATTGCGGCTCTCCATAGCGATAATACCGCTAACGCCATCGCTGTATTGGGCACTGGTGCCATTTTTTATGAGGGTGACCTTGTCTGTCAGGTAAGGATTAAAAGCGGAAATCAGCCCGAAAAAATGGCCCGACTGATACATTTTGATTCCATCCCAAAGTATGAGGTTCTGGTCATGGGTTCCACCCCTGATATTGATATCGGAAACGGTTTCATCTATGCTTTCTATACCCGGAAGTGCCTGTACAGTTTGCAATACATCGGGTTCTGTAAGCCCCGGCAGGATGCCAAAATCCTTTGTGTTCAATAAAATACTGGCATCCAGTTCCCTGGTGAGTCCGGCTGTCAGGAATTTGAACACAACTACCTCTTCCAGTTGCTGATAATAGATTCCGAGGAGGACGATTTCACAAGGGTTATGGCCGGCAAGTTCCTCCGCAGGGATAAACCGGGTCCTGTACCCTAAATGCTGTATTCTGATAATGGCCTTCCTCGGGACATTGCCGATACTGAAAGAGCCATCCGGGTTGGTGATCGTAGCGATATTACCCCCCAGTACTTCTATGGATGCACCGGCAACGGTATTCCTTTCATAATTATCGAGGACGGTCGCACAGATATCAATGGTACTGCTTTTGGAGAGGGCGTAATAGCGATCGTTAAGTTTCTGGATTTTAAGTTGGGTCTGGCTGGCTATATCCCCCAAAATACCTTCCAGTGTAATTTCCTTCGGGACCTGGATGTATACTCCCTGTAAGTCTTCATCGGCAAAGGAAAATTTAACATCAAATTCCAGTTCCAGCTTTTCAATATAGGATATAATAGTAACAGGGGTGGTTGAGTTGGTTTCCTGCGCGATGCCTGCAAATAAGGCAAAGAGCAGCATACAACCCTGGAGTATACATCTAAGGTGCGTTTTCGGCATAGAATACCACTTTGCCCTCCTTTAAGTCAAAGTCAATCCGGGAAGGCATACTAATACTCTGTAACGCTAAATTTATGTTTGTGTTGCTGAAAGTGCCGGTAAATAATTGTCCAAGATCCACATTTTGGGTTTCCACTTTTATATCGAACTGGCGTTCAAATTCATCAAGGACATAGGATAGGGGGATACTTTTAAAGGAGCTTTCACTATTCATCCAGGAGGGTTCACCACCGGCAGGGATGGTGGTATTGATGACCTTTCCTTCAATGGCCATGAAAGAAGATCCGGCCGGTAAATGTGTTTCCGTACCCTGAAAGAGCACACTGACCAAGCCTTCAAAACAAGTCACTTCAAAAAATACTTCCCTGTTTTCCACATTGAACTGGGTTCCCAGAACAGTGACTTCACCAAGTTCGGTACTAACCGTAAATTTCCTGCCTTTGGCCACCTTGAAGAAGGCTTCTCCTTCCAGGGTTACTTCCCTTTTTGTATCCCAACTCTTTTTACTATAGGATACCTCAGATCCGGCATTCATGGTCACAACGGAATTATCGGGTAATATTACCTGGCCCCGTTCAGCGTATGGCGTACTGACCCTTTCTTTCAGGGAATCCATATAGAGATAGGATATAACAAAGATCACAGCAATAGCGGCAGCTACCCGCATAATTTTATGGATTGGCTTCATACGTATTACCCTGACTTCTTTCGGGAGCTGTTTTTTACGGAAATCTGCAAGGGCTTCCTCCACGTCAAAATCAGGAGCCTCAAGGGCCCCGGAAACCTCCAGGATCTTCTTGTAAGAGGCATATTCAGCTGTGGTTTTAAATGCTGCCAACTCCTCTTCTGAAAGTTCGTTGTTAAGCCATTTAGCCAAATAATTTTCATCCATGATTTCTATCTTTACACCTATATAACAGCTACTTACTAAAAAACCCTACTTTTCTATTGACCAAAAATTAAAGCCCTCATCCCGGAGTGATGCGGAGACCAGGAACTTTGCGCTTTTTAAATCGTTTGATCACAGGCAAAACAATCATACCTCGCCTACCTGCCCGACTTGTACAGGTGGGTGCTCAGCATAACTATAAGGTTGTCACATTGAGCACCCGTCCGTACCGTCCAGGGCGGGCAGGTAGTCGAAATGGTAAACACTGCCCACTGCCTATTGTTATATTCCCTCAATCTTCTCCCTCAGGGTTTGCAGGGCCAGGTGCATACGTTTTTCAATGGCTTTTACGCTCACCCCTTCCATTTCTGCTATTTCCGCATACTTCTTCCCATCTATCCTGTTGAGCAGGAAAGTGACCCGCTGGTTCTCCGGGAGGGCACCCAAAGCCCGGTCCAGCTTATCTTTGAATTCCTTTTCCTCCAATAAAAACTCCGGGGAAACGGCGGTAAAACGGGAAGCCTTCTCGGCATATTTTAATCGCACCTTCTCAGCTTTAAGAACATTCAGGTACATATTGTTAGCCACGGTATAGACATAGGACCTGGCTTTTTCGGGGGTTACCTTGGCACAGTTTTCCCATAGTTTTACAAAAGCCTCCTGCACCGCATCATAGGCCTTTTCCTCATTCCCGAACTTATAATATATATAATTAAATACCGTTTTGGAGTTAGCTTTGAAGAGAGCACTGAAAACTTTCTCCTCGCATATATCGTCCATATTATCTGGCTTGAAATCAATTGGTTCAGCCCAAAGATATTTTAAAAATGTCAATAAGGAAGTAGGGTATTTTAAAAGATAATTGTTTTTAAAGTTGTACGAACAAAGTATCCAAATCGCTATGAAAAGGAATTTGAATTATTCAGTGTACACTTTCCTGCTTATGATGGCACTGATTGTTACCGGCTGCCAGTCAGAGTTTGAACCCCTGCCCACCACGGACGAACAGCAGACAATCGAGACCAATTCCAGTACCGCGAAACTCATTGAGGGTACCGCCTCCCATGATGGTTCCTATGATAATATCGTGGATAGAGCGAGTTGTTTTGCCATCCGTTTTCCGTATACCATACGTGTAAACGGTACAGAGATAACAATCAAATCCAGGGAAGACCTGCATGTGGTGGAAGAGATCTTTGATAGTGTTGAAAATGATGAGGATATCCTGGATATCATTTTCCCGGTTACCATCACTTTGGGGAATTATGACGAGGTGGTACTCAATGGCATGGATGACCTGCGGGAACTGGCGGAATCCTGTGTTGAAGGCGGGGATGATAACGACATCGAATGTATAGATTTTGTGTATCCCATGAAATTATACACCTTCGATATCAGCCAACAGCAGACCGGAAGTGTGCAGGTAAACAACGACCTTGAAATGCGCAGGTTTTTTGACGGACTGACAGAAAATGAGCTTATCAGCATTGATTTCCCTGTGAATCTGGTCCTGTATGACGGGACTGAAGTCCATGTCAACAGCAATGCCGAATTGTCAAACGCCATCGAAATAGCCAGGAATGTCTGTGATGAAGATGATGACAATGATCATAATGATGACGATTTTAACCAGGAACGTCTTGATAACCTACTGGTTACATGCCCGTGGCTTATCCATGAGGTAGAACGGGACGCAGTGAACCAGACAGATCAGTATTTTGAATACCTGATGACTTTTATGGAAGATGGAACGGTTTCGGTCAGGGACAGGGAAGGTAATAGTTTAACCGGTTCCTGGTCCACCAGGGTTGCTGATCATAAAGTCCTTGTCAAGCTGGAATTTGATGTGCTGGTCGACTTTAATCTGGACTGGTACGTATATGAATTGGAGGAAGGAGTTATAAAATTATATGCTGAAGGAGGCAATAAGATCATCATGCGCATTTCATGTGACCTGATAGATGCCGAGCCTGATACCCTTCGGGAAATTTTGAAGGAATGCAGCTGGATCATCAAAAAAGTTCAGGTTGATGATGTAGAGGTAAGGAGGCTGTTAGGATATGAATTCAATTTCATGGCAGAAAACATGGTTACCCTGACCAAAGGGGATGTGATTTCCGAAGGATCATGGGAAATCACCCTGAACGCACAAGGCAGGCTTGTAATGTCCATTGTAATGGGCGATGAGAGCGATGTTAGCTTTGAATGGCCATTGTCTGACCTTAGGTATGACCGTTTGATATTTGAAATCCCTGAATCTGGTTATGAGTTGATTTTGCAACGGGTTTGTGATGATAACAATGCAGATGGTGATGTCCTGGAAATCAGGAACATCCTGATGGGAGGCGAATGGATGATCGCCAATTATGCTTACCAGGGCAGCATTGCCGACGAAAGTTTGGTGGGATATCGGTTTGGATTTCAGGCTGAACACAGACTGAGTGTGAACACTACACCAACTGGTCCGGAAATGGTAGGATTATGGAGGGTGATCCGAAACAGCGACGGTAAACTCAAAGTCTACCTGAATTTAGGAGAAGGTGATCCGCTTGCAGAGCTTACGGACGACTGGGATCTTTTCTCCATAACCTCCGGGAGGTTGGAGTTGAATGATGTAAATGGAGATGACGGCGTTACAATCCTGGTATTTGAAAGGATGAATTAGTTTCCAGTTTTCAAATATAGAGTGCCTTTTTTTGCCCCTGGTTTACTGAAAAGGGTGGTTTCAACTGAAACCACCCTTTTTTCATTTACATTTCTGACTGAGAAGTTCACTCATCCCATTGATATTCTTAAATTTGCACTTCCCATTCATAAAGCAGCAGAGAAGATGTTCGACAATTTAAGCGAAAAGTTAGATAAAGCCCTCCATGTCCTCAAAGGGCATGGCCAGATAACGGAGATTAATGTAGCGGAAACCACCAAGGAAGTGCGCAGGGCACTGCTCGATGCCGATGTGAATTTTAAAATTGCCAAGGAGTTTACCAATCGGGTAAAGGAGAAGGCTCTTGGCCAGAATGTATTGACCACCCTGCAACCGGGGCAGTTGATGGTCAAGATCGTAAAAGATGAACTGACGGAACTCATGGGCGGGGATTCCGAGGGGATCAACCTTTCCGGCAACCCGAGCGTGATACTGATGTCGGGACTGCAAGGGTCGGGGAAGACTACCTTTTCGGCAAAACTGGCCAACTATTTAAAGACAAAGAAGTCGAAAAACCCATTATTGGTAGCGTGCGATGTGTACCGGCCCGCGGCGATTGACCAGTTGCATATGGTGGGGGAGCAGGTAGGCGTGCAGGTGTATTCCGATAAGGAAAACAATGATCCCGTTGCGCTGGCCAAAGCCGGGGTGGCCCATGCCAAAGCGAATGGCCATAACGTAGTGATCATCGATACGGCAGGCCGACTTGCAGTGGACGAGCAAATGATGACCGAGATAGCAAATATCCGGGATGCGGTCCAGCCTCAGGAAACCTTGTTTGTAGTTGATGCCATGACTGGGCAGGATGCGGTAAACACGGCAAAAGCATTTAACGATGTTTTGAATTTTGATGGGGTGATCCTCACAAAACTCGATGGGGATACCCGGGGTGGTGCCGCCATTTCCATCAAATCAGTTGTGGATAAGCCGATAAAGTTTATAGGTACCGGGGAGAAAATGGATGCCCTGGATGTGTTCTATCCATCACGGATGGCTGACCGGATCCTGGGGATGGGGGATGTGATCTCCCTGGTGGAACGGGCACAGGAACAATTTGATGAAGAGGAGGCCCGGAAGATCCAGAAGAAGATAGCCAAAAACCAATTTGGATTTGATGATTTCCTGAAGCAAATACAGCAGATCAAGAAAATGGGGAGCATGAAAGACCTTATGGGCATGATCCCCGGGGCCGGCAAAGCTTTAAAAGGCCTGGATATCGACGATGATGCCTTTAAACATATCGAAGCAATTATCCATTCCATGACACCCGATGAACGCTCCAACCCTTCCAAGCTCAATGCCGCCCGGAAAAAAAGGATCGCCGCAGGCAGCGGACGGACGGTACAGGAGGTGAACCAACTCCTTAAACAGTTTGAACAAATGAGCAAGATGATGAAAATGATGCAGGGCGGTGGCAGCAAAAAAATGATGCAGATGATGAGCGGGCTGGGGCCGAAGTAAACGGCATCAATTGACAGTAGGCAGTTTTCGTATTAGTGGGCAGCAAATCAGGATAGTAAATGGGATTTGAAAAATGGATGGCAATGGAAAAGGGATTGCAAATGGCAATGGCGATAGTTGACGCCTCCAAATCATTCCTGAAATAAGAGGGATATTGTCTTCCTGACCAGATAAGACTTTCATCCAGGTGGGTTTGCCCGAATAGTGCGGAAGCATATCGGAAAAGAAGATATCCGGGACACTACCTCAATAAATGGACTGACGCTGATAGTGAAAATTCGGAAACCCAGGCCGTCTTAGATTTGCTGAATGTTGCAAATTTAGTAGTAATGAAGATTGCGATAAACTATTGATACACAGCCGGGAGACCTGCAAACTAATTTAATAGCTGATTACTAACCCGGCAGGTTTGGAGCATAGGGACTGCATACTGCCACTGAATACTGCATACTATATATGGAATTACTTGACGGAAAGAAAATAGCCAATCAAATAAAGGATGAAATTGCCGCAGAAGTGGCAAAAATGAAGGAACGCGGCGAGAAAGTACCCCATTTGGCAGCAGTCATTGTAGGGAATGACGGCGCCAGCCTTACCTATGTCGGGAGTAAGGTCCGTGCCTGCGAACGGGTGGGATTTGAGTCCACATTGGTGCGGTTGCCCAGTACCACTTCCGAGGAAGAATTACTCAATAAGATAAGCGAACTGAACAACGACGAGAATATCGATGGGTTTATTGTGCAGCTTCCGTTACCGGAGCAAATAAATACCCAGGCTGTGATCATGGCGGTGGACCCGGACAAGGATGTGGATGGTTTCCACCCGATGAATTTCGGGAAAATGGCATTGGATATGAGCACTTTCATCCCGGCTACCCCGTTTGGCATTCTGGAATTGCTGGAGCGTTATGATGTGGACACCAAAGGCAAACATACCGTGGTTATCGGACGCAGCCATATAGTAGGGCGGCCTATGAGCATCTTGATGGGCCGGAAAGGGTGGCCCGGCAATTCAACGGTAACCCTGACCCATAGCCATACCAAAAATATCACCCAGATTATTTCCCAGGCTGATATTGTCATTTCCGCTTTGGGTGTCCCCAATTTTTTAAAGGCTGAAATGATCAAGGATGATGCCGTCGTGATCGATGTCGGCATCACACGGGTCGCAGATGATACCCGCGAAAAAGGGTATTACCTCACAGGAGATGTAGATTTTGAGAACGTCAGCAAAAAAGCTTCCTATATAACACCTGTGCCCGGGGGGGTTGGCCCCATGACAATTGCGATGCTCCTTAAGAATACATTGCTGGCCCGGGAAAGGCATAGGGGCAAAAAACGGTCCTAAAGTTCCGCAGCGGGGATATCCCGTATCATATCCATCCCCTGCGTACTGTCTGCAGGAGTTATAATGTCAATGTCCTGATTGCCTTCATGATTGGTGCATCCGGCAATATTCAATAAGGCTACACTCAAAACAACTCCCAGTACAATCTTTTTCATAACAATGTAATTTAGTAGGTATCAGAAACCAGCCCGGAAAGGTTAGAACGCAGTATTTCCGGATTTGTTATTTGCGGGATTGTTGAAAAGCACTACCTTTTGATGAAAATAACGGATTGATATGAAGTATTTCATACCACTAATACTCCCGCTGTTCTTGTGCCTGTCCGGATGTATGGCCACATCCGAAAAAGTGCCGGAAATCGCTATCCGCGTTTCATTTCCTGAGGCTGCCCATTCCGGTCCCCTGGATGGCCGGCTCCTGTTGATGCTCTCCACCAATGAGGCAGCGGAACCCCGTTTTCAGATCAATGACGGGCTGCAGACACAATTGATATTCGGATTAAATGCAGAAGGGATGGCTCCGGGGGAAACCTGGTCATTCAGCCCGGAAATTCCGGGATTCCCATACGCCACACTGGGGGATGTGCCTCCGGGGGAATACACGGTGCAAGCCCTGTTGCATGTATATGAGACTTTTAACCTTTCTACCGGCCATACCGTGAAACTGCCTATGGACAACGGGGAGGGCCAGCAATGGAACAGCTCCCCTGGCAACCTGTACAGCAAACCCTTTAAGATCACCATAACAGAAGAAGGGGTCCGGGACGTGGAAGTAATAATGGACCAGGTAATTCCACCCATCCCCGAGCCTGAAGATACCGAGTGGGTGAAACACATCAGGATAAAGTCGGATAAGTTGTCTGAATTCTGGGGGCGCGACATGTACCTGGGGGCCCATGTACTGTTGCCAAAGGGGTTTAAGGAACATCCGGAAGCAAAATATCCCCTGATGGTCTTCCATGGCCATTTCCCGTCAGATTTCAGCGGATTTCGGACAGCACCGCCCGACCAGGGGCTTAAACCTGACTATTCCGAAAGGTTTGGTGTGGAAGGGTATAATATACTCCAGCAACAGGAAGCCTATGATTTTTATAAGCGGTGGAACGAACCGGACTTCCCCAGGTTCCTGATTATAGAAATACAGCATCCCACCCCCTATTATGATGACTCCTATGCCGTTAATTCTGCAAACCAGGGACCATACGGAGATGCGATCACCTATGAACTGATACCCCATATTGAAAAGGAGTTCAGGGGGATGGGTGAGGGCTGGGCCCGCTTTCTGTATGGCGGTTCCACCGGCGGTTGGGAAGCCCTTGCGGTCCAGGTATCCTATCCTGATGAATACAATGGCTGCTTTGCCGCATGTCCGGACCCTATTGATTTCAGGGCCTATTGCCTGACAAACATTTATGAAGACGAAAATGCGTATTACTATAAAAGTGACCATAAAAATCTCGAAGTCCCCAGCCACCGGAATTACCTCGGACAGATACAGAGCACCCTTCGGGAAGGCAACCAGCTTGAATTGGTATTGGGGGACAAGAGCCGATCCGGGCAACAATGGGACATCTGGGAAGCGACCTATTCGCCCCAGGGGGAGGAAGGATACCCAGCCAGGCTATGGGATAAAAAAACCGGGGTTATCAACCATGACATCGCAGCGTATTGGAAAGAGAACTATGACCTGCGGTATATACTGGAACGGGATTGGGACAAGCTGGGGGACAAACTGAAGGGGAAGATCCATATCTATTGCGGGGATATGGATAATTACTACCTGAACAATGCCGTCTACCTGATGGAAGATTTCCTGGAGAGTACCAGGGATCCGCACTATGAGGGCGAGGTTTTATACGGTGACCGGAAGGAACATTGCTGGAACGGGGACCCGGAACTCCCTAATTACATAACCCGCCTCAGGTATAACAGTATGTATGTTCCCAAAATTATGAAACGGATCGCGGAAAGTGCACCGCAGGGGGCCGACCTAACAAGTTGGCGGTACCAATAAACCAATTAATCAAAAGAATTCTCCGGGGCTTTTGTCACGGGGTTTCCGAAACCGCCTAAGCGGTTACGGGTGAGGAAGAAATTCTTTATTTGGTTGCAAAAGCTGCCATTAAAAAGTATGGGAAAATTTATTTATATAACTGCATTCTTGTGCCTCCTCCTTTGTTGCAGGGAAGTGAAACAAAAGGACCCGGGGGCTACGCCCCTTAAAACGTCCGGTAACCCTATTTTTGAAGGCTGTTATGCCGATCCTGAAGGCGCTGTTTTTGACAATACATATTGGGTATATCCTACCTTTTCAAGTTCCTATGACAAGCAGGTGTTCTTGGATGCTTTTTCCTCCCCGGACCTCATTACCTGGGAAAAACACGCAAGGATCCTGGATACCACGGCTATCAAATGGGCCCGGCAGGCCATGTGGGCACCCAGTATTATACAAAAGGACAACCGATTTTATTTGTTCTTCGGGGCCAATGATATCCAGCGGCCCGGGCGGGATTCCTATGACCCGGACAATGATATCAACCATTTTGGAGGCATTGGCGTGGCCGTGGCCAATTCCCCGGCCGGGCCCTTTACCGATTTTTTGGGGAAACCCCTTATCTCCGGTTTTTACAATGATGCGCAGCCCATTGACCAGTTTGTATTCAAGGATGTGGATGGTACCTACTATATGTTCTATGGGGGATGGGGGCATTGCAACATGGGGAAGCTCAATACGGATTTTACGGGCTTTCTACCCTGGGAAAACGGGGAACTTTTTAAAGAAGTCACCCCGGAAGGCTATGTGGAAGGCCCATTTATGTTCCTGCGCAAGGGAATCTATTATTTTATGTGGTCTGAAGGAAACTGGACGGACGGCAGCTACAGGGTGGTCTACGCCATGGCGGACAAGGCTGCAGGCCCCTATAAAAGGGTGGGTACCATACTCGATAGCGATGATTCTGTCGCCACGGGGGCCGGACACCATTCCGTCATCAATGTCCCGGGGACGGACAAATGGATCATGGTATACCACCGGCGCCCCATCCCCAACCAGGACCGGGACCACCGGGTAACCTGCATGGACAGCATGGCCTTCAACCCGGATGGTACTATTAAAAAAGTAAAAATGACGTTTACGGGGTTGCCCAGGCTATAATCAGGTAATCCGGGTAAAGCCAGGTTCGAAACCCTCTTCCTCCTTCGACCTAATACCCCTCCCTTAATTTTGGTCCTCTAATCCGGTTTCATTGGATTATACCCAACTTAAAAATCCCAAATATTTCTTAAAATGCAACCAAAAAGTTGCATAAATTAAATTCAAGGATTAGATTAGCAACTTAATGGTTGCATTATTAATTTAAATCTACGACAAATGGAAGTATTGACAGCAAACAAAAAGGCCGGGGTGTACACAGCTATGTTCCGGTTTCAGGAAGGGATTTTTAACAATGCCTTTGACAATTTAACACCCGAAGATGCCCTGGAACGACCATCAGGAAGGTCCAACCACCTCAACTGGCTGTTGGGCCATATCCTGCACTGCCGCTATATGCTGGCTGCGTTGGTCGGGGTGCAGGAACAGAACCCTTTTGGTGCCCTGTTCTGGGATCCCATAACGGATGTGGAATATCCTTCCATGGAAGATATTCGGGCCACGTTCCCGGTGATCAGCGAGAAATTGCTATCCAAACTGGTGGCTTTCACAGATGAAGAACTGGATGCCAAACCCGTGCAGGGCCAACCATCGCTTTCTGAGATCATTTCATTTTTCACCTACCACGAAGCCTACCACATCGGGCAATTGGGGTATGTGCGGAAATTCATCGGGATGGGACCGCTAAAATCGAATTAAATGAAAACAACCATCCTATTCATTTTCTGCCTTGCGGTTGCCGTATATGGCGGGGCACAGGAATTCAACCAAAGCATGGCCGGAATCCTGAAAAACATGAAGGCATACAGCGTTGAAATGATAGACCGCATGCCGGAACAGGATTTTGATTACCGTCCTGCAGATTCGGTCCGGACTTTCAGGGAACAGGTACAACACATGATCTCCGTAAATTATTTCCTGTTCAATTATTATCTTATACAGGAGGAAAAAACTGCAATTGAAATCATCGGGCAGGAAGCCGCCAACTTTGCGCGGCATACGGGGAAGGCGGACCTGCTCCTTGCATTGGAGCAACAATTTGATGAGGTCATCCGCTACTATGAACAGGCGCCCTCCACTGCTTATCGGAAAACGTACACTTTCGGGACGCAGGAAGAACCGCTTTTAAAGGATTTTTATACCACCTCCATGTTAATACGGGACCACCTTACCCACCACAGGGCACAACTGGCGCTCTATCTAAGGTTGCTGGGGATAGAACCGGCGCTCTACAGGGGATTTTAGGAAATGCAGGGGAGGGCGGTTCTGCCTTCCCCTGATTCCATAGGCTAATTTTTGAGATGGACACCATGTGTCTGCAGTGCGGCGAATCCTTCAGTTTCCCATGTTTTTGGTATCCAGGTATTGGTTGAGCTTCCCTAGTCGTGCATCCCAAAAACTGTCATAAACGCTGAGCCAGTCCTTTATTTTTTCCAGAGGCGTGGGGTCCGGTTCACAAAAACGTTCCCTGCCACTACTTTTGATATGCACCAATCCGGCTTCCTCCAGCAATTTGATATGTTTGGTCACCCCCTGGCGGGTCATGTCAAATTGTTCTGAGATCTGAGTAAGGGATAAGGCAGCACCGGCCAGCATAAGAACGTGGAAAATTTCCCGCCTCGCCGGGTCGGCTAAGGCTTTGAAGATGGTATGTTCCGGTTGTTTTTTCTGCTTCTTCATCAGGTATCCAATAGGTATTTTTCAAGGTCCCGGATACAGGTAGTCCAGCCGCCGCTGAAATTTTCGAACATGAGGACGGCCGTGTCACCGGGATACCTGCTGATGCCGGAATGTTCCAGGGTGAGGAGGGTCCCACTGTCAACTTCCTCCAATTTCCAGCTCACCGTCGTTACGGCTTCCGTACCGCTGATGATCCAGGTATACACCAGTTCATGTACCGGGTTCGCTGTTAAGACTTCCCCCGTAATGACCGTTTCTTCGTGCCGGAATGTATAGCGGTAGCCCACCCGCGCTTCAAAGTCGGCCTGGATAAACCAGGTGGATATTTCCCGGGCAACAGAAATGGCATTCCATACCTGCCTGATGGGGTGTTTAAATTGATGCTGTTTGACCACGCGGTCCCGGGATGAGGCACTCATTTATGCAACTACTAGGTTGCAAATATACTATTTTTCATCGAATCCAATATGTAATTATTTCGCAAATAGCTGATCCATATCTTTAAAGGCCTTAAATTCCAGCGCATTCCCGGCGGGATCCTGAAAGAACATGGTGGCCTGTTCGCCCACAAGCCCTTTAAAGCGGATATAGGGTTCAATGACAAATTCTACTCCCTTGGACTTCAGCTGATCTGCAAAGGATTGAAAGGTGTCCCATGGCAGCACAACGCCATAATGTGGTACGGGAACCTCGTGGCCGTCTACCGGGTTGTGGTGCACATCTTCTTGGGCAGCTTTCGGTTTATAATGGATCACTAACTGGTGCCCGAAAAGGCTGAAATCCACCCATCGGTCACTGCTACGGCCTTCGTCACAATTCAGTATATCCCTGTAAAAGGCGCGGCACTCATCCAGGTTATGGACCGGGATGGCAATATGGAAGGGGGTTATCTGTTGCATAGGGAGCCTGATGATTTTGCCGGCACCCCATTACAATGGAGGCCGCAGTTAATTGTTTAAAAATAACGCTTTTCTATGATTCCAGGAAATCAAGGATATGTGAATATACTTCCTCCTGGTTCAAGGAGTGGCCCAAACCCCTGGTTTTTATGAAGGTACTGTTTGCCCAGCCCGCATGCACCCGTTCAGTGGCTGATATCGGCGTAATTGTATCTTCCAGGTCGTGGATAAGAAGGCCTTTCGCCCGGATTGATCTTACAAAATCCGGAACATACAGCTCCTCTATCCCAAAACTGAAATGCTCTCTGAAATATGCATCCATTGCGGCGTATACTTTTTCATTGAATTTCAACATTTGCCGGTATTGTTGCATGAGTTCCGGCAAGCCGGATGGGGATCCCAGGGTTACGATCTTTTCAATGGCATTTACCGGGGTGACATGTTGATGGTAGAGTGCCGTCAACCCTCCCATGGAATGGGCAATAACCATCGTTGGGTTGTATATGCCCCGGAGGTGCTCTATGCACTCGGCATATAGCGGAAAAGTGAAGGTATCCCCGCTGGAATGCCCATGTCCCGGTGCGTCTATTGCAATGATGTTATAATCCTGTCGTCGCAGGATGGCTATCAGGTTGCGCCATCGGTAAGTATTGCTTTCCCACCCGTGGAGCAAGAGAATTGTATCCCTGTTACCCGGCCACCGGTAGGATTGTATGAGCCTGTCATGGACCTGCATAACCTGGTCCCTGGCCTCATTAAGGAAGTTTTCCTGGTGCTGCAGTACACGCCCTTTTCTCGGCCTGGAGAACAGATCAAAGGCCTTCTCAGCTGCCATCCTGGGCGAGAGGGTCGCCAGGATGTTAAAATAGGACCCGTAGGCGTATGGCAGATATTTATTCAGGGTATTTTTGACATCCAAATTCAATGTACAATTAGGTTCCCCGCCGGGTGGGGCGAATTCGGTACAGGCTCCGGGTTATATTCAAACTTTCCTGACAGCTTTCCATGATATATCATTTTATATTTTTAATATGTTTTTTCTTGATCATCCCTCCCTTAAGGTCTTTTACCACCCCCATGATCACAAACGCCTTTTTGTCTATCTTGTCTATCTCGGTACTCAGCCTGGCCAGTTCCAGTCGGGTTACCACCGTATAGATGATCTCAGTGGGAGGTCGCGGCTCCCCATCCTGGCTATAGCCGCGCTGTCCTTTATAGATGGTACAAGCCCTGCCGAGTTTCAGGGTTAGCATCAAACGAACCTTTTCGTGTTCATTCGAAATAATGGTAACCCCAATATATTCCTCCACCCCCTCCACCACATAATCCACTGTTTTGGCGGCAACCAGGTAGGTCAGGATCGCATATAATGCGATTTCGATAGACAATAAATAGGCTCCGGCTGAGAAAATAATGATGTTGACCAACAACAATACATCCCCTATGGTGAGGTGCCATCTCCTGCTGAGGTAAATGGCCAGCACCTCTGTTCCGTCAATGACCCCGCCTCCCCGCATGCTCATCCCGATCCCAAGGCCCAGGAAGAAACCCCCAAAGACCGCGATGAGCAGTTTATCTGAGGTAATGATAGGGTAGGCTAGAAAGTGAACTACCAATGCCAGTGCTATAATAGCCAGGATACTTTTGATAGCAAATTTTTTTCCGATTGTTGTGGCACCCAGGATAACAAAAGGCAAGTTCACCAGGATCAGCAATATCCCCAGTGAAATATTCGATTTTACCTGTATCAGCAGTGAGAGCCCGGTTGCGCCCCCGTCTATAAAGGCATTAGGGAGTAAAAATCCTTTCAGCCCGAAGCCGGCAGAAAATACCCCGATGGCGATAAACAAAACCTCCTTCACCAAATGGACGAATTCCACCTGCCCGGCCCTGACTTCCCGGACGAGTTTCCTTTTGTCAAGAGGCTCATCTCTAAAGCTGCCCTTGAGTTTATTTTTGGCACGTTGTACCAGTATGTATTGCAAAAATGGATTCATGCTATCTTAGCTAACCATAAAGAAATCGATTACTCCCAGCCTACCATAACGTATTTGATCTTTGCCTTATCAGGAATTTGCACCGCTTCAATATTGGTGCTGCCCGCATAGCGAAGGCTGGCCGGGAGCTCCTCTTTACTGATGGTATAGTAGAGATCACTGTTTTGAATAAAGATAACTACGTTGTTCCGGGAAGTGACTATTTTGCGTATGGCATAATTATCCTTGATATCCTTAAAAGTGCTGGCCAGCCCGATCCCTTTTTCAGTGATGTACCGATGGTCATGTATCCTAATGTTCCCTATTTTGGGAATACTGTCACCATTGGGAGTAAGGGTCAGGAGCAGCTCTCCCCCTTTTTCATAAACATTTATATTCCGGACCTTTGACCCAATAGCGGGGGTTGTGGTATCCTTTATAATGGAATCCCCGGCATAAATGGATTCCAGGTCAGATACCAGGCTTCCGCGTTCCAATTTGCCCACGCGGCCCTTTGTAATGAGAAAAGTAGTGTCTGGCTCCGATTTACAACCGAACAGGAGTAGCATGGACAAGGACAATGATAATATATACTTCATGGGGTATTTCAGAATTTCCGGGGATTAATTTGTGCAATACTACGTACGGTTTTTTGTGATAGGCGGTACTACCTCATTACCTTTTTAAGGACTCCCAGTACCCCCCTGATGAAGGTTGCACTGGTTAGTACCTTTATTATGGGGCTCTGGCGGGTACTGACCCTCCTTCTTAAAGTGCCCTGTGGTATATATTCCTTAGCCCTGGATGCTTCTTCTTCAGCCCTTTCGATTTTTGCATTAAGAAGTTCATAAGCGCTTTCCCGGTCAACTACCTCATTGTATTTTCTCACCAGTTGGGAATTTGATATCACGGACTGAAGTTCGCTATCCGTTAATATATCCATGCGGCTCATAGGTGCGCGGAGCAGGGTTACTGCCAGGGGGGTAGGCCTGCCCTTTTCATCCAGGGCTGATAGCAAAGCTTCCCCAATACCCAGGGATGTCAGGACATCCTTGGTAACATAATAATCTGATATCGGATAATTTTCGGCGGTCAGTTTGATGGCCTTCCTGTCCTTTGCCGTAAATGCCCGTAGTGCGTGTTGCACTTTCAATCCCAGCTGTGCCAATACGGCATCGGGGACATCCGTAGGGTTTTGGGTAACGAAATATAACCCGATCCCCTTTGAACGGATCAACTTAACCACACTCTCTATCTGATCTAATAAGGCTTTGGAGGCTTCATTAAAAATAAGGTGGGCCTCATCTACAAAAATGATCAGTTCCGGGACATCCTTATCTCCCTGTTCCGGGAAGGTGGCATATACTTCTGCAAGGAGGCTCAGCATAAAAGTAGAAAATAACTTGGGTCTGTCCTGTATATCGGTTAGCCGGATGATATTGATATATCCTCTGCCCTCCTTATCAATCCTGGTGAGGTCATCCACTTCAAAGGATTTCTCCCCAAAAAAAAGTGTGGCACCCTGTTGTTCCAGTTCTATCACTTTCCGGAGGATAGTCCCCGTGGAACTGGTGGATATCCTGCCATAATCACTCGTGAATTCCTCTTTGCCGGCCTCAGTGGCATACTGTAATACCTTTTTAAAATCCTTAAGGTCCAGCAATGGCAGTTTATGGTCATCACAATACTTGAAAATCACTGCAACGATGCCTTCCTGGGTTTCAGAAAGGTCAAGTATCCGGGATAGCAAAACGGGACCAAATTCTGAAACGGTAGCCCGCAGTTTAACCCCGTTCTGTTCCGAGATCGACAATACTTCAACCGGGAAACTACCGGGTTCAAACGGGAAACCAATTTTAGCATGGCGTTCATCAATTTTAGGATGCCCGGGGCTGGGCTGTGCCAGGCCGCTGAGGTCACCTTTCAGGTCCATCAGGAGAACAGGGATCCCCTTTAGTGATAGGTTTTCGGCTAAGACCTGCAGGGTTTTTGTCTTTCCCGTTCCTGTAGCCCCGGCGATCAATCCATGGCGGTTAAGGGTTTTGAGGGGGATCTTTACAAAAGCACCAGTTACCGGTTCCCCGTCCAACATAGCTGCTCCCATAATGATAAAATCCCCTTTTGTGGTATATCCTTCGTCTATATGTGTTTTAAATTCTTCCCTTTTGCCCATTAGGTTTATTTTTCATAAAAATAGCGTAATTTTTTTGGTTTGAAACTTCAATTTTAAAGGCCTGCCCCTATTGGTAAGACCCCGTTTACCGCTTTAGTTCCAGGCGGGAAATGGCTCCTGGAAGCGGGAATCGCATTGCAGGAAATGGCAGGATATTGCTGGTATTTAAAATTTTGTGGGCGTATCTTTGCGGCATGGTAACAGAGGAGGTTTTGGGTTTAGTTGAGAAAGGTGTGATGCTACCCCTGATGGAAGAATTCTATACCATACAGGGAGAAGGGTTTCACAAAGGCACTGCGGCCTATTTCATTAGGGTAGGCGGCTGTGATGTAGGATGTCATTGGTGCGATGTAAAAGAAAGCTGGAATGCTGCGACCCATCCCCCCACCGCTATTGAAAGTATCGTAAACAATGCTGTAAAGTATTCGGATACCATAGTGGTTACAGGTGGCGAACCGCTCACATGGGACATGAATCCCCTTACCAGCGCATTAAAAGAAAGGCAACTCAAAACCCATATCGAAACTTCCGGGGCTTACCCGCTAACAGGCATATGGGACTGGATATGCCTTTCCCCCAAAAAGAATAAACTGCCGGTTGGACCCATTCATCAAATGGCCCATGAACTAAAAGTGATCATTTACAATAAACACGACCTGATCTTCGCAGAGGAACAGGCCAGGCAGGTAAGCAGTTCATGTATCCTTTACCTGCAACCGGAATGGAGCGTACGTGAAAAAGTCACGCCCATGATCGTGGACTACGTGATGAAAAATCCCTGTTGGAAGGTTTCCCTTCAAATGCATAAATACCTTAATATACCGTAATAAGGTGCTTACCTTCCCCCATTTGCCTGCAGGTCCAGGATGCATTCCGCATCCAGGCCCGGGGCTTCAGCCAATCCTTTTGATGCCATGCTCTGTAACATACCCAGTATACCATCCCCAAATTGCAGTTCGGCACCCATCAGGCAACCAGGGATATTGCAATGGTTTAAGGCGTCAGCATCCTCATGGTCATTGACCGCAACGGTTCCCAAATTCACCAGGCCAAACAAATGCCCGAATTCGTGGTGGAGCGTGGCAGATTCCACATCTGCGTTGGATATCTGGTTGCTTCGGGCTGCCAGTTCCCGCACCGTTTTTTCATAGATGATCATGGAGGTGTTTCGATAAACAGCACCCAGGGTCACCAGCCCTTCATCCACATCGTCGTCCACAGATGGTGCATCGGCAAAATAGATATAGATGGCCAGTATTGCACCATTGTTGTAAGCCGTCCGGTTTTCCTCTTCCAGTTCGGCTATTTCCTGCAGGGTAAGGTTCTCTTCTGAAGGAGAAGGCAATTCCCGGTACAGTACCTCAATGTCCTGTTTGAATGTCCGCTCCCTCAGGAATGCCACAAAACCATCCATCGCCTCCTGGGAAGGTTTGAAACCGGTCACATAGGCTATTTCCAATTCGAGGTTTGAAAATTTATCGTTGGATAAGATGTCGTGTCCCGAATCCCCTGTACCTTTGAGATTGGCCGTTTTGTCAATGGGTATGGGGACGGGGTCGCCGGTACTGTCTTTGGAACAATTTGCCAGCCCCATTAGCAAAATCAGCAAAAAAATGGTATACTTTTTCATAGGTAGTCTTCTTTGAATAATACAAACAAATGCTCCCAGATCAGCACCACAAACCTGCGGCTATTGTTTCAGTGGGGTTAATCTTGCTAAAAAGTCGAAATGTTCGCCCTTCAATAGAATTTCAAATGCTAAATTACTGCGCTTTGCCGCAACTTCCAAGGTTTTTTCATCCAGATACAGCCATGGGAAACTCTTACCCGATATTCCTTTATATTCCATTGTGAACTCCACTTCCCCATAATAGGTTCCTGTATCCGGCAAAGTAAAATTGCCCTCATCATCCTCATCGTACATGTAGATGATATCACTCGAATCCAAAAGGATCTGCCCCCCTGTATTCAAAAGGGAGCCTAGATGATGCAGGAAGGAATCCAGGTGCCGTAACCGGCCTGCTATCCCGATTCCGTTCATCAACAATAACAGTGTATCGAATTTCATGCCATACAAGTTGTTGATATCTCCACATACTGTATTTTTCAACCCCCTGGCACCACAGGTGGCTATGGCCCCGGAAGAGGTGTCAATACCGGTTACACTGAATCCCAGGTTTTGAAGGAATAATGCATGGCTGCCTGCGCCACAACCTACATCCAGGATTTCCCCGGCACATTTTTCAAGGGCGATCTGTTCCAGAACCGGCATTCCGGCATAATCCCTGAATAGATACGGGAGGGGCAACAGGGCTGCTTCGCCCAGGGAAGAATAAGTAGTGATATCCTCAGAATATGTACCTTTGTGATAATCCAGAAGTGCCTGACCCAGGATATCAGGAACTTCAGGTTTTGTTTGCCGCCCCGATGCAGGCACTTTTGTTGAATAAGACATCTGCAAATTTAGCTATTCCGAAAGGATTTGAATACCCGTTGACCATGAAAGAAATAGTGAAACATCTACCGGGGAGGGCCAGGGAAAAACATCGGGAAAACAGGCAATTCTTTGCTAAACTCAAAAAGAAACCCCCGAAACACCTGGATTTGCTGATGCAGGAGTTGCACCATAACGCATTTCAGGAAACCGATTGTCTGCAATGCGCCAATTGTTGCAAAACTACCGGGCCCCTGTTCACCCAAACTGACATTGAAAGGATCTCCAAACATTTGCGGCTTAAACCGGGGCGGTTTATCGAAAAGTATTTGGAGGTGGACGGGGATAATGACTATGTATTGCAACAGCTTCCCTGTTCTTTTTTAGGGCAGGATAATTATTGCTCCATTTATCCAGTAAGGCCCAAGGCCTGCAGTGAATTTCCCCATACAAACCGTAAAAAATTCCATCAGATCGGTAATCTTACCCTTAAAAATGTAGCTATATGCCCGGCGGCTTTTTCAATTGTGGAGGCAATGAAAAGGAGGGTAAACCTCAAATAGTGATTGCAACTGTACTCCGGATATCCTTAAATTAGAGGCTAAATTGTATCTTTAACGGGTCATATGGAAACGATCCTCACTTACTTTGAAACCATTCCGTCCACCCACCGGAGCCTTATTCTGGTATCAGGGTTGGCATTTTTCTGGTTGCTCGAGGGAGCGGTACCCTTATTTAAATTCGATTATAGCAAATGGCGGCATGCGGTACCCAATATCTTCTTTACAGCTACCACCATCCTGATCAATTTTGCCCTTGCCTTCCTACTGCTGCAAACCAGCGACTGGGTCTCCGCCAATGAGTTTGGCATACTCCACTGGCTCCCGACAATGCCCTTATGGCTTTACATTGTTTTGGGGGTTCTGTTGCTCGACTTTTTCGGGGCGTATCTCGCGCATTTTGTGGAACATCAGGTGAAACCCCTATGGATGATCCACCTGGTACACCATACAGACCATGAAGTGGATACCACCACCGCCAACAGGCACCATCCGCTGGAGAGCCTTATACGGTTTGCCTTTACGCTTTTCGGGGTATTCCTCGTGGGTACCCCGATTGGAATAGTAATGCTGTACCAGTCGCTATCCCTTATTGCTACCCAGTTTGGCCATGCCAATATCCGACTTCCCGGAAAAGCAGATGAACTGCTAAGCTGGATTGTGGTTTCACCCGATATGCATAAGGTACACCATCACTATCAACTCCCCTATACCGATTCCAACTATGGCAATATCTTTTCTGTCTGGGACCGCCTGTTCGGTACTTTTAAGAAGTTGGACAGGGATACCATCGTTTATGGGGTGGACACCTTCCCCGACAAGGTTGAAAATGCAAGTCTTTCCGGGCTGTTAAAACAACCATTTCACAAATATCGCAAGCCAACCCGTATTCCGGCTGAAGAGGAGAACAAGGTGGCAGAAGGTTATTGACGCTATTATAAGGCGCTGAATTTTAAGATTAGCAACAGGCTAGTACCGTATGTATTTCTCCCGGATTTTCTGGTATAATTCCAGATCTTCCTTCCAGGAATCCTTGATTTCCTTTTCCGATAGCCCCGCTTCGATCTGTTGCTGCAGTTTTTCTGTACCCGCGTGCCTGGTAAAACCAGCGGTATTAAAAAATACTTTTTTGTCCAGAGTATGCATATAGGCATCTATGATCCATTGCAGCGAGACTTCACTTATTTCCGGATAACCAGATAGATCCTTTCCATAGCAACGCTCCCCGTTGTGCTTGGGATTTTTGGACCCGAAATTAGGGGAGGGTTTATAACTGAAATCATAGGCTGTGCTATCCATAAAAGGTGCGCCATACCGTTGAAATTGAAAATCAGTACCCCGGCCTGCATTGACGTTGGTACCTTCAAACAGGCCCAGGCTGGGGTAGAGGTTGACCGAAACATCATTGGGAAGGTTTGGGGAGGGCCGGACAGGCAGGCTATACCGCGTCTGGCGCGTATAATGCTGCAGGGGGATCACCTGGAGTTCAACGCGGATGCCGTTTTCCAGCCACCCTTCTTCATTGATCATTTTAGCATATTCCCCGATTGTTAAACCATATACCAGGGGAATGGGTGTCATTCCCAGGAACCCCGCATTTTGCGGCTCCATGGTCGGCCCGTCAACATACCACCCATTGGGATTCGGCCGGTCCAGGACCATCACCGGGATACCTTTTTCCGCACAGGCCTCCATCAGCAACTGAAGGGTGGCGATATAGGTGTAAAACCGCACACCTACGTCCTGAATATCAAAAACAACCAGGTCAAGGCCGTCTAACTGTTCTTCCCCGGGTTTCCTGTTGGGACCATACAGGGAAATGACAGGCAAACCAGTACGGGAGTCCACACTATCCTCAACATGTTCCCCGGCATCTGCATCCCCGCGAAAGCCGTGCTCCGGCGCAAAAACCTTTTGTATAGCAACCCCCAGGGATACCAGGGAATCCACCAAATGGGTATATTCTTCCGTTTTCGCCATTTCATAGCCCGTATTCCTGAAGATTACACTTGTTTGGTTCGCCACAACGGCAATTTTTTTACCTTGTAAAAGAGGGAGGTACTCCTCTACCCGGTTGGCACCAACCACCACAGCAGCATCATTTTCAGGAAGGTCCTGAACCGATGAAAGCTCAGGTTTTCCACGGTCTTTTACTCCCGGGTTTCCACAGGAGGAAAGTATCAAAAGCCACAATAATACTGTATTTTTGAAACGGGATAAAAAAATCATACATTGAATTTAGAGTATTTTATTGCCAAACGCCTGATAAACGGAGGGGAGGATAAAATTAGTATATCCGCCCCGATAATAAAAATAGCCATTGCGGCCATAGCACTGGGTATTATCATGATGCTGATTGCAATTGCCACCGGTGTTGGCCTAAAGGAAAAGATCCGGGAAAAAGTGGCGGCATTCAATGGCCATATACAGATCTACAATTATGATTCCAATGTTTCTGACGTTTCCGTCATACCCGTATCCACCCAACAGGAATTTTATCCGAGTTTTACATCCGTTTCCGGGATAGCCCATATTCAGGCTGTTGCAGCCAAAGGGGGAATCATCCGCACGGCTGATACTTTTGAAGGAATCATTGCCAAGGGGGTGGGAAAGGATTATGACTGGGTGGTTTTCAGGGAATATCTGGTCAGCGGAAAATTACCGGTTTTTACCGGGGAGCTCAACACAGAAGTTATGGTTTCCGCCATTTTGGCCACCCGCCTGAATCTGGGGGTAGGAGATGAATTTTTTACATTTTTCCCAAAGGAAGAAGACCCGCTGAAAAGCCCCAACCAGCGCAAATTCAAAATTGCAGGTATTTATGATAGCGGGTTTGAGGATTTTGACAGTTCCTATATTATCATTGATATCCGCCATATTCAGCAAATGAACAAATGGGCAAGCGATGAAGTGGGCAATTTTGAAATATTCCTGGACAGGTTCGACCTGATCGATGAAAAGACGCTCGAGATCTATGGCAAAACCCTCTCTGATCTGGATACACAAAATATTAAAAACAAATACTATCAGATATTTGAGTGGATAGGGTTATTCGATTTCAACATTGCACTGATTATAGGTATTATGGTCATCGTTGGCGGGATCAATATGATTACGGCCCTCCTGGTCCTGATCCTGGAGCGGACACAGATGATCGGGATTTTAAAAGCCCTGGGAGCAGCTGATTGGAGTATTCGGAAAGTGTTTTTGTACAATGCAGCTTATCTCATTGGTATCGGGTTGCTGTGGGGAAATAGTATCGGATTGGCCTTACTCTGGATTCAGGATTCCTACCGGATTTTTAAGTTTCCGAACCCGGAGGAATACTATATTGAATATATCCCTGTCGATATCGATTTCCTTAGTGTTCTGCTTTTAAACATCGGGGTCCTGGTGCTCTGCATGCTGATGCTGCTTATCCCCTCCTACATCATTACAAGGATAACCCCGGTAAAGGCCATTAAATTCGAATAATCCCTGCAACACTTCCCGGGTTATCATCTGCTTTCGGCGACCTGGAACGTAGCCCGGAAATACAAAAGGAAGTGCCTGTGAACGATTTTTTAAACTTAAATTTGCAGCTGGAAGACAACTTGGGGTGTGCGTAACCTGTACCTGCAAACTGAAAAACTCCCAAACGGAATGAAATACGCTCAAAACATACTGGAAACGATTGGGAATACCCCACTTGTAAAATTGAATATACTTACAGCGGAACTACCCTGCCTGGTATTGGCTAAATACGAAACGTTCAATCCCGGGAATTCGGTAAAGGACCGTATGGCCGTGCAGATGGTGGCCGATGCGGAAGCAGCTGGCATCCTGAAACCGGGAGGGACAATCATAGAAGGCACTTCCGGTAATACCGGGATGGGATTGGCATTGGTTGCGGTAATCAAAGGGTATAAGATGATATGTGTAATCAGTGACAAGCAATCCAAAGAAAAAGTGGATATCCTCAAAGCTATGGGCAGTGAGGTCTACGTTTGTCCTACTGATGTTGCCCCGGATGACCCGCGAAGTTATTATTCAACAGCAAGGAGATTGGCCGGTGAAATCCCCAATTCCTGGTATGTAAACCAATACGACAACCTGTCCAATACCAAAGCTCATTTTAAGAGTACGGGCCCGGAAATTTGGGAACAGACAGACGGGAAGATCACCCATTTTGTAGTAGGTGTAGGAACCGGGGGTACTATTTCGGGGGTGGGTACCTTCCTGAAATCAAAGAACCCGGGCATTAAAATCTGGGGGGTTGATACATATGGCTCGGTGTTTCAGAAATACCATGAGACCGGTATATTTGATGAGAATGAAATATACCCGTATAGTACGGAAGGCATAGGGGAGGACATCCTTCCTAAAAATGTAAATTTTGAGATTATTGACGGGTTTACCAAAGTCACGGATAAAGATGCAGCTGTTTATACACAGCGCCTGGCCAAAGAAGAAGGGATGTTTTTAGGGAATTCCGCAGGGGCGGCCATAAAAGGAGTGCTGCAGCTTAAGGAGCATTTCGGGAAGGACGATGTGGTCGTAGTGCTGTTTCATGATCACGGAAGCCGGTATGTGGGTAAAATTTACAACGATGACTGGATGCGGGAAAAAGGATTCCTGGAATGACTCAATCGTAACTACAACTCCCCGGGTCCGATACCACAAAATATTTCTTGAAATTCACCGCTTTCGGATCCATACAACCTTTTAATTTTCGGATGCGGATGTTCCGGAAATCAATAGGCTGTCCCTCACTTTGAAGCGCAACAAATCCGGAAGTCAGGGCCTGGCCATCCTTTTTTATCGCAGGGTCAAACCGGTTCACAACCCCTCCGCCAATCTGTGGGTGGGAATACTGCAGCACTGTTTCCCCATTGATAATATGGGTGATGAGGGAGTCGCCCAGAACGATGGCTTCCGCTTGTACCCATTGGTCCCCGAAATAGGTCTTTGAGGTGGAATTGATACAATGCCCGGGGTAGATCGCGCCTTCATATACCACATCGGTACCGGGAGAACACATATTCCCGGTTGGTCGCTCCGCCCCGGGGGTAATACCGGCAAGGAACTGCATTTCTACCGAAATGGGCCAGTCCTGTTCTTTGGGCATGCCGGCCGGATCCTGGGAATGGAACATGATTCCACTATTCTTCAGTGTATAATCCGGTGCGCCTTGATGAAGATCGCCAACAAACCTGTATTCCAGTTTTATTTGGTAAAAGGAGAAAGGTTCCTTATAGTACAAATGCCCGAACCGGTCCCTGAACTCCCCTTCATATTGATCATATCGCACTTCAATGATACTGTCCCTCACACGGAAGGTATCCCCATAATTGACCCCCACATCATAATGATGGATCTTGGTTATCCAATCCGTAAGGTTCACCCCGTTGAAAAGTTGTTGCCAGCCATCTCCGGATTCCTCCTGTGAATAGACGTTTCCCTGAAAGAGAAGGAAACACAGTGCTGGGACGATCCCTTTGTAAAAGCTGCTGTTGCGTGACATACTAACTAACTTATTGGATTAGTGTGAAAGGTACTATATTAATTTTAAATTTCCATGTCGCTTTCAGCCTTGGGGCAGCTACCCTGGGGCCCCCACGGTTGCCTGACCGGGTACGATGTGAATAAAAGTAACATAATCACAAAAATGCGCCGCCGATAGTGCACTGGAAGTCCGTAGGCTTTGTATTTTTGAGGAATTGCTTCACTACGGAAAATTATATGACAAAACTCACTATTTTAGACCATACCGTCCGCATATCAAAAGGGGAACTGGTTAGCTACAAGGTTGCCGGCCATGAATTTATCCATCAGAAAGGCAGTCCGGGTTGGGGAAATTCCGATACGGAAATGTTCCCGGTCATCGGCCCTACCGCAGGAGCCGGATTTGCGGTACAGGTTCCAAAGGGCAATGCTATCCAGGATCAACACGGATTATTGCGGGAACTGGAATATGAAAAATTGGATGAAACCAGCCACCATGCGGTTTACCTAAAGAACTATGTCGCTGGGACACCTGTTAAAAACAGCAAGTTTCCCGAAATGTCTACAGCCCGCTGGCTCTTGTGGCCTTATGATTTTGAGTTCAGGAAATCCTATGAACTTTCAGAAAAGGGCCTGGAAATTAAGTTCACGGTATCCGGGCCAAAGGACATGCCGTTTATGCTCGGGTACCATCCGGCATTTAAATTGTATTCAGACTACCCCCTGGTGGTTACTGACAGGGGCTCCATAACCCTGACAGACGTTCTGAAAGCAGGGAGCAGGGCATTGCAGGTTGCGGAATGTGCTTCCCTTATACTAAAAGACCTTAAGGCCATTAAGGTTGCTACAGAAGGGTTTGGGAACTTTATGCTGTGGACGGAAGTTCCGAACATGATCTGTATCGAACCCATAACATTTTATCCCTATTCCGTGCCCCAGGACAAGTTGCATGAAGGGTTTCAATACCTGGCAGGGGAACCGGTACATTTTAAGGTAAATTTGGCCCCGATGGATTGACTGCGGCACGGATTCCGGAATACTAATCAGAAAAAGAGTGGAAAAACTACTGCAACAGCATTACGGTTATCTTTTTGAACCAGGGCTCCTGCGTGAAATTGCGGAAGTCGGTACCCTGAAGACCCTGGAACAGGGAAGTCAGTTGATAGATATAGGGCAGACGGTAACCAGCATCCCGCTGGTACTGAGCGGCGCAATCAAAATATTACTTGAAGACAGCGAGGGTGATGAATTGCTGCTTTATTTTATTGAAATGGGCGATTCCTGTGCAATGACCTTTTCCTGCTGTATGGGCACCGGCAGAAGTGAGATCCGGGCTGTGGCAGAAACAGAAACCGAATTGATACTGATTCCTGTGGTAAAGATGGAAACATGGATGGTGGCATATCCAGGCTGGAGACGGTTTATACTGGACAGCTACCATGCACGGATGATGGAATTGATGGAAACGGTGGATACGCTGGCATTTATGAACATGGACCGCAGATTGCTTAAATACCTAAAGGACCGTGCCATGGTTACCCATGATGATGTTATCCAGACCACACACCTCGAAATAGCCAATGACCTTCATACCTCCAGGGTTGTCATTTCCCGCCTGCTAAAAAAACTGGGCAATGAAGGAAAAATTCGCTTGCAGCGGAATGCCATAAAGGTACTCGAACTTTGACCCCAACAGCCTGTTAAATCCCAGTTGTACGTGACCTGGACACTCACCCTGTTCGGTCGTTGCCAGGTCCCTGAATAACGCAGGCAAAATATATGTTTTACCATATCATGATTGGGTAACATCTGTTACGCAAACTTTCTGCATTTAATGCTAAATTTGGGCGATGCGTAGCTATTTTCCCATTCTGCAGTGGCTTCCCAGGTACCGGAAGGCCGATTTCTTAAAAGACCTTATAGCCGGACTTACCGTGGGGATTGTAATTATTCCCCAGGGAATGGCCTATGCCCTGATTGCCGGGTTGCCCCCGGTATATGGGTTATACGCATCGCTATTGCCTGTTCTGGTATATGTGTTTTTAGGGACTTCGCGGCAGGTTGCCATCGGGCCCGTTGCGCTCGACTCCCTTTTGGTGGCAGTGGGTTTGGGGACCCTGGCGATCAGCAATATCACTGATTATATTGCCATGGCCATTTTCCTGACATTCCTGGTGGGGACCATCCAATTCCTTTTGGGGGTTTTCCGCATGGGCTTCCTGGTTAATTTTTTGTCACGACCGGTGATCAGCGGGTTTACCTCTGCTGCCGCCCTGATCATCATTTTCAGCCAATTGAAACACTTATTGGGGATTGAAATGGACAGCAGTGGTCCCATACACCACATCCTTTTAAATACCTTCCATAAAATATCGGAAACCAACCCCTACGATCTGTCAATGGGTATCCTGGGCATACTTATCCTCCTTGCCTTAAAGAAATGGGACAAGCGTATCCCCAATATACTGTTGATCGTGGTATTGAGTATTTTGGGTGTCTACTTCTTCGGATTGGAATCCAGCGGCATTCAAATAGTGGGGCAAATCCCGGAAGGTTTGCCTGCCTTTGGGGTTCCGGAATTCAGTTGGAATGCCGCCAAAGAACTTTGGCCGATTGCGATTACCCTGGCTCTTATCGGCTACCTCGAAGCCATCTCTATAGGGAAAGGATTACAGGACAAAAACAATACGGATACCATCGATGCCAACCAGGAGCTGGTAGCCCTTGGAAGTGCCAATATAACAGGGTCATTTTTTCAGTCCTTTCCGGTTACAGCCGGATTTTCCCGTACAGCGATCAGTTATGATGCCGGGGTAAAAACCAACCTTGCCGGTATTTTTACAGTCCTGATGGTCCTGGTTACCTTATTGTTCCTTACCCCGATTTTCTATTATTTGCCAAAGGCGATCCTGGCCAGCATCATAATGGTATCAGTA
This sequence comes from Zeaxanthinibacter sp., assembly GCA_041743975.1. GTDB lineage: Bacteria > Bacteroidota > Bacteroidia > Flavobacteriales > Flavobacteriaceae > JTS-RE37. The sequence goes on from JBGTLT010000172.1 coordinate 68,241, forward strand.
GCCGGACTCATAGACCTCTCCTATGCGAGGAGCCTCTGGAAACACCGGAAGGATGAAATTGCCGTTTTATTGATGACATTCCTCATTACCTTATTGATCGGCATTCCTCAGGGAATTTTGACAGGGGTGCTTTTTTCACTTTTGCTGATGGTCTACCGGACATCCAAACCCCATTTCGCTATTTTGGGGAATATTAAGGATACGGATTACTACAAAAATATCGACCGCTTCAACCAGGAAGTGATCATCCGGGAGGACCTGCTTATTGTCCGCTTTGATGCCCAACTCTATTTTGGGAATACCGGATATTTCAAAACCCAGCTTTACCGGTTTATGGATGCCAAAGGAGCAAAGCTTAAAGGGGTAATACTGAATGCCGAAGCGATCAATTACATCGATGCCAGTGCCGCGCTCGTATTGATCAACATGATCCGGGATATCCATGATAGGAACATACAATTCTATATTGCCGGCGCTATAGGGCCAACCCGGGACATCATTTTCAGCAGCGGGATAATTAATGAACTGCACCGTGAATACCTTTTTGTTAGGACCAAAGAGGCTGTCGAGTATTTTGACAATCCCAATTCCGTCTCTGTCATTGGCACCAAACTGGCGTACCAGAACCGGGGGAAAGGGTAATTAATGTTACCTTCCATTTACAAATTATGGCGTATTTTTGATAAATAAAATGGAGTATCATGCATATTGAACAGATTTATACCGGATGCCTGGCACAGGGAGCCTATTATATTGAAAGCAAAGGGGAAGTGGCCATCATAGATCCCCTTAGGGAGATAAGCCCTTACCTGAAGCTTGCCAAAGATAAAGGAGCCCTTATCAAGTATATTTTTGAGACCCATTTTCATGCTGATTTTGTCAGTGGGCATGTGACCCTGGCCAAGGAAACGGGGGCCCCTATTATTTTTGGGCCCAATGCCAACCCCACCTTTGACGCTATCATTGCCAGAGACGGACAGGAATTTAAACTGGGGGATGTCACTTTTAAAGTGTTACATACCCCCGGACACACCATGGAGAGTACCACCTACTTGTTACGGGATGAAAACGGGAAGGATCATGCCATATTCTCGGGAGACACCTTGTTCCTTGGGGATGTCGGCAGGCCGGATCTCGCCCAAAAATCTGCCATGCTGACCAAGGAAGACCTTGCGGGGTTATTGTTTGATAGTTTACGAAGTAAAATAATGCCCCTGGCTGATTCTGTAATAGTATATCCTGCCCATGGAGCAGGATCTGCCTGTGGCAAGAATATGATGAAGGAGACCGTGGATACGCTAGGGAACCAGAAAAAGGTAAACTATGCACTTCGCACGGACATGACCAGGCAGGAATTTATTGAAGAAGTTACAGAAGGACTCCTACCTCCTCCCAAATATTTTCCGCTCAATGTTAAGATGAACAAAGAGGGGTATGAAGACATTGCCGATGTGATCAAAAGGGGGACCCGCGCTCTCACCCCGGATGAATTTGAAGCTATCGCCAATGAAACAGGGGCTGTGATACTGGATGTACGGCACCAGGATGAATTTAGCAAAGGACATATACCGCGCTCTATTTTTATAGGATTATTGGGGGATTTTGCCCCCTGGGTCGGTGCACTGATCGCTGATGTGGAGCAACCCTTGTTGCTGATCACCCCTGAAGGTAAGGAAGAGGAGACTATCACCCGACTTTCAAGGGTTGGTTTTGACAATGCAGTGGGCTACCTCAAAGGCGGATTTAATGCATGGAAAAATGCAGACAAGGACATGGATACCATAGAGTCACTTGAAGCCCTGGACATAAAAGAACTAAGTGGAACCAATAATATTCCTGTTTTTGACGTCCGAAAGGAGAGTGAATATGAAGCCGGGCATATGGAAGGGGCTACCAATACACCCTTGGATTCCCTGAATCAATACATGTCTGAATATCCGAAAGATGGCACTTTTTATGTTCATTGTGCAGGGGGGTATAGGTCCGTTATTGCCGCGTCCATTCTCAAGAGCCGTGGTATCCACAACCTGGCAAATATCACGGGGGGAATAGACTCGTTAAAGGCCGCTGGCCTGGAAATGACGCAAGATGTCTGCCCCGGTACCTTGAAACGGTAGTTCTTCCCAGACCCCATCGTCTCCTATGTGGAACGATATTATGGAGTTGTTAAAATTATCACAAAAATTTCTATTGTTTTTTGCCATTTTTTCCTATCTTTAATAGGAATAGGTTTACATATTTTCCGATTTTAATCAGAGGCTTACTTGACTATCCATCTAAATTGAGCATTTGAACCAAACCGGGCACAGCCGCCCGACGCTTTTGAGTAACCTCAGGATCAACCGGCATTTCCTGGCAAGTAATGTAAGCAATTCACTACAATTGCAGGGCTATGGATTTAATCTGGCTATATAACATATTTGTCATTTTCATATTTCTGATATGGTTGGTATTTATCATAAAGATGTACAAAAAAATGAAAGAATGAATCCTACAGGCTGCCGCCTCCCGATATAGCTACTTTTTGGGTTCCCTTGCCAACCGGATTTTTTATAAGATAACTTTGCAATAAACGCTGTGTTTCCACCGTATTTTTTTGAGGCATCAGATACGCAATCACATCCTCAACAGAACCGATCTCCATGTCCTGCGCTATATACCCGTATCCATAATACAGCCCATTTTTCATCAAAATCACGGCATCCTCCCCTTTCTCCCTTCCTTTTTCCCGGATCAGGTAATCTTCGGAATCCGAAGTTATGAAGTCTCGTGCAGCAGTTACCTTTTTATTGTATTCCGAAACGGATTCGGTATCCCTGCAGATCCCTTCACAGGATGTCAACCGGTAATGTGAGCAGGACGTTACCCCTTCCTGGAGATGGCAATACTTTGCACAAAGCTTGAAATCACCGCACAATTGTTCCAGGAATAACCGGCAATCAGTAGTACTTGTAAACGAAATCAATGGCTGGGGTATCAGGGACAGCCTGTTAAAGGCCAGGTGGAGGATTCCGTTGCGGTCCTCATAGGAAAATATCCCAAATTGGGCGACTTTTCTTATTTGTGCCCTGTTATATAACGGGAAGTGTTTTTTAATGGCTGCGGACTCCATCAGCAGTGCAATCAATTCATTGCCGGAGCGTTCAAAATCGATATCCGCTGTTTCACGGCACATTTGTACTTCCTTTGCAGCCTTGTCATAGAAGTGCCCCAATACCCTTTTCCGGATATTGATCGCTTTCCCGATGTAAATGATCTCTCCTTTCTGATTTTTAAAGTAATATACTCCCGGGTCCCGGGGTAATTTTTCAAAAATAGTCCTGGGTAAGAATGGCGGAAAAGTGGCTTCCTGCGACCGGGCATTCAGGAATGATTTGAAAACGGCGTTTGCGCCTTCCGCTTGCAAAAGCTTTTGAAACAGCAACACGGTTGCCTGGGCATCCCCCCTCGCCCGGTGCCGGTCAGTCAGGGGTATCTTCAGGGCGGAACAGAGTTTTCCCAAACTATAGGAATTAAAGCCGGGGATGAGTTTCCGGGAAAGCCGTACAGTACACAGTTTCTTTCGGGTAAAATCCAGACCCAGGGAACTGAACTCGTGTTTTATGACATTGTAATCAAAATTAACGCTATGGGCTACAAAGATGCATTCCTTCGTTATAGTGTCTATTGCAGGCGCAATCTGGTCGATTGTAGGTGCATACCGTACCATATGGTTGTCAATGCCGGTTAAACTGGTAATAAAGTAAGGGATTTCACATTGGGGGTTCACCAGGGAGGTAAATTCATCGATAACCCGGGTGCCATCAAATTTGATGATCGAAATTTCCGTGATCTTATTGCCTTTTATTCCGTTGCCAGTGGTCTCTATATCTACAATTGCGTACAATCAGCTTTTTTTTGGACCTTAAAGTTAGGGCTAAAATTCTAAAAGATATTCAATTCCAGGCTGCAACCTGAAATTCCTGAGAAAGTATGGATTCCCTATTACTTAGAAGTTTTGATTGTGTATTTTTATATAAATCTTTGATTGATGATATTCGATTTTAAGGGTAAAACAGCGATCATAACCGGAGGGGCCAGCGGGATCGGAAGGGCCATGTCCATGGTATTTGCCGCAGCCGGGGCCAGGGTTCACATTCTGGATGTTGATGCCGGTAACCTCGATGAGACCTATTCGGCAATTATCGCAACAGGGGGCGATGCAGCCGGTCACAAGTGCAATGTGGCCAGACAGGAAGAAGTAGACAAGGTGGTAAAATTAATTCAGAGCAGTTCCCCCATTGATGTCCTTATCAACAATGCAGGGATTGCCCATATCGGGAATGTGGAACAAACCAGGGAAGAAGACCTGGACAGATTGTACCAGGTTAATATTAAAGGGGTTTATAATTGTATCCATGCCTGTATACCCGGCATGAAGGCCCATGGGGCGGTCATCCTGAACATGGCTTCTGTGGCGGCCAGCGTTGGCATATCCGACCGCTTTGCCTACTCAATGACCAAAGGGGCCGTTCTGACCATGACGTATTCAGTGGCAAAAGATTATGTAAAATATGGAATTCGATGCAACAGCATCTCCCCAGGGAGGGTGCATACCCCTTTTGTGGATGGTTACCTGGATAAGCACTATCCCGACAATAAGGCTGAAATGTTTGAAAAACTATCCAGAACACAGCCAGTTGGAAGGATGGGCACCCCGCAGGAAATAGCCAATCTGGCCCTTTATTTATGCTCAGAAGAGGCCTCTTTTATTACCGGTACCGATTTCCCTATAGACGGGGGATATATAAAATTAAATGGATAACACATGAGACTTATTCGATTTGGTCCGAAAGGGAAGGAAAAACCCGGGGTGCAACTGGAAAATGGCACCCGCCTGGACCTAACTGCTTTCGGGGAGGATTATACCGAATCTTTCTTCGGAACGGAAGGGGTATCCCGCTTACAAAATTGGCTCAATTCAAACGCTTCCTCATGCCCGGAGGTCCCAAATAATATCCGACTGGGCCCTCCGCTGGTCCGGCCTTCCAAAATAGTCTGTGTAGGACTTAATTATGCGAAACACGCTGCCGAAAGCGGAATGGTACTGCCGAAGGAACCCGTGCTTTTTTTTAAGGCTACCTCCGCAATAACAGGCCCGGATGATGACCTTATTATCCCAAAAGGCAGTACAAAAACCGACTGGGAAGTGGAACTGGCAATTGTGATCGGGAAACGCGCATCGTATGTGGATGAAGCATCAGCACTTGAACATGTTGCGGGTTATGTTTTGCACAATGATTACAGCGAACGGGAATTTCAACTGGAACGGGAAGGACAATGGGTAAAAGGTAAAAGTTGTGATACCTTTGCACCCCTGGGCCCATTCATGGCAACCCGGGACGAAATTGCGGACCCTCATAACCTGAACCTCTGGCTGAAAGTGAACGGGGAGACCATGCAACAAAGCAATACCTCCGATTTTGTTTTCGGTATTCCCAAACTGGTGAGTTATATAAGTTCCTTTATGACCCTGCTCCCGGGTGACATCATATCCACCGGGACACCCTTCGGGGTAGGCCTTGGCCTGAAACCTCCAAGATATCTCAAACCAGGTGATGTAGTAGAGTTGGGGATCGACGGCCTGGGGAGTTCCCGTCAGCTGGCCAGGGAATATAAACCAAACAACAAACAATAATAGGTTGTTTCCCAATTGTATCTGTATAGGAGATTGTTAAAACGCCTCGTGGCACCCTACGGAAAAAAAGGGCATCTTTATTGACAACCTGTTCCGGTATACAATAGACGTCTCAAATTTGTAATTCAGGACTGAATAATGAATAATCTCTTGAGATTAAGTTACTTCCATAATAACCGCCACAAGGAGCTGTTCAACTTGGAGGAAGATATCGGAGAACATACTGATTTGACAGGGATGCAACCCCGGATTACACGGCAACCGACACGGACACTTTCGGATCAATTGAGGAAGGTTACTGCCCAAATGCCCCGGGATAACAAAACAAAACAACCCATACCCTTTTCGGATGAAATTTATAATACCACGAGCTGATGCCTGTTTTCTGATCCTGGTTTGTGCTATGCTCGGATTAGCCTGCTCCCCTGAAGCGCCACCAAAACCCGTGGGCCCGCTTCCCTCTGCAAGGCAACTTGCCTGGCACCCGCTGGAGTATTATGCGTTCATACACTTCAATATGAATACGTTCACCAACTTGGAATGGGGCCTGGGTGGGGAATCCCCGGCTCAGTTCAATCCAACAGACCTGGATACCCGCCAATGGGCCCGGGTTGCGAAAGCTGCCGGTATGAAGGGGATCATCCTCACGGCTAAGCATCATGACGGTTTTTGCCTGTGGCCTACCGCCACAACGGAACATTCTGTCAAAAATTCGCCCTGGAAGAACGGGACCGGGGATGTGGTAAAGGAGCTGGCGGATGCATGCAGGGAATACGGCCTGAAGTTCGGGGTTTACCTTTCCCCCTGGGATCGTAACAATAAAGATTATGGCAAACCGGAATATGTAACCCTGTTCCACCTGCAATTACGCGAATTACTATCTGACTATGGGGAAATATTCGAAGTGTGGTTTGACGGGGCAAATGGAGGTTCAGGATACTATGGCGGGGCCAATGAAACCAGGAAAATTGACAATAGAATTTATTATGAATGGGACACAGCAATAGAGATCGTCAGGGAACTGCAACCCGGGGCAGTCATTTTCAGTGATGGCGGCCCGGATATCCGATGGGTAGGAAATGAAGAGGGGCGTGCTAATGAGACCAATTGGAGTATTATGAGGCGGGATGAGATCTATCCCGGGTGGCCCAGGTACAAAGAACTAAGGTCGGGCCATGAAGACGGAACCCATTGGCTTCCGGCAGAGGCAGATGTCTCCATCCGGCCGGGTTGGTATTATCACCCATCCGAAGACCATCAGGTAAAAACTTTGCCCCGGCTTCTTGATATATATTATGAATCCGTAGGAAGGAACGCCGCCCTGCTTTTAAACCTCCCTGTGGATCCAAGGGGCCTGGTGCATCCAACCGATGAGAAGCGACTGATGCAGCTTCGGGAGCAGCTCGCCAGGGACTTTGCCAATGACCTGGCCGCGGAGGGGACAGTGACAGTTACAAACCATAGGGGAAACCTTGAGGAATACAATGGAAATAACCTTACTGACGGCAAGCCTGCAACCTTTTGGGCAACTGATGACGGGATTACCTCCGCTTCGATTTGGGTTGCTTTTGAGTCCCCAAGGGAGATCAACCGCCTGCTGCTTCAGGAATATATCCCCCTGGGACAACGGGTGCAGGAATTTATAGTGGAAGCCGGTGTTGCGGGGTCCTGGAAGGAGATCGCCAGGCAAACCACCATTGGCTATAAGCGTATTTTGCGTTTTAAACCCGTGAGGGTGGATTCAATTCTTGTAACGATTCTACGAGCCAAAGGGCCTCCGGCACTTTCCAACATCGAAATTTACAATGCGCCTGTCCTTTTGACGGAACCGGTTATCCGGCGGGATAAACAAGGAAGGGTCAGCCTTTCCGTCCCGGATGGCCAGGTAGTCGTTTACTATTCCCTGGACGGCATGGAACCTACAGCCACCTCCTCCATCTATACAGCGCCCTTTGTGGTTGAGCAGCCTGCGATGTTGAAAACAATGGCAATGGATCCTAAAACCGGAGAGCAAACCGGGATTGTCACACGCAGTTTTGACGTTAGCAAAAAGGACTGGAAAGTGCTGTCTGTTTCCTCCGGCAACAGGGAGGAAGCCGATTCTTTAATAGATGATGACCCTGACTCATTCTGGGCGACACCTGAAGGCGTTTCAGGACCCCATGAGGTTACAATAGACATGGGCACTCCCATTATGCTAAAGGGGTTTACCTACTGGCCAATGCAGGAACGCTGGTCTTTCGGCATCATTACGGACTATGAGTTTTTGGTAAGTCGGGACAACCGGACATGGCAAGCAGTATCCCTCGGGGAATTCAGCAATGTGGCCAACAATCCGGTGGAACAAAAAGTCGGTTTTAATCCTACCTTGGCTAGATTCATTAAATTGAGGTCCCGTAAGGTCAGTGGGGAGGCTTCCGATAACCGGTCTTCTTTCGGGGAAATCGGGATAATTACAACAAATTAGAAGTATGGATTTCGCACTAAAGGATAAGGTCATCATGGTGACCGGTGGTTCCAAGGGAATTGGCCTGGGTATTTGTACGGTACTGGCCGGGGAGGGGGCTATCCCTGTTATCATCGGTCGCAACCGGGAGGACGTTCTGGCTGCAGAACAGGCCTTGACGGAAAATGGCGGAAAATGTTTTCACGCCTTTGCGGAATTATCGGATCCTGCCCAATGTAAATCGGCAGTGGGGGAGGTCTTGTCGAAATTTGGCAGGGTAGACGGCCTGGTAAACAATGCAGGTGTCAATGATCGGATAGGGCTGGAACAAGGTAGTTATGATGATTTTTTGCGTTCCCTTAACCGCAATCTCACCCATTATTATATGATGGCACACTATAGCTTGCCCGCCCTTAAAAGTTCCAGGGGTGCCATCGTAAATATCGGTTCTAAAACCTCGGTAACCGGGCAGGGGGGAACTTCCGGTTATGCGGCCGCCAATGGGGGCAGGAATGCCCTGACACGCGAATGGGCTGTTGAACTGTTACCCTATCACATCAGGGTAAATGCTGTCATTGTTGCGGAATGCTATACCCCTCTTTATGAGAAATGGGTCAATTCTTTTGATGATCCCCGGGAAAAACTGACCCGCATCACGCAAAATATTCCCTTCGGGAAACGAATGACAACCACGACGGAAATCGCGAACACCGTTGCTTTTCTCCTCTCTGAAAAATCAAGTCATACCACCGGTCAATTGGTTTATGTGGATGGCGGCTATACGCATCTGGACAGGGCCCTCTAATTTAACCGATCACTAAATGGAAAAGACCAGCCAACCGCCAATTGTTTCCCGGAAATTATTGCTTCCCTTTATCCTGATCACTTCCCTGTTTGCCCTTTGGGGGTTTGCAAATGACATTACCAATCCAATGGTTTCAGCATTTAAGAAAATACTGGAACTAAACAATACACAAGCATCCTGGGTTCAGGCGGCATTTTACGGAGGGTACTTTACCATGGCCCTCCCGGCTGCGTTTGTTGTTAAAAAGTATAGTTACAAAGTAGGCATCCTTGTTGGCCTGGTACTCTATGCTATCGGGGCTTTGTTATTTTACCCTGCGGCAGCCCTTGAAAATTACTTTTTCTTCCTGTTGGCCCTCTATATCCTCACCTTCGGGCTGGCTTTTCTGGAAACAACCGCGAACCCATTCATATTATCAATGGGTGCTGAGGAAACGGCCACCCAGCGCCTGAACCTGGCACAGGCATTCAATCCCCTGGGGGCCCTTTCGGGGCTTTTTGTGGCCCAAACCTTTATTTTGGGGGCATTGCAATCCGATGATACCGATATTTCGGGCAATAGTGTCTATGAAATCCTTACGGGGGCTGCCAAGGCCGCCGTTAAAACATCAGACCTTTTGGTAATTCGAAATCCCTATGTGGCCCTTGGCCTGTTTGTGCTCTTCATGTTCATCCTGATAGCGGTTGTAAAAATGCCGGAAAAAAAGGAAGACCCCAATGCGGTGGGAATGGGGGCATCCATCAAAAGGATTTTTAAGAAAGAACGTTTTGTGGGCGGGGCTATTACTCAAATGTTCTATGTAGGCGCCCAGATCATGTGCTGGACCTATATCTACCAGTATGCTGAAAACCTGGGCATCAATAACAGGGACGCTGTATATTATGCCTATGCAGCCCTCGGCATCTTTTTAGGCGGTAGGTTTTTGTGTACTTATTTATTGAAATTCATCAATTCCGGGAAATTACTGATGCTGCTGTCCCTGTTTGCCATGGTTTTCTGCCTTGGAGCCATTTTTATTGTGGGGATGGGCGGACTATATAGCCTGGTGCTGGTTTCCTTTTGTATGTCCCTGATGTTCCCTACTATTTATGGTATTGCCCTGACAGGCCTGGGTGATGATGCCAAACCGGCCTCTGCTTTTTTGGTGATGGCCATAGTGGGAGGTGCTTTTATGCCAATTCTCCAGGGACTTATTTTGGACATTGGCGGAGCAGCTTATGCCGATGTCCGGATCCTTGGGGTACCGGAAGTCAATTTTTCATTTATCTTGCCGCTGCTCTGTTTCATTGTGGTGGCACTGTATGGATACAGGGCAATGAAAAACTATACAGTAGGTTAAATCGGTGTTGAAATGGGAAGAATTACAGCAGTTCAGTTTGATTCAAGGTATCCTTCTGTGGAGGACCTCCGCGGCCATGCCCGTAAACGAATGCCACCATTTGCATTTGAATACCTGGATGGCGGTTGCAATGAAGACGTAAATATTAAAAAGAATACCGCGGCAATCAGGGAAGTGGAATTGCAACCCCGATATTTGGATGCCTATTCCGGGGCCCATTTGCAAACAGAAATTTTTGGCCATGTGTATGATGCCCCTTTTGGGATTGCACCTGTAGGATTGCAGGGGTTGATGTGGCCCAATTCCGCAGAGATTCTTGCAAGGGCGGCCTTTGCCAGCAATATCCCTTTTATCCTAAGCACTGTTACCACCAGCAGTATTGAAAGGATCAGCGAACTGACAGAAGGCAGGGCCTGGTTTCAATTGTACCATCCCCTGGATATCAGCATCTGTGATGATCTGATCCACCGGGCGGAAGCAGCTGAATGCCCGGTGCTCGTACTGCTATGTGATGTCCCTACTTTTGGTTTCAGGCCCAGGGATATCCGCAATGGCCTGTCCATGCCTCCAAAAATGACGGCTGCAAATATCCTGCAGATGCTGGGGAAACCGCGATGGACACTTCAAACGCTAAAATATGGGCAGCCAGGATTTGAAACCCTGAAACCCTACATGCCCAAAAACCTTAACCTGGGGCAGTTGGGAACTTTTCTGGACCAAACATTTTCCAAAAGGATGCATGCCGAAAAGATAGCCAGGATCCGTGATAAATGGAAAGGTAAAATTGTCCTGAAAGGGGTAGCTACAGAAGCAGATACTGAAAAAGCAATTCAATTGGGCCTGGATGGGATTATCGTCTCCAACCACGGTGGAAGGCAACTCGATGCAGGGGAATCCTCCATAAAACCACTGGCACGGATTGCAAAGAGATACGGGGAGCAGATCACGGTGATGATGGATAGTGGAATGCGCTCGGGGCCAGATATTGCCAGGTCGCTGGCTTCCGGCTCAAAATTCACCTTTATGGGTCGTTCTTTTATGTATGGTGTAGGGGCGTTGGGAAGCAGGGGAGGCCACCATACCATCCACCTTCTTAGAACGCAATTACAGCAGGTTATGGAACAGATTGGCTGCGAAAGGATATCGGATTTTCCGGAGTTTCTGAGACAACATCAGGAATAAAGTCAGCACTGCGGATAGCTGCTGTCATTTGGCCGTCCAGCCGCCGTCCACAGTCAGCATGGACCCTACCATATAACTTCCCGCATCGCTTGCGAGGAAGATCGCGGCCCCTTGTATTTCCCGCAATTCTCCCCACCTGGCAAGTGCGGTAGCCCCCACGATAAAGTTTTTGGCTTCCGGGGTATCCGCTATGGGTATATTCATCTCAGTAAGGAAGGGGCCAGGGCAAATGGCATTTACATTGATATTGAAAGGTGCCAGTTCCAGCCCCAGGGCACGGGTCATCTGTACGACCGCCCCTTTGCTGGAGGCATAGGGTGTTCGGTTGGCCAGTCCAACAAGCCCCAATGTACTGGCCATATTGATGATGCGGCCCCCGCCTTTTTCCTTCATGTGCGGGGTAACAGCCCGGGAGGCATTCCAGGTCCCCGTAACATTCACTTCCATCACTTTGCTGAAATCATCCGGGTTCAATTCGTCTATTGCCCCCCGTATATTGATCCCTGCGCTGTTGATGAGGATATCAACCCCGCCGAAGTCCCGTATCATTCTGGCAACTATGGCATCCATTTCCTTTGCATCGGTAACATCTGCACCATAGGAAACAGCCTTTATGTTATAATCCGACCGTAATTTGTCCGCTGCTGTTTCACCTTCCTTGACATTTCGGTTAACGAGCGCGATACTGGCGCCACATGATGCGAGCCCGGCTGCCATGGCAAATCCCAGGCCTTTTGAACCCCCCGTGACAAGGGCATTCTTTCCGGTCATTTCAAATTGTTTAATACCTGGTAAAGCTGTTGGGATCATAATTATGGCTGGTTACTGAATTAGTGAAAGCCCAGATGGGATTGGGCATATTTCAAAGAGGTGCTGTTATTGTCAATTTCCATGGCCAATTGTGCATCTGTATTCAGCACAGAAACAATAGGCAGGGGTGTTTTTACTTTTTGATTCCTGATCTTGTACAGAAATACCGCCAGTTCACTGGCTGAGATGTTGTCGAATGTGGCCCAGTATTTTTTGGTAAGACAGGGGATTTTAAGGGGGTCCCGTGTGATCATCTCAAGGTTAAACCGGATTTCCGGGTTATGTTTTTTCATGATGCGCACCATCCCTTCAATGTCCAGGTACCCCTCGCCAAGGTTTACCTCAGAGAGGAGGAACCCGTCTTCATACTCCACTACTCCCATGTCCTTGAGGTGTACGGAATAGGCATAGGGTGCCAGTGCCTCCACAACTTCCATCGGGTCTTCCAAAAGGGAAATGTTATTTCCGGTATCCAGGGTAACCCCGATCCATTCGCTTTCGAATTTTTTGAGTATCTCCACCATTTCCGCAGCACGCCAGTCCTTGTGGTTTTCCACAGCCAGTTTTATCGCATACTTTTTCATCAACGGTTCCGCAATCTGCAGGGAGGATATAGCTCCTTCCTTAAATTCCCGGAAGGCTTCCCTGGAATCAAAATTTTCGTACCGCCGTCCGGAAAGGCATGCTGTACGGATCACATCAATTCCCGCCAGTTGGGCGGCTTTCAGATCTTCCTCAAATCGTGCCGTCTCCTGAACATCCCCGGGTAATCTTATCTGCCCTTCCAGAAATACACCAAGCACTTCAGCGCGGGCCCGCAATTTTTTCGCCGTTGCGGCATCCCAGTTCCTGATACCTACTTGTATCCCGCCAAAACCCGAGGAGGCACAATGTTCCAACATCTCCATGGCATTTGTAAAGGGAGGATAAGCGTCGCTTTCCAGTTTCCCGTACCATCGCATCCAATAGGATGCCTCAGCAACCCCGAACCGGGTTTCTTCCGGGAAAGTGGAATAGGCAGGAATGTGTGGCATTACCATGGCAAGCGCCCCAATTGAAGAATTTTGAATGAAAGTTCTGCGATCCATACGAATTTAACTCTTGATTATTCGGGCAGACAACCCTCTAATTTAAGGAATTCCCCCAAAAAGGCCCCGCCAATCAGGGAATAGTTTATTTTATCAATACAGTGCCCGTCCCCCGCTCAGATCATAGGTAAATCCGGTAGTAAATGTATTCTGATCAGAGATAATGAAGCTCGCCATTTCCACAAACTCCTCCAGCGTGCCACAGCGTTTCATGGGTATTTTATCAGTCATGTATTTAACCTGTTCCGGCGGTTGCCCATCCAGAATAGCTGTCCGGATAACGGCCGGGGCAATGGCATTCACCAAAACACCGGTTTCCGCATATTCCTTCCCCTGTACTTTGGTCATGCCAATAACTGCTGCTTTGGAGGCAGAATAGGCTACCATTCCGGCATTGCCATCCTTTCCTGAAATGGAGGCAATGTGCAGTACCCGCCCATATTTTTTTTCAAGCATATAGGGCACCACTGCTTTGAACATATTAAAAGAGCCCAGCACATTCACTGCCAGTACCTTTTCAAAATCCGATCCTTCAACTTCGTGGCTTTTAATCCCGGTCCTCCCAACGATACCCGCACAGTTTACAAGGATATCAATCTTCCCTGCCTGCCCGTAATAGGAGTCAACCATCTTTTTGACATCTTCAAAACGGACAACGTCAACCCCATAGGTATAGGCCTGCCCGGGATAATGCTCCACCATACTTTTGAATTGATCCGCATCCTGATCTACCAGGGCAACTTTAGCACCCAGGGAAAGCAGGCGCTCTGCCAGGGCATTGCCAAGGCCGTTGGCCGCTCCTGTAATTACAGCCGATTTATTTTCCCATTGGGTTCCCATATTCTGTATTATTAAGATTGCTATTCCTTAAGTTGCTGCTTTTTGAATCGGCAACGAATCTTAAAAGTAACAAAAAGATCGTCACCCTGTATGACAGGTTGATTTCATCCTCACAACCATCATGTATATACCATTATATCAGTTCTGATACGAAATCCAAAGCACACCTAACGACATTATCAGTCCTTCATGACTGCTATTGGCCGGGATATGCTGCCGTAAGGTACCGGGCCATGGCAACAACTCATAAAGTAAGAACGCGCAATTTTGATAAATGGCCTAAAGATGATACCTTGAGATTACCCTTGTAACAATCAAAAGGAATTATATAGTACATTTAAGAAATCGTTCAACTATACTGTATCGTGGAGAAAAAAAACAAGAAAAGATTAAGGAGTGAGGATTGGTTTAATCCCCACGATGAAAAATCGGGGTTTATACACCGTTCATGGCTTCGGAACCAAGGGTATCCTGATGATTATTTCCGGGGAAGGCCGGTGATTGGCATCTGTAATACATGGTCCGAACTGACCCCGTGTAACGGTCATTTGCGGGAATTTGCCGAATTCGTAAAACGGGGGGTGCTCGAAGCGGGCGGCGTACCCTTCGAATTTCCGGTTACCAGCACTGGGGAAACGATTATGAGGCCAACCGCCATGCTTTTTCGCAACCTCGCCAGCATGGATACCGAAGAAAGTATCCGTGCCAATCCCCTGGATGGGGTGGTGTTGTTGACGGGGTGTGATAAAACCACCCCCTCCACCGTAATGGGCGCATGCAGCGTGGATCTTCCTACCATTGTTGTACCCGGAGGACCCATGCTCAATGGCAAATACAAAGGAGAGCGCATCGGTTCGGGAACGTTTGTCTGGACGCTTAAGGATAAAATAAAGAATGAAGGCTTTACGCCTGCAGACCAGGTTGAAGCTGAAATCTGCTCGGCCCGGAGTGCCGGCCATTGTATGACGATGGGCACTGCATCCACCATGGCATGTATGGTGGAATCACTGGGATTGACTCTGCCGGGGGCTGCTGCGATCCCAGCAGTGGATTCCCGTAAAAAAGCCCTGGCCCAAATGTCTGGAAGACGTATTGTTGAGATGGTCCGGGAGGATCTGAAAATCTCCAAAATACTTACCCGTGAGGCATTTGAAAATGCCATTGTGCTCAATGCCGCAGTGGGGGGGTCCACCAATTTTATCATCCATTTACAAGCCATAGCCGGAAGGATCGGGATACCGCTGAACCTTAAGGATTTTGATACGCTTGGCAGCCATATTCCGCTGCTTGTGAACCTCATGCCCTCAGGTAAGTTCCTCATGGAAGATTTTTTTGATGCCGGAGGCCTGCCCGTAGTGATCAACGAAATGCGATCTCATCTGCACAATGACGCCATCACTGTTAATGGCAAACCCATTGGCGAGAATAACAAGAAGGCTGAATGTTATAACCCGGAAGTCATTGCGCCCCTTGCCCAACCCTTCCTGGAAGAGGCCGGGATTGCAGTGCTATACGGAAACCTCTGTGAAGACGGAGCCGTCATCAAACCTTCTGCTGCCACCGCAACGCTGATGTCGCACAGGGGAAAGGCCGTAGTATTTGAAACAATCGAGGAATTTTTGCAATCCGTGGATGACCCTGACCTGGATATCGACGAAAACAGTGTAATGGTACTGAAAGGGGTAGGGCCGGTAGGATATCCGGGGATGGCCGAGGTAGGCAATATGGACCTGCCCGAAAAACTTCTTAAAAAAGGGATCAGGGATATGGTCCGTATATCGGATGGAAGGATGAGTGGAACAGCATTCGGCACCGTGGTCCTGCATGTCTCCCCGGAATCCTCTGTCGGGGGAGCCCTGGGCCTCGTGCAGTCCGGTGACTATATTATACTCGATGTGCCCAACCGCACCCTTCACCTCGAAGTGGAGGAGGCTGAATTGCAGAAAAGAAGGGCTGCCTGGACACCGCCCGAACCGCTCATGGAGCGGGGATATGTTAGTTTATATACCCGGACGGTGCAACAGGCACACCTGGGTGCGGATCTCGATTTCCTCGTGGGAAAATCGGGGGCCAACGTCAGTCGCAATGCACACTAACCATTAAACATACCAACCTATGCTATCGATTATTTTACTCATAATCAGTGTCCTGCTGATCATTTTGCTTACGGTCAAATTGAAAGTACACCCTTTCCTGTCGCTTCTGGGTGCTGCCATATTCTTTGGCCTTTTTTCGGAAATGAGCCTGCAAACCCTGGTAGAGTCCATCAATGACGGGTTTGGTATAACGCTTGGTAAAATAGGGATCGTCATTGTGCTGGGGGTTATTATTGGCGCTTTCCTGGAGCAGACAGGCGGAGCCTTTAGACTGGCTGAAGTGGTTTTACGGATCATCGGAAAAAACCGGGTCCATGAAGCCATGGGTATTGTAGGATTCATCGTATCTATCCCGGTATTTGCAGACAGTGGATTTATCATCCTGAACCCTTTAAACAAAAGCCTAACAAAGCGAGCCGGACTTTCCATCGTCGGCACTGCCACGGCACTGATACTGGGGCTTATGATCACGCATGTTCTGGTGCCACCTACGCCCGGGCCCATAGCTGCAGCTGGCATCATCGGGGCCGATGTGGGCCTGGTGATGCTGATAGGTCTTATCATCGGAGGCATTTCCCTGGTACCTGCAATAATATATTGTAAAAAAATGGGGGCACGGCATTACATCGACCCCAATCCGGATATGTCTGAAGAACTGATACAGGAAAAATTAAAACAGGCACCGAGTGCCTTCAAATCTTTCCTCCCTATCCTTATCCCCATATTGTTGATCGTGGGCAAATCAGTTATGGATTTTAACCTTACCGAGGCGGACTATGAGCGGGGATGGGTAAAATTCATTGGGTTTGTAGGATCCCCTGTCATAGCCCTTCTAATCGGAATGCTATTTGCCTTTTTATTGCCCAAAAAACTGGACAAGCATATACTCTCAACTACAGGCTGGGTGGGCAAAGCACTTACAGATGCTTCCAATATCATCCTGATTACAGGTGCAGGCGGTATATTCGGGACAATTTTGCAAAACAGTGGCATTGCCGCTACCCTGGCGGACACGCTGGCAACGGCGAACCTGGGAATCTGGCTCCCTTTCTTCCTTTGTGCGGCCATTAAAACTGCCCAGGGCTCATCAACTGTCGCCCTGATCACCACAGCTTCCATTATTGCACCCCTCCTGATTTCCATGGGATTCACCACGGACATCGATAAAGCCCTGATCGTATCGGCTATAGGGGCTGGGGCAATGGTGGTATCCCACGCAAACGACAGCGGTTTCTGGATTCTTACACAATTTTCAGGGATCGATGTAAAAACAGGATACCGGGTCTATACCCTGGGCACGTTTGTGGTGGGCACTATTGCGGCTTCTTTGGTGTTCATGGCCACATTCATTTTTTAATCATGAAGGGATGCGTTGCTGAAAATACAAAACTCTTCCCGTTCAACATTATATTTTTTAGTGCCTCAGCCCCGGGATTTCCGTTGTGGATATCCATCCTTATCGCCCTTGTTTTTATCCCGTTAGGCAGTTGTGAAAAACAACCATCGCCACCCTTGTCGCCGGAGGAAGCCCTTAATTCTTTTGTATTTGCGGATGGAGAGCTGGAAATAGAATTGGTAGCATCAGAGCCGCTGATCCGGGATCCTGTGGCGATCCGGTTCGACGAAGGCGGGAGGCTATGGGTGGTGGAGATGCTGGGATTTATGGCCGATATTGAAGGCAGCGGGGAGCTTGACCCTACCGGCAGGGTTTCCGTGCTGTTTGATGACGATCAGGACGGGCGCATGGACCGGAGTGTGGTTTTTATGGACAGCCTTGTCCTTCCGCGGGCTATTGCCATCGTCAAAGGGGGAGCCCTCATCGCTGAAAATATCCCGCTCTGGTTTGCCGGTGATATGGACGGGGACTTTAAGGCAGATAGCAAAATATTGATCGATTCCACCTATGGCGGCCTTGGTATGCCGGAACATTCTGCAAACGGGCTGTGGAGGGGAATGGATAACTGGCTGTATAATGCGAAATCAAAATACCGGTACAAGACCATCGACGGGAAATGGGTTAAGGAGGAAACGGAATTCAGGGGGCAATGGGGCATTGCGCACGACAATATGGGCCGTTTATTCTACAACTACAACTGGTCCCAGTTACATGCAGACCTGGTCCCACCCAATTCCTTACAAAACAATAAACACCATACCCCTTCCAGCGGAACGGACCACGGATTAACGCTGGAACGCAAAATATTCCCAGTCCGCAGCAATACGGCGGTGAATCGGGGCTATATCCCCGGAACCCTGGATGATCAGGGCAGGCTGCTTGAATTTGCTTCTGCCTGTGGCCCGCTCATCTATCGGGGCGATGCACTCCCCTCAGCCTATTCCGGGGATGCTTTTATATGTGAACCAACCGCAAATTTAATACGGCAAAATAATGTCCTGGCCGAAGGGTTTATGCTAAGGGCCGAAGGGGTTTATGCAGACCAGGAATTCCTTGCCTCGAACGATGAGCGATTTCGCCCTGTTTCATTGGCATCCGGGCCCGATGGTGCGTTGTATGTCGTGGATATGTATAAAGGAATTATCCAGCATGGACCTTACATGACTCCCTATTTAAAGGAAGTTAGCCTCGAACGTATGCTGGATAAGCCCATCCATATGGGTCGTATCTGGCGGATAAAAACCAAAGGTAGATCCAGGCCGGCAATTCCCGACCTGGAAAAAGCGAGTACAATGGAAGTGATAAATTTACTGGGACATCCCAATGGGTGGACACGTGACATGGCGCAGCGGCTATTGGTTGACCGGGAAGAACCGGCCAGCATCCCGGTACTAAGAGACCAGTTGGTCGAAGGTAATCCACTCGCGCGACTTCATGCTCTTTGGACACTGGAGGGATTGGGATATACAGAACCAGGAGCCTATCTGGCAGCCCTGAATGATAACGTCCCTGCTGTTTCGCAGGCCGCCATACGCAGGTTGATGGTATTGAGCCGGGAACATAGTGAAGTCCGAAAGGAATTGGAGGAGTTTGTGCATACAACATATGATACCGCGTATCCCCTGGTACAAATGCAATTGGTTTTAGCCGGGAAGGAACTCAGTGAGGATACAGCAATATGGATAGCTGAGAAATTCCTCAATAAATATGGGCAATTACCAGTAGCACGGGATGTGGTACTCAGCAGCCTTGGGGACAGGGAAGCAACCCTTTTGACAAGGCTGCTATCGCAACCTGGCTGGCGCAAATATGATCAAAACCGTGAGATAATCCTGGAAATGCTGGCCTCCGCAATTGTAAACAAAGGTTCCTCAGATGAGGTACTGGAGCTTTTTGCGCAGTTGGAGCACGTTCAGGACAGTACCAGCAAATGGATCAATGCGGCCCTTGCCAATGGAATGCTTATTGCTAATCCTTCAAAGGATGGCTCGCCCCTGATTCTTGATAGCATACCTTCACTTTTTAATAAGGATAACAGCAGTGCCCCGGGGGAACAGGCTTTGGTATCTTCCCTCAGGGATCGCTTTACCTGGCCGGGGAAACCGGAAACTGCCCCGGTTCAACATAAGAATACGGTTAAAACGGACCCAAAAATATTGTCAGCCGGGCGCCAGAAGTTCCTGAATCTCTGTGCGAGTTGCCATGGGACTCAGGGGGAAGGAATGCCTCGGTTTGCTCCCCCTTTGCAACACTCGGAATGGGTTACCGGGGAAGACCATAAATTGGCTATGGTGTTATTGCATGGAATGGAAGGGCCAATACGTGTGAACGGCAAAAATTACGGGATCCCGGATATTTTACCCGAAATGCCCTCGTTTTCAACCTTGCAGAATGAAGATATTGCGGCTATTGCAACCTACATCCGGAATTCCTGGGGGAATGCCGCAGGGGAGGTATCCCCGGGCAGGGTTGGGCAGATCCGTTTCCGTACCCAGGGAAAGATAACGCCATGGACCCAGGCGGAACTGGATACGGTAACTTTCAGGGCCAACTAGGACCCAATGTAAAATTTCATCCGAATTATGCGGTATTCCGATATGTAGACTGCCTGGTATCCAAGGCAACCGTAGGGTAGGCTGCTAATAGGTTATTCTGCTTGTTTTAGGCAGGGATGTTAAAAATATTTTTTATATTCGGTAACGTTCACCTTGCTGACCTCTATCGTTTAATCCTAAATCCTATTTAAGGACTATCCAGTTTACTTCTATGCGTATGATAAAACTTATAAGGGTTCTCCAGGTCATCATATTGTTAGCAGGCCTCGGGCTTTCGGCACAGGATGGCTGGATGCCATTGTTCAATGGTAAAGACCTTTCCAATTTTGAACAACTCAACGGGGATGCTTCCTATACGATCAGGGAAGGGGAATTGATCGGGACCTCCCGGATGGGAACCCCCAATAGCTTTATGGCAACCCGGGAATCCTATGGGGATTTTATTCTGGAGTTCGATGTATTTGTAGAAAACGGACTGAATTCCGGGGTCCAGTTCAGGAGCTTAAGCCTTCCGGATTATATGGATGGGCGGGTACATGGCTACCAGTGCGAAATAGAAACGAGTTCCAGAAAATGGGCAGGTGGGATTTATGATGAAGCCCGCAGGGGATGGCTTTATCCCCTGACCAGGAATCCGAAAGGACAGGAGGCTTTTGTCCCCGGCGAATGGAATCATTACCGGATAGAAGCAATTGGGCCCAACATCCGAACCTGGATCAATAACATTCAATGTGCCAACCTTGTTGATGAAGAGACCCCGGCAGGAATCATTGCCTTTCAGGTGCACAGCATTGAGGATATGAGCCTGGAGGGGAAGGTGGTAAAATGGAAAAATATAAAAATCAGGACCACGGATCTTGAAAAATTCCGGAATAGGGTGGACCCCGAAGTACCGGAAATCAGCTACCTTATCAATCAATTGACGGAAAGCGAAAAACGCCAGGGATGGCGGCTTCTATGGGATGGCGCATCCAAAGAGGGGTGGCGCGGTGCCAAACTGGAAACCTTCCCGGATGCGGGGTGGGAGATCAGCGATGGTATGTTAACGGTACTTTCCTCCGGGGGGGGAGAAGCGGAAAACGGTGGCGATATCGTTACTATGGATTCCTTTAGTGATTTTGAACTGAGTGTTGATTTTATAATTACGGAAGGTGCAAACAGCGGGATTAAATACTTTGTGGACCCAACCCTCAATAAGGGTGAAGGTTCCGCCATAGGGCTGGAATTCCAGATCCTGGATGATGAGATGCACCCGGACGCGAAAGAAGGAAAGAATGGCAACCGTACCATCGGGTCTTTGTACGATCTGATCCGGGCCGAAAACTATGATAGTTCACGTGGCAAAAATTTTAAGGGAGTGGGGCAATGGAATAATGCCCGTATCCTTGTGAAGGGAGGACATGTGGAGCATTGGCTCAATCAGGTCAAAGTAGTTGAATTCGACAGGTTCTCACAGCTTTTTAATGCCCTGGTTGAAAAGAGCAAGTATGAAAAATGGGAAAAATTTGGTCGCCTGCCGGAAGGAAGGATTTTGTTACAGGACCATGGGGACCGGGTATCCTTCAGGAGTATAAAAATACGGGAATTTTAAAATATTGAAAAATACGGGACATGGATAACACCAGAAGGGACTTTATACGGAAAACAAGCCTCGCTACAGGGGGCATCGCCCTTGGGGTGCACGCGATGAGCGCAAAAAGTTATGGCCGGATCATCGGTGCCAATGACCGGGTAAGGGTCGGTATCTCAGGGTTTTCCGACAGGGCAAAAGGGGCTTTGATCCCCGCCTTCAACGGTCATAGCAAGACACAGAATTTTGAAATTGTCGGGGTTTCCGATATTTGGAACAGGCGTCGGGATGAGGGGGTTGCCTATATCGGTGAACTTACCGGAAATAAGATCAAGCAGTGGCGTAATAATGAAGAGATGTACTCCGGGGACAATATTGATGCCGTGATCATTTCCACCGCCGATTTTCAGCATGCACTGCATGCTGTTGAGGCATCAAATGCCAAAAAAGACGCTTACGTGGAGAAACCATTTGCGGAAACCATGGAGGATGCGAGGGCTGGCATGAAGGCCGTTAGGGAATCGGGCATCGTTTTCCAGATCGGCTCACAAAGACGGAGTGCACCGAACTACCACGCAGCGGCCGACTATATTAATTCCGGCAAATTCGGGGATATTGTTATGGTTGAGATGACCTGGAATGTGAATCAGCCCGGGCGGTGGCGTTTGCCGCAACTGGTCTCGGAAATAAAGGAATCCGATACCGATTGGAAACGCTATTTAATGAACCGGCCCTTTGAGGAATGGGATCCCCGAAAATATCTGGAATACAGGTTGTTCTGGCCCTACTCCTCGGGAATACCCGGACAGTGGATGTCACACCAAATTGATACCGTACACTGGTTTACGGGTCTTAACCACCCGAGAAGTGTCGGTGCCAATGGAGGCATCTACCTCTGGAAGGACGGCCGTAAAAACTTTGATACCATGTCGGCCGTTTTTGATTACGGCCCTGTTGATGACCCGGACTCCGGATTTCAGGTTACATACTCTTCACGTTTCACGAATTCCGCCGGAGGTACCAAGGAAATTTACTTTTCCAATGGGGGCGAATTAAACCTTGATACCAATAAGGTCAGTGCCAATGGAGGACTTGAGGAGGGACATGCAGGAGACATGGGCATGAAGGCGAATCTTCTGGAGCCGTTTGACCTTTCCGAAAATGCTCCCAAGGTGGTAACTTCAGCCGATACCGGCGCTGATGACATGACCTCCCTCCACATGCTTAACTGGATGGAATGTGTACGCAGCCGTAAACCTACCAACGGGCCGGTGGAAGCGGGGTACAACCATTCCATTGCCAACATCATGACCACCGCGGCCCTCAGGACCGGGCTAAAAGCAACCTTTGATGAAGCTAGTCAGGATGTACTGGCAGGTGGAGAGGTATTCAAGTATTAATAGCAATATGAGATGGATTATGATTAATAAGTCGCTCCTTGGTTGTATGCTGTTCGTTCCTTTCCTCTTTTATTCCCCTGGAAATAAGTTGGCTGAGGGGAGAACCAATCCAGATGAAACAACCCAATCCCACACTGTAGGTTTTACGTTAGACAGTGTAAATCACAAAGTGGATGTGAGTATTGGTGACGCATTTTTTACAAGTTATCGCTATGACGGAAAGACTCCAAAACCTGTACTGTACCCCATACTCACCAAAAGCGGTAAAGCGGTTACCAGAGGGTTTCCTTACGAAACCCGGGCAAATGAGCGGGTAGACCATCCTCATCACGTGGGCTATTGGTTCAATTACGGCGATGTCAACGGCCTGGATTTTTGGAATAATTCTTATGCGATCCCCGAGTCAGAAAAAATCAGGTATGGAACGATCTTCCATGAAAAAATCCTCTCCATGGACGAGGGAAAGGGAGAGCTGGTAATCCAGTCCAGCTGGAGGACCCCAGCGGGGGATTCTTTGCTTGAGGAAACCACCCGGTTCCGGTTTATGGAAGAGGGGAATACCCGGTATATAGACCGGGAAACCATCTTAAAGGCCTTACAAAATACCTCCTTCACCGATAATAAGGAAGGCCTCGCAGGGATCAGGGTGGCCAGGGCCCTGGAATTGCCGTCGGATCAACCGGATATTTTCACCGACTCAGAAGGGAATGCAACAGAGATTGCCGTGCTGAACAATGAGGGGGTAACCGGGGATTATCTCGGGAGCGAAGGGGGTACGGGAGATGCGGTATGGGGAACCCGCAATGAATGGGTGCGCCTTACGGGGACACTGGAAGGGGAGCCTGTGTCCATTGCCCTGATTGACCACCCGCGCAATATTGGCTTCCCTGCATATTGGCATGCCAGGGGATATGGGCTGTTTGCTGCAAACCCGCTGGGACAGGCTGTTTTTTCTGAAGGTAAACAAACTCTGAATTTTAAATTGGATGCCTCGGAATCGGTGGTTTTTAAATATAGGATGTTGATCCACAATGGGTCAGAGCTACCCAAAGAAGCAATAGAACAGGCATTAATCGATTTTGCAAAAAGTTGAGTATCCGTAATCAAAAGTACCATCCCATGAACCACTGGCGTCTCCTTTTTATTACCTTTCTAACAGTATCCTCCAACTACGGCCAGGTCGGGAATCCAAAAATGGAACCATTGCTGCCCGGCAATCTGGATCAATGGAAGGTCCCGGAAAAGAATATCTGGTGGTCACTGCAGGACAGTGTACTTATAGCAAGGAACGATTCGGATAAGGTAGGGTCCATTTTATGGACAAAGAAGGAGTATACCGATTTTGTAATAGAACTGGATTTTAAATTCGGAACCGGTACGGTTGATTCCGGTATATTCATGCGTGGCGACACGGAGCGGGATGTTCAAATCCAGATCGGTATATCGGGTTCTTTAAAACGTGATATGACCGGCTCGCCCTATGTCCCCGGATTGGGATATCCTGTGGAGGCGGAAGGGGTTTCCGGCCTGTTGGAAGTAGATAAATGGAATACTTTAAGGGCGATGGCCCGGGGGGATTCCTACAGGGTTTGGCTAAACGGAACAGAAATACTCCAATATTCCCTGGATAGTGCTAATCCTCAAGGGCCCATAGGGCTCCAATTACACCCGGGAAATGAAATGACAATTCACTTTAAAAACATTCGCGTTGCCGATATGAAATAGAGGCCTACCCCTCCTCTTGCCTGCTTTGAGAAACCTTCAATTTTTTATTGTAGAAATTAAAATCCCTGTGACAAGCGAAGTAAATAAAGAAGTTCCTCACCCGAAACCGCTTTGACGGTTTCGACCTCCCGGGAGGAGAGGTGCCCCGGGGCAAAGCCCCGAGACATTCTTTTGATCAAACAATAGTAAAACTGGCTACCTATGAAAAAGTATTGTCTGGCACTGGATTTAGAAGATGATCCGGAGCTCATTGAAAAATACGATGCCTACCATAGGGACGTATGGCCTGAAGTCCTCAAAAGCCTCCTCGATTCCGGTATTTCACATATGGAGATCTACAGGGTTGCCAACCGGTTGTTCATGATCCTGGAAGTGGGACCCTCGTTTTCTTTTGAAAGAAAGGCTCAAATGGATGCACAAAATCCAAAAGTCATGGAATGGGAAGAACTGATGTGGAATTACCAGAAAGCACTGCCGATCGCCAAACCTGGGGAGAAATGGATGTTAATGGAGAAAGTATTTGAATTTCCATTGACCGGTTGATCATTCATCCAAAGTATTTTAATTCGGGCTTCTAATGTTCAACCCCTTTTGGTTTCCCCTGTCAGTGCAAAAGGCATAATTGATAATTACACTATTCCATAGGATGCTCCTCCAGCAATTCTCCAGCCCTATAGAAATCTTCCTTACCCTTTATATCCTCCCTTACTTTTTTCACCGTTTCCGGGGATATGGCCGGGGCTTTATTGCCAAAGGCATTCCGAACATAGGTTAATACAGCTGCAATTTCCGTATCATCCAGTATACCCCCAAAGGGGGTCATAGGGACCTGACCGGGATAGGTTTTGCCTTTTACATCGATGGGACCAATCATTCCTTTTAATGTCAATTTGATGAGCCTCTCTTCATTTCCGGTGACCCATTCCACTCCTTCAAGAGGGGGGAATTGGGAGGCACTCAACCCTTTCCCGTCCGGTTGATGGCATGTCATGCAATAGCCTTCCCGTTGATAGATCTCTTCGCCTTTAACAAATAAATCACGATCCGTGCCTTCCAGGTCTGTCTGGGTTTTATTGGTGTTTGGGTCTTCCCCGACATTCCGGCCATTTAAATGGGCCACTGCCGCTTCATAGGGCGCAGACATCCATTCATCAAGGGGCTCCCTGCCTACGGCTTGCAAGATGGGAAGCCCTGTTTCGGGAGGGAGCCAGGAAGCCGCCACCATCGACTCCAGACGGACACGTGGATTGGTGTCCCCTGCTGCCTCCATGAGCCATTCTGCCTGCTGTGGGACCTGATGGCCAACATATCGCAGAACCCTAACAGCAGCGGCACGGGCCCTGAAATTTTTGGAATGCAATACCTCTTTCAATAGATTGGTATCCATCCGGTTGAGTCCCCAGCTTACCCACAACGCTTCGAGGCGCTGGTGTTCATATCCGGGATCCGCTTCATCCAGATTCGTTACCCAGGTATTTAATTTTTCCAGTACCGTTTCTGCATCCCGCCCCCTCAATTCCCGCCTGGTCCGGTAGCGCGTGCGGTATTCAGGCAGTTTCAGGTTCTCCAATAGTTCATCGATGCTGGCACCCGCTACTTTCGCAGGGGTTAGCAATGGGCGGGAAGGGTAGGTCATACGGTAGATACGCCCATGGACGTGATCCCGCAATGGATCCCGGGCATTGTGCTGCATATGGCCAATCAGTACATTATGCCAGTCTGTAAAATACAGGGATCCGTCTGGCGCAAATTCCATTTCCACCGGGCGGAAATTGGGGTCTGTGGAGGTCATAAGGTCCATCCGGTGGTGGCTTAGGTATCCCGTTGTATTGGGATCGTCCGTCATTGTATGCTGTTTGGTCCCCAGGAAACCTATGGTATTATTGATGATCAGATCGCCTTGGACCTCGTCCGGAAAATGGCGACTTGAAATAAATTCCAGGCCGGAGGTGGGACGAACCCGATGGGCTTCCTCAATCAGGTTTTTGGGTAGGGGGGATGACTGCCCGTACCGGGGTTTTATGGTCCCCGGAAGCATCCAGGTAACATCCGGACCCGAAGTATGGCAAAAGAAAGGCTGTCCCCATTCATCAAAAGCAATACCCCAGGGGTTAGGAATTGACAATTGGGCGGTCCGTTCCAAATGGTGACGCTGCGGGCTATAACGGTAGAACCCACCATTGGTCGCGCGGACGGGGCCATAGGCCGTTTCCACATTGGTATGAAGGAACACCCCTTCCCCCATATAAATTGCCCCGGAGGGGTCTGCTGTAAAGGCACTGATGGCATGGTGTGTGTCATGGTCATCAAAACCACTCAGGATGATCTCCTTTTCATCGGCCTCATCATCCCCATTGGTGTCCTTTAAAAGTATAAGGTTGGTCCCCTGGGAAACATAAACCCCTTCCGGGGCAAATTCAAAGCCGATGGTTAGATGCAGGCTGTCTGCGAAAACCGTTTCCTTATCTGCCTTCCCGTCATTATCTGTGTCCTCCAGGATCAGCAATTTGTCATTGGGCTTGTTGTCACCGGGTTTGTAATGCGGGTAACTGGGCATGACGCCAACCCAGAGACGCCCTTTATTGTCAAATGATAACTGTACCGGATTGGCCAGGTCGGGAAATTCAACTTCCGAGGCAAAAAGTTCGAGTTTATAACCTTTGGCAACGCTTATTCTGGACAAGGCCTCTTCTCCATAGAGGTATTCAGGATTGCCATTGTTCTCTGCCGGGTTGTAATTGGTGGTAACGGGGGGCAGTATCCTGGTATGTGTATCGGCCGCAGCAAGGTCTTTCGTCTTTCCATGTATTGCATCCCAGATGGCCGTGTCCCGGATTGCCGTCATTTCGCGGATTTTTTCAATCTCCGCCGGATAATTAGCCGGGCCGAAAGGATCAAATCGCCTCCCGTAGGCATGTACACCATTGGGGATTTTTATATCATTGTGCCAAAACCAGTTTTTTTCCATGACGGCTTGAAGGACAAGGTCATGATTCTCTATATTTTTTGGTTCAACCTTGCCAAATATCCGGTTTGCCAGGAGTTTTGCCATTTTCTGGTATCCTTTGTCATTGAGTTGAAATCCATCCGAAGTCATATTTTCAGACTCTTCGCTATACCATTTTTTGCTGGGTTCAAAGGCATCTACAAATTCGACGCTGTCCTTAGCCGCCACTTCCCGCATAGCTACCGAATACAGGGCCAGGTTTTCATTTTCCTTTTTTCCATCGGGCAGGTCCCTCTGAACAGACAGGTCTTCAAAGGCTATAGGGGAAACCAGTACCAGTTTGGGTGGCTGTTTTCCGTTGTATTGTTGTTGCTTAGTATGTTCAATAAAGGCATGCAGTTCCCCTTTATAATTTTCCAGACCGCCAGGCCCCTGGAATGATTCATTGTAACCAAAAAAGGCAATAATGACATCCGCCTTCAATCTGCTGAGCCACTCATCTTCGGTTTCAAAATGCCCGATGCTGCCGGAATTCTGTGCAAGTTCTGTCTGGAATTTTTCCGCCCCGGGGAACGCCCATGGCGAATTCCGGGAAGAATGCGGCCTGAAACCGGGGGTATTGCCGCCATCAGACATATTCCGGATAAACAACAGGCTATCGGGATAGCGCAGCTGCATTTCCGTTTCGAAATGCCCGAAATTCATCATCCTCGAACCCAGGTTATTGCCGATCAGCACTATATGCTCCCCTTTGCTGACCGGTATATAATCCTGACGCTCCCCGCAGCCGGAAAGAACTGCTAAGAGAGTCAGGATCAGTACTAATTTCCGTATTTTGTATTTTGGGTTCTCCATAATTCAATCGGTTAGAGGTTGGGGTTGAAGCTGATATGCCTGCCATCTGAAACAGACTGTTCGCATGCCTCGATTATCAATTGACAGGTAATAGCATCCTGCAGGCTGGAGAGGGGTTCTTTCCCTTCCCGCAAAACGGAATTAATAAAATGGGTAGTGGTGTTCCGGATAGATTCCGGATAGGCCTGGTAGGTCTGTGAATGGGCCCCGTTAGGGGCATTCACAACCCAGTCCCGATAACTATAGCGGGTACTTCCCCGGGTGCCGATAACCTTGATCAGGCAGGTCCAGGGATCCCCGGAATGATCATCGTTGGCAAAACTGGCGCAGAGGTGGCTAAGTGTGCCGTCCTGCATTTGAATGGTCGCCATGGCCACATTTTCCTGTGGGGCCAGGGAAGCGTCCGAAGTATATTTCATGCATGAAATTGTTTTGGGCATTCCTGCCAGGTATAGCATGGTATAGCTATGGTGTGTAAGGATCTGCCTGATAACCCCGGGGTACCGTGCCCGGATTTCATGTGCGTGGTGGATGTTGTACATCATATAAAACTGGGTGATGTCGCCCAATCCACCGTTTTGGATCATCGATTTTGTTCTCATGATCCCGGGTTCGTATATGTAATTATGGACCGGCATGCATTTTACACCGGAAGCCTGGATGGCAGCCTGCATTTTCTTCAATTCCCCTATGTTAGAAGCAGCTGGTTTTTCAACCAGGATATGCTTTCCCGCTGCGGCTGCCCTCAGGGTAAAATCGCAGTGCGATTCCATATTTGTCAGGATAAAGACTGCATCAACCTGCGGGTCCTGTAACAATTCATCTGCACTGAAATAGGTTTTACAGCCATACCGGGAAGCTTTTTGGTTCCCCTTTTCCGGGGTACGGTTCCAAAGTCCGGCCAGTTCTGCTCCTTCCAGTGCATTGATGGCTTCTGCATGCAGGTCAGCCACGTCCCCTGCTCCCAATAATCCTATTCGTATCGTTTTCATGTGCTTTCCACAGAATAGGCAAGTTCCCCTTTTTTAGCCATTTTTTCAAATTCCTGCAAGGATTTCCGGACTCCTTCTGAAATGCTTGTCAGGGGCAGGTCTTTAAACGTATTTGCTATCTTTTCATGGCTCAGGTCAGAAACAAATAAATTGGGCATGGCATCCCCGGAAATCGATAATTCCACAAATTCCCCCATCCCAAGGTCAATTGCCTGCTGCCTGGCGATGTCCAGGAATTCTGTAATGGCAATGGTCTTCCCTTTGATATTGAAAGCGTCAAAACCGGAGTACGGATGCAGTGTACAGGCTGCAAAGTGTGCCCCTACGTCTTCTACAAAATGGTAATTTTCCCTACCGGTATAAGGCATTTCAAAGGGGATGACGGTCCCTGTTACGGACCCCATGGCAATCGCTTTCAAGGCATTGGTGGGAGCCGAAGTTTTCCCTTTGTCCCGGCCTTTGCCATAGGTGGTGTTGATCCTCAGGCATACCGTTGGTACATGGGTGGCATCATAGAATAAACGTGCCAGGTGTTCTCCGGCCAATTTCCAGATACCGTAATGGTTCGGGGGTGCCAGGGGCGCATCCTCCCGTATCCCGGGATTAGGATACATTGACCGCATGCCATAAACTGCAGCTGAACTGGCAAACACAAAGCGCTTCAGGTTAGGAAGCTGTTCTGCTATATCAAATAAAGCCATGGTACCGCCTGTATTGATTTCCATTCCCCGAAAATGGTAGCGCGAACAATCCGGGCTTTGGAAGGCACCCAGGTGGATGATATGTGTAGGATTCACTTCCCGCAGCAGTTCCTGCATAGGTTTATAATCCGCCACATCGAGCGTGACAAATTCAAGTCTGGCGTCAAGCTCCTGACCCTCCCATAACTGCAGTGGCTGAAGGTTATTCGACCTGCTCGCGACCAGTATCCTGGACACTTCTGAGGATTGCAGAAGTTTATGGATAGTAATGGACCCGATACAACCTGTGCCACCGGTAATGAAAATAGTATGCATTTGCTATTGCTTTATAGTTTAGTAGTTGTTTCCGGCATGCCTTCCTGTTTTGGACCGGCTGTCCTTCCCCCTTCCCTTCGGGTCCGGCGGGCCTAGTTCATCTTAATGACCGCCTTCATGTTATTGGCATTGATTGAATCCTGAAATGCCCTGGTAATGTCATTGAATTCATACTTGTTCACATAAGGGCCGGAAGGGAAAACCCCAGTCACCAATAATTTTTGGGCTACCATATAATCTTCCCGGCAGGAACCCATAGCCCCACGCATATTCAATGAGGTGCGGGTCAGGTGGGTTGCCTGGATGGAAACTTCCTGCGGATAAGTGGCGATGACGCAGATATCCCCCTCTGGCCGCACTACGGTGATCGCTTCCGAAAGCACCTGGGGTACCCCGGAGCATTCTATGAGCAGGTCAACCTTTCCACGGCTTCCGAATGGAATACCCAGGGAATCTGTTATCCCTTGTTGCAATTGCAGTGCTAATGGTTTTTCCGGGGATACCACCAGGGTGATAAATCCCCGTTCTGCTGCTATTTTAAGACGTATATCCAGATCATGTGCTATTCCGGTAACCAACACACGCGCGCCGGCTGCCCTTGCAAGTTCTGCGGACATCATGCCAATGATACCGCACCCGGTGACCACCACGTCCTGCCCGGGTTTGATGGAACATTTATTATGGAGGGCATTCACTACAACCGACAGCGGTTCCACCAGTGCGCCCTGCTCCGGGGTAAGGCCCTTCATCAGCGGCACTACGCGGTCTGATTCCAGGACAACCTGCTGGCCAAAACCCCCATTTCGGTGAAAACCGATGATCTCCTTGGAGGGGCACAGATTCCATTTGGCAACAGCACATGCCGGGCACGACTCATCCCGGCAACCCAGCATAGCCAGGGGGGTAAAAATATCGCCAACTTGCAGCTTCCCATGGTCGCCGGGGCCTAATTCCAGGACTTCGGCACTGAATTCATGCCCAATGATCCTGGGTCGTTCCACCCAGTCAAAATTAGATTTTCCCAGAGCGGCACTGTTATCTGAACCACAAATGCCGGTATATAAAGTTTTTGCCCGTATCTCCCCTTCCTTCAGGGATGGGATCCCCATTTCCACCACTGAAGTATTATGGGTTACCGGAATGTCAGAATCCAGCCTGATCTTCTCCCGGCCATGCAGGCAAAAACCCTTGATTGTGTCCCTCATTGTTTACAGATTTTGCCCTTAGGTTGCCCTTAAAAAAAGGGCCCGGTTGATACTTTATTGCTTACTGTTTATGGTTGTTCCATTACCCAGGCGAACCCCGGTGTCCTGCCAGCTTTTGCTCCTGGCCGATTCGAGGACCGCTTCACATACTTTTTGGGTCTCCTGGGCTTCCCGGAAGGTCGGGGAACAGGGTTCCCCGGTTTCAAGGCTTTTAAAAAAATCAGCCACCTGATGGACAAAAGAATGCTCATACCCTATAGACAGACCCGGCACCCACCATTTATCCATGTATGGCTGGTCCCCGTCAGTAACGTGGATGGAGCGCCATCCCCTTTCAATCGATTCATTCCTGTGATCAAAGTATTCCAGGCGGTTCAGGTCGTGCAGGTCCCATTTGATGGAAGCGTGTTCGCCATTGATCTCAAAGGTATAGAGTGCCTTATGCCCGCGGGCATACCTCGTGGATTCGAAGACGCCCAATGAGCCATTTTCAAAATGGCAGTGAAAGATACAGGCATCGTCTATTCCTACCTGCTGCAATTCCCCGGAGGCGGTATGAACCCTTTCCTTAATAAATGTTTCAGTAACGGCGGATACATCCTTTATCCCCCCGTTCAGCCACATGGCGGTATCAATACAATGCGCCAGGAGGTCTCCTGTTACCCCGGAACCGGCGGCGTCGGTATCCAATCGCCACAGCCCTTCACCTCCCTGTGGCAATTCCGGGCTGATGGTCCAGTCCTGCAGGAAGTTGGCGCGATAGTGAAAGATCCTCCCCAGTTTCCCTGCCTGGATGAAATTCTTTGCCAGGGTCACTGCCGGGATCCTGCGGTAATTGTAGTAAACGGTATTCGGGACCCCCGCATTTTCGACGGCATCCACCATGGGCGCGGCTTCTGAGACTGTCCTTGCCAGCGGTTTTTCACAGAGTATCATTTTACCTGCCTTCGCCGCTGCAATGGCAATTTCCGCATGCATATTGTTGGGGGTACAGATGTCTATGGCATCAATATCATCCCTGGCAACCAAAACCTTCCAGTCGGTTTCGATGGATTCATACCCCCATTGTTCGGCAAACGCCGTTACGCGTTCTTTATTTCTGGCGCACACTGCTTTCAGTACAGGCCTGTATTCCAGGTCCGGGAAAAAATCCCCCATCCTTTTGTAAGCGTTGGAATGGGTCCTCCCCATAAATCCATATCCAACCAATCCTATCCTTATCTGCTTTTTACCCGACATTTATTTTGAACGTTAATTAATAGTCTGTTTCCATTGTTCCGGAGGCAGTCCCCAACTTAGTCTGCTTCATGCCATCCATGCCGCTCCCTCACTTTTATCATCACTGCCAGGATATCGTTCCAGGTCTTGGGTTGCATCATCACCTCGTTAGGGAACATGCATCCGTCCCAGCAGATGTGCCGAAATTTTTTGGTCAGCTTCCCGTCCTCATTTCGAAGCCAGTATCCGGCATCCTCAGCGATATTGAGTTTTCCGTTGGGATCCGAGGCCAGGCAGTGCCTGCCGGTTTTATCATGGGTGCCCGCTCCGAATACGGTGCCGTCATTCTGTGCCACGTGAAAGTCAATGGTCCAGGGCCGCAGGGCGGCCGTAAGCATCTTCAGCCCGTGTGTGAGGGCATCCCGGTCATCCCATTCAAAATCGGGTGGCAAGATCCGTTCATCCAGCTTATTGTATCCAAGGAGGTATAATAAGGTATGGGCCATGTCTGCCTGGAATCCAATATTGGGGCGGTCTACTGTTTCGAGCAATTTGATCATGGTTTTCCACCCCTGCATCCCTCCCCAGCATATCTCGCCTTCAGCTGCCAGGGATTCCCCGTAATCAGCTGCCACATCACAGGCCTCCCGGAAAGTTTGTGCTATCAGCCTGGTATTACCTTCCGGATCTTTTGCCCAGCTTATGGGATCAACAGAGGAATCTATCCGTACAACCCCGTGAGACCGAACACCTAATTCACGAAGCTCTCGGGCAATATGGCACGATTTCCGGACCTGGGTTACAAATTGCTGCCGTTCGGCTTTGGATCCCATGGCTGAGCCACCCCCGGTAGGCGCCCATACCGGAGCCACCAGGCTGCCTATGGTCAGGTTTTTTGACATGGCCTTATCCGCCATTTTCCGGATCCCGTCCGGCGAAGCATCTATATCCATGTGCGGCTCGAACAGGAACAAATCGAACCCGTCAAATTTTACACCATCCACTTCCGCGCTGGCGGTCAATTCAATCATGGTGTCCAAAGGAATGGGGGGTTCAGAATCCGGTCCTTTTCCCACTACCCCTGGCCAGGAGGCATTATGTAGCTTCGGGTAATTGTTTTTTTGCATGGGCTTGGCTTTTTATCCCTTAATTTGTTTATAGTTCAGGTACGGCAATCCAATTTTATCCTAAATTAGCTAAAATTCGATTAGGAGTAAAATTTAATACTCGCATCAAAAAAAAGGCATATTCCTGAAAAAAGGGGCTTGGCAACCGGAATTAAATTATTTTTATTGGATTTTTATAGTGATTTTTTAATCCTGCAGAACTGCACTTTATATAATTAATTAAGTATAACCAACCAAACAACTAATTTATGGATAACGCATCGAATCCCCGAAGAATTAACAGTTTGAGGCTTTTTTACGGCAGTTGCTTTGCATTGATCACCACGGCCTTTTCCTTCAGTATAAGGGCGGGGATATTGCCGCAACTGGGAGAAGAACTGAGTTTAACCGCGGAACAATTAGGGTTTATCAACTCTATGTGGTTTTTGGGTTTCCCCATATCAATGGTCATTGGCGGCCTTATCTACCATAAAGTCGGGGGAAAGGCCATTATGCAATTTGCGTTTTTTGCCCATGCAGTGGGAATTATTCTGACTATTTATTCCGGAAGTTATATAGGTTTGCTGATTTCCACGTTGCTGATAGGCCTGGGTAACGGATGTACGGAAGCCGCCTGCAACCCAATGATAGCGGATGCATACGAAGGAAATCGTATGAGCAAGATGATGAACCGCTTTCACATGTGGTTTCCGGGAGGGATTGTAATCGGCAGCCTTGTTTCCAAATTTATGACGGATAGCGGATTTGGCTGGGAAAGCCAGATCTGGATTATCATGATCCCTGCCCTTATATATGCCTATTTATTTTTTGGGCAGCCCTGGCCAAAGGCAAAGGTACAGGAGGCTGCAACCCTGACAGGGAATTTCAAAGCCATGCTTTCGCCTTTATTTATCTTTATGATGGTTTGTATGGCCTTAACGGCAATTACAGAATTTGGCCCGCAACAATGGGTTGGGCTTATTTTATCCAAGAGCGGTGCGCAGCCCATGCTGATCCTGGCACTGGTTACCGGCCTGATGGCTATTGCCAGATACTTCGGGGGCCATGTCGTACAAAAGTTTGACCAGACAGGGGTGTTGTTGGGCTCGTCAGTCCTCGCAACGATTGGTATATATCTTTTCAGTACACAAACAGGCACTATGGCATACGTAGCCGCTATCTTTTTTGCACTGGGAATTGCCTATTTCTGGCCGAATATGATCGGTTTTATTGCAGACAAAATCCCAAAGAGCGGAGCTTTGGGTATGTCTATAATCGGAGCGGTGGGGATGTTTTCCACTTCCATTTTCCAACCCATAATCGGCAGGTGGATTGATTCGGATAAGGCGGAAGCAGCAGCGAATGGCTTAACAGGTGACGAATTGGAATTGGTTGCCGGACAGGAGACCCTGGAGA
Organism: Zeaxanthinibacter sp.; assembly: GCA_041743975.1. Taxonomy (GTDB): domain Bacteria; phylum Bacteroidota; class Bacteroidia; order Flavobacteriales; family Flavobacteriaceae; genus JTS-RE37. Next base: position 103,925 of record JBGTLT010000172.1, read on the forward strand.
CAATGACTATATTCCCGGTGATCCTTATCGTGTTGTTTACCATCCTCTGGTTCTGGATCAGGAAGCGGAAGGCAGCAGCGGCTGCACAGCCCCATTCCCCATCGGCAGCAGGTAGCACGGAGCTATAGACCCTTAAAACACCGGAATGAAAATAGGAATGAATATGTTGCTCTGGACCAATCATGTGACAGAGCAGCATTACCCTATAATTGATCAGCTAAAGGAAACGGGTTATGATGGTATCGAATTGTTCCTGGGGGAGGGAAATGCAGCCCATTACCGGAAAATTGGCGATTACTTAGCGGCGATGCAGTTAGGGGTTACCTGTGTGGCATCCCTTTCGCCTGGGGAGAATATTGCAAGCCCTGACCCGGCGATCCGGGAAGCGGGATTCAATAAATTAAAATGGTCCATTGATATGGGGGAAGCCCTGAGGGCTAAGGTTATCTGCGGGCCTTTCCACTCCAGTTTTGCCTATTTTACAAGGCAACCCCCAACCCCTGATGAGAAGCAGTGGAGTATAGAGCAATTGTACAAAGCGGCTGAATATGCCGCAAAGGCGAATATTTTACTGGCACCTGAAGCATTGAACAGGTTTGAATGTTACCTGTACAATACCATGAAAGACCTGTACACGATGGTAGAACAGGTAGGTCACCCCAGCCTGGGTGCGATGTATGATACCCACCATGGAAATATCGAAGAAAAAGGCCAGGCGGAGGCAATCATGACCATCGCCCCATATCTGAAACATGTCCATATCAGTGAAAATGACCGGGGCACCCCCGGCAGTGGGCAGGTGAACTGGGAGGAGGTCTTCAGCACGCTTCGGAAGATCGGGTATGATGGCTGGCTTACCATTGAGGCGTTTAGTACCATAATCCCGGAATTCGCGAACGCTATCAATGTCTGGCGCGATTATTCGCCCACCCGGGAAATCTATACAAAAGGCCTCCGGTTTATCGAAGTGGGAATGAAAATATGACAAATCTGGAGGTAATTCCTCAGAATAACCCTGTAATAGCAACATGTGAAAAATCCAGGATTACAGTTTATATTTTTTTTACTGCTTTGCGCATGTGGTGGAAAAGCGGAGAAAGCGATGCCGGAACAGAAGGCAGGCGTCCCAAAGGAATGGCTGACATTTGAGGGCACAGCCGCCAATGGGCAGCATATTGTCTTTATTTCGGGCGATGAGGAATACAGATCGGAGGAAGCACTTCCGCAACTGGCCAAAATCCTCTCGGAACGATACAATTTTAAATGTACGGTGTTGTTTGCGCAGGATCCTGCAAAACCAGGGATTATCAACCCCAACTATGTTGAAAATATTCCGGGGCTGCAAGCCCTTGGTTCCGCAGACCTGATGGTTATATTTACCCGGTTCCGGGCACTTCCGGACGATCAGATGCAGTTGATAGACCAATACCTCAAAAGCGGGAAGCCCGTGGTAGGGATCCGAACGTCAACACATGCCTTCAATTTTGAAAAAGGGAGCCGTTCAAACTTTGTCCACTACAGCAATGGGTATTCCGGGGATTCTATAGCCTGGACGGATGGATTCGGGCGGCTGGTCCTTGGAGAGAAATGGATTTCGCACCACGGCGAACACAAGCACCAGAGTACCCGTGGGGTTGTTGCGCAATCCGCTAAGGACCACCCTATTGTGAATGGAATAACAGCGGGAGCTGTCTGGGGATCAACAGATGTATATGGCGTAAGACTGCCACTTCCGGATGATAGTGAACCTATTTTTTTAGGGCAGGTGCTAAACAGTACAGCTGCGTTTGATGAAACCGATATTTTTTATGGTATGGATCCTGCCGATAATGAAGTGGCAACTACCAATAAACAAGGGGAACTCCTGAATAACCCCATGATGCCCATTGCCTGGACTAAAAGTTACCAACTTCCGGAGGGGGAAAAGGGCAGGGCATTTACCAGTACCATCGGTGCGGCTACCGACCTTTTAATTCCGGGGACACGCAGGTTGCTTCTCAATGGCATCCTCTGGGCACTGGGGCTTCCGGTACCGGAGGAAGCCGAAGTGGACCTGGTGGGGGATTATAATCCAACGCCCTATGAATTCAGGCCCGACTCCTACTGGCTGGAAAAAGGATTGAAGGTGGAAGACTTTGAGTAGCTCAACTACAGATCAACAGATCTTCCGTTGTGGCTAAAAATGATCAGGGATATTTGCCGGGATCAGGTTACAGAATGCTGGCGACATCCGGAGGGAATAAGGAAGTACAACGCAAATTCCATTTACCCGGGCAACCTTCATATTAAAGTGGGTGTTTTCAGTGCAGTCTAACATAAATTTATTATATTTAATCTGCTAATCCTTTAATTCCATCGGCTATGGGCGCGCCTACTATTCCTAAAACATATACCCACCACCTGCGCCCGGATAAAACTTTTGATATCGATTCCAACCTCACCGGGGGTTTTAGTGCCACTCATGCAGGTGTGATCGGGACACAACTATCCGGGAGTGTTGAGAACAAACTAAGCGGCAAATTGGAAACGGACAACGTACTGAAACTAAAGGGGGATCCCAACGAGCCTGTGAGCACGGATAGTAAGATTGAAGTGTTGAACCTCCCCAGGTTCACCTTGCAGGATATCAAAGACATGATGAAAAACCGGGTCAGGATCCCGAATTATTCCAATGTATGCTTCAAAATGCTTGGGATTGAAGTATTCAGCATTTGCCTGAGCGGCGAAGGCCAGATCATCACCGAGCCCTATATACCGAATGCTGCCGAAAAATGTGAAGAAGACCCCTGTTGTGAGCCCGATACGCGGCCATTCCCTGAACGAAAATCCCCGAATTCTTAATATGAAGGACTTTAATATTGCTGCCTATGCTTACCAAGGTCGAAGATCCAGCGCTGGACAAACTTTCAATCCGGGATGAGGTAATTATACTGAATGGCCCACCCGGCCGCCTGGAGGGAACCATCCATTTGCAGAACCCACACGACAGTCCTATAAAAGTCAGGCATATTCCGCTACAGGAGGATAAAGCTTCCCGGAATAAAAAAATATCGCCTGGTTTTAACCCAATCCTGAATATGAATTTGAGGTTTGAAGCCGGTGAACAACGGTTGGAACCTGTCAACCTTTCAATGCCATATGATACGCCGCCAGGAACTTATGACCGTTTTATCCAGGTAGGGGGCAAAAGCCGGAATGTCAAAATAATTGTGCAGCCCACCATTGATATCGCCGTCAATCCGGAGGAATTTACTTTTCAGGACTCGGCTCCGGGTACCGTACACACGGCGACATTTACTGTTACCAATTTGGGGAACCTACCCTTTCAAATACCCGAAATAAAACATGTGGCAGCACTGGATATGGACTACCTCTGCCGTGCGCTGGGCATGGCATTCCGTGAAAACAATACGGAAGGCCTTACAGCCACCCTGGACCGGGCCACCCAGAATATCAAGGACAACCTGACCAATTGGGCAGATGCCAGGGTTGCCGAAGCCGGGAAGATCATGGAACCGGGCAGGAGCATGGTCGTAAATCTAAAGATCACCCTGCCCAAGAATGCCGATGCACGCAATGATTATAGTGGTAATGTAAGGTTCTGGGATAAGGATCTTTCTTTTGTAGTCAAATCTCATGTGAATACTGTTAAATCCAGGAAAAATGCAAAATAAAAATAAAGGTACGGGAGCACTCAGCGAGACCGCGGCCGATAATTTTCAGAAGGTTGCCAATATGTCTGTCGACTTTTACAGGAATATTTTCGATACCCTTTTACAGAATAATACCAGTTTCAGTGATACCCTCACCCAGGTAAGCCGCAATACGCTGAATCCCCTGAAAAGTATGTTCAACAGTGGGGATTGTTGCCCCCCAGAACAAAGCTGCCCCCCGCATTGTATTGCAACAATTGAAAAACAGGGAATGGCCGGGGAAAAGGTTATCGTACCCATCCTGATCAAAAATACCTGCAATGCCCCCAAAACATATAGGATTGGTGTCCGGGAACTCATGGACATCGATAATAAACCTGCTCCACAACAACCCGATCTCAATAAGAATACCATTTCACTGCAGCCTAACGGCAGCGAGCGGGTCCTGATGGGATTGGATCTTGCCAATTTCGAGAGCGGAACGTATACTGCTGAAATTGTAATCCGGGAAAAGGAGATCAATCAAAATATATGTTTTACCCTCGCGGTCCGGGATCATCTGCCCGCTTTAGCGGAACCGGGGGAGGAAAACCAGTATAAACTGAGATGGCAGTCCTGGAGATCCCATTACTATTGTGAGCCCCCCCAAAACAGGAACAATTCATAATCAATCCATAGCGGTATGCCGGCAACTGACAATCAGGATTCCAGGGAAGTGGAGGAACTTTTTAAACATACCATCGAACTGAATAAAAAATACATCAATCAGAGTTTTAAGTTGATCAATCAAATAAGTCAACAGGGGACCCTTGATAAAAATGTATTTACATTCAAACCTGATTTGTATACCAGGGCTATCAAAACATTCAGCAGGATGAACCTGGAGTATTACAACAAGGTGATGGATCTGGGATTTTCATTTGCGGATGGGATGTTGTTTAACAATGCAAATTCCGGACAGCCTGAAGAACCTTCTTTTACGTTACGGGGCAGTGCCATCCCGGGTTCCGGGGTAAAACTTCAGTTTGTTTTGGAAAATACCCGGGTTTCGGAAGTAGCTTGTGAATTAAGGAATTCCAGGTTCATAAATGTTATCAACCTGCAGGAAGAGGAGAGGATAGCTACCCGCTTTACCCCACAGGCCTTCCGGCAGGACCCGGGAAGTTCCCATACTGTGGATATAGCCCTTGATATTGGAAAAGGGGTTAAACCAGGGACATACAGCAGCGATGTAAGCGTCATCGGCTTTGAACCAACCTTTTTCGAGATAGTACTGGAAGTTGTTCCGCCAGCTAATAATGCAGCGAATGCCAAATCAAAAAAACGACCGAAAAAAGGGTAATACCGGCAGGAGGAGGCGACCGGAAGATACAGCATGGATAGACACGGACAGGGTCGTAAACAAGGCCCAGCACATTGTCAGTTCCGCTGTAAATGTGCTTGAAGAGGAAATTGCCGCCGGAATCCTTGCAGCCAAAAGGATCGAAAAAAAGCTGATCGATGTTGACGAGATCAGGAGCAACCCGGATGACCTGATCAATCGTATCCGCAGGGATTCACATGAAGCACTGGACCTGTATATCGATGCCTTCGCATCCCTGAGCGGTAAATTGAATACCATTATAGAATCGCTGAAAAGCGAACCCCCTGAAAAGCAGGCTGCCACAAACACCCATACCCAAAAAAACCGGGCGGAAGTTATCATTCTTGAACCTGACGCTCCTTTAAAGCCCGGTGGATCATGTACCCTGACACTTGGCCTCCAGGAAGACACCCAAGGTGCATCCGGAAAGGTTAGCCTCAGAAAGTCGGATTTTGTGGGTCCGGATGACCGCATCATTTCGAAGCGGGCCATTACCATTGTACCGAGGACCCTCATTATAAAGGCAGATGTTGAAAAGGAGATATCCATCACGGTAAAACTTCCCAAAAACAGTTTCCCCGGAATTTACAATGCATTTCTGACGGACAGATATAACCCCCTGATACGAATCATACTCGCAATCCATGTAACTGAATAATGGCGATGGATGAACTACAGATGAAGGATATGCTCGCCGAATATGGCGCGGAGACCTTGCGGGGCATCAGCACCTTTATTCCCCAAAAGGAACCGGCTAAGTATCTTTATGAGCTAATCGCTGATTATCCCAACCGGGGGGGCAAAGGTTTCAGGCCCGGGTTATGTATCGCAACCTGCAAAGCGTTTGGAGGCACCCTGAAGGAAGCCAAATTTACGGCAGTTACATTGGAACTGCTCCACAACTCGTTCCTGATACATGATGATGTGGAGGATGACAGTTTTTACCGGCGAAACAAGCCAACGATGCACCAGGCCAACAACAAGGCCATTGCCATCAATGTGGGAGATGCCATGAATGCATTAAGCATGTTGCCCCTGAACCGGAACAAAGAGATCCTGGGGGATAAGATAGCACAGCAGCTCTTCCTGGAGATACAGCATATGGTATTGGAATGCGCGGAAGGACAGGCCCTGGAACTGGGGTGGCGCAAGGACAACAATTGCAGCCTCGTGGAAGCGGACTATATGAGGATGATCCTTAAAAAAACCTGTTGGTACACCTGCATACATCCAATCAGGATGGGCGCAATTATCGGGAGCAAAGGGCGGACTGACCCGGACAAGTTTAACAGGCTGGGGTATTTTATGGGGGCTTCCTTCCAGATACAGGATGACATCCTGAACCTGGTAGCGGATCAGGAAAAGTATGGCAAGGAAATAGGAGGGGATATCCTTGAAGGAAAAAGGACCCTGATGCTCATTCACTTGCTTTCCCATTGCAGCCCCGGCGAACTTCGCTTCATCCAAAACTACCTGCGGATACCCATACTGGACCGCAGGGAAGCAGACGCCAGGGAAATCTTTTCACTGATGGGGAAATATGGTTCCGTAGCTCATGCCAAGGAAACCAGTAAATATTTGGCGGGTGCTGCGTTGAAGGAGTTTTATACCCATTTTTCACCTTTACCGGATTCTGCTGACAAGGCCTTCCTGGAGTCAATTATCCTGTATATGATCAACAGAAACTATTAAATGGGATATGATAATCGTTCAACAAAAGATAAACTTTGATTGTGATGTCCTTATTGTGGGAGGAGGTCCGGCCGGAAGTGCATTGGCCTATCATCTTGCCCGGGCAGGCATTGCAGTAATCGTTGCGGAAGCAGAAAGGTTTCCGCGCGACAAGGTGTGTGGGGATGGGGTAAGCCCCATTGCCCTCGGTGAACTCCATGCAATGGGTATCACCAATATGCCAGCTTTTAAAAAGGCGAATGAAATAAATGAGGTTGGACTTTTTATCAAAAAAGACAAGGCGATCATAAAACTGGCAAAGCCAGAGGAACTACCATATCATGCCCGGATCATTCCCCGTATGGAACTGGATAACCTCATTTATGAGGCCGCAAAAAAGGCAGGTGCGGTTTATTATGAACAATGCAGGGTATCCCATTATGATAGCAACAAGGAAAGGGTGGTCACGACTTATCGCAACGGCGGCGCTGAAGGAAGGATCATATCAAAGGTCATCGTGGGAGCAGATGGCAGCAGGTCTGTGGTTGCCCGACAGTTAAAAGGCTCCAAGACAGATGCGGCATTCCAGTTGCTGGGCCTTCGGGCCTATTACGAAGGGATAAACGGGCCGAAGAACCGGGTAGACGTCTACTTCAGTGAGGAAAATTTTCCTGGGATCTATTGGTTGTTCCCAAAGGGGACGAAAGGCGCCAATGTGGGGATGGCCATGATCTACCAAACCTATCCCCGGAAACCTGCCCAGGTGAAACAGCTGTTTGAAAACCACCTCCGGAATAACCCGGATCTCCTGGAGCGGGTAGGAAAAGGGAATATAATGGGTAAAATTGAGGGATGGCCTATTACTTTTTACGATGCCAAGAGTCCGGTTATAGCGAACCGGCTGATGTTGGTTGGGGAAGCGGCCGGACTAATTAACCCCCTGAGTGGGGATGGCATTCAATATTCGCTTCTCAGTGCCAGTTGGGCTGCTGACTGCCTGAAGGATTGCTATCTGAAGAATGATTATTCAGACCAATGCCTTGGGGGTTATGGGGAAAAATTGCAGACAGAACTGGCACATGATTTTGCCATGTCTAACCTGATGGTCCATTGCGGCCGGAATACAGCGCTGACCCCAGTATGGATGACCCTCCTTGAAGTGCTGATTGCCAGGTCTAAGGCGGATCAGGGTTTTGCAGAAATTGTGGCCGGTATCTTTGAGGGCACCTATCCTTCCTATAAAGCACTACGCCCTGATTTCGTGGCCAAGGTATTGTATCAGGCGGGGCTTGATCTGAAAGATTATATAGGACGTAACGGAAATGATCCCCGGCAATTGAAGCAGGATGTTCACGAGCTTATCCGGTTAATCGTCAAAACAGCCAGTGACATATCAGATGACAGGAAGGAGCATTCACAATGGATGAAGGGGGTGGCATACCGGACCCTGGTGGTGGCGAAGCAAACATTGTCCAGGGTAGTATCCCGGGCTTAGTTCCCCGCTGACTTAATGATAATGAGATTATATCTAACTGATAGCCAATTATACAGTCTCATTGGCTATTTGTACATTTGCCGGAGCTGGATTACAGAATAGTAGTACCTTTCTTGTTGATTAGCTCACTTCCCCCTGCCTTTCTGAAAGCTTCGTAAGACCCAAACAGGAATACATTGCATAATAACCCGTATAAATACGCAATTATGAAAACAACAGTCCTATCCCTTATGATAGTATGCTTTGCATGCACTACCCCCAAACCTGCAACGGGTGCCACTGGTGCCAAATTTATCTTTCGCGCAACCGTAGAAAGGGTAGCTGCGGCAACGCTGCCGGAAATATCCGATGTCAGCAATTGCATTGTGGTAAAGGTTAGCGAAGTGGTATCCGCACCTCCCGGTTTTACTGACTGGACAGGAAAATCGATCACAGTAGCTGTCAGGGACATCAACAGTCAGAAACCGGAAACAGAAAAGTTGTTCTATACCAATGGGTGGCTGTACGGGCAAAGCCTTGCAGTCGTTGAAGTCCATAGTACTGAATCAAGGGAAGTCTCCAATGAGGAAGTCCTTGCCGGCGTAAACAAAGCACAGGATGACGGGGTACGGGAGCGGCTTAAACGCGCTGCATTGGTAATTTCCGGAGAAGTTGTCAGGTTGAGTGATCCTGAAAAACAACCGGTCGATTCGGAGCATGACCCTTATTGGGTTACAGCTGAAATTCAAACAGAGGAAGTCCTTAAGGGCAGTGCAGAGGGAAGCACGATCACTTTTCGTTTTCCATCCAGCTACGATATCATGTGGCAGTACGCCCCTAAATTTAAAGTTGGTGACAAAGGCATTTGGCTCTTACAGCGCGCACCCAATCAGGAAACCATATTTTCCATAACCGAAGAACAGGACTTTTATCCGATAGAGCGCAAAGAATATATACAATCTCTCCTTAAATAAATTAATGTAAAAATCCCCTTTGTAAGCAGTAAACCGTAAACTCACGACCATGAAAAAGACAAAGCGAATTTTTATACTGATGCTGTTAATGGCACCTATCTTTCCAATTTGGGCACAACAGGTACAAATAGTAAATATGATCCCCAATGCACAAAGCAACGAAACAGCGCAGGACAGGGAACCAAACCTTGCCATCAATTCTGCAACACCAAACCAGTTGGTGGGAACGGCATTCACACCCAACCCGCTTGGGGCCACCACCCCCCCCTCGGCACCAATTTTCTTTAGCCAGGATGGAGGCCAGACCTGGGTACTGAACTCCATTGTTCCCAGTAATATCTCTACAGGGGACATCACATCCAAATTCGGTACAACAACCAACTGGCTTTATACCGGGATCCTGCGAATACCCGCTGCTACCGGCGCAACGCTGACAATGGACATTTTCAGGACGAATAATGTGGCAGGAACGGCCCTAATGCCACAATTGCAAACGCGGAATTCTCCTGACCAGCCTTATGCCTACGCTGCGACTCCTCCGGACGGGATTGACCGTATGTATGTGGGGAATAACGACCTTGGCATTTTGCCACGGTCGGCTGCAGTTGACCTGTCGCTGAATGCCTCGGCAACGACACCAACACTTTCAACCGCTGTGATTGAAAGGCGGACACCCACCGGGCAGGACGGTCCGCCCGTAAGGCTCGCGATCCACCCTGAGGGCACCCTTTACGCCATACATGTTCAGAGAACAGCAACATCCGGTACCCTCAGAACAGCAAATATTGTGGTAACCAGAGACGATAACTGGGGCACCGGGACCAATCCTTTTTCTGATCTTACCGATCCCGGTGACGGATTGGCCGGAAGGATCGTGGTTACGGGTATTCAGTTTACCTTCTCCGGAAATAACATATCACTGGGGCAGGAAAGAACAGGTGACCGGGTAGCCATAGCCGTTGACCCCAATAATGACCGCAGTGTCTATGTCGCCTGGGTGGATAATACGGGTACCGGCACCAACAACATACATATCCGGAGGTCCACAGACTCTGGTGCCAACTGGTCTGCCAATGACCTGTATGCCGTGAACAATGCCATCAACCCCGATATTGCCGTCAATTCACAGGGGGAAGTCGCATTTTCATATCAGCAACTTGCCGGGGGCAACTGGTCGAGTATCATTGAACGCACCACCAATGATTTTGCAAACCGTACCACCAATGTGCTCAATACATTTCCCGACAATACACCTGCGGGAGGCACCTTTTTTCCCTATCTGGGGGATTATGCCTATTTAACCACCATGCCATCCGGCAAAAATTTTGTAGGGGTATTCTCTGCCAGTAATGACCCTACCCCGGCCCGGTTCCCCACCGTACAGCCTGCCTGGCAACGAAATTTAAATACCACCACAAATCAGCTCCGTAACCTGGCCAACACAGCAAATGTAGCCATATCAATTGACCCCTATTTCTATCGGGTGGACCCGGTTGCCATCAACAATGATTTTTATGTACGTGACTGGACCAAAACGCCCACCGACAATGATCCGGGGGCAGAACCCTCCACTGAACCTGTCTTTTACCTTACCAGCGATGTATGGAACCGCAGGTTGGATACCCCCGGGACATTCAATAGCAATGACCAGCCACAGAGTATGAACCCCCGACCGATGACTGCAGGAGGCAATTTTGCGTATGCCCGGGTGCACCGCAGGGCTACCGGACCTGCAGCCAATGCGAATCTGCTTTTCCTGAAATCTGAATTCGGGACCGGCAGTAATTATCAGCTTATCAACGGCGTTTCCTCGTTTGCATCCCTCGCGTTTTCTGCCACCGACCAACAAAAAACCATGGCTGCCGGTGTGGCCTGGAACCTTATTGACCCGGCAGCCGTAACGGCAAACCATGTCTGTATGGCCGTTGAAATTGCTGGCCCCAATGATCCCAGCGCCAACCCAACCCTGCTGGGCCGTGCCCCGGGCTGGTCCAATGGCACAGACCTCCTGGTGCTGGCTGATAACAACAAGGCACAACGGAACCTGGAAGTTTATACGGGAACTGCGGATTCCGGTGAAAGCCTGATAGTCTATGCAATTGCACACAATGCCACCTTTTTTGAGAGGGATATGGTCATATACATTAACCCCCACGGAAAAGTGCCGGAGAGGGAAAAATACCGTATTTCGGTTATTGGGGGTGGTGAAGGCAGCGAAAATGCCATACAACAGGATAGCCTGGTATTAAAAAATATGAAGCCCTGTGAAAATCGCTGGATCGAATTAATGGTATCTACCTTTCCTGCTGCAGGTGCCGAACCGGTTTCTTATCTGTTTGAAGAACGGGTCAACCACATGCGAATCAATGGTTTTGGTATTGATGTTCAATCCGGGAAACTTGAGGTAGCCGGGGAAGAAAACCTGGGGGAACATGCCTTTGCCTTTCAAAGGCTTGAAAAGGAATATAACATTGCAGATGCCGGGGTCCAGGCATCCAAAGCCCTCGATATCCTGGATGGCACCGTGGATGAACCCACCTATACTTCCTTCCTGCAAGACCTGGGCCCGGCAGCGATCCAGCTCATCAGGGATTTTGTGAGCACCCAGGGCAGCGATCCGTTTGGGGTGGTCAATGCCGCGAATACATTGGAAAACCGTATACAGGGCGGAGATTGGAAAAAGGCAGCGACCGTTCATGGCAATTTAATGAGGAAGTGCAATGCATTCCTGAGTTATCTGGACAAATTGAATGGGGATACAGCTGATATCCTTCAAACTGTGCGCTGGTTCCGGGACGTTGTTAAACGCGGAAATAAATTCAGTCACTCCGAGTTGGCGGATAAAACCATCGCCGCTGCAGATAAGTTCATCTTACAATATTCCAATAGGGAATTGATGAATTCAGATTACCCGGCCTTTGTATCGGAGAACCTGAATGTATGGGTGGAAATGTTGCACAAGCAACTGCCGAACGATAATTTCGACAATTACATTTCGGCCATACGCCAGAACATAAGGGACCCCAAACGGCTTCAAAAAAGCCATTGTGAACTCGTAAATGGCCTGGTGCAAAAGGCTGGCCTTTAAAGCAGTTTGATTGGATACCCAAAATATATTCTGGATATTATTTCTGGCGATTATCGAGTAGGTTCACTTTTACTTTTCTATGGGAAGAATTGTTTTTGTTCACATTTTGCAGGTAAAGCTTAGAACTTACAGCCCGGTTCAACCCGGAGTTATTTTGAACCTGGGAATACCGGGACCATGTGGCCGGAAAACGGGAGGTTGTGGGCAATGGATTTACATATCAGTTGGTTGCAAAGCGGGATGAAGTCCGATAATAACAGCAGAAGTGTTTCCAGGTCCTCCTGCATATTATAAAATTATCAGGGGATTGTTAATGCAAATAACAATTATACTGCCCGCATTGGGTGGTTGGCGGGGGGGAATCATCCAGTTGGGTTGTGGAAGTAATATACCAACTGTCGTTCATTTTTTCAAGAAATACGGTTTGGGGCAGCTGGCGCGATTCCTGGTGGACAAGACAGAGATGGTCCAATGTACGATGGGTATGTCCTGACCAGGTTTCCAAAAGTTCCACCTCTGCCAGTAGCCTTCCATCCTCCTCATATATATTGAATTCGCCAAAGGATTGGTTTTCAAGGATATTGATATTGTAAATTCCCAAGTTGCGGTATTGCGAAAAAACTACATTATAATTTCGCATGGCATCCCCTGTAAAAACCTGGCTAAGAATACCTTCATTGAGTGTCAGAAATGCTTCTGCTTCCAGACTGGAAGCCAGGATAAGGGTATTTTTAATGCTTCCTTGTTCCCTGTTGTAATTGATTTTTTTTGCGGTCGAAACATCGATCCGGGGTAAGGTATTGGTATTCAAATTCTCCTGGAACTCCGTGGGTTCTGAAATGGATTCGCTATTAACATTCTGTTTGGTTGGGGAGGTGTTTGTAAATTCCTCTTTAACCTCTTTAACCTCTTTGGCTGCTGTAGGCTCTGCTATAGGTTCGGCATTGAATTTACTAACATTTTCTGAAGGATCTTGTGTTTTATTTCCTGAAAATGGTTTAAAATAATTTCCTAATGCAAAACCCATCAATATGACCATTGAAGTGGCCACGACTGTGGCAATCATTTTTTGTTTTCGTTTCCACGCCTCCCGTTCTTCCCGTGACCGGCCTCTGATGCCAATGGATTCAATGGACTTTATAAGCTGGTCCGAATCATAATCCCAACGGTTATCAGAAAGTTCATGTGATTGCCTTCTGGCAAGCAATTTAAGGTCATCCGGCAACTGAGCCTCTGTAAGGTCTTTGGCCCCCCCTACGAGGACGGGGATAACCCTTATGTTCCGCGATAAGGCTGTGCCTACTTCCAGTCGGACAAAATCATTTTTGCTAAGGATTTTTGGTTGGCCATGACTGTCCTTTAAAGTAAGCCAATCCGGCCCGATCACCACCAACAGCAACTCACAGACGCTGGTGGCCTTCGCTATACTTTCTACAAAATCGGTTCCTTTTTCTATGTTTTCAATATCCCTGAAACATTGATAGGGTCCAAAATGTTCCACCAATTTATCCGCAATACGGCCGCCAAAACCAGCTCCTTCCCCGAATCTTCGATAGCAGATGAAAATTTTTGGCTTAGGTCTGGAACCCAGGAAATTGGACAGGCTCATAATCAAAATTTAATATGGTCATCAACTTCTAAAATCCCCGGCATAATTCCTATTTATAATTTGTTTATTATTTGATTTCAAACAACGGGCTGATAGGTGGGGGATTGTGGCTTTATCCGATAATAGAATTTAAACAGTATGGAACCCAGGTGATATCTAAAGTACAAAAAAAAGGACTGGGTAGTATCTGAATGGAATTCAATTAACATACCGATCAGCATTCAGGATATACAGCGATGAAGAATACAGCGTAATAAACATTCAAAATGGAGACTTACGTATCCCCGGGGGAAATAGACCTTGGATCTGCATAAGGT